>CAZEYM010000014.1:0-3868 GCA_964516385.1 uncultured Thermotogaceae bacterium
CAGGGCGAGGTTACTCCCGCACACTGAAAGTCGCCCGCACTGTGGCCGACCTCGATGGCGCGGACACGATCGATGCCTCGCGCCTGGCCGAGGCACTGCAGTATCGCGCAGACGAGGACAGAAGCCGAAGGTGATGAAACGACTCCAGCTGTGGGCTGGCTGTGAACCAACTTCCTTGGCGGGGCAATTGTGGACGCAACGTAAGCATGCTGCGTCCGGGAGATTCTGCTTGTCGTGTGTGTTCCTGCTTGTGGACCAAGGGCACTTGAGGAAGGATGGGGGGGACAGTGCTCCCTCCCCGGCGTCTCCATGCGATCTCCACAGTGAGTGCACCGGGTACCTCCAGTGTGGGCGTCGGGGGGAGCCAGTTGGGCTGTGCGGAGTTGGTCCATTGCGGGCCGTCGATTATCATCTTGTTTGTGGATCTCAGACGGCGTTCCTGGGAAAGGAACGCATCGTGGGGAGGGGATGTCGTGAGGCGCTTCCTGGGGATCATAGTATTGGTGTTGAGTTGGACGTCGCTCATCTGGGCCCAGGAGGCCCTGCCGCTGTTGCGAGTGGAGGTAGCGGGGAACGAGCACGTGTCGCGTGAGGAGATCGTGGCTGCGTCGGGACTCAAGGTCGGTGAGCCCACCGACGCCTCGCGCATTCGAAGCGCGGCGGAGAAGATTCAGCAGTTGGGGTATTTCGCGCAGGTAGTCCCGAGCATGGACATAAAGGACGATCAGATCATTGCCCAGTTCACCGTTCGGGAGTTCCCGGTGATCGAAAGGGTCGTCTTGGTGGGTGTGCCGGAAGTGGAAACCGGCACACTGTGGGCGGTGCTACGGAGCTGGCTGATCGATGCGCCGCAAGTCTCCGAGAGCAAGATACGCTCCATCCTGCGTGATTACGACATCGACCGGGGAGAGGTACTCAACGTCGCCAAGCTCAGCAAGGCGCTGGAGAAGGTTGTGGAGACGTACCGCGAGCGCGACGTGGCTACGGTGGACATTGGGGAACCGACTCTGGGAGCCGAGCTGGTGATCGAGATCAGGGAGCTCCCCGTGTTGGGGAACCGCGTCAGCGGGCTGGACACAGTTCCGGAGGAGGAAGCTCTGCGGCTCATTGACGTCCCCGAGGGCAAGGTCGGGCGAATGTCTCAGATACAGGGTTCTTACAGGGCCCTCATGGGCTCGGTTTACTTCTCCCGCGTGGATGTGGAAGGCGAGCCGGGCCAGGGCGGTGTGTGGCTCCACTGGAAGCTTGAGGAGCGCACAGTGCTTCCTTCGCCGGCCCGGGTCTCCAAGATCGAGCTCACCGGGCTGCAAACGCTGTCCCAGGAGCGGGTAGCGGGGCGGCTGCTGGAGCTCCCCTCCGGCGAGGTGTCCAACTACCAGGCCCTCCAGGCCCTGGCCCCGGTGCACGACTACCTCCTGCGGGAAGGGTTCTTCATGCTTGCCATGGATAGTAATCTGGAGGGGGACGTCCTGCATGTGCGCCTGAAGGAGGGCGTGCTGGGAGAGATAACCGCCACCGGGAACACACGCACTTCCGAGAGGGTCATAAGGAGGGTGCTGGAGCTACGGGAGGGGGAGGTCCTCACCGAAGCACGCCTCTCCCGCGCCGAGCAGAGCTTGATGGCTCTGGGGTACTTCGCCGATGTTGTGCTGCAGCCGGAGTGGGTTGGGGATGCCGTGTCTTTGCTGGTCGAGGTGGAGGAGATCGAGCGCTTGGGGCACATCCGCGGGGCCATGACCTACTCCCCCCAGGAGAAGGGCATCGTCGGAAACCTGGAGTACGCACAGAAGAATCTGATGGGGACAGCACAGGACGTGTCGGTTTCTCTGGCCCGGGGGCTTACTGAAACCGGTTCCACTACCTGGAGCCTCGGCTACCGAGGCCATGCCTTTCCGGTGTACAACTTGGTGGAGACGGATCTCTATCGTCGGGAAGAGGAGGGAACCCTGACGCTGGGCGGGGAGTTTATGCTTTCCTACCCTCTCGCCCCGTATTGGAGCCTGCGGACGACGTTCCTCAGCGAGCGTGCCTGGGAGACGGAAGAAGGGCAGCAGCTCGACCCGCGCACGGCGGTGCGGGTGGGGGTCACGTTCAGCGACCGCGACAGCCCCATCTTCCCCCGCCGAGGGAGCCAGCTGAGCTTGTGGTTGGAGAAGGCGGGGACTTTTGCTCCGGGAGCGGAATATCTGTCCGGGCTGGCGAGCATCTCTCGCTACTGGCCACTGGATGTGGACACCCCCCTGTGGGAGGGCCGCGCCGCGCTGGCTCAGCGGCTGCTTGTGCGTACTGGGTGGGACCTTCCTTCTCGCTACAAGTTCGCGCTGGGTGGGGTGGACACAGTCCGCGGGGTTACTGCTGTGACGGTGGACGGGCTGGCCCTGGCCAATACGGAGCTTCGGTTCGAGTTGGCGCCGGGATTTGCCGTGGCGGGTTTTTGGGATGTAGGGACGGCATTGACGGAACCGCACGCCGTTTCCTCTGTGGGGGTCGAACTGTCGGCACACATTGCGGGCATGTACGTGCGCCTTTCTATGGCCTGGCCGGACGACCGACCTCCTTCTTGGGTTCCGGTGTTCGAGTTCGGTATGAGCCCGATGTTCTGATACCATGGGGCTTAGAATTGGAAGGAGGAGTGTAGGATGAAGACGAATATGGCAGTGTTGTTGTTGTTGGCCGCCGTCGGCCTGGGCCTGCTGGGAGGCGTTCTTGGCGGGATGCTCATCGGCGGGGACGGGGCGGACCCGGCGCTCTCTCAGAAGGTGGGGGACTTGGAGTCCAAGGTAGGCGAGCTGCAGGCAGTGGAACCGGGGAGTGACTTCAGGATTGCCTTTGTGGACGCTGAGGGCTTGTTCTTCCAGGTGTTCCTTCCGCAGGTGGAACCCGAGCGCGCTGCTATGGAACAGGCACAACAGAGCATCGTTAGCTTGCGCGACAGGTACAACCAAGGTGAGATCGATCAGGACGGGTACGAAGAGGAGTACCTGGGACTGCAGACGGATGCTCTGCGGGCGCAGCTGCAGGTGAGCCTAGCAATGCTGGAAAAGATGCTGGCCTCGGACGGCTTCGTTGGCTTCAGGGCCGAACTTCAGTACATCCAGCAGCAGGCCGAGCTGTTGGAGGCGGAACTGGAGAGAATGCGCGAGCAGAGCCGAGCGGGGATCCTCGATCGGGAGGGGTTCATGGCACAGCTACAGGCGCTGCAGCCGCCGATACAGCAGCTGGACGATGCACTCACCCAAGCGGCGGCGGCCAAGATCGTGGAGCTCTCGCAGCAGGTGGCGCGGGACGAGGGCTATGATCTTGCCCTGAGGAAGAGGGAGGTCATCGTCTACTGGGACCGGGACAGGATAGCGGACATAACCGATGAGGTGAAGCCACTCCTTGAGCAGCTGTTTTGAGCCTCACATAGGAAAGAGCCTTGGACATTGAGGACCTGAAGCGCCGGCTGCCCCTGGGTTATCCCTACCTGATGATCGACCGGGTTACAGCCCAGGGGCAGGGTGAGGTGGTGGCACGCAAGTGTGTCACGGTGAACGAGCCGTTCTTCCAGGGCCACTTCCGGCCTCCCTACCCCTCGGTGATGCCCGGAACCATGTTGGTGGAGGGGATGGCCCAGACCGCCGGGTTGCTGCTGCGGGGTGGGAGGATGGCTTGGCTTGCCGGCGTGGATCGCGCCCGGTTCCACCGGCCGGTGGTGCCGGGCGACGTTGTCACCTACCGTGCAGCGCTTCAGAGGCGAAGAGGCCCGCTCATACGGGTGCAGGTGCGCGCAGAGGTAGAGGGGGACAAGGTCGCCGAGGCTTTGATCTTGCTGATGGAGCAACACAAGGAGAGCGAAGAGGAAGATGTGGGAACGACTAGTTGAGAC
>CAZEYM010000014.1:3968-51879 GCA_964516385.1 uncultured Thermotogaceae bacterium
GATGGAGCAACACAAGGAGAGCGAAGAGGAAGATGTGGGAACGACTAGTTGAGACCGTACCCAATGTGTCCGAAGGCCGAAGGCAGGAGGTGATTGACCAGCTTGCGAAGGCCGTCCGGAGTGTGGAGGGAGCGGTCCTGTTGGATGTCGACTCGGATGAAGCACATAACCGGACTGTGTTCACCATCGTGGGGGAGCCACAAGGAATCCAGAGGGCGGCGTTGGCGCTGTTTGAGGTAGCAGTGGCCCGGGTCGACCTGCGCGATCACCGAGGCGAGCACCCTCGTATGGGGGCAGTGGATGTCGTTCCACTTGTGCCCGTTCGGGGAGTGACCATGGCCGAGTGCGTTGAGCTCTCCCGCCACTTGGGGCAGAGCATTTGGGACAGGTTCGAGGTGCCGGTGTACTTGTACGAGGAATCGGCCTCTTGCCCCGCCCGACGGAACTTGGCTGCCGTCCGCCGGGGGGAGTTTGAAGGTTTTGCCGACAAGATAAAGCAGAAGCAGTGGCGGCCGGACTACGGAGAGCTGTCTGTGCACCCCAGTGCCGGTGTCTGCGCTGTGGGGGCAAGGGAGTTTCTCATCGCGTACAACGTCAACCTGGGAACAGCCGATCTGGCGATTGCACAAGAAATAGCTCGTGCAGTGAGGGCTTCATCAGGAGGGTTTCGGTACGTCAAGGCTCTTGGGTTGGAGCTTGCCGAGAGGGGCATTGTGCAGGTATCCATGAACTTGACCAATTACAAGAAATCGCCGATCCCCCGTGTACTCGAGTGCATCAGGCGTGAGGCCGCACGATGGGGCGTCCCCGTGGTGGGTTCGGAGATCGTGGGGCTCGTACCTCAGGCAGCGTTGGATGAAGTAGCGGAGTACTACATGTCCTTGGAGGGCTTCCGCCCGGAGATGGTTCTGGAGCGGCGAATCCAAGAGCTGGCTGGCTGACTCGCCGAGCAGGGGCGAGGCACCGGATGGGGTGGGGGTGGACAGGCTACCCTTCCGCAGGGTCACGGTGGTGGGCTTCGGGCGAACCGGCCGGGCGGCAGCAGTGAGGCTTGCTCGCTGTGGGGTGGAGGTCTTCGTCTCTGAGGTTCGGGTTCTGACCAGTCGGCAGCGGCAGTTGCTCGCCCGTTTGGGAATACGCTGGGAGGAGGCAGGACACTCCGAGGACGCGCTTGACGCCGACCTTGTGGTCGTCAGCCCTGGCGTTCCTGCCTCCAGCGAGCTGGTGACCGGGGCCGCAACGCGAGGAATCCCTGTGTGGTCGGAGCTAGAGCTTTCCTACCGTGTGTGTCGCCCCGACCGGCTCATCGCCATCACGGGGACGAACGGCAAGTCCACTACGACTGCCCTTGTCGGAACCATCTTACAGCACGGGGGCATGCGGCCTGTGGTCGCAGGCAACATCGGCAGGCCCGCCATAAGGACGGTAGATCAGGCCGAGGGGCGCCCCTGGGTTCTGGAAGTCAGCTCCTATCAACTGGAGCATGTCGGACAGTTCCGCCCGCACGTCGCTGTGTGGCTTAACATCTCCCCCGACCACCTTTCCTGGCACGGAAGCATGGCTGGCTACTTCGCCGCAAAAGCGCGGCTGTTAGGGAAGCAAGGGCCGCAGGATGCTGCGGTGCTCCCGTTGGAGCTGTGGACTCGGCTTGCCCCGAGGGCCCGCGTGGTCGACCTCGAGGAGCAGGGGCTGCCGCCGGGCTGGGGCGCCGGGCTGGCGGAGCACCAGCTGCTCAACCTGAAAGGAGCCTGGGCGGCGTCGCTGGCGGCCTATCCGCAGCTGGGAGAGGATCCACCGCCCTGGGACTCAGTTTCTCGAGCGTTGCGGCAGCCTCACAGGCTGCAGACCGTGGGGAGCTGGCGGGGCATAGCCTTCGTGGATGACTCCAAGGCCACCAACGCTTGCGCCACCCTGTCTGCGCTCAGGAGTGTGCCCGGCCCGGTTGTGCTCATTCTGGGGGGGCGTGCCAAGGAAGCGGGCTACGAACTGCTGCGTCCCGCCCTGCGGGACCGAGCGCGCATGTGCATCTTGCTGGGCGAGGCAACGACGAAGTTCGCAACGTTGCTCAGCTCCTGGGGAGTACCCCACGTGGAAGCAGCCAGCCCCGACGAGGCGTTGGCCCTTGCCTACCGGGCGGCACAGCCCGGCGATGTGGTGCTCCTTTCTCCTGGTTGTGCGAGCTTCGATATGTTCAGGCACTACGCCGACCGCGGGCGGGCGTTTCGGCGCGCGTTTCGCCGTCTGTGCTCAGAGGAACAGCGGTAACCTGTAACAGCTGTAGCCGGTGGTGGTGGGGAATCTCTGAGCAGCGGAGGAGCAAGTAACGCCGACCCGCTCAGTACGTTGTGCAAAGCTGACTGTTCGAGCGCAGGCAACGCGCCGCCCCAGGGCACACGCCACTGAACACAGACGAGGAGCCACAAGTTGAGCTTCCCACGCCTCATGTCCCCTTGCGAGAGGTCATCTGTCCGTTTCTGGCCGGAACGATAGCCGATCGTCACTGGCCTTCGGTCCTACCCATCGGGGGACACGTGCGCAAGACTGGCGCGCGGAGGTGGCAGTGGACCGACTGCAAGGGAAGATCCTGGTGGTGTCCGTGTTCCTCCTGTGGACGGGCCTTTTGTTCGTGTACTCGGCGTCCTTTCCGCTGTCGGTGCGAATGTACGGGCATCCGTTTGGATACCTGGAGCGACAGGCGCTGGGGGCCGTCGTGGGGCTGTTGGCCCTGGCTCTCATGTGGAGGGTGGATTATCACCACTGGGCACAGGTGGACGACATCCTGCTTGTGGGTGCGTTCCTCCTCACAGCGCTTACTGTGATCCCCGGGATCCCCGGCGGGGCACGTTGGCTTGGCTTGGGCCCCGCGACGCTGCAGCCGACCGAACTGGGGAAAGTAGCGCTTATCCTGTATATGGGAGGGTCTTTGCTCCGTCGGGGGGAGGACATCAAGGATTTCCGCCAGGGGATCGTCCCCTACTTGTGCGTGTTGGGGGCGTTTGGGGTGTTATTGGTCCTCCAGCCGGACCTAGGAATGTTCCTCGTGTATGCGTTCTTGATTGGGTTCTTGCTTTGGGTCGGAGGAGCTCGCCTGTTCCATCTGCTGGGCGTGGGGTTGGGAACGGTCCCGCTGCTGGCGGGCCTCATGGTCGTCGCTCCGTACCGTTTGGGGAGGTTGCTGGCCTTCCTCGATCCGGCAGGTTACCAGGAGACTTATGCGTATCAGGTCTATCAGTCCATGATGGCGGTAGGGGCGGGGGGTCTACTGGGCAGGGGGCTGGGAGCTTCCCGGGCGAAGCTGTTCTACCTCCCGGAGGCACACAACGATTTCGTGTTCGCCGTGGTGGCAGAAGAGACCGGCCTCGTCGGGGCAGCGATAGCTATTTCGCTCTTGGCAGCCCTGGTCTTCTTCGGTTGCCAGACTGCCCGCCGGGCACCGGACCGTCTGGGTGCCCTCTATGCACTGGGGGCCTCGTTTGTGCTGGGCTTTCAGGCTCTGCTGAACCTGGGGGTGGTTGTGGGCGTGCTTCCGGTGACCGGCCTCACCCTCCCCTTCATCAGCTATGGAGGGACTTCGCTGGCGGTCTCCTTGGCCTTGGTTGGCCTGATCCTCGGCGTAGCCAGGCAGGGTGTGAGCGTAGAGGAGGGGAAGACATGAGGGTCATTGTGGCTGCGGGTGGCTCGGGCGGGCACGTGTACCCGGCCGTTGCGGTCCTGCATGAGCTGCGGCGTCGGGGAGAGCTGACCAGGGCAGGGTGGATGGGCACTCCAGAAGGCATCGAGGCGGAGATCCTCAAAGCACATCCCTGGGTGAGCTTCCTCCCGCTGTCCGGTCAAGGGCTTCCCCGGGGCAGGCCGTGGTGCTGGCCTGGTGCCCTGCTCGCGGCCCTGTGGGCTGTGGTGCAGGCGGTGACTATTCTGAGGACATTTCGGCCACACGTGGTCTTGGGCATGGGGGGATATCCTGCGTTCGCGCCGGTTGTCGCTGCGGCCCTGCTCAGGATCCCCGTTGTGATCCATGAGCAGAATGCTCGTTTGGGACTGGTCAATCGAGTGTTGAGCAGGCTGGCCGACGAGGTGTTGGTCTCGTTCCCGCAGACGGAGGGTGTGTGTGGGCGGAAAGTGAATATCACCGGCAACCCCGTTCGGGAGGAGATCGTGGCCTTGGGAAAGAGCAGAGAGCTGGGGAGAGAGCTGCTGGTGTTCGGCGGGTCCCAGGGCTCCCGAGTGCTCGTCGACGCGGCGTTGCGGGCAGCGCCCAAGCTTGCGCAACTGCCGGGCCTGCGCTTGCGGCTGGTCGTCGGCAGAGCGTGTGACGGCGGTGCGGTTCGGCGACGTCTTCGGGATGCGGGTGTGGCCGATGTGGAAGTTGTCGACTACGAACCCGACATGGCGGCGGCGCTGGATCGGGCGCGGCTGGTGGTGGCGCGCGCAGGTGCGACGACGGTGGCGGAACTGGCAGCTGCTGGACGCCCTGCCATCTTGGTTCCTTGGTCGGGCGCCGCTGCCGGTCACCAGGCATGCAACGCACGGGCGCTGGCTCAGCGCAAGGCTGGGGTGATCCTCACTGATGAGGAGCTGGCACGGAGAGATCTGGGCGGGTTGGTGACCCGTCTGTGGCTAGACGAAGCCCGGCTTGCGGAGATGGGAGATGCGGCCCGTGAGGTTGCCTGCCCCGCGGCCGCGCAGCGAGTTGCGGACGCAATCGTGTCTGTGGAAGGGAGAGGTCGATGAAGGAGTTTGGGAGGCGGATTCACCTGGTGGGGATCGGCGGCGAGGGGATGGCGGGGTTGGCCAACTTGCTCGTGCAGGCCGGATACGAGGTGTCGGGCTCTGACATCAGGCGTTCTCCGCGCCTGGCGGCGCTCACTAGTGCGGGGGCCCAGGTCTACACAGGACACTCCCCCCAGCATTTGCCTTACGGAACGACTGATCTCATCTACTCTTCGGCGGTGCCCGCTGCCAATCCGGAGGTGGAGGCGGCGAGGCAACGAGGTGTCTCGCTGTGGCCGAGGCTCCCTGCCTTGGGGGGGATTGTGGACAGCCGGCAGTTCTTGGCCGTGTTGGGGACGCATGGCAAGACCACCGTGTCCACCTGGGCGGCCTATCTGTTGCGCACTCTCGTGGGCCCGGTGGGGCACTACTTGGGCGGGGACGTCCCCGGGATGGAAGCGGCACAGCTCGGCAGCCATCCCCTGTTTGTGGCGGAAGTGGACGAGTCGGATGGACTGTTCACTTGCTTGCAGGCCGATGTAGCCTTGCTCACGGCCGTAGACAGCGATCACATGGATACCTATGGAAGTGTAGCCAATCTACGTGCTGCTTTTCGCTCGTTTATGCTTCGCGCGGGCAGAGCGGTGTTGTGCTTGGATGACCCGGGTGCAGCCTCACTTCTTTCCGCCAGGCCTGACGCCCTCACCTACGGGTTGCACTCTGACGCTCAGCTGCAGGCGGCGGCGGTGGAGAGCAAGGGAGGGCGCAGCGTTTTTGAGCTGCGCCTGCGGGGGAGGAGGGCCGGCGACGTAGAGGTGCCCGCTCCGGGACTTCACAACGTACAGAACGCTCTCGGCGCGCTCGCTGCAGGACTTGCAGTGGGGCTGCCGCTGAGAGACATGGTGGCCGCGCTAGGACGGGCCCCTCGGCCGCGTCGTAGGCTGGAGGTGCTGGAGGAGAACGGGTACCTGGTGGTCGACGACTACGCTCACCATCCGCGCGAAGTCGCAGCTGGTATCGCTGCATTGAGGAGCGGATGGCCCCAGCGGCGGATCGTGGCGGTGTTCCAGCCCCATAGGTACACCCGCACTGCCCGATTGGCGCAGGACTTCGGCACAGCACTGGCAGGCGCGGATCATGTGCTGGTGACAGAGATCTACCCAGCCTTCGAGTCGGTCGTTCCGGGGGTTAGCGGGGAGCAGGTGGCAGATGCGGTGGTGGGGATTGGAGGAGATGCTCAATTCAAGCCTACGCTCGAGGCGACCTGGGAGGGTGTGGCGGAGACGGTGGAGCCAGGAGATGTGGTGGTGTGTTTCGGAGCGGGGGACATATGGCGGCTGTCGCACAAGATCTCGCAGGCGCTGTTCTTCGGGGCCTGAGGGACCTCCCAGGGGAAGTGGCACTGTCGGAACCTCTCGAACGCCACACGACGTTCTGCATAGGGGGGCCGGCTGCGGTTATGTACTGGCCCACCGACACCCTGGCCCTGGCGGAGGCTGTGCGGTGGGCTCTGGACACTGGCACACCGTGGCGTATCGTGGGCGGCGGTTCGAACATCCTGTTCCTCGACCGCGGATTCCCGGGGCTCGTCTTGTCGACCAGGAGACTCACGGGCGTCCAAGTGAGCGAGAGCGAGCTTTGTGTGTTGGCAGGAACGCCGCTAGCAGCCTTGATGAGCTATGGGATGGGCTCTTTGGCGGGCATACCGGGTACAGTGGGCGGTGCTGTGGTGATGAACGCAGGCACCAGACACGGTTGCACAGGTCATTACCTGCGCTGGGTACGGGCACTTGACGGCCGAGGAAGGGTGAGGTCCCTGTCCACCGTTGATTGCGAGCTTGGCTATCGCGACTCGGCGCTCAGGCGGCTGGGCTGGCCGATTCTGTCGGTGGGGATGATGATGGATGGGGAAGTGGTCGATCCACGTCAGGTTGGCGAAGAAAGGATGGCCACACAACCGTGTGGGATTCCCTCGGCGGGGTGCGTTTTCCGGAATCCATTGGACGGGCCGCCCGCTGGCTGGCTCATCGACCGCGCCGGCCTCAAGGGGACCCGCGTGGGGGACGCAGTGGTCTCGGAGGTTCACGCGAACTTCATCTGTAACGTTGGACAGGCCAGGGCTTCCGACGTTCTGGCCCTTATTGAACGTGTGCGGTGCCGCGTGCAGCAGACTTTCGGCATATGGCTAGGCTTGGAGCTGGACGTGATCGCCCCGCTATGAAGGGGTGCCGGCTGCTGTGTTTGGCGGTTGCACTTACCCTTCTTGGTCTTGCGATTCTCCGTTGGGGAGGGTGGATCCGTGTGGACGGGGTGCGGGTGGTGGGAGTTCAGCACCTGTCCTCCCAGTATGTGTCCCAGTTGACTCAGTTTGTTTTGGGTGCTAACATGCTTCGCTTGGATCTGCGGGGGGTGCGGGACCGAGCGATTCGCGACCCTTGGGTTGAGGATGCCCGAGTGGCGCGAAGCATAGTGTCCCGAGTGGTGAGCATTGAGATCCGAGAAAGGGAACCGGTGGGACGGGTCCAGCTCGAGGGGGGAAGAACGGTTTGGATTGATGCACAAGGGGTGGTACTCGGCGCGGCAGAGCACGCCGTGTTAGTGGGGGTGCGAGCTGTCGGCGGGCGAGTGTCGCCCGAGGTGGCGAATGCCGCTTGCGCCCTGGCATCATGGGATCACACCTTACTCGAGAAGTTCCCCAGCTTCGACGCTTCCGATCTGGACTGTGTCGTGGCGCGAGGGGAAGGCATGCCTGAGGTCTTGTGTGGGCCGATTGGCGAACTCCCCTCTGCACTTGCTACCCTTGGGCAGGTTGCCCGGGTGAAGGACCTGAGCGCCTTCCGCCAGGCAGACCTGCGATGGGGCAGCGAGGTGATCTTGAAGCCTTGATGAAGGTGGTGAGGCGATGAGGCGGGAGAGGCTGGTGGTGGGGCTAGACGTCGGGACCACGAAGGTTTGCTGCCTTGTGGCAAACGCGATGGAGGGCCTGATAGAGATCATCGGCATGGGGATGTCCCCCTCCCGGGGCCTGGAGAAGGGTGTCGTTGTGGACATCGGCCGTACAATTCAGTCCATCAAGAGATCGGTGGACGAGGCTGAGAACATGGCCGACATGCGGGTGGATAACGTCTATGTCGGCATTGCAGGGAAGCACATCCGCTCGCTGAACAACACGGCTACAGTGTCCATTACCCGTCAGGACCGGATCATCACGCAGGAGGACGTCAGGCGGGTGGTGGAGGCGGCGCAGACGATCTCATACCCCCCGGATATGGAGCTCATACACGTCATCCCCAGACAGTATGTAGTGGACGGGCAGGAGGGAATCACCGACCCCATCGGAATGACCGGAACGCGGTTGGAGGTCGATGTGCACCTCGTGTTGGGCTCGGTTACGGCTGTCCATAACCTTGTGCGATGTGTGGAGTCCCTGGGAGTAAGGATCGCGCAGATTGTGTTGGAGCCGCTTGCCTCATCGATGGCCGTATTGTCGTCGGCGGAGAAGGAACTGGGCGTGGTGTTGCTGGATCTGGGGGGCGGTACGACTGATATCTCTGTGTTCCGCGGCGGCGATATTTGGTTCTCCAAAGTTATTCCCATTGCTGGTGACCACATCACCAACGACATCACCGTGGGCCTGCAGACGCCTATCGAAGAAGCGGAGCGCATAAAGAAGGAGTACGGCACCTGCCTGGTGGACGCAGTGGGAGAAGAGGAGACCGTTGACGTGGCCACCATCGGCGGGGACGGTACCCGGGCTGTGAAACGCAAGAAGCTAGCCAAGATCATCGAACCCCGCGTGGAGGAAATCCTGGATTTGGCGATGCAAGAGGTGGAGGACGCAGGTTACAGGGACTTGGTTCCGGCCGGCATCGTCCTTACCGGCGGCACTGCCTTGCTTGATGGGATGGCCGAGTTTGCGCAACAGCGGTATGACCTGCCTGTCAGGCGGGGGAGAATACCACAGGGAATTCACGGCCTGAGGGACATCGTGGAATCGCCCATCTACGCCACGGGGATTGGGCTGCTTAAGTATGCCGTAGAAGGGAGGGACTTCGCCCGAAGCAGGGTGCACTCCTCTCGAGGGGGGCGATCCGGCGGTCTGTTCGGGAAGCTGATGGGGTGGTTTCGCAAGTTCCTGCGGGGGTGAGCATGATCGGCGACGGTCTGGCCAAGATCACCGTGGTGGGCGTGGGCGGCGGCGGGGGGAACGCCGTCAGCCGGATGTGGCGGGCCGGACTCGATGGAGTGCAGCTGGTGGCGATGAACACCGACGCCCAAGTGTTGCAGATAATGGAAGCTCACGAACACCTGCAGTTGGGCCGGAAACTGACCGGTGGGCTGGGGGCAGGTGGGGACCCAGAGGTGGGCAGAGAGGCCGCCGAGGAGTCACGCGAGGAGATCAAGGACCTGCTTGAGGGGCTGGACATGGTGTTCGTCACTGCTGGCATGGGGGGAGGGACGGGCACAGGAGGAGCCCCGGTAGTGGCGGAAGTCTCCAAGGCTCTGGGAATACTGACCGTGGCCATCGTCACCCGGCCGTTCTCGTTCGAGGGGGCCGCTCGAGGCGAGAAGGCCCGGTTGGGAATTGATAAACTCGCTCAACACGTCGACGCTATGATAACTATCTCCAATGATAAACTGCTCAAAGTAGCCCCGCCAGACAAGCCACTGAGTGAGGCGTTCGAGATGGTGGACGCCGTCCTCTTGCAGGGGGTCCAGGGTATAACCGAGCTCATCACTGTCCCGGGATTGATCAACCTCGACTTCGCTGACGTGGAGTCGGTCTTGAGAGAAGCGGGTACAGCCATGATGGGGATCGGCGACGCCGAAGGGGAGAACAAGACGCGAGAAGCTGCGCGGCGCGCGATCTCTTCCTCTCTGTTGGACGCCCCGGTCAAGAACGCCAGAAAGGCGATCCTGAACATCGCAGCCGGAGAGGACCTGACGTTGGAGGAAGTCACCGATGCCGCGCAGGTCATCCAGGAGGCCCTGTCGGACAGAGCCGACCTCATTTTCGGCGCCACCATCAAGGAAGGGATGGAGAAGGCGCGCATCACCGTCATTGCCACAGGTTTCGCTGCCCAGGCAGGGGATGAGCTCCCTGAGTCCGACGAGACGGCGCTGCTGGAGCGCATTGAGAGAGAGGGTACCGTGCGCGATGACTACGACATCCCCACCTATCTGCGCCGCAGCAGGCGCAGCGAGACTCCCTAGAAGGTACGACCCTGCAAGTGTGTCAGCTGGCTAGCGCAGAGCGTTGACCCCTGCGGTGCGGAGAGTCCTTGTAACAAGTCTGCCTGGGTTCCCTCCTACATGATGTAGCGGTTAGTCACGGGCATCCGTCGCCCCGTTCCGAATGCCTTGGGGCTGACCTTGATGACTAGGGGCAGCTGCCTGCGCTTGTACTCAGAGAGGTGCAGCCTGCGCAGAACGTCGTCGAGTAGCGAGCGGCTACACTGGCTGGCCAGTTTGTCTAGTTGTTCGTTTTGCACAAGCAAGGAGGAAAGCAAGGGGTCGAGCACCTCGTAGGGGGGGAGGTCCTGGTCGTCGCGTTGGTCAGGTCGCAACTCAGCGGAGGGAGGGCGCTGTAGTGTGGAAAGAGGGATCACCTCCCTTCCATGCGAGGAGTTCACAAGGCGGCCCATCTCGTAGACCTCGCTCTTGAGGAGGTCGCCGATGGGGGCGAGCGCTCCCACAGTGTCCCCGTACAGGGTGTTGTACCCCATGGCTATCTCCGGCTTGTTGGCGGGGCAGAGAGCTATCCGGCCCGTGGCGTTACACAGCCCCATCAGGAGCACCCCGCGAATCCTCGCCTGGAGGTTCTCGTTCACCAGCCCCTCAGTCGGAACCTGGTCGGCCAGAGCGCAAGACAAGCTCTCCAGCGAGCTTCCGATGGGAAGCTCTGCGAGCGGGATGTCCAGGGCTTCGGCCAAAGCAAGGGCCTGCTGGCGAGACTCTGAAGACGTGAACGGCCCGGGCATGAACGCTAGCGAGACCCGGCCCGCTCCCAGTGCTTCCCAGGCGAGTGCGGCCACCACAGCGGAGTCCACCCCGCCGGATACGGCAACCCAGACCCCGTTCAGCCCGTTCTTGTCCACGTAGTCGCGGATCCCTGTGACAATGGCCTGTCGGACTCCCTCCACCTCCTGAGCGGCGGGGGGAGCCACCGGGCTGCCGGCCAGGTGGAAGGAATGAACTCCGGCTGCGAATGCGGGGGCTGAGAGGAGGAATGCACCGTCCGGGCGTACGGCGAAGCTCCCGCCGTCGAACACCAGCTCGTCCTGCCCGCCGACCATGTTCACATAGACCATGGTTGCGCCGGACACCTCGGCCCAGCGGGACGCCAGCCGACGGCGGATGGTGGGCTTCCCGCGGAAGTAGGGCGAGGCCGAAACGTTGATCATGAGGTCTACGCCTGCCTTGGACTGTTCGTCGAGCACTCCGCCCTCGTACCACAGATCCTCACACACCGAAAGGCCCACGCGTAGGTCTCGCCAGGGAACGACATTTGCGGCTTCACCTGGTGTGAAGTAGCGGCACTCGTCGAACACATCGAAGCAAGGGAGGTGCTGCTTGCGCTGGCAACCCAAGATGGCACCGTCCTCGGCCAGCAGCACTGCGATGTGTAACCTTTTCCCCCCTCCGAAGTCACGCGAGGAAGGATCGGCCATGTTGGCTGACCCTTGCCCGCCGCGGATCACATGTCCCAGCACGAGCCCTATGCCGCGTGAGGTCTTCAGAAGGTCACGTAAAGCTTTCTCTGCCGCATCGATCAGTCCTGATCGGTACAGGAGGTCACGGGGAGGATAGCCCAGCAGGGCCAGCTCGGGGAGGATAACCAGGTCGGCGCCCTCCTGTCGCGCCTTGTGGACGGATTGACAGGCTGCCTTTGTGTTTCCCTGTAAGTCTCCCACTGTGGGGTTCAGCTGTGCGACTGCGATCTGCATGGAAGCTGGCTCACCGCCTCGGTTCCTCTGAGAGGACAATGGATTAGAGGAGCATGACGCTGCGCTATCCTAGTACTGGAGGGCGGCTGGTTTGTCAAGAGGGAGCGGAATACAATGAGCGAAGGGATAGACTTGGTGAAACAAATAGCGTTTTGGGTGTTCGTCACGCTGGCTGCTGGGTTCATTGGGTACGTAGGAAGATACTGGGCGGAGCGGCTGCTCAGGGTGCGCCGACAGGCGCAGTCCGAACAGTTGGACAAAGAGCGCGCAAAAGTGGATAAGAAACGCGCCAAGGCTGCCACCAAAGCGGAGAAGAAACGCAACAGTTAGCGGCCTAGAAGTGTCCCAGGTAGCGTAGAGCATCGAAGAGCTCGTCGATAGCTGATTCCCCCGTTCCCTCTTGTATCGCGCGCCGGACGCAATGGCGGGTGTGTGAGTGGGCGAGAACGCGAGCAGCGCGCCCCAGGATCCCCTGGACGGCCGCCACTTGCTTGAGGATGTCCACGCAGTAGCGGTCGTTTTCCACCATCTTGCGGATGCCCGAAAGGTGTCCTTCCGCTGTGCGCAGCTGGCGAATGAGCTCGTTTCTAAGTTCTGGTTCCTCCTGGAGACTGCCGATTCGTTCCAAGCTTGCCCCCCTTCGCGGTTGTCGATCGCGGCCATTCTAGCATGCACTGGGAGGGTTTGGGATCAACAACGGCCTGGGGTCTTACTCCGGGTCTTGGCCTGCTACCCGCGAAAGCCCTCCCCGAGTAGCGGTTAACATCTGTCTATGGCAGAAGCATTGGAGGGCTTGAACCCCGAGCAGAGGACCGCAGTGGCTCACAGCCAGGGCCCGCTGCTGGTGTTGGCAGGTGTGGGGACGGGGAAGACTACAGTAATCGCGAGGCGGATTGCGTTTCTCATCTCCGAGGGCTTGGTGGAGCGCCCCAGCCAACTGCTTGTGTTCACCTTCTCTCGCTGGGCTGCTGAGGAGATGCTGGACCGGGCGTTCGACAGGGTGGGCTACGGATCTCTGGACGCGTGGGTGGCGACGTTCCATTCCGTTTGCGAGCGCATCTTGCGGGAGAATGCGCCTTTGGCAGGCTTGCCTCCCGATTTCCAGGTGTTGGATGAGTGGGAGCAGAGGTTGTTCGTTTTGGACCGTCTGTGGGAGCTACCTTGGGGCAAGCTCAAGCCTCGGGTGGTCAGGCAGCCGTTGCGCATGGTGGGGCCGGTGTTGTCGCTCTTTTCCAGGGCGAAGGACGAAGCTGTGTCGCCGGAGGCATTCTCGTCGTGGGCGGCGTCGACGGATAACGCAGGCCAAGAGGCTGTAACGACGCGGGAGCTGGCTGCGGTGTACCGCTCGTACCAGGAGCTGCTGACTGGCGAGGGTGCGGTGGATTTCGGAGACCTGATTGTGCACGCGGTGCGTGTGCTCGAGGAGAATCCGACAGTGTTGGCCGAATACCAGAAGCGGTTTCCGTACGTGCTGGCTGACGAGTTCCAGGACACCAGTCGCGCCCAGTTCCGGCTGGTCCAGCTTTTGGGGGGACATCGCAACATCACCGCCGTGGGGGATGATGATCAGGCCATATACGGTTTTCGTGGTGTGCCTTGGGATAACTTGCGAGCGTTCCTCGCCCATTTCCCCGAGGCGCGTGTGGTCGTCTTGACACGTAACTACCGTTCCACCCAGCAGATTCTCGATGCAGCCGGCCGAGTGATAAGGAACAACCAGTATAGGCTTGAGGCTCTGTATGAACGAGGGGAGCTTCCAGTGGAAATCAGCAAGGACCTCCGCTCTGCTGCCCAGCCCTGTTCTGGTCCCAGTCCAGTCCAGCGACAGTTTCCAAGCGTACTGGAGGAGGCCGAGTACGTGGCCGAGGAGACGGCCAGGTTGGCCACGGAGGGAGTGCCGCACGAGGAGATGGCGGTGTTGTACCGGAACCGATATCGGCCTGATCCCTATCTGCGTGCTCTGTCCGAAAAAGGGGTGCCCTGGGTGCTGGGAGGCCGCTCGGGCGAGGGGCTGTTCGATCAAGAAGACGTGAAGCTGATGGTGTCGTTCCTCCGACAGGTAGCAGATCCGGTTGACGGGCTGTCCTTTCACCACCTGGCCAGCTCAGAGCTCTACGACGTGCCGGCCGAAGATCTCGCTCGACTGACAGCCGCCGCCCACCGCGGGCACCTCACGTTGGGGGATCTGGCCGCTGCCGCGGTGCGGGGGGAGGGGGTTTGCTCCCAGGAGGGACGAAAGAGGCTGGGGCGCCTCATGCGAGACCTGTCTCACAGCAGGAAGCTGAGCCGTCGGCGTCCAGCCGGGCAGGTGTTGTATGAGTTTCTGACCGCGCAGACAGGACAACTGGAGAGGCTGGCTGCTTCTGGCGAGCATGAAGCGATCCACAGGCTGGAGCAAGTCGCGCAGTTCTTCGAGCAGGTGGTAAGGAGGTTCGAGCAGGTGGCCCGCCACGATCGGGTGCCTTGGTTCGTCCGCTATCTGGACAACCTGATGGCGCTGGGCTACAACCCGTTGGTGGGGCAGGCTGAGCCAGGCGCTGATGCGGTCCAGATACTGACATTTCACCAGGCAAAGGGGCTGGAGTATGGGGTTGTTTTCCTGACTGGGCTAGTGGAGGACTTTGTCCCTGGGCGGGCGAGGCGGCCTACGTTCGCGCTGCCCGTTGAGTTGGTGGGCGAGGACCTGCCGGCGGACGTGGCACATGTGGAGGAGCAAAGACGCCTGTTCTATGTGGGGATGACGCGAGCCAAGTACAGGTTGTATCTACTCTCGGCGGCGGACTACCGGAGTCCGGGCGAACAACCACGCAAGCGACCGGCGAAGGTGTCTCGCTTCGTGTCGGAGGCGCTGGGTTCGCAGATCCTGGACGCGCGCCGGCCGGCCGCGCCCGCATCCTTGCGCATTGCGCGGCTGGCGAAGGACTCCGCCCCGGCGGAGGTCCCGCGAGTCATACAAGGTAGAGTACCTCTCAGCTACCAGCGAGTGGACGATTACCTGACGTGTCCGCTTAAGTTCCGCTATGTGCACATTCTGCGTGTCCCCATTGCCCTACATCACTCGGTGGTGTTCGGGCACGCTGTACATCGGGGGATTCAAGCCTACCACATGGCCAGCGCTCAGGGCCGTAGCCTTCCGTTGGAGGAGGTACTCACCGTATGCCGTAATGCCTGGCGATCGGAGGGTTTCCTGTCTGCTGAGCACGAGGCGCAGCTTCTGGCCGAGGCGGAGGAAGCCCTGCGGCACTTCTACGCGTTCGAGCAGGCTGAAGGATCACGGCCTACCGAGGTGGAAAGGTACTTCGCTTTTGTCGAGGGGGGCGCGCGGGTGGTGGGGTACTGGGACAGGGTGGACAGGGAGGAGGGCCACACGGTGATCATCGACTACAAGACCAGCTTGGCCCAACCGCAGGACGCCAACCGCCGCGTACGGGAATCTCTGCAGCTGGCTATCTACGCTCTGGCCTACGAACGTCTGTTCGGCGCGCCGCCGGAAGAGCTGCAGCTGCGTTTTCTCACACCGGAGGTAGTGGTGGGCAGCGCTAGGCCGACTGCCAGGATGGTGGAGAAGGCCCGCGAGGCCATTGCCCAAGCGGAGGCAGGCCTGCGTGCCAGCGACTTCTCGCCGCAGCCCTCGTTGTTCGCCTGCCGTCCCTGCGCCTACCGTAGCATCTGTCCCGCCGCCCACTCGGTGTGAGCTGTCGGTGTTCAGCATAAAATCTTCCCCGAAAGGAGTTTGGAAATGAGGAGTGACCGTTGTGGAGAGCTGACAGCGCGAGATGTGGGCCGGCATGTTCGCTTGGCTGGCTGGGTGCACCGGCTGCGGGACCTGGGGGGGATCACCTTCCTCGACCTGCGCGACGGCTCGGGCATCGTGCAGGTGCTGTGCCGCGAGCTCGAGCAGGCCCACCGACTGTCCAGGGAGGATGTAGTCGAGGTGGAAGGAACGGTCGCTCGACGTGAGTCTCCCAATCCGGAGCTTCCGACCGGCGAGGTGGAAGTGGAGGCGGAGCACATAGGGCTGCTGGCGCAGGCGGCCGCGCTTCCGTTCGCCGTCGACGATGATGTGCAAGGGACGACTGAGGAGACACGGCTCAAGTATCGGTTCATCGACCTGCGCCGGCCACGCATGCAGCGCAATCTCGCCTTGCGGCACAGGGTGTGTATGGCGATTCGGAGATATCTCGATGAGCACAGGTTCGTCGAGGTGGAAACGCCTGTGTTGACCCGATCGACGCCCGAGGGAGCCCGTGACTTCCTCGTCCCGTGTCGGTTGGTGCCGGGAAGCTTCTACGCACTGCCGCAGTCGCCGCAGCTTTTCAAGCAGATCCTCATTGCCTCGGGAGTGGAACGCTACTTCCAGATCGTTCGCTGTTTCCGAGACGAGGACCTGCGGGCGGACCGCCAACCCGAGTTCACTCAGCTGGACCTGGAGATGGGTTTCCTGGACGATCCGGAGCCGCTGTTTGAGCTCCTCGAGGGCCTGATGAGCTATGTGTTTCGCGAGGCGACTGGAGCGGAGTTGTCCACCCCCTTCCCCAGACTGAGCTACGCACAGGCGATGTCCGACTACGGCTCGGACAAGCCGGACCTGCGGTTCGAGATGAAGCTGGTCGACGTCACCGACCTGTTTGCTGAAGCCGGTTTCCGTGTGTTTGCCCAGGTGGTAGCTGAGGGTGGACAGGTGCGTGGCTTGCGGGTGCCGGGAGGCGCGGAGCTGTCCCGGGGAGAACTGGACAGAGTGGAGCAGGAAGCGGTCGAGCTCGGAGCGCCGGGGCTCAGCTGGTTGAAGGTGGCGGACGAGCTGACCTCTCCGCTGTCCAAGTTCGTGGGCGAGGCTGTCCTGCGAACAGTGGCGGATAGAACAGGGGCGCGGAGAGGTGACTTGGTGCTGATGTCGGCCGGGCCGACAGCTGCACTGAACGCCGCCCTGGGGGAGTTGCGCAGCAGACTGGCACATGCTCGGGGGATGGTGGGCGAAGGCAACTGGGCACCCGTGTGGATTACGGACTTCCCACTGTTCAAGCAGGGGGAGGATGGGAAGCTCGAGTCCGAGCACCATCCGTTCACCGCGCCGCACGGAGCGGATCTGGATTCTCTGGAAGAACGGCCTCTCCAGGCGCGGGCCAAGTGCTATGATCTCGTACTGAACGGCGTTGAGCTTGCCTCAGGGTCGATCAGAATTCACCGGAGGGATGTGCAGCAACGCATCCTTGCACTCCTGGGAATCGACCGGGAAGAGGCCGAGCGAAGGTTTGGCTTCTTCCTGAGGGCGCTGGAGTACGGTGCCCCACCACATGGAGGAATAGCGTTCGGCCTTGATCGCTGGGTGATGATGCTGGCCGGCGAGCGGACGCTGCGCGAGGTGATCGCGTTCCCCAAGACGGCAGGCGGCAGCTGCCCCCTCACTGGCGCGCCGGCGCCGGTGGACGAGGCTCAACTTCGGGACCTGGGTCTTTCAGTGGGCGGCTGGGCCGAGGACGAATCCTGATCGGCATAGTGCTCTTGCTCGGGCCTTGGCCTTGCCTTGGATGAAAGCCCCAGGTGGGCGGGCTTCACCAGGAGGCAAGTCAGGGGAGCGAAGCTAGTGGAAACGGGTCTTCGTCTTCCCCTCCTTGCACGGGGTAGGGCGTATCGAGGATCCCATCGTCGTCCTCATCAGGTGCGCTGTGGTCCTCCCAATAGTTGCCCCGGCTGTCCATGTGAAACTGATTGCCCCCCTGGGACTGGGCAGGGATGAGGCAGTTCAAGAACGCGTTTCCTGCGAGTATGTTGCCTTCGGAGCCATGCTCCAAGAGCACCCCCACATTGCAGGAACTGAGTGTGGAATCCTGCATAACCAGGCCCGTCACCTGGTAGGTCCACAGCCCGACTTGGCAGTTCTCCACGCGTGCGCGGCCCAGCTCGATCTGTGACGAAAAGAGCATCCTTATGCCGTCAACGCACTGTTCAATCGTCACATCGCGGAAGGTGAGGCGGGCGGAGTTGTGTATGTACACGCCGGTCGTACATCCGGCGATGTGAACGTCTTGGACCCTTCCGTCACGTGCCTGGGAGATACGTATTCCGGCCAGGCGCGCCCCGCGGATCGACACGTTGCGGATGACGAAGGTTCGGGTGGTGTTGTGGATCAACACCCCGTGATCTTCCCCATCGGCGTCGATGCACCAACCTTCGATGACATATGGATCGCCAGGCAATCCCTTGCCTGAGACCACCCCGCGCTCGGCAGTGAAGTCGTCGTCCGAGCGGATCACAATCGGGCCGTGGGGAGACTGCTCAGCCGCTCCGGTGAACAGGACCGCGCACACCACCAGCACACCCAGCATTCCCTTGCTCATCGTCCATCACCTGATCAACACAGTATCCCTGAGCGGGGTTCCCTCCCAGGGACTTTGTCCCCTGCGAGGGTAATATCGATGACACGTCAGCGGCCCTTCGGTAAGGCTCCTGTGTCCCTCCTCCAGGCGATGAACCCCAAGGCCGCGATGAAGGCGAGAGATGTTATGGCACCCCACATCAAGGCGGGTTCCCGGGGGAACGCGTCGAGCAGCACTCCTCCCAAGAACGGCCCCGCCGACCAACCCAGCGCCTCGGCCAGGCCGAATGTGCCCAGGTATGTCCCGCGTCGCCCCGGGGGCGCCATGTCGGCGGCCACGCCCAACGCTGTGGGCTGGAAGATCATCTCCCCCAGGGTCACCACGGCGATGACCCCCAGCAGGGCCACATAGCTGTGCAGCCAACCCAGCGCTAGGTACCCCAGCCCGTAAAGGATGCTCCCCAGCACCAGAGCTCGGTGCCGCTGAATGCGAGACGTGAGACGGGCGAGCGGATACTGGAGAGCGACCACAAGCGCACCGTTCAGCGTGAGCAGGCCTCCGTAGCGGGCCTCGGAGAAGCCCAGGCGATCTACGGTGAAGATGGAAAGGGTGGACACGAGCTGCCCGCTCACCAAGAGCACGAGGATGGCCAACCCGACGAAGGAGGTGAAACGACGGTCCCGTAGGGTCGCCAGCAAGCCAGCGGACATCTGCTCCCTCGTCTGCACTGATCTGGTCTCACGTTCCAGCGTGAACACCAGGGCGAGGGAAGCAGCGGAAGCGAACGCGGAGAAGGAAAACAGGGACGCGTACGGCAGGATCACGGCTAGATATCCGCCTATGGCTGGTCCCGCGGCCCATCCCACGTTGGAACCGACGCGCAGGAGCCCGTAGGCCTCCGTGCGCTGCTCGGGCGGCGTCAAGTCAGCGATGAGGGCTGAAATGCACGGCATGGCGAACGCACCCGACAGGCGAACTGCTGAGTAGCACAAGGCAATGGCCCACACGGCTGCGTCATGCCAGATCAGCGCGGCGAGTGCCAAAAACAGCGAGGAGCGGCTGGCCACTGCCCACATGAGCACGGGGCGACGACCGATGCGATCGGCGAGGTCACCGCCGGCCAGACGACCCGCCGGAGACAGAAGGGCGCTGAGCATCATGATTGTTCCCACCACGGTCATTGGGAGTCCTCTTTGTTGGTGCAGGTACAGGGACAAGAAGGGAAGCGACATGGATATTCCCCCAGCGGTGACCAACCGCAGGATCACCAGCGCCCACACGGACCGGTGGTACCGTCCGACGAAAGCGGTCGCGCTCCGGCGCAGAGAGGGCATCAAGACCTCCCTTCGGCAGCAGGCGGCGCAAAGCTACGCTTGGCGGAGCGCACGACGGGCAGATGTTACCCGACGCGCTTGGCCGTGCAGATCGCTGAAGCCCTATGATCCCGGTGCATTCTGCGAGCAGGCGGGGCCTCCTACCACGAACACGTGTGGGTTCTGCAAGACCAGCATTCCCATTGAGGCTGTGCGCTGCCCGAACTGCACATCCCAGATGGAGACGTGACTTCTCAACAGGAACCCCGTGGGCTTGCCGGTGACAGGTTGTGCCTCTACTCCGACAGATCGATGAGTTCGGCGCTGAGCGTGCGCAGATCCACCAGAGCGCATGTGGCCCTGCCCGAAAGCCATCCACAGCACTCTCCGGGGTTCACCACCAGCGGAGGGCCATCTTCGATCCGTGGCTCGTGCAGGTGACCGTATACGAGGAGGTCATAGTGACCGGAGTCGGCTAGCGCTTCCAGTGCGTACGGCTCGTGCATGAGCAGCACCCGCCGACCTGCCAAATCCACTGGGTAGGGCCCATGGTGCAGCTCCCCAACTTTGGCGAAACGCTCAGTGAGGAAGAGTTTGTCGCCGTCGTTGTTGCCGAACACCCCGATGACCTTCAGCCCCGACCGTTCGAACGGAACGGCGGTGAACGGTGAGACGAAATCTCCAGCGTGCAAGATGAGCTCCGCCCGCCGCCTGTGGAGGCGATCCAGAGCCTGCTGGAGACGTGGCAGGTGATCGTGTGTATCAGCAACAATGCCGATGATCATGCTCGGCAGGATAACCACATAAAGGGCGTCCTCAAGGGGCGCTATACTATAGGGGTGTGAACACAACACTGAGGGTGGCGGCAATCGGCCTGATCGTGCTCCTGGGCAGCTTTCTGGTCGTGTCTCAAGATGTGGGATCGGCAGCGGGACTCGATGCTTTGGGGCCACGCCGGGTGGAAATTCGCGAGTACCGGTTGCTAACCTCGGGAGCGAGCCACCCGCTGGAGATCACCCTTGTGCTTCCTGAGGACAGCGGTGACGGGCCCGTTCCGTTGGTCTTGTTCAACCATGGGTTCATGCTTCGGGGACAAGACTATCTTTCGTACGGGGTACACCTTGGCTCGCATGGGCTGGCGGTTGCCCTGCCCACCTACCCGATGTCGCCTCTGAGCGCCGACCACAGGGTGCTCGCCGCTCAGGTGCTGTTCGTTGCGGAACATCTTGTGGAACAGGCGAGGACGGGTTTTCTGTCCGGCTTGGTGGATCCGGAACGCCTAGCTCTGGTCGGCCACTCTCTGGGGGGAAAGCTGAGTCTGCTTGTCGCCTCGGGGCATCCTAGTGTGGCCGCGGTGGCCGCATTGGATCCAGTGGATGGAGGAGCTCCTGGGGTGGTCGACGAACAACGGTTTCCCCGGGTGGTGCCTGAGGCGATGGCCGAGGTGCGTGTCCCCGTCTTGTTGCTTGGGGCTGAGTTGGGTGGGCAAGTGGGCTGGCTGCACGCCTGTGCTCCTGTGGAGAGCAACTACCAACGCTTCTTCGATGCAGCGACGGCTCCGGCCATCGAGGTCACCCAGATGGGCGCCGGACACATGCAGTACCTCGATGATCCTGAGGGTAACTGGGCTTCTTCGGTCTGCGCAGGGGGCTCGGTTCCTTCTGCGGATGTCCGGAGAGCCGCTCAGGGCTACCTGACGGCCTTCTTTCTGGCTCACTTATGTGGCAGTCAGGAGGCCCTTCTGTGGCTTGGCCAACGGCTGTCGGCAGACGAGGAACAAGGCAGGATTAGAGTTCGCGTGGGACACTAGCGAGTGTTGTGCGCTGAACTGTTCGTTCGTGTACGTGTGTGTGGGGGGGGCGATTGCCCAGTCCGACATCCGCGATGTCTCCGGCTTCCCACGACCGGATCTTCACAGCGCAGGGCTATCTTCAGTGAGTGATGGAGGCGGCTATGGAAGTTGGAATGCGTGGAAGACGGCCTGCCCTGCTCAGGGTAGCGCTCATGGTGTGTGTACTGCTGCTGATCCTGAACGGGGCGACGGTCCTGGCTTCCGATTCTCGGTGCCCGTTGGACCGTGAGGCCCGCCCAGCGCCGTCTTCGGATTTGGATGTGGGCGTCGAACGGGGCGAAGTAGCGGAGGACTTCACGCTGCCAGATCTGGATGGACAGGAGGTTTCCCTCTCCGAATGGCGAGGTTGTGTGGTGATTGTGGAGTTCTGGGCGAGCTGGTGCCCACCCTGTTTGGCTTCAGCACGGCATCTGGATGCCCTGCAGGAGAGGTACGAAGACCGCGGGCTGGTCGTGCTCGGGGTGAGCCTGGACAGCACCCGCAGCAGCATTGACCGGTTCCTTGAAGCTGTGGGCGATGTGGGGATTGTGTTGTGGGGGTCTGCAAGTCGCGCGAGAGCGATAGCCGACCTTTATCGCGTGGAGGCGATTCCACGGGCTGTTGTGGTGGATCGAGAAGGGATAATCCGCTACGTTGGTCATCCTGCCTACATAACAGAGAGCTTGTTGGCTCCTTTGTGGTGAGTTTTTGGCGCGAGTCGGGCCCAGATGTTCGGCGACGCACGAAGACGGGGCGCCCCGCAGGTGAGCAGTTGACAGCGGCTGTGCCGGTGGCCTACGATCTTTCATGCGGCATGGACGTTCGTTTGCGTTGGTGGTGGGGCTGTGTCTCCTGACATCGCTCGCGTCCTGTGCAGATTCTGTGTGGGTGCTGGAGGTGCGGGACGATATCGGGCGGGGAACGGTGAGCTACTTGGGCTCAGGTATAGCCGCCGCTGAGGAGGCAGGGGCAGTGGCTGTGGTGGTGGACTTTTTCACCCCGGGAGGATACCTGGACGCGGCCAGCGCAGCCCGAGACGCCATCATGGGTTCTCCCATTCCGACGATTGCGTACGTCAATGGAGAAGCGTTCTCCGCTGGCGCGCTTCTTGCCCTGGCTTGCGAGCGCATCTACTTCGCTCCCGGGGGGGTGATGGGCGCTGCAACTCCGGTCTACTTCGATGGATCCACCATGCAAGAAGCCTCGGAAAAAGTGGTGTCGGCAGTTCGCGCGCTGTTCCGGAGTACGGCCCAGGCCCGTGGTCGCCCCCCCGAAGTCGGCGAGGCCATGGTCGACCCGGCGCTGGCCGTTGAGGGGCTGGTGGAGGAGGGCAAACTCCTCACGCTCACTGCGAGCGAGGCAGCTGAGTGGGGGTACTCGGATGGTGAAGCGCGCACTCTGCAGGAGGTCATAGAGCAGGCTGGGCTCGGGGGGGCGGAACTGGTGCCTTACACGTTTCGCTGGTCCGACCGAGCTCTCGAGGTCCTCACCTCCCCATGGGCGGCGGCCCTGCTGATCACGGTGGGGCTTCTCGGTCTCATCTCTGAGCTGGTGACGCCCGGTCTGGGTGTGACAGGCCTAGTTGGTGCGGCCTCGCTTGGGCTTTTCCTCTGGGCTCACTTCCTGGTGGGTATAGCGGGCTGGGAGACCATCGTCTTCTTTCTTGGGGGGTTGCTGGCCATCGTCTTGGAGGTAGTGCTGTTCACCGGGAGCGACTTCGGTCTTTCCGGGCTTGCGGGTCTCGTGCTGATCGGTATGGGGTTCTACACAGCGATGGTGGGGCCGTTCACCCGTCCTGAGGATGCCCTGTGGGCGGTGGGGGCGGTCTCAGTGGCGCTGGTACTGGCCCTGGTGGGCACTGTGCTGCTCCTTACCCGCCTCCCGAAGAGCCGTCTCCGGTTCGGCGGGGTGATCCTGTCCACTGCGCTCAAGGGCAGGACGTACGACACGGAGCCGAGAACGACCTCGACCAAGGTGTGGATCGGCAAGGCTGGTGTGGCGGTCACCGATCTGCGTCCTGTGGGGGTCGCTCTGATCGACAAGGAGAGACTGGATGTTGTCTGTCAAGAAGGATACTTGCCCAAGGGAACCCCGGTTGTGGTGGTCAGCGATGAAGGCTACCGCAAGGTCGTCCGACGTTCGGATGCTGCGCAACGCACTGCGGAGGTGACAGGATGAGTCCATTGGTGTTCGTAATTGCAGGACTTGCCATTGTGGTGTTGTGGCTTTTCTTCTACTTCGTCCCCGTGGGGCTGTGGATATCGGCCATTGCCGCGGGCTTGCCGATAGGTCCGGGGTCGTTCATCGGGATGCGGCTGCGCAAGGTGAGCCCGCACAGGGTCGTGGGCCCCATGATCGCTGCTTGGAAAGCTGGGTTGGAACTCACGACTTCTGACCTGGAGGCGCACTACCTTGCAGGAGGCAATGTGGACCGGGTGGTGCGGGCGCTGATCTCGGCAGACAAGGCGAACATCGGCCTCGACTTCCAGCGCGCGGCAGCCATCGATCTGGCCGGCCGTGATGTCCAGGACGCTGTTGCCATGTCGGTGAACCCTCGGGTGATAGAGACCCCTCGCGTGGGGGCGGTGGCTGCCGACGGTATTCAGCTGTTCGCGGTGGCCAAGGTTACGGTGCGGGCGAACATCGAGCGCTTGGTGGGAGGGGCCACGGAGGAGACGATCATCGCTCGAGTGGGCGAGGGAATTGTCTCCGGCATCGGCTCGGCGGAGAATCACAAGGCCGTGCTGGAGAACCCCGATTCCATATCAAAACGAGTGCTAGAGCGAGGATTGGATGCGGGTACGGCATTCGAGATCTTGTCCATCGATATTGCCGATGTGGATGTGGGCAAGAACATCGGCGCGCAATTGCAGACCGACCAGGCTGATGCCGACCTCAAGGTGGCCCGCGCCAAGGCCGAGGAGCGACGGGCAATGGCTGTGGCCAAGGAGCAGGAGATGAGCGCGCTGGTGGAGGAGCGCCGCGCGGCGGTGGTGGAAGCCGAAGCAGAAGTGCCGCGAGCCATCGCTGAGGCGTTCCGCAGCGGGCAGCTGGGAGTTATGGATTACTACCGCATGCGCAACATCCAGGCCGACACGCAAATGAGGGAGGGCTTGTCGGGAGAGGACAAGCCCGGGGAGCCTTTCAACGAGCACCGTCAGGGGCAGCAGCGTCCGCCGAGGGGGGAGTGAACTGTGCACGAACATGAGGTAAGGGAGCAGGTGCGAGCTGTTCTCCGGCGCGACCCGAGGGTGGGGCTCCTGCTTGCGGAGATCCTGGCCCCTCCTCCGGCGGCCGACGACGCACCATTAAAGCCTTGGGAGCGTTGAGGGGGTAGGCGGGGGTCAGCGCTGGCTGAGCGCGGCCGCCGCCCTCTCCAACCCCATTCGCCGGGAGCCCTTCACCAGCAGCGCGGTGGGCTTCCCGGCCACATCGTCGGCGATGCGCTTCACCAGGGCGTCCAAATCATGGGCCTCTGACGCTCCAGCCCCGCTCCAATGGGCGAAGGCAGAGCTTGCCCTTTCTCCGTAACAGTAAAGGCGGTCCAACCCTTGCCACTGTGCTTCCTCCACCATTCTGTGGTGGTACCAAGTCTCCTGCGGACCCAGGTCCAACATGTCTCCTAAGAGGGCTGCTCGGCTCTGCACGGGGAGGTTGAGTGAGGTCAAGGTGTTCAGGGCCGCCCTCACCGATAAGGGGTTGGCGTTGTAGGAGTCATCGAGCAACCAGCCGAAGGGAGCGGTACGAAGCTCAAGTCGGTGTGGCACGGGGTGTACGTCCTCCATGGAGCGAGCCGCGGAAGCGGGTCTGACGCCCATCGCCCAAGACATAGCCAGAGCCCCACAAGCGAGTGTGGCTACGTGCCCTCCCAACAGCGGCAGGCGTACGTCGACCACTCCCGCAGGTGTAACCGCTCGGAACTTGATACCTGCTGGGTCGTGGGCGACTACGTCCACAGGTTGGAAGTCGGCCTGGGGGTGTTGCCCGAAGCGGACGGTCAGCGCTCGGCAGCGTTCGATGCGCGCGCGCAGATGTGGGCAGTCCCAAGCCAAAGCCAGGGCCCCTTCCTCCGGAACGGCCTCGGCGAGCTCCCATTTTGCCTCGGCGACGTCCTCCACTGTGCCCACCGTGGCCAAGTGTGCCTCCCCTACGCCGGTGATGAGTCCTCCCCAGGGTCGGCAAAGCTCGGTCAGACGGGCTATTTCCCCTCTGGCGCTCATTCCCATCTCCAGCACGATGGACTCTGCGTCGTCGGGGACGGACAGAATGGCGAGCGGAACTCCCAGTTCTGTGTTGTAGCTTTCAGGGGCCCGGTAGGTTCTGTAGCGAGCGGACAGAGCCGCCCCTAGCAGCTCTTTGGTGGTCGTCTTTCCGAACGAACCGGTAACTCCCACTATCGGTGCTGTGAGTTGGCGGCGCCGCCACGCTGCCAAGTTCCACAGCGCGGCGGGGGTGTCGTCAGTGAGCAGGAGATTATGTCCCACGTCCACGGGCCGGCTCACCAACGCCCCAGCTGCTCCGTGAGCAAAGGCCTCTTCAACGAAAGCGTGTCCATCGTGTTTCTGGCCAGGCAGGGCGACGAACAGATCGCCGGGGCGTACCTGGCGTGAGTCGCAGGTAGCTCGTGTGGCGCTGCAGGGTTCGCGCACCTCTCCCAGTCGAGCCCCGATGGCCTGCGCTGCCTGGCGCAGGTCCCACATATCAGCTGTCCTTCTCCAACGGTATGTACACGGACAGCTGGCCGAACACGACCGAGTTGGGGATCTCCACGGTACGGCCCTCCACGCCCGCCAGGTGTTCCACCCCGGTAAGCTGAGTCACGGGGTCGAGCAAGAACAGTTCTACAGTGAGCGCGTTGTTGGCAGGTATCCCCTCGATGTAGGCGAGCAGCTCATCCAGAGACTGGAGCATGGGGGGGGCTTCGCCGCGCTCCAAGGGACGAGGACCGCCGTAGGCCCGCAGTTCAACGTACGGCCCCTCGGCGAAGGGAGGGATGCGCACAGTGTTTGTCCAACTGTGCTCCCCCCCGCGCCAGTCCCTGGCGTAGACCGTGAAGGGGACGACGTCGCCCGGCTGGAAGGTTCCACCGTGCACCACGAGGTCAACGATTTGGGTCGCCCGGAACCCCGGTGAAACCTCAGCTCGCAGCCGAACTTCCGCAAGCTGTGGATCCCGAAACTCGTTGTACTCAAGCGCGCTGAGCACGACCGCCGCTTCCCAAGGAATGTAGGCGGCAACATCCTGTGTGGAGAGGAACACGTTCTCCCGGTACAGCGGCTGGGACATGCCCGCTCCTTGGATCTCGTATTCCACTGTGACTGTCCCTTCCCCTATTCTGTCCAGCGCGCGGTCGGCAGCTTCCAGGCCGGCGAGGTAGAATAACAGCGCCTGCAACCTCGGCTCTCGGGCGATCGTGGCTTCCAGCGTACGGCTCGGCGTTTGCTCCTCTCCCAGACCGTGCACCTCCAGGCTCAGATCGATCCCTGGGAGCCTGAGATCGGTGCGTGCGCCCACGGCTGCCCACCGGTCAGCGAGCACCCCGCCTTCCACCGGGCCAAGAGTGCCGAACTTGAACGGCGCGTCCAGCGCCTGCACAGTGTCCATGATGTGTGCTTGGGTGAGGAAGTAACGCGTTTGTCCGGAGAAGAGGAAGTGGTGCCCCATGGCCACCATAGCTGAGCCCTCCACTTCGGTTACCGTACCCAACGCGCCGACGTTCACATCTCCCACCATCAGCCCTACCCCTACCGGACCGCCAGGCCGCAGTTCCCAGTCGCTGCCTGTGGCGACCCCGGGAGAAATGATCACCCTGGGAATCCCCAAGTCCTCGAGGCCCGGGATAGTGCTCGCCCACGATGGCAGCAGCCCAGAGAGCGGTGAGTCGAGCTCGCCGAGCTCGAAACCCTGTTTCAGGGTTCCCACTGCTCTGTCCGAAAGGCCGGCGACGAGCACGGGCGGCTGCAAGGGCCAGCTCTCCAGCGACACGCCGGCGAGCTCGTGCGTCTCCCGGCGGGCCGGATCCGACACCAAGGTGGGTGCCACATTGGCTGGCCGTAGCTCCGGCAGCACGGAGTCAATGGACTGCACTTCCGTGAGGACGTTTAGCATCGCTTCGATGGGAGTAACTAGGCCCAAGGGTCTCTCTGGCTCAGCACTCCACACAGCAGCTCGGGAGAGCGCTCCCGCCAGGCGCCCCTCCAAGTAGACGGGGCTCCCCGACATGCCTTGCGCTATGCCCCCGGAGCGGTCGATGGCCTCGCCTGTAGCTCTGATGACGATGAACTCCTGGCGAACGCCGGGCTTCGTTATCACTCCCACGACCTCCACCTGGAACTCCACCAGCTCATCTCCAGCGACCACGGTGAGCCCGTATCCTGTCATGCCCTCGGTGATGGCATCCAATGGTATGTAGTCGTTGCCGGCCGCTCCCACGGCCACCAGAATAACCGCTGCTAGTACCACTCCATGCAGTCGCGTCACGCTTCCCCCTTTGCCAGGCGTACCGCCTGGGTCGCGCTCTCTTCCATCGTCTCCACCGGGACGAGGTCCGCCTGGCTCAAGATGGTGCGGCCCTCGGCTGCGTTGGTGCCCGTGAGCCTGACCACAACCGGCAGATCAGCGGGTAGGTGGTCTACGGCCTTGCTGATTCCCCTTGCCACCTCATCGCAGCGGGTGATCCCGCCGAACACGTTGATCAGGAGTGCGTTGAGCCTCCCTTCACGGTTGACGATGTCCAACGCCTTGCGGACACGGTCGGAGCTCGCTCCTCCCCCGATGTCCAGGAAGTTGGCCGGCTTCCCACCGGCTTGTGCCACCAGGTCCAGCGTAGCCATCACCAGTCCTGCCCCGTTGCCGATAACGCCGATGTCGCCGTCCAGACGGACGTAGTGTAGACCTGCTTGGCTGGCCTCCGCCTCGAGCGGGTCCTGATCGCCCTCAGCCAGCCCCTCGAACTGGGGGCCGTCGTGGTGGTCGTCGTCGATGATCACCTTGGCGTCCAGCGCCAGCAGGCCTTGTTCTGTCACCCCCAACGGGTTGATCTCCACCAACTGGGCCTCGTAACGAAGGAACAGACGGTATAGGTTCGACGCCACAGCGGACAACTCCCTGCGGAGTTCCTGTGGGGCGGGTTCCAGTAACCTCCTCAACCGGAAAGGCAGGAGCCCTTCAAGTGTGGGTATGGACACCTGACGAACCTTCTCCGGCTCCGTACGTGCGACCTCTTCGATGTCCACGCCCCCGGTGGGCGAGTATATGAACACCGCGGAGCGCCGCCGCCGGTCAATGGTGACGCTCAGGTAGTGTTCCGCGTGGACTTCGGCGGCGGCCACCGTCATGAGCTCCCGCACGGGATAGGGTCCTATCTCCATGTCGAGCAACTCGGCGGCCACGGAGTGTGCATGTTCTGGGTCGGCGGCCTTGCGGATGCCGCCTGCCTTGCCCCTTCCTCCCACAGGCACCTGGGCCTTGAGCACCACGGGCCCGCCAATGCTCTCAGCCGCCTGGCGTGCTTCCTGGGGACTGCGGACTACGGTGGCCTGTGGAACCGGTATCCCCGCCTGTGCCATCAGCTCTCTGCCTTGCCACTCCAACAGGCGCACAGAACCTCCTTTGCTCGGTCGCTTGAGCTTAACGCTCGTGCCGGTGAGGAGCCAGGGGCCAACGGGGGTAAAACCCGCAAATCCTGTCTGTTTGCGAGTTTGAATGCCGATGGATATACTTGTGTTTGAGGTGGTCGCCGGTGGCACGGGGGATTGACAACAGAGACTACGACGCCACCAGGATAGAACTCCTGGAGGATATCGACGCGGTGCGCAAGCGCCCCGGGATGTACATCGGCTCGACGGGGCCGGACGGACTGCTGCAACTGGTCTATGAGGTCGTGGACAACGCCATAGACGAGGCTCTCGCCGACTGTTGCGACGAGATCAGCATTACGATACATGAGGACCTTACAATCACTGTGCAGGATAATGGCCGCGGAATCCCGGTAGGGATCCACAGTGATACGGGCATGAACACTGTGGAGCTTGTGCTCACCACGCTGCACGCTGGAGGCAAATTCAATACCCAGAGCTACAAGGTATCGGGGGGGCTGCACGGCGTGGGTGTGTCCGTGGTGAATGCGCTGTCGGAAAGCCTGGCCGTCGAGGTGCACTGGCGGGACGGCAACGTTTACCGTCAGGAGTTCGTGCGGGGCCGCAAGCAGATGGAGCTTACCCCGGTCGGAAAGACCGATCGTACTGGGACTACGATCACGTTCCTCCCTGACAAAGAGATATTCGGCGAAGTGAAGTATAATTTCTCTAAGCTCACCCACAGGTTGCAGGAGCTAGCCTATCTGAACCCGGACCTCACCATCCACTTGGAGAATCGAGTGGCTGATGTACAGCGGACCCTTCGGGTGAAGGGGGGGATTGTCGCCTTCGTGAAGGATCTCACCACGGGAAAGCAGGTTCTGCACCCCGACCCTATATACCTTGCCGACGGCCGAGGCGAGCACTCCATGGAAGCTGCCTTGCTGTTCACAGACTCGATGGACGAGGAGCTGTTCAGCTTCGTGAACAACATCAACACCCGAGAGGGGGGGACGCACCTGACAGGGTTGCGTGCAGCGCTGACGCGTGTGTTCAACGACTATGCCCGCGATAAGCGGCTGTTGCGCAAGAGCGATGACAGCATACCGGGAGAGGCCATTCGTGAAGGCCTGGTGGCTGTGCTCTCGCTGAAGGTGCAGCAGCCCGAGTTCGAAGGACAGACCAAGACGAAGCTGGGGAATCCCGAGATTCGGGCGTATGTGGACGATGTGGTGCGTGAGCAGCTCTCCCAATACTTGGCGAAGAACACCGGGGTGGCCAGGGCGGTGATCGACAAGTCGCTGACGGCCTATCGCGCTCGCCAGGCGGCGGCCAAGGCTAGGAAGCTGGTGCGGCGAAAGGGGGCGCTGCTTGCGAACGGGCTGCCGGGGAAGCTCGCCGACTGCACCAGCGAGGACCCGACCAAAAGCGAGCTGTACATCGTGGAGGGAGACTCGGCGGGGGGATCAGCCAAACAGGGGCGCGATCGCACCTTCCAGGCCATTCTCCCCCTGAGGGGTAAAGTGCTCAACGTGGAGAAGGCGCGGTTGGGAAAACTACTGGAGAACCAAGAGCTGAGGGCCATAATCACCGCATTGGGTACGGGGATCCGCGAGGAGTTCGACAGGGGCAGACTTCGCTACCACAAGATCATCATCATGTCGGACGCCGATGTTGACGGAGCGCACATTCGCACCTTGTTGCTCACGTTCTTTTTCCGCAATCTCAGGCCGCTGATCGAGCACGGTCACGTGTACATCGCCCTGCCGCCGTTGTACCTGGTCAAGCGCGATGGCAAAAGGGTGTCCCTGTTCAGCGAGCAAGAGCTAGTTCGCTATCGTGAGCAGAATCCGGGGAAGCTGAGTATCCAGAGATTCAAAGGGTTGGGTGAGATGAACCCAGACGAGCTTTGGGACACCACCATGAACCCCGAAACGCGCACTCTGGCTCAAGTGGGAATACGCGATGCCCTGGAGGCGGACCAGATATTCAGTGTGCTCATGGGAAGCGACGTCGCCCAGCGGCGAGACTTCATAAGGGAAAACGCCCACCGGGTGGCGGTGCTAGATATCTGATCCGCTCCGCCTAGGCGTGCAGAACTTGGGCTTCCAAGAAATCTGCTATCTCCTCTGCATCAAAGGGCAGCACAGGTACTCCGTCGGGCACCCGAGGCCGTCCTGCGGCGATGACTGCGACCACTGGGAGTTGTCCGGCCAGGGGCTCTCCCCGCCTGTACACCTCAATCTTGGGGAAGTAGGAGTCTTTGAACCCTTCGAGGAGCACCAGGTCCATCCCTCCCAGGTGCTCCTGGACCGCCTGTTCCACCTGGAGCTCAGGGTGCTCCCACAGCAAAGCTCCACCGGCGTCGGAGAGCACCAGGACGCGCTCGGCCCCCGCGCGCCGGTGGAGGTATGAATCCTTTCCCGGGGCGTCGAGCTCTACATCGGGTGCCACGTGCTTGGCGGTTCCCACGCGCAGCCCTCGGGCGCCGAGCGCGGGGATCAACTCGCGAATCAGTGCCGTCTTCCCCGCATTCTGGTGGCCGATGAAGGCAACTGCTTTCATGGTGTTGTCACCGGTTTAGTCTCCCAACGAACTCGCCCAATCCTGCTTGCCGCAGGCGCACGTCGGTCGGACCCACGGGGTCCCAGCCACGTAGGTCGTAGTACCGTTCCACTTCCCTCCGGAACGCGTCTCGGTCGATGGGGTGGGAAGCGGAAGCGCCCCTGGGCAGAGCTTCGTGTAGCCTGTCGGGCAGTCGGTCGTGCTCAGCGCGATAGCCACACAAGGCAGAGTGCAGACGGAGGAGGTCGAAGTTGCGTCCCCCGATCTCGAGCATATCTTGAGCGTCAATGCGTTCCCCTGTGGCTGCGTGCAGGAGCTTTCGCAACTCAGGGTAGTTGTAGCTGGAGCCTGACATCGGCGTGGTGAAGACGCACATGACCAGAGAGTTATTGAACGAGCGAAGGTTCTCATACAGGACGGAGATACGCGCTTTGCCTTCCACTTGGAAGCGGTCCACAGGCTCGACCACGCCCAGTTCTGGGGTAGGGGCGTCCTGCTCCAGCATCGTGTCGTGTGTCCCCTCCAAGTGAGTGGCCCCGCGGGGGCTGATCGCGTAGGAGAGCCCCAGCGCAACCTTGCCTCGCGGCTCGTGCATGGGGAGCTCGACGCCCTTGATCGTCATCACGAAGTCGGCCCCAACAGAGCGTGCCCATGGTTCCAGTCCCTGGGCGATCTGGTCTCCTAGCCCCTCGCGCTCCCCGATTCTGCGCACCCAGGTAACCACTGCTTCCGGGTCACCCCAGGGGACGTTCTCGCTGATCAGTCCTCTCTCGCAAGCTTCCATCAGCGTGGCGACTGCTACTCCGGCTGAGATCGTGTCCAGACCGTATGCGTTGCACATCTGATTGGCCAGGGCGATTGCTGACAGGTCTGACACCCCACACAGCGATCCGAGAGCAGCCAGCGTCTCGTACTCGGGGCCTCCATAGGCGGGATCGACTTCCTGGCCGGCGTAGGTGGTGTGCACCACTCGCTTGCAGCGAATGGGGCAGCCGGTACAGGTCTCTCGGTCGGTGAGTATGGTTTCGGCCATGCGCTCCCCGCCGATAGCTTCTGCGTGATCGAACACACCCTCACGGAAGTTGTGTGTGGGGAGAATGCCCGTTTCGCAGAGTGACGTGAGCCCGCCGGCTGTTCCGAAGCGTCCAAGTCTCTGCGCTCCCTTGTTCTCGGCGAGGGAGCGACCGAACGCCGCCCTCAGGCGCACAAAGCTCTCCCTATCTGCCAAAGGCTTTTCCACGTGACCCTTGACCGCCAGCGCCTTCAGTTGCTTTGCGCCCAGCACCGCTCCCAGGCCGGGCCTGCCCGCCGAGCGGTTCACGTCATGCATGACACAGGCCATCTGCACTTGCCGCTCTCCCGCGGGCCCGATACAGGCGACTCGCACTCCTGGGTGCTGTTCCTTCAGTTTGCGATCAGTGTCCAGCGTGTGGAGGCCCCACAGCTGGCCTGCGGGCCGCAGCTCGGCTTTCCCTTCACTGAGCAGAAGATAGACGGGCTCAGCCGCTCGACCGCGGACGATCACTCCGTCGTAGCCTGAGCGGCCCAGTTCGTGTCCCAAGTAGCCGCCCACGTAGGAGCAGGCAATCGACCCGGTCTTGGGGGAGACCGACATCAGAACATGACGCCCCGCCCCGGCGAGCCCCGTTCCTTGAAAGGGACCGGTGGCAAATACCACCGCGTTCTCAGGGTCAGAAGCCTTGGTGCCGGGGGGAACCAACTCCAGAAGTAGGCGGGCAGCGATGCCTCTCCCTCCGAGGTGGAGGCGGTACCACTCCTCTGGAATCTCCCGCTCGGTGACCTCGCCGGCTGACAGGTCTACATCCAGATACTTCCCAAACACGCCTTGCATATCACATCACCCTTTCGTTAATCCATTCTATCCTACCTTGGCTGCTGCCCAAGACGAGGCTCCGGCATGCGGTACCATCAACTGTGCTCTGTCGATGGCAGGTGGTGAGATGGTGAAGGCGTTGGTCACTGGGGGTACGGGTTTTCTCGGGGCGAACGTGGTTCGCGCCCTGCTGGAAAAAAGTTTGACTGTACGCGTACTGGTTCGTCGGGGCTCCGACAGGCGAACGCTGCGAGACGTGGACGTGGAAGTTGTGGAAGGGGATCTGCTCGACAGCGCGTCCGTTCGGCGGGCGGTGAAAGGCTGTTCATTGGTGTTTCACGTCGCGGCTGTGTACGTGTTCTCGGTGGCCAAGGTGGAGTATGTTTACTCGGTCAACGTAGACGGAACGAGGATCGTGCTTGAGGAAGCACGACGCGCGGGGGCTGAGCGGGTGGTGTACACAAGCTCTGTCTCCACGCTCGGCCTGCCCCGGGATGGCCGGACGGCGGATGAAACAACCCCAGTGGACCCCGATCACATCGTTGGGCACTACAAGCGCAGCAAGTATCTGGCCGAGCAGGTGGCGCTGGAGTACTCACGGCGACTCCCCGTGGTCATCGTCAACCCCAGCTTCCCTGTGGGGCCCTGGGATGTGAAGCCCACCCCCACCGGGCAGGTGATCGTGGACTTTCTGAATCGGAACATGCCTGCCTATGTGGACACGGGCATGAACGTGGTCGACGCTGAGGACGTGGGGCTGGGGCACTACCTGGCCGCTGAGAGGGGCCGCCGCGGTCAGCGGTACATCCTGGGAGGGGAGAACTTGACCATGAAGGAGCTGCTGAACACCTTGGCGGAGGTCAGCGGCCTTCCCTGCCCGAGAGTGCGCCTTCCGTATGCTCCCACGCTCGCTTTGGCTTACCTGAATAGCTTCGCACTTCGTTGGCTGCAACGTGGCAGCCGTCGCATGACGCCGGAGGCCCTGCGGATGTCGCGGCACAAGATGTTCTACGACCCCAGCAAGGCTGTCCAAGAGCTAGGCTTTCCCCAGACGCCGGCTCGGGTAGCTGCGGCCAAAGCAGTGCGTTGGTTCGGAGAACACGGGTACGTCTCCTGATGGATTGAGCGGTACCTTGCGTCCTCTACGTGAGAGGTAAAATGGGACCGCACTCGTGGGGAAGGACATGACCTGCGTGTGGAGGGGAGGTCGAGCGTAGCATGGACGGCAAGCGTCTTACTTCGCAATCTGAGGATTTCAGCGCCTGGTACAACGAGCTGGTTTACCGAGCTGATCTGGCAGACCTGAGTCCGGTCCGGGGAAGCATGGTCATCCGACCGTACGGCTACGCCCTGTGGGAGAACATCCAAAGGGCGCTCGACGGCATGTTCAAAGCGTCCGGGCACGAGAACCTGTACTTTCCGATGCTCATCCCCGTGAGCTACTTCGAACGGGAGAGGAAACATGTGGAGGGGTTTTCGCCGGAACTGGCTGTGGTTACCCACGCCGGAGGGAAGGAACTCGAGGAGCCGTTGGCCATCCGCCCGACCAGCGAGACTATCATTGGGGAGGCGTACAGTAAATGGATTCAAAGCTATCGCGATCTTCCTCTCCTCTACAACCAGTGGTGTAACGTGATGCGCTGGGAACTGAGAACGCGGCCGTTCCTCAGGACCACCGAGTTCCTGTGGCAGGAGGGGCATACGGCGCATGCCGGCGCCGAGGAGGCCCTGGAAGAGGCTCTGCGCATGGTCAACATCTACGCCGAGTTCGCACGCCAGCACGCGGCGATGTCCGTGGTGGTGGGGGAGAAGACCGAAGGGGAAAGGTTTGCCGGCGCATTGAGGACCTTCGCCATCGAGGCCATGATGCGTGACAGCAAGGCCCTCCAATGCGGGACCTCTCACTACATGGGGGAGAACTTCGCCCGCGCGTTCGACATCACGTTCAGCGACGAGAACAACGAGCTACGCTATGTGCACACCACGAGCTGGGGGGTATCGACCCGGATGATTGGGGCCATGATCATGGCCCACGGCGACGATCAAGGGTTGGTTCTACCTCCCCGACTGGCCCCGGTACAGGTGATCGTCGTGCCCATCTTCCGCGGCGATCAGCCTGATGCGTCCCGCAGGGTCCTGACGGAGGCCGACAGGTTGGCTCAGGAAGTGGCTTCCGTCGGGGTGCGGGTGAGAGTTGACAAGCGAGAAGGTCCCAGCCCTGGCTGGAAGTTCAATGATTGGGAACAGAAGGGTGTACCGCTCAGGCTAGAGATTGGGCCGCGTGACCTTGCCTCGGGCCAAGTGGTTTTGGCCGACAGGTTGAGCGCGGGGAAGGAAACGCTGCAGCGTTTGCAGGTGGTTGAGGCCGTGCCCGCCCGACTGGAGGACTTCCAGCGTGCCCTGTACACACGGGCCGAACGCTTCCGCGAAGAGCATAGCTTCCTGGCGGACGACTACGATACGTTCCGCGCGCAACTGGAGCGTGGTTGGGTCTACGTAGTCCACTGCGGCCGGCCGGAGTGCGAGCAGGCCATCCAGGAAGATACGAAGGCTACTCCGCGTTGCGTCCCCTTCGAGGGACCTGCGGCTGACGGGGCTTGCGTCCGCTGCGGGGAGTCCAGCGGCTATGCCCGCCGAGTGATCTTCTCGCGAGCCTATTGAGGGAGGGCTGGTTTGCGCAGCGGTGATCGCTCCTGGTGGCGAGGGCCACCGTGTTGCGTATGGAAAACTGTGAGCCGAGCGCCGACCATCCCGAGTGCGGTGGTTGTTGCGCCTGTCGTCGAGCGTGATGGACTGCCCATCCCACGCTTACCGTCGGGGGAGGCCAATTCGAGGGGAGGTAACGGCCTCCTTCACCCTGCCTACGGAGAACACACCTCCGGGCACTCGGCGTTCAAGGATGCGCTGCGGAGGTGTTCAGGATTGTTGGGCAGGATCTGCGGGACACCTCGGTACAGGGTGAGCCTTCCGTACACGCAGGCCGTCTCACCAACCAGTTGGTTTTCGAAACCGCGTCCGTACTCCTCATCGAAGGACGAGATGTGGTCCTCGTGAAGCATGATGACAAACTCCTGGTCTGGGTAGTCGGTGGGGATGTTGATGAACACCCGATCGTAGGCAGTTCGAAACACCCCAGCGACGGGACCGTAAACCCAGAGGGTCTCGTTCACGTATTGGGCGGCTTCCTCCCAGCTGATGCAGCGCACGATGACGGTGTCGTCGGACAACGATACAACGCGGACGCGCGATGTGCCGCTGTAGGTGGCCAGCTCTTCGGAACTGAGGCCCTCCACGTATTCCACGATGAGGTCGTTGTGGCGCCTGTATGTGTTGAATCCCTCACCCTGGGAGGAGAACTCATAGGTGGACGCGACGTAACTGCTGAGACCAACTTCGTAGACGCTGTCCTCTTGCAGTGGGGTGTCGTCGGGGTGGGCAAGCTCGACGTCTTCGATCTCCCCGTCGGGTCCCACTGTGATCGTGTAGTGGAGGCCTCCAGGCTGTAGGTCGACTTGGTTGTGCCGCAAATAGGAGAAGGCCAGCAGGGAGCGGATATCATCAGGGGTCATCGGCAGTACGACGATGTCATTGCCGAAGGGTTCCAGGCGGAAGACATCTCCGACGGTCAACACATCGCTCAGGCTGTCAACGCGTACCCCACCGTGATTGGCGAACGCAAAGTCGACTCCGAGCACCTCGACGATCGTATCGGCCATCAGGCTGCCGAGCTCCGCGTTGCCGGCAAGCGGCTGGAGCAAGTGGTTGAGCTGCCGGGCAAACACGGCTTCCGCCTGCTCCTGATAGTAGGCGATGCGCTGCTCGACCTCCTCTGCTGTCCCGGCGATGTCCCCTACGGGAATCAAAAAGCCTTCCATGCTCACGATGTCGCCCTGTGCGGTGATCTCCACGATTATCTTGCCGAGGTACTCAGCGTTCTCTCCGGCCTGCGCGACGAGGACGCCGTTGTGGAGTTGGGGGCTAGTGATCGTCGTGTGACTGTGGCCACCGATTATGATGTCTAGTTCTCCCATTGTGGCGGCGAGTTCCTGGTCCCACTCGTACCCCAGGTGGGTCAGGGCGACGAACAGGTCGGCCGTTTCCCGCAAGTATAGGTACTGCGAGGCTGTGGTGATTGGATCGAGAAATTCCAGGCCTTCGAGCTTGCCGGGATGAGTTGAGGGGATGCCCGCTGGAGTGACCTCGGTTAGTCCGAGGAAGGTGACTACGGTGCCCGCCTCGGTCTCCAGCGTCACGTACGCAGGAGGCTGCTTCAGATGGGCCGCCTCCGCATACACATTGGCCAGGATGAATGGGAACCTTGCCTGATCGATTCCCTGTTGCAGGATCTCCTGCCCGTAATCGAACTCGTGGTTTCCGATGACGACAACGTCGTAGCCGGCCATGCCCATCAGATCCACGATGGGCTCTCCCCGCAGGTCCTCTCCGTGGACGATGTACTGATCGACTACAGGATTGCCGCTGAAGATGTCTCCGGCGCTGACCAAGAACACATGGTCGTACTCCTCCTGGAGTTGTGCCCTCTGCCAGGCGATGCGCCCGAAGTTCTCTATGGTTGCGTGCTCGTCGTTGGTGTGCAGGATCACTATGGTCTCGGTATCTGCGGCTTCCACTGGTGAAGGCCGTCCGCCCAGTGCTCCGCCGAGGGCGAAGAGAAACGCCACTGCGATTGCTGCTCTGCCCCGTCTCCACCTCATGACTCCTCCTTCACCACCAGTCGCTCTCTTGTCTGGTGGCTTGCTTAGGTATCTCTCTCACTGGGACGCCGGCTACCCCTTGGAAGTGGCCTTTGGCGCCCATAGCCCCCTTCGGTCAGCTGGGTGACTGTTGGTCCTCCATAGCACATGCGAGCTTATAGTAATGCCTGGAGCGCGAGGGGCCAAAGTGCCCCGCGCAGAGAGTGCGGGTGGCTGGAGTGGCGAGAGCCGGGGGGCTGGACAGGGGATTCAGAAGATGGGCCGCCTCACGTCAGGCTGCGAACTTGGTGTTCACGGCCCGACGCAGGCGGCCCAAACCGGCTTGCCGCATCGCAATAGAGCTTGTCGGTAGCCGTAAGGCAGACCACACTGTAGCTCTAGCGCAATCGATGGCGTAAGATGCCGGTCTAGCGAGGAGTGGCGTTCTTAGCCTGCGGTCCCTTGGGGCCGTCTTCGATCTCGAACTCTACGGCCTGCCCCTCGCGGAGGCTCTTGAAGCCGGGTGCGTTGATCGCTGAGAAGTGAACGAACACGTCCGGGCCGTCTTCCTGTTCGATGAAGCCGAAGCCCTTTGCATCGTTGAACCACTTGACTTTGCCGATGGCCATCTGGTGTATCCCTCCTGGTACATTCGTTTGAACCGCCTACATGTTTGCACCGTTTCGTTGAGGGGTACCCAACGGCCTGGCAATCACATTTCGAACGGTCGTAAAGCTACTATAGTCGCTCCTGGCCTCATGTCAAGGACAGCGGGGTCTGTGTCAGGTGGTGTTCCACTCGAATCCCACAGCACATGACCCCGACTACTACGGAAGCTCTCCCGCAGAGAATCCACAGGCTGATGCAAGGCCGCTCCCAGCCATTCGTCATCGCCCATCTGGGCGGGATAACGTATCTTGAACTTGTAGAGGGGAAGGGGTACGTGGAACACTGCGGGAGCATTGTTGGGCATGGCGGAGCTCTACGGTGTGGCCTTCTGTGAGCTGTTCCTGCGCCGCATCGGGCTTGAGCGCGTGCTCTTCGGAACAGATCATCCGCTGTTCTCTTACGCGCGCTACTTCGAGTTTCTGGATGAGATGGATTTCTCTGATTGCGAGGTCGAGATGATAGGCTACGAGAATGCTGCCAGGCTGCTCGGCCTTGAGTCGTTCCCCGAATTCTGTCTCCGGGTGATCTCACCTTGGCCACGTCGGTCTGGCAGACGAAGCGGGAGAACCCCTGACCCACCAGCCCACGGGCGTAGGCTGGTCCACCTGGCACACAACAATGAGGGAGATCGTATCGATATGCATGGTGGAGATGAGCGGATTCGAACCGCCGACCTCCGCGTTGCGAACGCGGCGCTCTCCCAGCTGAGCTACATCCCCGGAATACATAGCAAGCAGCAGCACAGCGTTTCGCCTGCACTTGCCACTGATTGTTCGCTCGTTCTGGCCTCCGGCTGCGCTGTGGCGGTGCAGGGAGTCGAACCCTGAACCTCGCGGTTATGGGCCGCGCGCTCTTACCGGTTGAGCTACACCGCCGCTTCTGGTTGCGGGGGGTGGATTCGAACCACCAGCCTCCGGGTTATGAGCCCGGCGAGCTTCCGGATTGCTCCACCCCGCTCCTGCCGGGGGCGGGAGTCGAACCCGCACGAGCGAGCGCTCCGAGGATTTTAAGTCCCCTGCGTCTGCCAATTCCGCCACCCCGGCGTGGATGACCTGAGCGGGAAACGGGGCTCGAACCCGTGACCTCCACCTTGGCAAGGTGGCGCTCTACCAGCTGAGCTATTCCCGCTTGTTAGCTCATTATAGGTGCACGCCCCTCCCCGCTTCAAGGCTAGTGCGAAGGGCGGGACTCGAACCCGCACGCCCCGAGGGCACTGGCTCCTAAGGCCAGCGCGTCTGCCAATTCCGCCACCTTCGCGCCCTGGTGCGCCCGGGAGGATTCGAACCCCCAACCCTCGGCTCCGAAGGCCGATGCTCTGATCCGTTGAGCTACGGGCGCGGGTCGCAAGCTGTGGGAGGAGCGACGGGACTCGAACCCGCGACCACCGCGGCCACAGCGCGGTGCTCTACCTCTGAGCTACGCTCCCCTGGTGCGCCCGGGAGGGCTCGAACCCCCGACCTGCGGCTTAGAAGGCCGCTGCTCTAGTCCAACTGAGCTACGGGCGCTGGAGCGGGTAGCGGGAATCGAACCCGCGTTACCGGCTTGGAAGGCCGGTGCTCTACCATTGAGCTATACCCGCTTAGGCCGTTCTGTTGCCTGTTCACAGTCCACAGCTTCGCTCGCTTCCGAAAGCAAGTCGCCGACCCGGCGCACACTGCTTTCGGCAGTCAAGATTCTACGGACCTTGGATATAGGCGTCAATGACTTAGGAAGCGCCCATAGTGGTGTTCTTGCCCAAAGACCCGCGCCAGCCTAAAGGGTGAACAGGAGGAATCTGAGGATGTCTGCGTAGTCCTTTGACTCGAGGATCACCGTTACCGGATCCACCTGTCGAGCTCCGGGATAATGCCCAAGCTGGAAAGCCTTCTCATGCCTCCGACAACGGACCCGCAGGGAGAACTCCTCGGGCAGTGCGGGCAGGCAATCGCCCAGCTTCCCGCTCACGGCGTCGCGCACCCCCGATTCGATCCTCTCCGTAGCTTCCTCCGGGTGGATGCTTACCGTGGAAGCACCGATGCCTTCCATGACCTCTACTGTCGTGATTTGCGGTATCAAAGCGCGGGCGGTCTCACACAATGCAGCGTCGCCGGAGAGAAACACGGTGGGGACGTCATACATGGCGGCGGCGAACGCGTTGAGCGCAAACTCCGATACCTTGCGCCCATTCAGCTCCACCTCAGCCGCATCTCCCGAGTAGGTGTGCGACAGAGGGTTCCCGGGCGACGAGGCGCCTGAGTGATACCCGACCATCAGCGCAGCGGCGAACCCTTGCTGGATCTCCTGCATCATGCTGAGGGGGCTTCCGCTCCACTGCCGGATCAGGCGGGTACCCCGGGGGAGGTCGCCGGGGCGCAGGTTACGACCTGAGCCGTGTGCGTCCTTTGCCCAGACTTCGCTTGCTCCCGCAGACAGGGCTCCACGGCACGCCGCAGCCACCTCAGCAGCCATCTGATCGCGGAAATGCTGGAAATCGGCCTTGTCCTTGTGGGTCTCATCTCTGTGGCAGACGCCGGTTACGCCCTCGATGTCTGCGCTGATATAGACCTTCACTGTGCGATTCTCCCTTCCTGCTTGTAGCTGGTCGGAGAGGGCGGATTCGAACCGCCGACCTCAGCGTCCCGAACGCTGCGCGCTGACCAAGCTGCGCTACTCTCCGACTACACGCCCATTGTAACCGCTCTACGGTAGGAAGATAAAGTGCCGGTGCTCCCCTCGGAGCACTGTGAGTACGGCATCGGCGTGCTCATCCAGCTCGTCTACCAGCTGGTTCCAGCTGTCCACAGACGTTACTGGCCGGCGGTTCAGCTCGAGGATGACGTCCCCCTCCTGGACCCCGCTCCAGTACGCAGGTGAACCGGGTTCCACTCGCACGACCACCACCCCCCCCGAACGGTCCAGGTCGTACCGATCCATGAGCTGAGGAGTGATGGCCGCTACGGATAGGCCGAAGACGCTTGCTCCCTCCTGGGGCTCGGCTTCCTCCCCTGTCGGCCTCTCCGCAGCAGCGGTGTCGTCTGGACGCCTGCCCAGAACGACCTCAATTGTCAACGGCTCTTTGTCGCGAACTATGCTCACTTCCACGGCTTCACCGACGCGACGGTACATTATCTCGCTTTGTAGCTCGTCGATGCCCCTAACGCTCATCCCATCGATGCCTACGATGACATCGCCGGGCTGTACTCCGGCCTCCTCGGCAGGGGCCCCAGCCACAGTGTCCGCAATCAGCACACCTTGCCGCGCCGGAACACCGAGCCTGCGCTCTGCATCAGCGGGGAGCTCTTGGATGACCACTCCAAGCCAGGCGCGTGTCACAGTGCCCTCTTGTATGAGTCCCGGGAGCGCCCTGCGGATCTCGCTCATGGGCACGGCGAAGTTGATGCCCTCCACTGCAATGCCAGCACCAGCGCTGCGAGCGATCAGGGTGTTCATGCCTACCACTTCCCCGTAGGCATTCACCAGAGGACCTCCCGAGTTCCCTGGGTTGATCGCCGCGTCGGTCTGGATCATGCGGCGGTAATAGCCTGTTCCGTCAGGACGAGGAACTGAGCGGTTCAAGGCCGATATGATGCCCATGGTCACTGTGTAATCCAGTCCCAGGGGGTTTCCAATGGCGATCGCCCAGTCGCCCACTTCCAGGTCGACGGACTCGCCCAACGGAGCAGCAGGCAACCCCACGTCTTCCTCCACAGCCAACACTGCCAGGTCCAGCCAGACGTCGCTGCCCAGAAGCTCTGCTTTCAGCGTGCTGCCGTCCTGAGCCGTTATCCGAAGCGACTCAGCGCTTTCCGCAATGTGGGCATTCGTGAGCACGTAGGGTCTTCCTTCATATTCGACGATGAAACCGGATCCGACTGAGGTTGTCAACCGTTCGAGCTCCTCGGGCTCGCCGAAGTAGCGTCGCAGGAACGGATCGTCGAAAAGATCGTCCCACCAAGTGGTGACTCGGCGGGTTGCATCGATGCGGACTACCGAAGGAGCCACGCTTTCGATGGCCTCCTTCACAGCCGATCGCCTTGAAGCCGCTATCTCTTCCTGTACTCCCTGCCCCACCGCGCCGAGTGCGGTGGACAGTACAAGCGCTATCATTGCCAATCCCAATGCTCGTTTCATCCGTCCATCACCTCTCTTTGTTGTCTTCTTTCAACTAACAACATACACGTATCAGCGTGGATGTCGCGTGAACCCGCTGTCAAGATATGGTGGACATACTCGGGCATATGATGATACTCGATGGTGATGAACAGGGGAAAGGTTGGAGCTATTGCGCTGCTCTCAGGAGGCCTTGATTCTGTGCTGGCTGCCGCCTTGACGGTGCGGCGGGGGTTCGAGGTCACTGGGTTGAATGTGTCCACTGGCTTCTGCATTGGACAGGGGCGTTGCGACACCGTGCTGGCGGCCGGAGAAAGGCTGGGCATCCGCGTGCGTCTGATGGACGCTGCTGACGAGTACCTGGACGTTGTTCGCCGACCGAGGCACGGCTACGGATCGGCGATGAACCCGTGCTTGGACTGCCGTATCTTCCTGTTGAGAAAGGCCGCTGGTGTTATGGACGAGGAAGGCGCGGAGTTCGTCGTTACCGGCGAGGTGCTCGGCCAGCGCCCCATGTCACAACATCGCCGTGCTCTGGAATTGGTGGCCCGCGAGTCGGGGTTGGAGGATCGCCTGGTACGTCCTCTCTCCGGACGGCTACTCCCGGCCACCTACCCGGAGAACCAATGCTGGGTCAAACGAGAAGATTGGCTGGATATCCAAGGCCGCTCCCGCAAGCGCCAGCTGGAGCTTGCCTCCCGTTGGGGTATCGATGAGTTCACCCAACCCAGCGGGGGGTGTTGTGTCCTGCTGGAGAAGAGCTACGCCAGCCGTCTGCAGGATGCGTTTGGCCACAGGGGGCCGGCGAGTCTGGACCGCGAGGCGTTTGCCCTACTTCGCCACGGCCGCCACTTCCGTCTGTCGGGGCAGACGGTGGCCGTGATCGGTCGAGATGAGCAGGATAACGCCGTACTGTCCACGTTCTCCACCGGGCGGTGGGTGTTGACTTTCCCGGAAGTCCCCGGCCCGACGGCGCTGGTAGACGGGGAACCTTCAGCAGATGAGTTGGCGTTCGCTGCACAGCTCGCTGCGCGTTACGCGGACGCGCCACAGGACGCAACGGTCTTAGTGCGCGCTCAGCGCGATGGTGAGGAGCGTACGCTCACCGTGGTCCCCCTCGCTCCGGAAGACCCCCGCATAGAACGGCTTAGGATCGGCGAATGAGGGACAGCGCCTCCTCGCGCGCAGCGGCGTTAGTGCGCAGGTGACCGCGAATGGCCGAGGTGGCCAGACGGCTGCCGGGAGTGCGCACACCACGGAGCGACATACACATGTGCTCTGCTTCCACGTATACCAGCAGCCCGTGTGGGCGCAGGCGCTCCATCAGTGCATCGGCAACCTGGGAGGTGAGGCGCTCCTGAAGCTGGGGTCGTGCGGCGGCCACAGTCACCACCCGGGCGAGCTTGCTTGCCCCGGCTACTCTCCCCGCCTTGGGAACGTAGACGACGCCCGCTCGCCCGACGAAGGGAAGCAAGTGATGTTCGCACAGCGAGTGGAATGGGATGTCCTTCAGCGCAATCATCTCGTCGTAGGACTCCTCGAACACGCTGCCGAGTTGGTCCTCTGGGTTCTGGCCGATACCTGCACACAGCTCTGCCAGCATGCTTGCCACGCGGCGAGGGGTGCGCTCCCATACCTCGTGCGGGAGGTGTTCCTTCCCGAGCCCCTCCAACACCTGCCTGACGCCCGCCTCTACCTTGTCCAAATCCATCACGATGATCCTACCTTCCCCAAGGCACTTACGCCATCCCTTCGCTGGCACCGCTGCTGGCTACGCGATACCATAGCAGGGCGTCCGGGACGTAGCGCAGCTTGGTAGCGCGCTGCCATGGGGAGGCAGAGGTCACCGGTTCAAATCCGGTCGTCCCGACCAAAGGGGACTGTCCCCTTACCTCGTGAACGAGTCGAGCAAGCCCCAGGCAGAAATCACTGTGTTGTCGATCTGTTCAGCGACGGCAACCACCTCGACCTCGATGCCTTCAGCGTCAGCGGTGACCTTGGTGTAGAACAAGTGGCCATCGTCAGCGACCACCGATCCGGCAACTCGCTCCTCGGCGAGCGGTCGCACGGTCGCCCCGCCGCCTCCCACGGTCAGGTACGTTACTCCGTCCCGCTCGATGCGCTCGTAGTTGTGTGCGTGGCCGGAGAACACGATGTCTGCTCCCAATTCGCTGAACACGGGGTGGAAGAGATTCTGCAGTCCCTCCATCCCTGGGCCGTATATCGCATCGGAGGAGTACACTGGGTGATGGAGGACCACGAACCGGTGCTGGTGATCGCCGGAGAGCTTGTCACGCAAGAAATCCACTTGAGCTATGTAGTCCGCAGGGCGGCTTACGTTGGTGTCCAGCCCCACCACGACCACATCGCCGTACTCCAGCGCCCACCAGCGCTTGTCCATCCGCCCTCCTCCCGGCGGCAGGGTGAACAGTTCGTAGTAGGTCCGGGAGTTGCGCTCGTGGTTGCCGAGCACGGGGATGAAAGCGGCCTCCAGCAGAACACCCGACATGGAGGAGAAGAAGTGGCCCCAGTACCGGGGGGTGGGGCTCTCAACGAGGTCGCCTGCGTGGAGGATGAAGTCAAACGCGTCGCCATCGGAGGCCAGGCCTTCGCCGACAAGCTGGACTCTGTTGACGCCGTCCCACTGCCATTGAGTGTCGGCTATTATCGCAAAGCGAACCGGCTCGTCGGCAGAGGGAGCGGTACGGAATGCTCCTACAGGGCTTGTCTGTTCTCCCTCATCACCTTCTAGGATGACGCGGTAGGCATAACGGGTGGCCGGGTCGAGCTCCTCCAACCGGACGTGTTCTGTCTGTCCGTCTTGCTCCCCCTCGGGCACGTGATGAACGGAGGCGTGGAAAGCTCCTGTCTCCTCGTAGCGATCCCAGGCGGTGTACTCCACGCGCGCCGGAAGCGGGGGGCTTGCCGTCCAAGAAACGGTCGCCGCTTCTGTCTCGGGCGCTCCTACGAAGGGACCGTGCACGAACGCCCCCCGAGGCCACTCCTGCACTGGGTCAAGCTGGTCGCCTATTTCGACCCGGACTAAAGGACCTTCCTCCAGCCTGTGCCAGTCGAGCACTCCCCTGACATCGAACCTGCTTCCGATTGCTCCTTGCACTCTGGAGGCCAGGTCTTCCCACGCCGTCGGTTCCACTATCGCGTGAAAGCCATATCGCGAACCGCCAGCATGCAGGGTCGTCCCTGCAGAGGACATCTCCACCCTCGCGAGCTCGAATCGCACGGTCAGCACTTCGGTGACGTAGCCCGCGGGGTCCTTCTCCAAAGCTCGCAAGGTGAGGGGTTCCGTGTAGGCTCCCCACAGCCCTGCCCCTGCGATCTGCGCCCGGAGCTCCGCCTGCCGCATTCTGTCCCAGTACCGGTCGTTCGGCGGGATGAACAACGTCCGCGCTAGGCCTGCCTTCAGCAGCTCTTCTCCGACTAGCAGCCACGTTCCGTCCACCTGCACCCACAGGTGACCGAGAAGGCGATCATGTGTGTCCCTAAGTTGCTGATCGATCTCCAGGCGTGTTTCTCCCAGCCGGGCCAGCTCTCGCAGGAGTCGGGTGGCTTCGTCGGCGAAGGGCTCTCCCAACTCTGGAGCGTCGATCCCCAGTAAGCGCACTCTCTCCCGCACCCACACGCCTGGGGGTGGGTCAGCTAAGCGTACGTTGATCGTGTCCCCGTCCAGTGGGCGTAACACGTGCACCTCCAAGGCGTCCTCTGGACCTGTTGCCATCGCCGCCAGTGCCCAAACGAGCAAGAGGAGCGGCATCAGGAGTCTTCTATACATGTGTCCTCCTTCCGAGCCAAGCGGGCCAGCCTATCGTTATTGATCGTAGTGGACTCTGCGCTGGGTCACGGTTACCTGGAACAACGCCAGCACGAATATGATACCGAATAGCACCACCGACGCAGCGGCTGCCCGGCCGAAGCGGAAGTTGACGAAGGCCTGCTGGAACAAGTAGATGACGATAGTGCGGGCACTGCCCATGGGACCGGCGGTGCCGGCGAACAAGATGAACACCTCGTCGAATATCCTGTAGGCACCCATGAGTGAGATCAAAAACACAAAGAAGAGCTGTGGAGTAAGGAGGGGCAGAGTGATTCTGTGCCAAGTCTGCATTGACGTGGCGCCGTCCACCCTGGCCGCTTCATAGTATGTGCGGTCGATGTTCTGCATCCCCGCAAGCAGAATCAAGGACTGGTAGCCCACGTAGCGCATGACGCTGAACAGGATAATCGACGGCAGAGCGAACGACGGGTCGTTGAGCCATCTGATGCGGCTGAGTCCAATCAGCTGCAAGAGGTAGTTCAGCAGCCCCACGCGGTCGTGGTAGATCCAGCTCCACACCATGGCCAACGCCACCACCGGGGTAATGTAGGGGATGAAATAGGCCAATCGGAAGAAAGGCCGCAAACGGAGGGCCTGGTTCAGAGCCGTGGCGAGGAGTACAGCCAGTCCCAGCGTCAGCGGCACTGAGACCCCGACGTAGATCGAAGTCTGAACGAGGGCCTGGATGAAGTGTCTGTCGTTGAACAGGACGCGGAAGTTGCTCAGGCCGACGAACTCGCGGTAGAAGGGAACCAGCTCGCCGTGAACGCGCTTCACCAGGCTCACTTCCTGAAAGCTCAATAGGATGGCATTGATGAACGGATAGAACGTGAACAAGCTCATGATGAAGAAGGCCGGGAGGAGGTACAGGTACGCCTCCCCGGACTCCCGCCAGAGCTTCGGGTTCCTCAGGCCTCTGCGTGCCGCCATCGTGTGAAAGAGGGAGGAGGGGACGCAAGCCCCCTCCTCCATGTTCCCCTTGTTACTGGATCAGCCACTCGATCTCGTCGGCCAGTGCGTCTAGAGCCTGCTCCGGGCCCATCTCGCCCAACAGCAGAAGCTCGTAGTACTCGATCATGATCTCCCGCATGTCCCAGTACTCCGGGTGCAGAAGCTGGCCGAACCCGCCGGTGAGGAACTGCTCGGTCATGACCGCCTGCTCGGGGTTCTCCTCGCAGAAGGCCTGCCAGTCGTCCGACTCCAACGCCGTGGTGGTCACCGGGAGATAGCCGGTCTCGATGGCCCAGTAGATGGTGTTCTCCGGCCGGAGGAGGTACTCGATGAGCCGGGCCGCAGCTTCGACCTGGGCTTCACTCTGCCCCATGTCGAATATGGCCAGGTTCGTCCCCTGGACCATGGACGCTTGCTTGCCCCTGTAGGGAACAGTAGACACGCCCATCTCGTACCCTCCGCCCTCAGCGGCGCTCAGGTTGTACGGGTAGCCGGCAGAGGTGTCCACGAACATGGCGATCACGCCCTCGCCGAACGGGTCGGAGAGGTAGCCACCTTGAACCAGGGCATACTGGGAGAGCT
>CAZEYM010000015.1:0-45998 GCA_964516385.1 uncultured Thermotogaceae bacterium
GAGCGGGCAGTTAACGTGTTCCCTGTGGACCCTGACCTGCGCGATGTGGTGAACAAACTCAGCCAGTGTTACTACACCCTGGCCGATGCGTTCCTCGCGGAGGGGAGCCAAGATGCCCGTCAGACGTATCTGAAGGGGAAACACTGGGGGCTGAAGAGCTTGCGAATGAACGCTGAATTCGCCGCTTTGGAGCCCGACTACGCCGCGGCAGTTCAGGCTGAAACAGATGTTGCAGCCTTGTACTGGGCGATGGCCAACTGGCTGCGAGCAGCAGAGTTCGACGTGTTGGGGGCAGTGACCGGGCGTGTCCCTCCAAAGACCGAAGCTCTCGCCCTGCGCGTTCTCGAGCTTGAGCCAGCCTACATGTGCTATGGGGCCTACCGGTCGCTGGGAGCGTTCTGGAGCGGCCTTCCCAGCTCGGCTGCCGAGAGGGCCATGATTAGCCTTGCCGGAATGGGCCGCTACGTACAGGACCTCGATAGATCAATTGAATACTTCTGTCACATCGTGGACGAGCCCGATTTCTGCCCACATGGCCCCATCGATGCGAGCGTGCATGAGTACTTCGAGAACCGGTTGTTTTTCGTCGAGTTCTACCTGATGGAGACTGGAAGGTGGGACGCGGCGAAGCGTGTCCTGCAAAGCATCCTGGACGAACCGATCGGAGAAGCCTACCCGTTGTATAACGCGATGGCCCAAGAACTGGCGGCTGAACTCCTCGAGGAGATCGAGAGTCGATGAGCAAACGGCGGTGCGGGCAACCCTCCCCGACGGAGTGGTCCGCACCGCCTTCGCCTCACTACACAGTCACGCTCTCCTGCCACCGGGGGATGTGAGTGGAGACGCCGTGGTCGGTCAGCCGCTTGGCCAGCGTGGCCAGCCCCGCTTCCTCCCCGTGTACCAGGTACACCTGCGATGGATCGGCGTTCAGCGCCCAGTCGGTCAAGATGGGCTGGTCGGCGTGTGCCGACAGGCCGTCAATCCTCCAGATTCGGCAGCGAACAGGGACAATTGACCCCATCACGTCCACCTTCAGCGCTCCCTCTGAGATCTCCCTCCCCAACGTTCCCACGGCCTGATAGCCGACAAACACAACCGAGGAGTTGGGCAACGGGAGTTGCTTCCGCAGGTGATGGAGGACACGCCCACCCGTGCACATGCCCGACCCGGCGATGATGATGCACCGTCCTTCGTCCACCGGTATCCGCTTCGACGCCTGCCGGGTAAGCGTGTACTCGAGGAGCTCAAAGTCGAATGGGTCGCTCTTCTTGCGGAATAGCTTTCTGGCAGGCTCAGGAAAGCGTTCGGCGAACTTGTCGAATATCTTGGTGGCGGCTGTGGCCAGAGGTGAGTCCAGGAAGATCCGGCAGCGCGGCAGCGCGCTCTCTCTCCACAAGGTGAACAGGATGTACAGAACCTCCTGAGTCCTCTCCAATGCGAACGAGGGAATGATCACGTTGCCACCCGCCTCAAAGGTCTCCATCACCGCTTGATGCAACGCCTCCACCGATTCGTCTACGGGCCTGTGTACTCGGTCTCCGTAAGTCGACTCCAGCACGAGTAGATCAGCCTTGGGCGGGTAGCTGGGGTCCTCGACCAACGGCTTCCCCCGGTTTCCCAAGTCTCCGGAGAAGACCACCGTCTTGCCCTCGGCGCGGAGCTCGATGAACGCAGCCCCCAATATATGCCCTGCATCATGAAACACTGCCTGCGTCGCCCCATCCAGCGCTACAGGCTCTCCGTACTCGCACGTGAGCTGAAAGCGATCGAGCGCAGCCAAGGCGTCTTCTGCCGTATACAGGGGGCCGTTCTCCTCCTCCTCTTGTACCTTGGCCGCATCCATGAGCATGATGCGAGCGATCTCCTCTGTGGGAACTGTGCTGGCGATCTTCCCTCGGAAGCCTTCCCGCACCAAGCGGGGAATCAGTCCCAGGTGGTCCAAGTGACCGTGAGAAAGAAGCAGCCAGTCAACATCTTTGGGGTTAAAGGGGAACGGTTCGTAGTTACGCTGCTCCACTTCTGGCAGGCCCTGAAACATGCCACAGTCAATCAGCATCTGCCTTCCACCAACCTCCACATGGAAGCATGATCCTGTGACCATCTCCGCTGCCCCAGCAAACGTGAGCTTCATCCCGTAGCCACCTCTCTCTGCGTTGCGCAAACAGGGCACCCCTCGCCTCTCAGGTGCGCCACGAACTCCCCTCGGAACCCCTTCAGCGCAGTTCGTACCGGAAGGATGACGGACTGGCCTAGTGGACACAGAGAGGTCTCCTGCATCGCGGTCGCCAGATGTTCCATCTCGTCTAGCGCCCTTTCAGTTGCACGACCGTGACGTACTGCCTCCCATAGGGACACCAAGCGGTCGGTACCCGCCCGACAGGGGACGCACTGCCCACAGGATTCATGCCGGAAGAATCTGAGCACCGAGCCGAGCATGTCCACCATACATGAAGAGTCGTCCATTACCAAGATCGCTCCCGACCCCAGTGCAGCTGCCCAGTCGCGCAGCGACTCATAGTCCATGCACACGTCCAGTGCCTCGGGGGAGACGAACGCTCCTGCGGCCCCGCCCACTAACACGGCCTTCAGGGCGCGACCTTGCGGGAGTCCTCCTCCCAGGTCAAACACCAGAGAGCGCAGGGGGGTTCCCATCTCCACTTCGACCAGTCCGGGGAAGCGGACGTGGCCGAGTATCGTGTACACCTTCGTCCCACTGCAGGCGGAAGTGCCCAGGCTCTTGTACCATTCCGAGCCTCGCTCGATGATCCCTGGCACATTGGCCAGCGTCTCCACGTTGTTCAGCGCTGTCGGCCGACCCCAAAGGCCGTGGGTGACTGGATATGGCGGACGCATGCGGGGCCATCCGCGCTTGCCCTCCAGCGATTCGAGAAGGGATGTCTCCTCTCCGCACACGTAAGCTCCCGCACCTGGCCGCACCTCCATGTCGAACGCGAAGTCAGAGCCCATGATTTCTTTCCCCAACAAGCCATATTCCCGGGCCTGCTGTATGGCCTTCTGCATCCGGGCAATGGACAGGGTGTACTCCCCACGTATGTACACAAATCCACGCGAGGCTCCGCAAGCATACGCGCACAGGGCCATGCTCTCTACAAGGCTGTGCGGGTCACCCTCTAGAATGAGGCGGTCCTTGAAGGTGCCAGGTTCCCCTTCGTCAGCGTTACACACAACGTATTTAGGTCTTTCGGCAGCGCGTCGCACCAGCTCCCACTTCAGCCCCGTGGGAAAGCCCGCTCCACCGCGACCGCGGAGCCCGGAGTTCTTCACCTCAGAGATCACTTCCGCAGGCTCCATCTCCGTCAACGCTTTGCCCAACGCTTCGTATCCACTTGCAGCGATGTACTCATCGATGCTCCCCGGATCGATAAGCCCGCAGTTACGCAGGACCACCCGGATCTGCCGCTGGTACACGTCTGCCGGCCGCAGCGCTGGCGCGGCGCTGGGCAGTCGAAGCGATTCCACAGGCCTGCCCTTGAGCAAGTGCTCCTCGACGATCTGGGATACACACCCGGGGGTCACATCGCCGTAGTACACACCCTCTGGGTATACCACCAGGACCACACCGTGCCCAGATACTCCCAAAGTGCCCGTTTCGACCAACTGTACTTCATCCGAGAGACCAGTCTCCTCCAAGGCTGTTCTCAGCTTAGCGATGACCTCATCGACACCGGCAAGGCGAGCCTCATCATCCACGCCGACCAACACATGGGCCCGTGCCAGTCTCATAGACCCTCCCGATACCTGTCAATCACTTCCTGCAGTCTCTGCGGCGTCAGGTTGCCTACCATCTCCTCATCCACCATCATCACGGGCGCCACCCCACAGACGCCAAGGCAACTGGTGAGCTCCAACGTGAACAGCCCGTCCTCGGTTGTCTCTCCGACCTTCACCCCAAGCAGACGCTGGAGTTCCTCCAGCACTGACCAAGAGCCTGCAAGGTGGCAGTGTGGGGAGTCACACAGGCGAATCAGATGGTGTCCGCGCGGCTGCAGGCTGAACATGGAGTAGAATGTGACCGCATCGTGTACACGCGAAAACGGCAATCCGAGGTGCTCGGCCACCAGCACCAGGTCTTCTCGTGTAAGAGCGTTGTCTGCACTGGCTTCCTGCAGTTCGTGCAGGATGGCCAGCAGGCGATCCTCGCACCTTGGATGTCGCGACAGGATCTCATGTTTATCCGCCATGTTCACCCCTTTTGCCCCGGCTGCACAGCTATTGCGTCGAACGGGCAAGCGTCCAGGCAAGCCCCACAGCGTATGCAGAGCCGGTCTTCGATCCGGTAAGCGGACTTCCCCGGCGTACCCTTAGCTGCCCCTGTGGGACACACCTGCCTACACCGGTCGCAAGCGCGGCACAGTTCTGCTAACACCGTGTAGTGCACCAAGTTGGAGCACACACCGGCTGGGCAAGCTCTCTCCCGGATGTGAGCCTCGTATTCGCCCATGAAGTACCGCAGTGTGGACAGCACCGGGTTGGGCGCCGTCTGCCCCAGCCCGCACAGAGAGCCACTGCGCACTGTCTCTGCCAATTCCTCCAGCCGAGGAATGTCCTTCTGTTGCCCCCGCCCGGCCACGATCCTGTTCAAGATGTCTAGCATGGCTCGCGTCCCCACGCGGCAGGGAACGCACTTCCCACAGGACTCATCTGCAGTGAACTCCAGAAAGAACTTTGCCACACTGACCATGCATGCAGTGTCGTCCAGAACAATAATCCCGCCTGATCCCATGATCGCCCCGTGCTTACGCAATGACTCGTAGTCCACAGGTACGTCGAGCAGTTCTTGCGGCAGACAACCGCCCGACGGGCCACCGATCTGCACAGCCTTCAGCCGACGTCCACTCGGCACGCCCCCACCCACGTCCATCACAAGCTCGCGCAGCGATATCCCCATGGGGACCTCAACCAGCCCCGTGTTGCGAATCTGTCCTGCCAAAGAGAATACTTTCGTCCCCTTGCTGGTATCCGTGCCCACCGAAGAGAACTCCTGCGCGCCTTCCACCAGGATGTGCCTGACACAGGCAAGTGTCTCCACGTTGTTGATCAAGGTGGGGCAACCCCAGAGCCCTGACTCAGCTGGGAAAGGAGGTCGAGGCCGAGGCTCCCCTCGTTGCCCTTGGATGGAGGCTATCAGAGCCGTCTCCTCGCCGCACACGAACGCCCCCGCACCCATGCGGAGCTCCACGTCGAAGTTGAAGTCTGCCTCCAGGATGCGTTCGCCCAGCAGTCCCAGCTGTCGTGCCTGCTGCAGCGCCTCCTCCAGTCGCCGGATCGCCAGTGGGTATTCGGCTCTTACATAGACATAGCCCTTTTCTGCCCCCACCGCGTAAGCGGCGATGGCCATTCCTTCTAGCACCGCATGCGGGTCACCTTCGAGCACGGCCCGGTCCATGAACGCCCCTGGATCACCCTCATCAGCATTACATACGACATACTTGGGTTCTCCCGTGGCTCTGCGCACCAACTCCCACTTCTTGCCCGTCGGGAACCCCGCGCCGCCCCGGCCCCTGAGTCCCGATGCGCTGATTCGCTCAATCACTTCGCTGGGATTGAACTCGCTCAGCGCGCGAGCGAGGCCCTCGTATCCACCTCGAGCTATGTACTCATCGCTGCTCTCCGGATCAATTGTCCCACAGTTTGCGAGTACAAGCTTATGCTGCCGGGAGAAGAAGGGGAGCTCTTTGACCGCAGGAGCTTTCCCCTTCCACAGGAGGCGACGAACGGGTCTACCCTTCAGGAGGTGCTCCTGAACGATCTCTTCGGTGTCCTCAGGGGTCAACCTCACATAGAACGTCCCTTCAGGGTACACCATGATAAGCGGACCGAGCTCGCACGGTCCCATGCACCCCGTCTGTAGGATTCGGACCTCCCCGCTCAGACCTGCCTTGGCCACCGCTCGGGCAAGACTGGCCTTGACCTCAGGACTGCCGGATGAGATGCAAGCCGTGCCAGAGCACACCAAGACCTCCAGACGCCTCATCCTTTACCCCCTTCAGCGAGGTACGTTCTGATCCGCTCCACAAGGCCAGCCGCAGCCCGAAAGGTCCCCGGACTGAGGCCTTCCCCAATGCCGAAGTCCCTTGCGGGGACGGTTACCAGCCAAGCCTCCGGGAACCTGTTGAACAACCGCTCCGCCCAAGCCAACAGCGCGCTTGGCGTGAGGGAGTGGGCTAACGCTGGTGGGGCCGAAGACCTGAGCCGCTCCCAGCGCACCGGCCCCGTCCCCGCCCTGGCGTCCACGAACAAGACTAGATCAGCCTCAGCAATTCTGGGAATCAATTCAGGAGTCAGCACTTGCCCGGATACCACCTCTACACCCGCGGTGCCCTCCAACCGGCCAGCTACCCACAGCCCTACGGCATCGTCACGTCTGAGCGGGTGGCCAAAGCCCACAAGCAACGCTGTCACTGGCGGCCTCTTTCGTCTATCAGCTCACCGTCTGGGCCCTGCAGCTGGACCCTCAGCGGCATAGCGCCACTGGTGTGCACCGAGCAAGAAAGGCACGGGTCATAGGCTCTGATGCCCCCCTCCAGGCGGTTCAGCAGCCCTTCTGTGATCTTCTTCCCAGATAGGTAGTGCCGGGCGATCTGCACAACCGTGCGGTTCATGGCAAGGTTGTTGTGACCGGTGGATACTATCAGGTTCGCACGCTCGATGATCCCATCCTCGTCCACCCAGTAGTGGTGGAGCAGGGTGCCCCGTGGAGCTTCGTGGACTCCCACGCCCTCCAGTTCGTTCACTCCAGCCTCGGCCCTTGTCTTCTCCGACTGGAGGGCGTCGTCGCGTAGGTACCCCTCGATTCGCTCCAGCGAAGCCAGGATCTCGATCAACCGGGCATAGTGGTAGTGGAACGACCCCGTGACAGCTTTCCCATCGGCCAGCCCGCGGAAGCGCTCCAGGGCCTCATCGGCAAGAGGGGTACCCATGCTATCGCAGCAGTTGAGCCGGGCCAATGCCCCCACTCTGTACACACCATCGGGATATCCCCCCGACTTCCAGTAAGGAAACTTAAGATACGACCAACCTTCAACTGCCTCCCCCACATAGTCCAAGTAGCGGGACGGATCCAGCCCTTCTGCCACCGGCCTGCGCCCTTCATCCACCACCCGCAACAGTCCATCGTGGTGCTCCCACACGTTTCCGGGACCCACCAAGGACATGAAAAGAGAGGGGAACTCGCCGAACACGTTTGCTTCCTCCTGCCAGTCTGGCAAACGTTTCTCCAACATAGAAAGAGCCTCTGCGGCTGTTCGCCTTGCGGCAGGAAGCTTGGCCAGCAACCTGTCCCTGGCATCGGAAGTCAGCGACGACCGGACTCCTCCAGGCACTGCCCACGGCGGATGAACCTTTTGCCCTCCCAAGGCTTCGATGATCTCCTGGCCGAAAGACCTCAGTCGAATACCCTCCAGTGCCAACTGCGGGGAGTCCGCCGCCAGTCCCAAAACGTTCCGCCTGGCAGGATCGGAGTCCCACCCGAGCAGGAGATCTGGCGCCGAAAGATGGAAGAAAGATAGCGCATGGGATTGCACAAACTGCCCCAGGTTCATCAGTCTGCGCAGCTTGTCCGCGGTGCGAGGTATTCGCACAGCTAGAATAGCGTCCCCCGCCTTCGCTGAGCAGAGAAGGTGTGACACTGGGCATATGCCACATATCCGAGCTGTAATGCCAGGCATCTCCCACAACGTGCGGCCGCGGCAGAACCGTTCGAAGCCCCGGGCCTCAGTCACGTGGAACCTTGCGTCGGACACCTGCCCGACGTCGTCTAGCTTGAGCGTGATCAGGCCATGGCCCTCAACGCGGGTTACTGGGATGCGGATTCTCTCCATTGGAACCCCCTCCTCACCCGAACCGAAGATCCTCGCCCACAAGCTCCAGCTGTTCGCCCGCCAACAGCTTGCGGACGAAAGACCAGATCCGATCTGCAGGCGGAGGGCAACCGTGTATGTAGGCGTCTACGGACACCACGTTGTGCACAGGTAATGCCTGTGGCAGGAGCTTAGGCACATCTCCTTCCTCCAGCCCTGGCACGCTGCCGTCGCCGTACACCTCTCGCAAGACCTCCTCTGGCGCCAGTGAATTGCGCATGGAGGGCACGTTTCCGGTCACCGCGCAGTCGCCAAAAGACACCACAAGCCTCGACTTGCGCCGGATCTGTTGGACCAACTCCAAGTGCTCGGTGTTACCTATTGCGCCCTCCACCAACGTTGCGTCCACATCCTCGGGGAACTCCTTTATGTCCACAACGGGCGAGTAAACAAGGTTTGCCTTTGCTGCCAACTCCAACAAGCGTTCATCCAAGTCCAGGAGCGACATATGGCACCCTGAACAACCGGAGAACCACACCGTTGCCAATCTCACCTTGCCGTCAGGCACGGGGCCTCCTTTCCGTCACCCTGGAGACTACCTCCGGCTCCTTGACTTGCTCTGCTACGCTTGTGCGCTTGTCCAGAAGCGCGCCCGTCGGGCAGGCTTCCACGCACTTGCCACACTCCGTACACGTGGACGAGTCCGCCCAGGGTCCGCCGACGTCTGTGGACACCAGTGTGTCCACACCGCGGTAGGAGAAGCCCCAAGTCATAGCTCCTTCCACCTCTGAGCACACGCGCACGCAGCGTCCACAGAGCACACAACGGTTGTGGTCCACTACGTACCGCTCGTGTGTTGCGTCAAGGGTTAGTCCAGGAAACCGGTACGGATAACGGACGTGGTCCATACCAAGCTCGCAGGCAAGATCCTGCAGCTCGCAGTTACCATTCGACACACACACAGAGCAAATGTGGTTGCGTTCAGCGAACAGAAGTTCCAGGATCGTCCGCCGCAGCTCGCGCAAGTGCTCTGAGTTGGCCACAACATTCATCCCCTCTTCTACCACAGTGGCACAAGAAGGGACGACTTTCCCACGCCAGTTCTTCACCTCCACAATGCATAGGCGGCAAGCGCCGCGCGGACTGAGGCCCTTCAGGTTGCACAACGTCGGGATGTGGATACCGGCGGCCTCAGCCGCTTCCAAAATCGTATTTCCGGGCTGTGCTTGTACTGGCTTCCCGTCGATCTGTAGAGCTATCAACTATCCACCTCCCGCACCTCCAAGATGTGCTCCTCCACGGGCCGACCGTTGACTACGTGGTCAGAGACAATGCGTCGTGCCAGGTCCGGATCGACACCACCGTATACGGTGACCCGGTTCTCCCCGTACACCTCGACCACTGGCTCGTGGGAGGCCAACCCCTTCTCCCCAGTTTGCCCCACAACCACATCCCCCAGCTCACGGCGGGAGACTTCGTCGAGGATCGCACGCAGTACTTGTCGGGCTCCAGCGGCAATCCCTGAGGTTCCCATCCCCACTACGATACGCACCCGCGCAGCCCCCCCGCGCAGCCGCAGCTCATCCTGGACCCGCTCCCGGATTCTGCGTAGCTCTTCCAGCTTCATGCTTCCTCCTTAAAGCCCGTCAGCTCGAGCCCCTCTCGGAATTGTCCCTCCAAAAAAGAAAGCACCTCGGCGTGCGTGAGAGGGACATTGCCCAACTCAGCACGGATCTCGCGGGTGTCCAGCTCCCATGACGCGTGATCATGCCGGAGCCGAACGGCGAATTCAACCCCAGGGCTGGTGACGATCAGTGGGAGAAGCGTCTCCACTGGGCCTCCCAGCGGAGGTCGGTCCGGGTGATCCCAGGGCAGCTGTGCTTCCACCTGGGTTCCTCCACCTTCACTGACGCCCACGGACAGTTCACCTCGCACCTGTTCGGCCGTCTGACACAGAAGTGGAAGTCCCAATCCTACCCTTTGTCCGGGCTTGCTTGTGTAGAAGGGATCGCACGACCGCCGTTGGCCATCCTCCGACATTCCCGATCCGTCATCAGACACCATTAAGGTGCAGCATCCCCCCTGCGCGTTCGACGACAATCTCGATCTGTCTGGCCCCAGCGCGTAGCGAGTTCTGCACTAAGTCAGCCAGATGCATGCACAAGTCGGCTATCATTTCCTCTGCGCTCGATAGCTGCGCACCACAGTGCGGGCCTTAGTCGGATCCAGTCTGCCATGAACCTCATCGCCCACCATCATCACAGGCGCCAGCCCACATGCCCCCAGACAGCGGACGACCTCGAGCGTGAAAACGCCATCATCGGTCGTGTCGCCGATCCCCACCCCAAGCTCGTCCGTCAGCGCCTGTAGCACTCGATCGGCACCGCGCACGTGGCACGCCGTTCCCATGCACAGCCGAATCACGTGCTTCCCGCTCGGACGCGTCCTGAAGATGCGATAGAAGGTCAGCACTCCATGAACTTGCGCTGGAGACACGCCCACAATCTCGGCTACCTTCTCCTGTGACTCCAGGGGGACGTATCCAAGCTCCGACTGCACGCAGTGCAACGCCTGGATGAGCTCTCCAGGCCTCTTTGCAAACGGTTCCACCAGCTTCACGGCTCGCTTCGAATCGGTCATCGTCCCTCCCTGTAATGGGGGCCCGGCTTGATTCTTCTCCCATCCCGTCCCTCCGCTGCAGCCCGCAACTCCGCCAACGTCGGCTCTGCCATCCACAGCTCGCTCCAACCTCGCCCGAACTCGTGATGTCCGGTAGCACTCGATACAGCTCCTCCTCCAGTGCCTGACAGGCATGCTCGTCCTCGAACAGGGCCAGGATCTCCACCTCTTCCTGCGACTGGATTTCCATCCCTAGAAGCACCACAGGATCTCCGCGCGCGATTCTCCGCACACACGGGCCATTGGCCGCTGCATTGTGATCAGCGACAGCGATCAGAGCAAGTCCTGCCCGCCGGGCCTCGGTTACAATGCGGCTCGGTAACATGCTCAAGTCGGCGCAGGCCGACAGCACGCTGTGTATGTGCAGATCGGCCCGCAGGTGCCTCATTCCTGTAGCAGTTGGTAGAGCCTCCCAGCCCCGCCCCAAACCCCAGCTCCCGTGCCCAGTCGGGGGCGGTCGAGTATCCAGGTGTACGCGCCAGCTCGATGTCCGGAATCCCCGAACCTCTATCAGAGAACAAGAGCTCCACCCGGTCATCGGCCACCAGGAGGATAATCCTGCCTCCGTCGCTGTACAGAATCCCGCAGGCCTCGAACATGCTCAGCTCGGTAACCAGCAACGGTAACCCCGCCTGTCGTGCGTAGGTACACATCGCCTCACAAGGACTTTTCCCTCGCACAAAGAGCAACCCACTCAGGCCGAGCACTTCGGCCACCCGCAAAACCTGAGGGGCCATCGACCCAGTCACTAGCAAGACTCCCTCATCCTGCACCAGTGCCAGGACATCGGACAGTAGATCCGCGGCGCACGCCTGACTGATCTCTGTCCAGCGACTCCTCTCCGGCGAGGAGCTCGGCATGCGTCAAATCCGCCACATCGCGAAGCCTCAAGCCCATCGTCATGCTCCGAATTTCGCCCCCAGGTCGCAGTATCCGAGAAGTTGGGGAAGCAAGCGCCCGGAGAATCTCCCTAAGCCTCCGGAGCCGGCTGCGGTCTCATCGAAGCAAGAAGCGGCGTCAGGTCTTATCGGTGCCCCCCAGAAGAGCGCCGGGACAGGGTCGGAAGTGTGCTCGCCAACCGCTGGCGGTGTCGTGTGATCGCCGGAGAAGCACAACACCACGTCCCCGACGGTCAGCCGCTCGCTCAGCGAACCGAAGAACTCCTGGTCGATGCGCTCGATGAACCGCGTCTTCTCACTGGGCGAGCCATCGTGCGCGGCATTGTCCGTTCCCTTGATATGCACAAACACAAAACCAACCCTCTCCAAGACGCGCTTCGCTGCCTGGGCCTTCGCCGCCAAGTCAGTCTGCAAGTCCCCTGTTGCCCCTCTGACCTCCAGCACCTCCAACCCCGCTGCCCGGGCCACCCCTTTGTACAACGCACCGCCAGCAACACAGCCACCTGTCACTCCGTACTGCTCAGTCACTGCAGAGAGGTGAGGCATTACCGCGGCTCCCCTCAGCAGCAACGCGTTCGCTGCAGGCTTGCCTGCCTCCCGGCGGGCGCGGTTGACCGGGTGCTCACTAAGAACCTCATGGGCCCGCTGTGAGTAAGTGTTCACCAGCTCGGCGGTGCGGCGGGACTCCTCACTGGTCGTACGAGCTGCGCAACGGAGCACGGTTGCTCCCTGCTCATGTGGGTCGGTGTCAGTCACATCGGGGCTCAACCCTGGCCCACGCAACACCAACGCCCCCCGGTGCTCAGTAGAGGCGCGAAAGGTGAACTGCACACCTCCATCGCCCACTTCCACCTCAGCGAGCGCCTCAGCAAGTTCCGCACCATCGGTTAGCCGCCCGGCACGCCGATCACGCACCACAAGCTCCCCGTCCACTTCTTCTACCGTAGCGAAGTTGGCTCGAAAGCAGACGTCCCCTGCCCGGACATCCAAGCCTATCCCAAGCGCCTCAAACGCTCCTCTTCCAGTATAGACCTGGCCTGGGTCGTAACCGAATATGGAAAGATGTGACGTGTCCGAACCAGGGCGCACACCGGGCGCAATCGGATCCATCAGGCCCAACGCTCCCTGCTTGGCTAGCTCATCCAGATGCGGAGTGTGGGCCCGTGCAAGACAGGTGGCATCTCCCCAGTCAGTGGGTCGCCCCCCCAGCCCGTCGGCGATGACCAACAGCCCCCTCATCTCACCCTCCTCTGCTTCGCGGCTGTCATCCTACCCCACTACGTCTCAAGGTACATCCTCCTCTTGCCTTTGGCTCCTGTCAGTTCTCGGCGAGGAAAAGCTGATCGTACTCTCTTTGCAGAAGCTGCTTGTGACGCTCCTCTTCCTCCCTCAAGTTCGCAAGAAGCTCTCCTGCCGAGCCTTCCACAGAACTTGCCAGACCTCGATACAGGGCTGCCGACGCCTCTTCCCTCTTCATCGCCACCACAAATGCTTCCTGCAAGCTCATCTCTGGCGAGGCCTTTACATCAACCAACAGATCAGACAACTTCATGTCCGTCGATGCCTTGCCCGTCGGGGAGAACTCCGCCGGATCCACCTCCAACAATCTCTCCAGGTGTCCTTGCTCCCAGGAAGCCAGTTGGGAGAACAGAGATCTCACCGCGGGATCTTTGGCCCGGCCTTCCCAGCTCCGGTAGAAGGCTTCGGCCTCCCTCTCCTTGTCCACAGCGAAGTTCAGCGCCTCGCGCAGTTCGTCCATCGGTTCCACCCCCTCATACGTGGACCCCGCCGAGGGGCGGGGTCCACCCAACTTGCGCCTTGCGTGAGTTCTTACCCCACACTCAAGCGCTTCTCCGACTCCCACAGGCCGTGGATGTTGCAGAAGGCTATCGCGTGCAGAGCACCAGACTTGCTTGCTTTGAAGGAGAATCCGACTTCGTGGTTGGTGTATGCGGGGCCCTCATTGGCCCCAGCAGCGGACTCCCCGTGCGCGGTGAACTCGAACCTTCCCAGCTCGTAGGTGAACTTATCGCCGTCAGGGGAGAAGAAAACCTCAATCCAGCGAATGTGATGCTCCGTAGTATTCGGATGGGCGACAGCCTTACCCAGGGTAACCTTCACCTGGGTCCACTCGTCCGCCGCTGTCCGCTCCGGGCAGTCGATGACCGGCACGTGCTTCTCCTTCTGCCAGTCGTCCGTCTGAATCTTCTCGCCAATCCTCATGATCAACCTCCCAGTTTGCGGTGGCAGAACCACCAATCATAACACTCATACTGCTTCGGCCGCTCACGGGCCGTCTTGATGTCGCTTGGCGGAGGGATGATCACCGCGTCACCGATGAGCTCATTGCTCGGCCAATCAGCGGGGACGGCCACCTTGTGCTCCTCAGCAGTCCGGAAGGCCTTGACCATTCTGACAATCTCGTCGATGTTCCGACCGATCTCCATCGGATAGTACAGGATGGCCCGCACTATCGCCCGCGGATCCACGATGAACACGGCGCGAACAGTATTGGAACCCTTGTTCGGGTGAATCATTCCCAGGGTCGCTGCCAGCTTCCCCGTGTCAGCGATGATGGGGAACTCGATGTCGACGCCCAACTTATCGTGGATCCACTCCACCCACTTTATGTGCGAGTGCACTTGGTCGATGGACATGCCAATGAGCGCAGCGTTCAGATCGTGGAAGGCCTTGTAGTGTCTCTGAAAGGACACGAACTCGGTCGTACACACCGGGGTGAAGTCTCCCGGATGCGAAAACAGGACGAACCACTTCCCCTGGTAGTCCCCAGGCAAACTCAATTTCCCGTGCGTCGACTGAACCTCTACATCGGGAAAACGATCGCCGATCAGCGGCATCGTGCGTTCCATCTGTGTACCTCCACTCACAGCAGATTCTCGAATGTGTCTTCGTGCTCTAGCTCTTCCTCTAAAATGTGTTGGATGAGCTGGAACGTGACGTAGTCGCTGTCGCGAGTCATGTCCATAAGCTTCCTGTACACTGAGATCGCGCATCGCTCCCCGTCGATAGTGTCCCGGATCACCTTGTCCAGGTCCTTGGCATCTCGCGGGGGTTCCTTGTACCCACAGGTGGACTGCTCTGTCCACTGCTTCGGGCTGGCCAAAGGCCGCCCGCCCAGCTGTACAATGCGTTCTGCCAGCTCGTCTGCGTGCTCAAGCTCCTCGGTCGCCAAGCGGCTGAGCTCGCTAGTTACACGTCCTGCGTAGCGTCCTTCCAGTACTTTGGATGTCACCCAGTACTGGTAGAACGCCAGCCACTCGTCTGCGTAAGCTTTATTGAGCTCCCCGATAATCCTCTCCACATCGGCACCTGCCAGTTCTCGCGCTTTCTCGCCCATCCTTGCCTCCTTTTTCAGTACGCAACAAACTCTTCCTTCGGAGCTCGGCACACCGGACAGCTGTCCGGGGCGCCCCCCTCGCCAGTGTAGCCACATACAGAACAGATGTGAACTACTCCCAGGGTGATGTCTTCCCCTCCCCGAATACTCTCCTTCGCCCTTTCGTACATTTCAGCGTGTATCTTCTCCGCCTCCAGGGCATAATGGGTGGAGCGCATCGCCCCCCGCTCATCCTGCAACTCGGCCACCGCGTGGTATGCAGGGTACATCTCCCCCACTTCGAAGCTCTCCCCTTGTATCGCCACGGCGAGGTTGCCCGCGCTGTCGCCGATCCCTCCCAACTCACGCAGGTGATTGGTTGCGTGAACCCTCTCGGCGAAGGCAATAGCGCGAAACATCCGTGCCAAGTTGGGTCTTCCTTCGCTGTCAGCCACGTCGGCGAACAGCAAGTACCGCATGTGGGCTTGGGACTCGCCAGCAAAGGCGCTCTTCAAGTTCTCTTGCGTCATCTCACGCACCCGGATCATCCCCTTCCCTTACACAGGCTGGACAACGTCCGTAGAAGAGGAGAGTGTGTCCCCTTATCTCCACCCCCACTTGGCGAGCCGCTTCATCGATGGATGTGTCGTATGGGGTATCAAGATCTACTGTTTTGCCACAGACCTCACAGACGAGATGGTAGTGGGGTTCAACGCTGGCGTCGAAGCGGTCTGCCCCCGCCCCGTGCAAAGCGCTAGCCAGTTTCTCCTGTTCCAACGAGCGGAGGGTACGGTACACGGTAGCCAGGCTCACCGGCTCACCCTGCGTGCGCAGGTCTCGGTAGACGTCTTCCGCTGTGGGGTGGTCGGAACGAGCCGACAACGCCTCCAGTACCTTCCTCCTTTGCCTCGTCCAGCGCCAGTCCTTGCTCATGTTTCTAATTCGCATTATAGGGTATCCAGTGTGGCCGGTCAACGGCGCACGGCTGGCGATCGGGCGGTCAACGCGACCGCTTCTATGCGATAGGGCTATAGTCCCCGTGTACCAAGCGGGACGCCCACGGTCTGACCACCTTCCCCGACCCCAACGCCGACACAAGTGGTCCCACTCCCTCTTTTTCGCCCAGCAGAGCCGCGCCAACAAGGCGGCCTTCGTAGTCCAACACCAGCTTCCGGTATACACCTCCGGCCAGATCGGCGTAGCGATGCTCCTCTCCCGACCCTCCGCGCGGTTGGGCATCTCCCAACACGGTGAAGTCCACGCCCGCCACCTTCAGAGTCTGCTGCGGCGTGGTACCTTGGTAACGCTTGCTGCCGTGCTCCACCATGTTGGCAGCCGCCACCTGTGCCTGCTGCCGCGCTGCTGGGATGATCCCGTACATATTGCCCTGCCACTCGGCCGCATCGCCCGCTGCGTATACCCCCGACGCCGGGGCTGCTGCCATCCAGTCGTCGACCAGGATCCCTCTGCCTACCTCAAGCCCGGCGCTGCGGGCCACAGCGACGCGACAGCGCACGCCTGCGGCCGCAACTACCAGCTGTGCAGGAAGTGTCTCTGCCCGGCCCTCAACAGCGATGCTCACGACTCCGGGCTTGATCACCTCCACCCCGGTTACCCCCGTGTGAGCGTGCACGCCGAGCGCTTCGAGAGTCTTGGAGAGCACCTCTGCCCCCGGAGCGTCAAGTTGGCGTGCCATAACCCACCCCTCGCGTTCCACCACGTGTACACCCAATCCACGCTCACGGAGGGCGCGTGCGATCTCCAGTCCCAGCCACCCCCCTCCCACGACCACTGCATCGTGCGACCTACGGGCGGCCTCAGTTATACGACTTACGTCGTCCGCGGTGCGTACGGTGAACACTTCGGCCTGCTCAGATCCCGGTATGGGGGGGCAGAAGGCGTCAGACCCCGTGGCCAACAAGAGGCGGTCGTAGGAAACGGCCTCCCCCGTCGAGAGTATGGCGCTTCGGGCGGCAACGTCCACGCCGCTGACCTCAGTCGAAGTGTGGTAGTCTATGCCGTGCTCATCGTACCAGCGCCTGGAGTAGGGTGTGATGTCCTCCAACCTCTTGCGTCCGGCAAGAACGTCAATCAGTCCAGGACGAAGGTAGTAGAGATGGGGTTCGGCCCCGAACAAGGTGATCGCGGCGGAGGGGGCCAGGGTGCGGCTAGCCTGAGCGGCCGTGACCCCAGCCACACCTCCTCCTGCGATCACAATACGCATCGTTCAGCCCAGCTCCTCGAACATGTCTTTCGGGGCACCGCACTCGGGACACACCCAGCTTTCCGGGAGATCCTCAAACGGGGTTCCAGGCTGGATTCCTTGGCTAGGATCTCCAAGCTGCGGGTCGTAGACCCATCCGCACACTGTGCACTCCCACTTCGACATATGGCCACCTCGCTTCCCTGCAGGTTGACGCTCATTATACAAGCGGGCACTTGCTACAGCTGATTGGCCTTTCGCTACCGCTCCTCTCGGCTCAAGTCAGCCCCCGCTCCTCTGATCTTCAGGCCACGAAGACGGTTGAGCACAGACGCCACCTCAAACCGCCTCGGCTGGGCGATGTCTCCGTACCGGGCGGGCAGGAATCCTTCCAGTCCTTCATCCTCCAGCCGGTTGTCGACCCAGTCCAGAAGATCACCCACGCTAACAGGGAAGCGGATGTTCTCCGCCACCCACGCCAGAATGTGCCCCACTGCCCTCACTTGGCCCAGCTCCACAAACTGATGCAGCTTGGTCAGGTCTACGCTGGAATTGCCCAGGCGCAGCGTGGCGTGATCTGCTCGTACCACCCTCCTTCCCCGCCGGTCGCGGGCGCGGATAGAGCCGTCCTCTACCTGCCGCTCAGTCGGCCGGGCAACCGAGCGGGCGGTCTCGTCACGGCGTCCGGTGCCAGCCAGTTCCCTGGCCTGCGCGGTGACGTCGTAAGGCCGATACTCGTGCATCATGACAACTGTGTCGGCCACGCCGAAGTAGTCGCCGGTCCCTCCCATCACCAGGACGGTGGACACGCCCCACCTGGTGTAGAGCTCCCCCACACGATCGACAAAGGGCGTGATCGGCTCCTTGTCCTTGGTGACCAAGCGCTGCATCCGTTCGTCTCGTATCATGAAGTTGGTGGCTGAGGTGTCCTCGTCCACCAGCAACGCCCTGGCCCCGGACTCCAAAGCCTCAGCTATGTTTGCAGCTTGAGAGGTGGAACCGGAGGCGTTCTCCGACGTGAACCGCCTTGTGTCCCCCCCACCGGGAAGATTATCGATGTAGCTGGAAATATCCGTGCCACAGACACTGCGGCCGTCTTCTGCCCTAATGGTCACAGCCTCGGGCACCGATACTACGAACTCCCGTCCGTCGCCAGGCACGTGGTTGTAGACTCCCCGTGCCACTGCCGAGAGCAAGGTGGACTTACCGTGATATCCCCCGCCCACCACCAATGTCACACCCGCGGGAATCCCCATGCCCAATACCGGTGGGCCGTTTGGACGCTGCAAAGAAAGCGAAAGTGACTTCGCCGGATCAAACGGCACCACGCACTTGTTCAACGGCCGCTGCGACACACCGGAAGCGCGCGGCAAAACTGCGCCCCGAGCCACAAACCCCACCAGCCCGTGAGCGGGTAGCTGCTCCCTGAGAGCATCGGCATCCTCCACACAGCGCACGTGAGCGTGTGCCGCACTCTGCTGTAGATTCGGCCAACACATACCCTCACAGACCAAGTGCGGCAGCTCCTCCAGGAGCATCGCCGCCGCCTGCCGCCCGAGGACCCGCCGCCCTGCCGCCGGGAGCCCACAACTCACTATCGCCTCCACACCATGCTGGGACACGGTCATGGCTGTGCGGCTGAGCACACACACTCCGTGGTCGACCACAGAGAACCGACCGGACTTCCCAGAGCCCCTCCCCCCTCTTGTGCAATGAGAGATCGCCTTTCCCACCGCACGAACCAAGAAATCCTCTAGTGCTACCTTTCGGGATCGTGTAGACCACAGCTCGTGCGGCAGCTGTGCAGCATCCGGCGGGACCTGTATACGCAGTCGACTGGGAGCGGCAAACGGATCTCCTTGGACGTGGTCTACGTGAAGAGTGAAGCCGGGGAAAGACCATGCCCCACGGATATCCTTGTAGGCACCATATCCGGCTCCATCCATGTGCAGTAGCGTCGAACGGAGGGCTTGTTGGTCACGCATCGGGGGATTCTACGTAAGACACAGCCTAGCCCCAAACGCCATTACTCCCAACGCGACCGCAGGCGGGCTGCCAAGTCTACTTGCTCGGCCCCGGAGGCGAGGATGTCCGCTTCTTCGGGAGTGATTCCGTAACCTTCTCTTCTCATGGACTCAGCAACGCTGGGGCCGATGAACCGCGATGGCTGAGCGAACCCATGACGATAGCAGGGGGCCACACGTCGATAGTAGTACCGCAGGGGCCACAGCACATATAGGTAGTCTCTAGCCCTCGTCAGCGCAACGTAGGCAACCCGCAGTTCCTCCTCGATTTCCTCCTCCGAACCACAGGCCATGTCCGAGGGCAGGAACCCGTCGGCGGCGTGGGTGAGGTATACTACGTCCCACTCTCCACCCTTCGCCGAGTGAATTGTCGACAGCACTAGCCAATCGTCGTCCAGATGCGGAGGTCCAGCAAGGTCGCTGGTGGAGTTCGGCGGGTCCAACTGAAGCTCAACTAGGAAACGTTGACGGGAGGAAAAACCGGAGGCTATCTGCTCCAGGCTCGCCAAGTCGCGAGCCCGAGCCTCGGGCTGCTCGTACAGACGCTCGAGCAAAGGCTCATAGTAAACTCTCACTCGGGACAGCTGAGCCGCCGGCGGCTGTTCACTGGCCAGAAGATCCCGCATCAGTTCCCCCAAGTTCGCGAGAGCCTCTCTGGCAGAGGACGGACCCTTGAAGCTGGAGATCGATCGGGGATCGTAGCCAGACGAGGCAACGTGCCTTAGGCCCGCAGCAGCCGTGGTATCCCCCACCCCTTGGAAGAGCTTCAACGCGCGTAGCCAAGCTAGCTCATCGCGTGGATTCTCCGCAATTCTCAGCAAGGCCAACACGTCCTTCACGTGCGCCGCCTCCAGGAAGCGAAGACCGCCGTACTTGTGGTAGGGGATTCCCCTGCGCTGGAGTTCCACCTCCAGCGAGGCTGACAGGTGGGAAGCCCGGAACAGCACTGCTTGGTTGCGCATGAGAATCCCCTGATCCAGGTGCTCCAGCACGCGACTGATCAGGTAGTCGTCCTGGGCGTGTTCGTCAGCGCAGGTAACCAGTCGCGGACGTGGGCCGTCTCCGCGACTGCTCCACAGGTCCTTGGTGTATCGCTCACGCGCCTGGCCGATGAGCCGATTCGTCGTTTCCAAGATGGGGGTCGTCGAGCGGTAGTTCTCCTCCAGTGTTATCACAGATGTACCCGGGAACTGAACAGGGAAGTCGAGCATGTTGCGTACCTCCGCTGCACGGAAGCTGTAGATGCTCTGAGCATCGTCCCCCACAACCGTTATGCTCCTTCTGTCCCTTCGCATTCCCTGTAAGATGCGCGCCTGCACCACGTTGGTGTCCTGGTACTCGTCCACCAGAATGTGCTCAAAGCGGTTGCTCAGCCTGCTCCCCAGCCGCGGGTGAGCCGCCAGCTCCGCCCAGTAGACAAGAAGATCATCGAAGTCCAACACCCGCCTGTCTTGCTTACGACACTCGTAGCTGCCGAACAGTTCCTTCAGCTGTTCCTCCCAGCCTGCGCACCAGGGGTAGTGTCGCTCCACCACCTCGGTCACTGGAAGTTCGCTGTTCACGCAACGCGAGTAAATGTTGAGGCACGTACCCTTGCGCGGAAACCGGCGCTCGCCGCCGGCCAGCCCCAACTCAGAGCGCAAGAGCCCCATGAGTTCGGCGGCATCAGCCTCGTCTAACACGGTGAACTCCGGTGATATCCCCACGGCTTTGGCATGCATTCTCAGCAGTCGGTGAGCGACAGAGTGGAATGTGCCTCCCCACACCTGACTGATGTTGAGGCCCATGCGCGTAACAATGCCCGCAGCTCGTGCCAGCATATCCTGCGCCGCTCGCCGGGTGAACGTGAGAAGCATGATACTTTCAGGATTCACACCGCTAGCCACCAGGTACGCAACTCGATAGGCTAGCGTCCGCGTCTTGCCTGTGCCCGCACCCGCAACCACCAACAGCGGTCCCTGTCCGTGGATGACCGCCTGACGCTGAGCTGGGTTCAGTTCAGCCAGCCACGGAAATCCTTCCCCGCTCCCCATCTCCGCATTCCCCCCCCTCAGCCGGATTGTCCTCCGCAGAGGTGCACCGCTGCAACGTTGGCCAGAAGTTATCGGCTGCCGCTGAGCACTCCCCGAGAGCCCGGCTTGCTCAGCGGAATGCCTTCGGCGCACAGCGGACAGCGCTCTGGGGCATAAGTGGGAATGCTCAGCCGAAGCAACGCTCGCACGTCCAAGCCATTCACACGATGTTCTTCTGACCGGTCGACCAAGGCCATCACCCCTATTGGAACAGCTCCCGCATTCCTAACCAGTGAGATGATCTCCCCAGTCGTCATGCCGGTTGTCACCACGTCCTCTACCACCAACACGCGGTCGCCTGGATCCAGGCCAAACCCTCGGCGCAGAGCCAACCCACCGCCGGCAGTCCTCTCCGGGAAAAGAAACCGGACGCCTAACGCACGGGCTACTTCATGGCCGATGATGATCGCGCCCATGGGCGGGGCGATGACCCGATCGGCAACAGGAGTAGGCGCCTGCTCTGCCAAGGCCTGGCCTAATCTCTCGGCATCCTTGGGGCTCTCCAGCATCCTTGCGCACTGCACGTATGCGGGTGAGTGGCGCCCAGAGGAAAGAAGGAAATGTCCTTCAGCCAGAGCGCCCCGCCGAACGAACAAGCTGTGCCATTCTTTCCTCATGCGCCCTCCCTGGCAGACTCGATGGCCGAAACAAGCTGACGCGCGACGGCTGCAGGATCGGCTGCGGTGCAGATCGCTCGGGACACGTTGATCAACAGTAGATGTCCGGGCGCAGCCTGGATGAGGTGCGCCAACTGGCCCCCCTGTGCGCCCACCCCGGGTGCCAGCCATGGAAGACCTGGAGCAGCTTTATGTACCATCCGTGCGGCATCCGCCTGCGTCGCGCCTACCACCAAACCCACTTGACCGGGGTGTTCGCTTTCCCACTCCCTTGCCAGTGAGGTGACCTCCAGATAGAGGGGCGGCTGGCCGTGGTTGACCACGCGACGAGCTGCCTCGTTGCTCGGCAGCGTGAGGACGAATGCGAACAAGCCTCTCTCCAAGAAGGGCAGGATTGCGTCTTGACCCATGTAGACGGAGCACGTCAGCGCATCCACGCCCAGGCGTCCGGCGGCATCTGCGTAAGCAGCAGCCGTAGAGGCAATGTCCCCCCACTTCCCATCGAGGATGACCGGTGCCTCAGCTGAGTTGTGAATGTGATTTACAATCCGTCCCAATGCCGACAGTCCCGGAGCGCCCCAGGACAAGTAGAAAGCAAGGTTGGCCTTGTATGCGGCCGCCCAAGGGGCTGTTGAATCCACCAACCAGCGCGCATAACGGAGCATGCCTCGGGCCGAACTCCCATACGAGGTTGGAATGTGTTCAGGTTGCGGGTCAAGTCCTACGCAAAGAGAGCTCCCGCTCTTGGACACTCCCCGCTCAAGCGAGTTCAGGAACACTGAGCCCTCCTCGGTGCGCGCAACCCACAACGTCTGTAAGACTTTCAATCCCTCGTCGACAAAGCCAACCGTCCAACTCCTCGGCCAGCCGCCAGGGAAGCAGCGGGTCGGCCATTACAGCCAGCCCCAGACCCACCAGATTGGCTCCCGCCATGCACATCTCCAGAAGACTTCCCAAATCGGTCACCCCACCCACTCCCACAATGGGGACACCAGGAAACGCTCGTCGTGCCTCAAACACCTTCGCCAACGCTATTGGGAGTATTGCAGGCCCTGAGAGCCCTCCCCATTTTCTGGCCAGGGTCGGCCGTCCAGTATCGTGTTGGATCCGCAGCCCACGTACTGCGTTCACCAGAGTGAGTCCTTGCGCTCCCGCCTTCAGCGCCGCCTCCCCCAGCGGGACGACATCGGGAACATCAGGCGACAGCTTTGCCAACAGGGGAATGCGTGTTACCCTTGTGGCCGCCTGCACCATCTGGAAGGTGGCTTCGCTATTCCAGCTCGCAGGACGTCCACTCACGTTTGGGCACGAAAGGTTCATCTCCAGCAGATCTACACCCACAGCCCCGTCCAACTCACCAGCAACCACCTCTGCTTCTTGTGCAGCCTCCGCGGCAAAGCTCACCACCTTCACAGTCGGTATGTCCCTCAACCGGGGAAGGATCTCCCTCAGAAACCGCCCCACACCTGGGTTGGCCAGGCCGATCGAGTTCAGGGCCCCCGCCTGTGCGTCCACGAGACGCGGGGGAGGGTTCCCCCGGCGAGGCTGGTGGGTCAGGGTTTTCGTCGTCAGCGCTCCCAAAGGCCATCTCCGAAACACATCCGCCAGCTCAAGCCCAAATCCCGCCGGCCCCGACGCCAACACGACCGGATTGACGAAGCTCTTCCCCAGTAGGTCGGTCCCTGATCTCACCATTGCAGTATCTCCAACGGGACCAACGGCCCGTCCCGACAAAGACGCAGCGGCCCATCTCGGGTCATCACGACGCAACCTTGACAGGCTCCGTACCCACAACCCATCCTCTCTTCCAGGGCGAAGTACACTCCGCGGTGATCGGGCAGCCCACTGACCAGCTGACGGAGCATCGCTTGCGGCCCACAGGCGATGATCCCCAGGCCTGGCCTCCACAACTCGAGTGCTTTAGTGCTGGCACTGTCGTGGCCCAGCTCTTCCACCAGGACCTGGACTCCGGGCAGCACACTAGCGTCATCGGCACGCCGCATCCCAAACACAGTCGCCTCTACAAGGTCGGGATGGCACTGCTGGAAGAAACGCAAGGGGGCAATGCCGCTCCCTCCACCCACTAGAAGGTATCGACGAGAAGTGTCGATAGCCCTCTGGTAAGGAACCCCGTAGGGTCCCCGAAGCTCGAATTGGGTTTTCAGAGGCGCGTTCGCCAACCGCGCCCGCAGTAGACCCTCATCCTTCACCAAAAACGCAATCTGCTTGCCCTGTGTCCACAGCAAAGAGAGCGGTCGCGGAAGCGCTGGACCGCACTCGGTCCTCGCCATTAGGAACTGCCCAGGCAGAGCGGAGACCTGCCAAGATAGTTCCAGTTCTGCCACGCCATAACCGCCGCCTCGACGGCGGTTCGTGAGGCGGGCGGGCTGCCAACGCAAAAAAAAGGACCCCGCCTCGGGGGTCTCCGCCTGGCTCATACCTGTTTGATGTCTCACGCCCGATGATCCTCCTTCTCGGCTCACCGGGAAGACATTATACCGTCATCACACCTAGCAGGCCAAACCCGTTTCCCGGCCGCCGCCCCCTCACACAAGGGGCCACACCCGCGGCAGCAGGAGCACTATCAAGCAGAACAGCAGCACAGTCAGGGGCCAACCAACTCGCGCGTAGTCGCGGAAACGATAGCCACCAGCACCCATCACCAGCACGTTCACCGCATGGCCCAGGGGGCTGAGAAAGGCCATCGAGGTTGCCAGCGCTACCGTCATCCCCAGGGCCTGAACGTTCATCCCCGTGTGAACCGCTGTCTCAATAGCTATAGGTGCCATCACTGCTGCAACCGCGGGACCAGTCAGGGCCTGTGTGAGCAGCGCCGTGACCAAAAACAGCCCGACCATCACTGCCAGGGGTCCAGCACTGCCAAGCGCGGCCACCAGTTGATCAGCCAGCAGACCCGCTGCTCCCGATTCCGCCATGGCAAGGCTCAAGGGCAACATTCCTGCCACCAAGAACACGCTGCGCCAGTCCACCGCTCGGTAGGCGTTGTCCATGGACAGCACCCCGCACAAGACCATGAGCAATGCCCCGCCCAGCATCACTTGCCCGAGCGACGTCGGAGCGGCCACAGCCAGCCCCAAGGTGGCTACGAAGATCACCACCGCCACTTTCCCCTTGCGATGCACAGGGGCTGTCTCCTTTTCAGTGCTGAGCAGGATCACGTGGGGCTCTGCGTCGAGGACCCGCAGTCTGCTCCGAGGCCCTTGCAGAAGCAGAGCATCCCCGAACTCAAGCCTGACATCCGCCAGCCCCTGGCGAATGGGCTCCCCCGCACGCCAGATGGCCAATGCCGTCATCCCGTACTTGTGCCGGAAGTGCGCCTCTCTCAGGGTCTGGCCGATGAGGCTCGACCGAGGAGCCAACATCGCCTCCGCCACTACAGTGGCCTCGCTTTCCAGGTCCTGTTCCTTCCACGGTCGGTTGGGAAGGATCTGCAGGTAGGGTTCCCGGTCGCGCCGCCGGAACTCCTCGGCATCCCCTTCCAGCAGGACTACGTCTCCCTCCTGGAGCACAGTATCGGGGAGAGGGGAGGCAAGCAGCTTCCCTTTACGCTCTACGGCCACCACTGTGAGCCCATATCTCTCCCGGAAAGTGCTCTCGGCGATTGGTCTCCCGATGAGGAATGAATCGGGCGGCACCTTGGCCCGAAACAGACGTTCCCCCAACCGGTAGACATCCAGAAGATCCTTTTTGGGACGCTGAAACTCAGCCCACCCCTCTCCGGGAGAACGATCCGGAAGGCGTCGCCGTCCCCACACCGCCATGTACACCACGCCGGTGAGCACAACAGGTAGACCGACCAAAGCGAAGTCAGTGAGCCCATAGCCTGCCTGCCCATGGTCCCGCAGAACGTTGCTGACCACGATGTTCATGGTGGTCAACAGCGTGGCCATGCCTCCCAGCATGGTGGCAAAAGCCAGGGGCATGAGCACCCGGGACGTCTTCACACCGGCACGCCTGGCGGCACCGGTGACTGCAGGCAGCAACACTGCGGCCGCAGCGATGTTGTTCATAAACAGGGACAAGAACGCGCCAGCGAGCATCACAGCCACTATCAGCCGTGCCTCACTGTGCCCACCCAAACGGAGCAGCAACCTGCCCACTTGTTGCGCAACGCCAGTGCGGTTCAGGCCTTCCGCGATGATGAAGATGGACAGAATAGTTATGACTGCCGGGCTGCTGAAACCAGACAGGGCTGCCTCGGGAGATAAAACCCCCAGCCCACCTAAGGCCACCACCACCCCAAGTGCAATGAGGTCCGGCCTCAGGCGGTCACTCAAAAGCAGGATCATCGCTGTGACGACCACTGCCAGCGTAGCTACAAGTTCCGCACCCATCACTCATCCTGTGTGTCGGCAGACACAGTCCCGTGTTCGCCAGCACTCCTAAGCGCAGGGCATCCTACGTCCTGCGCCGGCCGCGAAGGACAGCTGCTCAGGGTAACACCGCCCCAGCTCATAGCCAAGAACTGATTGACCTTGTGGGCGACAGGACCTGCCGGTAGGCTTTGCACGCAGTCGCCAATAGATGAGAAGCAGAAAGGAAAGGGGCATGGCGGAAGGAAGGGAACTCGTGGACAAGGTTGTCTCCCTGTGCAAGCGGAGAGGGTTCATTTTCCAGTCGAGCGAGATATACGGAGGGTTGGGGGGCTTCTGGGATTACGGCCCGCTAGGCGTAGAGCTGAAGCGGAACCTGAAGGATGCCTGGTGGCACGACATGGTGACTAGCCATGACGAGACAACAGCACCGGAAGGACTGCCCAGCCCCTTCGCGATGGTGGGCCTGGACACCAGCATCATCGTACACCCTCAGGTGTGGAAGGCGTCCGGCCACTACGACTTGTTCCACGATCTGCTTGTGGACTGCAAGACAGAGGGATGCAAGGCCCGCTTCAGAGCCGATCAGCTGGCAAACAGTCGCTGCCCACTCAAGCCGAGCAAGGCGCCGGGGGAGCACGAGGCATGCGACCTCACTGAACCGAGGGAGTTCAACCTCATGTTCAAGACCTATATCGGTGCGTTGGTGAACCCCGAGGCTGAGAGTTACCTCCGTCCGGAAACGGCCCAGGGGATCTTCGTCAACTTCAAGAACGTGCTGACCACAGCGCGCGTACGCCTCCCGTTCGGCATTGCTCAGACGGGCAAGAGCTTCCGCAATGAGATCACGCCTCGCTACTTCACGTTTCGCTCTAGGGAGTTTGAGCAGATGGAGATCGAGTTCTTCTGTCGTCCCGAGAACTCCAACGCCTGGTACACGTACTGGCGAGACCGTCGCTTCGCCTGGTACGTCTCATTGGGGTTGGCGGGCGAGCGCCTTCGCCTGCGAGATCATGGTCCTGACGAGCTAAGTCACTACAGCTGCGGGACAGCAGACATCGAGTACGCCTTCCCATTCTTGCCCGAGGGCGAGTACGGAGAACTCGAGGGCATTGCTCACCGCGGAGACTTCGACCTCCGGAGTCACATGGAAGGCAAACTCGTTCGCCAGGGCGAAGGGTTCGAGGTGGAACTCAACGAGGAAGGCCGACCGAGGCATCCAGGATCGGGCAAGGATTTGTCCTACTTCGACGAAGAGACAAATGAGAGGTTGATCCCGCACGTCATCGAACCTTCCGCGGGAGCCGATCGCGCTGCGCTGGCTTTCCTCTGCGAAGCCTATAGAGAGGATGCAATCCCTGATGAGAAAGGAGTTCCCCAACCTCGCGTCGTCCTTAGGCTTCATCCGCGCCTGGCCCCGGTAAAGGCGGCAGTCCTTCCATTGGTTCGCAAGGACGCGATGCCTGAGCTGGCCAAGGAGCTATATCGCGAACTGAAGGGCAGATGGAATGTGGCCTTCGACGAGAAGGGATCCATCGGCCGCCGCTACCGCCGCCAAGACGAGAGCGGTACTCCGCTGTGTATAACGGTCGACCGAGATTCTTTGTCCGACAGGACGGTGACGGTGCGGGATCGCGATACTACTGCGCAGGTCCGCATTTCGATGAAACAACTCTCCCAGTACCTGTCCGAGCGACTCTCCGACTAACCCTCGCCTTCTGGCTTGGTGTACGCATACGCCGCGTAGATCTGCCGCTCCAGTATCTCCTCATCATAGTCCCGCCCAAGTGCTCGGGACACAAAACCCGCGAGCCCTGAGCGCAGGTTCTCCGAGTAGTCGACCGCCAGCACTCCCTCCTCCCCCAACGAGGTCACTGTCTCCGCTAGAAGCAAAGCACCTATGCGCCGCCAGTCCTGGTGACCTGGGTCGATGACCACGGCTGGAAGGTAGAAGACTCTCCCTTTCTCGTACAAGTCGGGATAACGGAACCGGTAATAGTCGGCGTTGATCCACGGGACCTTGTGCAGTGCGGCGGTAATAAGGCATAGTCCTGCCACCATGGGACCCACATACGCAATGTACTTGGCGAAGTCTCGATCCGAAAGCAGCTCACCGAACTGCTCCCGTGTATAACTGCCGTGACGCATGGGCGTGCGCGTCGCCATGGGAGCAAAGGCACCGCGGTACACCTGCCAGCACCTCTCAGCCTCGTCCGGCTGATCGACCACAGTCCTGTGTTGTATCCTGATATCTTCCTGCGCTTGCTTTGCCATGCCGGAGGCAATTATAACGCCAGCACATCAGCTCGCAGCTCCGGACGAGCTTGCACAACACAGAGCCTTGCCGGTACATTGTCTTGCCATGCAGACCATCATTCTGGCTGGCGGCTACGCCAAACGCCTGTGGCCGATCACTTTGGAGCGGCCGAAGCCACTCCTCCCAGTGGCCGGCAGGCCCATCCTCGACTACATCGTAAGCCAACTCCCAGAGGAATCAGCGCCTGTGGTGTCGGTCAACCGGCGTTTCTCCGCTCACTTCGAATCGTGGGCGAAGGAGCAAGTCCGATCGATCTCACTGGCGGTGGAGGAAACGCGTTCCGAAGAGGAGAAGCTGGGAGCCGTGGGTGCGCTGGCACATCTCATCCAGGAGCGCAACGTAGATGACGACCTTCTCGTGATCGGGGGAGACAACCTGTTCAGCTTCGACCTGCGTGACTTCGTCGCAGCATTCCGCGGGAAGTCCCTCGTTGCTGTGTACGACCTTGGCGACCCAGAACTGGCGAAGAGACGTTATGGCGTGGCGGTGGTGGACGGTCACCGCATCACTGGCTTCCAGGAGAAGCCAGACCGACCCGCGTCTGCCCTCGCAGCGACGGCCTGTTATCTGTTTCCACGTCGGGTACTGCCGCTGTTGGGTGACTTCCTCTCCCATTCTGGCCGTGGGCGTGATGCTCCCGGTTACTTCCTGCAGTGGCTGTGCTCAAGGGAACCTATGGAGGCATACCGGTTCTCCCAAGGCTGGTTTGACATAGGAGGCCGCGAGGCATACATAGCGGCCAATATGCACTTCACTCAGGGGAGCTCGTGGATACACTCCGAGGCCTGTATCGAGGATAGCCATCTCGACCGCTGTGTGGTCATCGGGCCAGCCGAGATCAGCAAGGCGCGCCTCAAGCAGTGCGTGGTGGACGAATCCGCGCAGTTGGAAGGGGTAACGCTAGCCGATGTCCTCATCGGTCGGGGAACCCACATCCGGGCCGGCTGACTGGTTTTCCGATTCCTCCAACTCAGCCACGCTGGAGACCCCGAAGTAGTGCAGGAATGCGTCAGTCACCGAGAGCCGCTTGCTCGCACCTTCCTCTTCCGCTTGCACGAACCCGCGCGCCACAAGCTCACGAACGTGACTGTAGGCACGCTGGCCCCGCGTTCGAACCAGCTCTGCCTGCAATATGGGCCCTCGATACGCGATCACCGCAAGTGTGCGCAGCACTGGCTCCGGGATGTCCTGGTGCGGGGCCAAAGGACGCACCTTCTCTGCCAGCTCCGGCTTGACCCGCAACACATAACCTCCTGACTCCTGTACAATCTCTATCCCCCGACCATCTTCCTCCAGGTCCTGAGCGAGGGCGTGCAGGGCTGCCCCCACGGCTGCTGGGTCTCCTTCCAGCACCTGGGACAGTCGGGCCAGGGACACAGGCCCGTCGGCAACGAACAGAGCCGCCTCAACCAGCGCCCGATCCATCGCCAACGACCTCCACAAGCACTTCGCCCAAGAAATCCTCCTGATAGACGCGCACCGAACCTTCGGCGTCCAGGTGGAGAAGCTCCATGAAACGTGCCACTTCCTCTCTCCGGTCTCTCCCTGCAACAAGTTGTCGAAAAGGAACTACCCGTTCACCGTTGACCATCTGCGCCAACCGTCGTAGCAGCCGCGTCGCCCGGCTGGTGAACGACTCTCTCTCCATGTTCAGTCCCAGTTCACCAGTCTCCATATCTGCGTCCGGCAACTGGCTTCTGCGTCGCCCGTGTCCCAGTGCAGCTTGCAGAGCTCTGCGGAGGTCTCCCACCGTCGAACGCCCGATGCCGCGGCGTACGAGGGGCAACCTCAGCTGCGGCGCCACGTATACATCCGAGGCGCATTCGTAGTCCGGTTCGTCGCACACCTCGTCGACGACCTCCTCAAGGGTAGGGCCTCCGTGGTTGCCGTTCCCCCGTCGAACCCACTCGGACTTCATCCTGAGGAGCACTGCCCCAGCGAGCACCATCCGCCCCGGGACCTCGAGCTCCAGTGCAGCAAAAGCTGCCATGTGATCGCGGAACCGGCGCACTAGTTCGACCAAGTCCACTGCCCATGGGTCTAACCCTTCAGCCATGTGACGCAGCAGCACATCCCAGTCAGCCCGAGTGATCTCCCCGGGCTCCAGCAGTCTGAGCTCAGTCATGACCCACCAACTCCAAAGCCACTACTTGTGACGCTCCCTGACGCATGGTCACCCCGTACACTCGGTCGGCATACCGCACGACCTCCTCGTTGTGAGAGATCACTATGACCTGCGCCTCCTTGGCGAACTCCTTCAGCAACCGAGCTAGCCGCTCCGAGTTCGCCTGGTCAAGTGCTGCATCCACCTCGTCCAGGAGGTAGAAGGGCGCAGGTCGGCCGGCAGCCAAAGACAATACGAACGCGACGGCCACCAACGTCTTCTCCCCTCCCGAGAGCGCGTCCAACAGACGGGGTTCCTTGGCCGGTGGGCGAGCCTTGATGAGCAACCCCGACTCGATGTTCCCAGGTTCGGCAAGAGCAAGGTGTGCTTCTCCTCCCCCGAACAGCTGGCCAAATAGTCGATTCAGTTCAGCGGACACGGCCTCCATCACAGTGAAGAACCGCTCCTTCTTCCTGGCCTCAACCTCGCCGATGAAGCGCTCGATTTCCAACTTCTCCCTCTCTAGCGTCTGTACACGCTCCTTGAACAGCTGAAACTCGTTCAGGAAAGCGTCGTACTCATCGATAGCCCTAAGGTTGACAGCGCCGAGTTCAGCCAAACTACGTTCCACCTGCCGCAAGCGCGATTGCAGAACCTCTGGCGTCCCTTCCTCCGCTCCCCCCTCTGGCGGCGACACCTCGCCCAGCGCAGAGAGCTCTCCCTCCAGTTCGGCAAGTTCTCGCTCTCGCTTGGAAAGCGATCCACGCACCCTCTCCAGGGAAAGGTACGCGTCTTTCCTGCGCTCTCTCATTGCCGAAAGCACTGACTCCTCTTTGGCCCGAGAGGCCTTGCTGCGGGCTGATTCAGAACTGTATTCCTGGAGTTCGGCTTCCGCGCTCACCAAGTCCGCAGAGATACGTTGGACCTCTCCCCGAGCTCGCTTGAGGTCCTCTTCCAACCTCTGTATGCGGGCCTTGTGCTCTCGCAGGTCGGGGCTTCGTCGGCGCTCCTGCGTCGAGCCACCGACGATGGCTCCGCCCCTCTCCAACAAGTCCCCCCCCAGGGTGACAACCCGTACGCCCTGAAGATCCTTGACACACTCCAGAGACTCAGCCACAACTGTGTCAGTCAGTGCGTAGGCAACGGCAGGCCGCACCTCCGGCTCGCATTCTACGAGCTCCACAGCCAGACCAACCACCCCAGGCAGGCGGAGCGCCCCGCGCGCACGACTGGAAATCGCCGGGTGGGAGAGTTTATCCAGTGGCAAGAAACGGGCTCGCCCCAACTTCCTTTCTTTGAGGAACTCAACACACTCCAGCGCGACTTCACGTGTTGACACAACTAGGTCATGGACATGCCCGCCCAGAGCTGTCTCCAGTGCATTGCCCAGCTCACGTACAGGGCGAATGAGGGAGCCAACGGTACCCAGGACGCCAGTCTGTTTTCGCTTTAGCAGGGAGTCGACCCCCTCGGGCACACGTCTGCTCCCGCCGGTCCAACGGCTCAACTCCTTCAGCGTGTCCTGCAACGAGCGCAGTTCGCGCTCCGCAGAACGTGCCTCTGCCTCCTTCGTCGACAGCTCACCACGCAGCCGCTCCACCTTGCGCACAAGTTCCAGGCCTGTGTCGTCGCCATCGGAAGTCCTATGTGCCAGATTACGTTCGTTGGCCTCCACCTCGCGATCCAGCCGTTCCACCTCGGCTTGCAGGGTTTGGACTTCCTCATTCGCTCGCTGCCGTTGGTCCTTCGCCTTCTCCCAAGCGGCGCAAAGCGACTCCCAGCGTCGCCAACGCAACGTGGCACCCAACCGGTCTCGCTGTTCGGTGAGCGAGCGGTATTGTAGAGCAGCTTGTCTTTCACGGTGCAGTTCGGCAAGCCGCTGGCGCCGTTCGGCCAGGATGATGCGGCTCGTGTTCAGCCGCTCCTTTACCTGCCCCAGCTCCTCTATCGCCTTAGCTTTCCGTTCTTCGTAAGCAGCAACCCCAGCCACCTCGTCGAGGATCTCCCTCCGACGCCGTGGCGATCGCTCCAGCACGTCCACCACCATTCCCTGCTCCACTATGTGATGTCCGTCTGGTTCGATGCTCAACACGTCCAAGAGGTTTTCCACAGATCGTGCCGGGCACACCCTTCCTTGCAGGCGATAGGTCGACCCGCTGCCGGAGATGCGACGGGCCAGAACAAGCTCATCTGCCACATCCGGAACAAGGTCTCCCAGGGAGACCCCTTGCGCCTCCAACACGACCTCCACCTCGGCCTCGGAGACCGGATCCGCGTTCGGAGGAGCGTGCAGCAGCTGTTCCATTCTCTCGGCGCGCAGAGCTCGCGAACGCCGCCCCATGACGAACGTCAGCGCGTCGAATATGTTGCTCTTGCCTGTCCCGTTCTCGCCGATGATGGCGGTGAATCCAGGGTGAAAGGGTACGACCACTTGCCGCCGGAACGACTTGAAGCCCCTTATACTGAGCCGCTGAATGTTACCGCTCATGCGAAGGAGTCGAAAAGTGTCAACATGATTACCTGGCGCGGTTTCCTGCGACCCTCCTGCCAAGTGTTGTCGCCCAGCAACGTCTCCACCTTGTGCCGGTTGTAGTCGTTGGGGCAAGTCTCTCCGGCCTCCCAGCGCATCACAGTAGGGATGGACACTCCCAACCGCCCAGCGAGGGCCCGCTTGCTCATGCCCCGTTCAAGGCGATAACGCCTGAGAGCATGGCCAAATCTATCCATCCGTCCCCCCTTCTCCGTGTCGTGTAACGAATATAACGTTTGCTACACATGACGGCAAAAACAAGGGCGCGGAGCACCGCGCCCTGTCCTACGTTCAGCTATCCACCCAACAGCACGAGCACCAGCGCGCCCGCCCCCAGGAGCAACCCCAAGATTCCCAACACCTGAGTAGTGCCCAGTGCCTCTTGCAGTGCCGGCACGTCGAGGTCCTCCACCATCGTCTCCACCTCAGTGATACGTCCCTCTTGGGCTTCTACTCGGCTCTCCAGGTTCTGAATCGCCTTGCGCTGAGACTGGATGTCGGCACTGAAGCCAGCCAGGGTGGTCTCCACCCCCTCGATCTTCTTCCGGTTGTTGTCGATCTTTATCTGCAGCGCTTGCACTGACTGCTCCAGGCCCAGCACTCGCCGGTGCAGCGAACCCAGGTCCAGCTCCTCCAGTGCGATGATCCGGGACTCGTGGTCCGCCAGCCGAGCCGAGACTCGCTTCAGCTCTTCGCGAAGGTCCGACAAGTCGGTCACCAAGCCGGTCAGTCTGGCATCCAGCTCTTTGACCTCACTCGAGACCTGATCCACACGCTTGTCAATGCGGGAAAGCTCTCCCTCTACGCGAAGACGCAGCTCAGTAACTCTGCTGGTCAACTCGCTCAAACGCGAGGTGAGACCACCGACCCGTTCCTCCAAGCCGGGCACCCTGGCGCACACGTCGGCCAACTCAAGCAACTTCGCCTCTGCATCCTTCAGTTGAACCGCCAGCGCCCGATAGCGTGATTGAAGTTCCTCGTCCACCTGGTTAAGCGCAGCCACAGCTCCCTTCAGCTCGGCGATCAGCTCAGCGAAGAAGCCAGTCACCTCGCCGAATGCCTTCTCCATGGCGGCGATCTCTTCCTCTGCCGGAGGCAGTTGGACGCCCGAACCGTCACCGGCCAGGGCCACACCCCCGAGGAGGATCACCCCCACCATCAGCCAACTTACCGTTCGCCTCATCACCTGAACCCCTCCTTTTCCGGCGTTCGGACGCTTCACAGTAGCCCGCGTCACGTTCGTCCACACGGCCCGTTGGGCATCTTCTGACACCGGTTTGTCGCCACCGAAGCAGACAGGTGTCCCCAGGGTGGGGAGGGAGAGCTCGAGGGAGCTGATACATGGGTTGGGCGTGTAATCACGAATTCCCGCACTCCTTGCGGCTCCTGCAGAGCACGGGTAAAGTACGGCCGGCTCTTGAATCGACGGAAGGAGGAATCTATGGCTTTGTTCGTAGGGGTTGCTGGTCTCGTTGCCATGGCCGCCGTACTGTGGGCAGCCTTCTCCACATGGACGGTCGTGCGCCACTCTCAAGGAACAGAACGAATGAAGGAGATCCAGCACTACATTCGTGACGGGGCGTATGCCTTCATGCTGGAAGAGGCTCGCGTCATGGGTATCTCCATGTTGGTTGTAGGTGTGATTCTTCTGGTTCTTTTCTACTGGGAAGTGGCAGTGGCGTTCTGGATTGGCTCACTGCTGTCGATGGCTGCAGGGTTTGTGGGCATGAACGCGGCTACCCTGGCCAATGGCCGCACTACCGAGGCAGCCCGGTCCTCGTTCAAGGATGCGCTGAATGTAGCCTTCTCCGGAGGGACGGCGATGGGCATGGGGGTTGCCGGGCTTGCACTGGGCGGATTGGCCTTGGTCATCTGGCTGTTCCGAGGGGAGTTCGCTCCTGACGCGGTCACGATCCAAACTAAAACCATACTCGGCATTCCAGGTGCGGACGTCAACTTCATCAAGGCGGCGATCATCGTCTCTGCCTACTCGGCCGGAGCCTCCCTGGTGGCGCTGTTCGACAGGGTGGGCGGAGGGATTTACACCAAGGCGGCAGATATGGCTGCGGACATGGTGGGAAAGGTGGAGCTGAAAATCCCCGAAGACGACCCTCGCAACCCGGCGACCATCGCTGACAACGTGGGCGACAACGTAGGTGACGTCGGCGGACTCGGCGCAGATCTCTTGGAATCGTTCATCGCCTCCATCATCTCTGTCGCCGTCATCGGCATGTACCTGCACGTGGGTCGCATGAATCCCGACATAGCCGACCTCTTGGCCCGCTATGGTGAGCGCTTCTCTCTGCCTGAGAACTATTGGTGGATGACTCTGCTGCCGCTTCTGTATGTCTCTGGGGGGATCGTCGCCAGCCTAATGGCCATTGCCTACATCCGCTTCTCGCGCGGAAGCCGAGGCATGCAGGCTGTCCTGATGAACGGCACGCGCCTGGCGGCTGTGCTCACCGTGGGCTTCGCCGCCCTCACTACGGCACTGGCCCCCTCCAACTTCGTCCCCTTCTGGTCCATGCTGCTCGGCGTGGCCAGCGGCATCGGGATCGGTTTTGTCTCCGAGTACTTCACGTCGTACCGGTACAAGCCGACCCGGCAGTTGGCCGAGTCCTACCAGTCAGGAGCGGCCGTAGGCGTCACCGAAGGGATGGCAGTGGGGATGATGTCAGCGTTGTGGCCGTGTCTCATCATCGCTGTGGCCACTGTCCTTTCCTATCAGCTGGGAGGCCTACTGGGCACGGCGTACGCTGCCTTGGGCATGCTGTCCTTTGTGGGGATGACCGTTTCAGTTGACTCATACGGACCTATCGCCGACAACGCTTCCGGGATCGCCACGATGAGCGAACTCGACCCCTCGGTGCGCGAGCGGACAGACCATCTGGATGCGATCGGTAACACCACGGCAGCGATCGGCAAGGGATTTGCCATTGGCTCAGCTGCCTTTGCGGCTCTCGGGTTGATCGCAGCTTATCTTTGGTCGGCAGTGGGGGCAGCTGTGGATGTCCACGTCCCGAACATCCCCTTGATCAGTCCGGAGGTGGGCGCCATGGTGCTGGCGGGGATGATCGTGGGGAGCATGGTGACCTACGTGTTCTCGGCGCTTCTGATTCGTTCTGTGTCCCGCACGGCGGATCTCATGGTACAGGAAATACGGCGTCAGTTCCGGGAGCATCCCGACATAATGGAAGGAAAGACGACGCCGGACTACAAACAGTGTATCACCATCACCGCGTCGGGAGCAGTGCGCAAGATGGTCATGCCCTCCGCTCTCGCTCTGGGAACCCCCCTGGTGGTGGGCCTGGTGTTCGGCCGGTTCACCTTGGCTGGCTTCCTGGTGGGTGCGCTGCTGTCGGCCATCGTGTTGGCAGTGTACTGTGCCAATTCGGGCGGGGCGATGGATAACGCAAAGAAATACGTCGAAGAAGGACACTTCGGCGGCAAGGGTTCGGAGGCACATGCCGCTGGGGTGACCGCCGACACCGTTGGAGATCCACTGAAGGATACGGTGGGGCCGAGCTTGGACATCTTGATCAAGCTCATGTCAGTCGTTTCGCTGTTGTTCGCTTCATTGTTCCCAGTGATACCATTCTTCATGCGCTAGACGAAGCACAGCGGGGGGGGCGCTCATCGGCGCGTCTCCCCGCCTTCGTGCCCCCGGGCAAATGGGTACGCAGACCGGTTGAGACATTTCGAGCGTGAGTCTGTCTTTAGTTGACCGGAGTGCAACCGTTCTATATGCTTGCCTATCATCCACAAGGGGGCGTACAGGATGGCGAAAGAGAACATCGCGTTGCTTAAGCAAGTCCCATTGTTCTCACGACTGGGAGACAAGCACATTGAAGCCATCACCCGGTCGGCAAGAGAACTCAAGTATCCCGCTGGCAAGCCAATCGTGAGGGAAGGCGACCAAAGCAATGCAGGGTTCTTCCTCATCCTAGACGGGCAAGTCGAGGTCCGCCGCGGAGATCAAGTGCTGGCGAAGCTAGGCTCCGGGCAGTTCTTCGGCGAGATGGCGGTCCTAGACGGCCAACCGCGATCGGCCGACGTCTACGCGGTGAGCGACACCACGTGCCTCGGCTTGACCAGCTGGGACATAAAAGCGTTGACCACGACGTATCCAGAGATCGCTATGGGCATCATCTCTGAGCTGGCCCGGCGGCTGCGGCAGACAAGCATGAAGCTCAGCGAATAGCGTTAGGGAGTTCAGCGGTGGGACCTCCACAGGCGGGGACAGCCGTACTGTTCGCCGATATCCGTGACTTCACCTCTTATACGGCGTCAGTGGGTGACGAGCAAGCCTATGCAGTGGCTCAGGAGTTCGCACGTTTGACCGAGCAGGCCACAGCGGCCTACGAGGGGCGGGTGGTCAAAACCTACGGCGACGGGGTGATGGCCGAGTTTCCCTGCGCGCCCGACGCGGTCCAATGCGCAGTACGCCTGCATCGCGGCCTAGGTGCCTACAATGAGCGGTATCCAGCTGCCTCTATCGCCGCTGGAGTGGGGATCGCCTGGGGACGGCCCATCCAGGAAGGGGGTGACCTGTTCGGGCACTCGGTGAATTTGGCCAAGCGCCTTGCCGACCACGCCCGCGGAGGCCAGATTGTGGTGTGCCCACGGATCCAGGACCGCTGTTCTCAGCAAGGTGTTGTACGATTCTTGCCCTTAGGAGAGCTGATCCTCAAGGGGCTTCCACCCCAACCGGCCTTCGAGGCAGCATGGCGTGACGAGCTGGCTCGGTTGGCTGTAAGGGACGAAGGCCTGGTCCTGATCCTCACCCGCGACAAGCTGGTGGTAGAGCTGTCCAAGGACACGCAAGCCAAGCTGCAACAGGCACAAGCACGACTTCAGCAGCGCGCAGGGCAACCGGGACTTACAGGTTTCTTTCTCCGCAGAATCGAAAAGCGGCTCCCTCAGTGGATCGCCCGGGCATTGGAACAAGCGGGCATCGGCTTTGAACACGAGTTAGCGGATGTGGAGCTGTTCGAACACGGAGGGGTACTTGTCCTGCGCCCAACGGGGCGCAGGGGCCTGCGACTGGACAGAAGTAGTTTCCACCCCCAGGACATGCGCGTGTTCCTGAATCGCTTCCAATCCTTGAAGTCAGCCCCAAGAAGCTAGAGCGCAGGAACGACCGCGGCCTCTCATTTCCCCTCGTCCCTGCTAGCGCTTGATTCCTGGCGGAGGGCCTGGCGAATGCTCTCCAGGCGAAGCTGTACCCGGCCGAACAAAGAACCCTCCGGGTACTCACCGGCCTCGTTCGGTTCGCCGACCTCGCCTCCCGCGAGAAGCTGCAGGACCTCCTCAACCGTGTTGCACGCCCACACATGGAACTGGCCTTCGGCGACAGCCTGGACGACCTCCTCCGACAGCATCAGCATGTCCACATTGCCGCCGGGGACCACCACTCCTTGCTCACCTGTGAGTCCAAGCTCCCTGCACACGAGGAAGTGACCCAACACCTTCTCGTTCACCCCTCCTATCGCCTGAAGCCTTCCCTTCTGGTCAATCGAGCCAGTGACAGCAATGCCCTGCTGCAGAGGAACACCCGCCAGTGCAGACAGAATGGCACACAGCTCAGCTGTGGACGCCGAGTCGCCTTCCACCTCGGAGTAAGACTGCTCGAACGTTAGGCTCGCCGATAGGGAGACTGGCTTGGAGAGGCCGAACTTCTCGCCCAGGTAGCCTTTGAGTATCATCACGCCCTTCGTGTGCACTCGGCCACCGAGCTTCGCTTCCCGCTCGATGTCCACCACTCCGTCCTTGCCCGCGTGCACGCTGGCTGTGATCCGAGCCGGCCGACCGAAGGCGAAGTCCCCCATGTCGTACACAGACAGACCGTTCACCTGCCCTGTCTGCTGTCCTTCCACGTCCACAATCAGCTTCCCACGGGATATCCACTCACGCACTTTCTCGGCGACCAACCCGTGCCGGGTCCTCCGCTTCTCGATCGCCTGGCGCACGTGTGCGGCCTCCACCTCGGAGGCCCCCTCCTGGGCAGCCCAGAAGCTGGCCTCCCGCACTAAGGCAGCCAACTGGGAGAAGCGAATAGACAGCTTCTTCTGGTCGGAGGCTATTTCTCCGGCGTGCTCCACCAGACGAGCTACCCCGGAAGGCGCAAAAGGTAGCACACCGCGATCCTCGGACTGGCGGGACCGCACGAAGCGCGCCATGGTCAGTTCCGCCTCGTCAGTCCACTCCGTCTCAGTGGCGAAGTCGGCCCGTACCGAGAAGTGCTTCTGGAAGTCTTCATCGTAGTGGTAAAGAAGGTGATACAGCCACGGCGAGCCGATGATGATGACCTTGACATCCAGAGGTACCGGCTCCGGACGAAGACCCTCTGTGGACGAGATCCCCAACATCTGCGCTGGGTCTTCAATCCGCACCTTGCCGGTCCGCAGCGCTGTCTTCAGGGCATCCCAGCTCATCCAAGAGCGCAACAGGTTGGGGGCCGACACCACCAGGTAGCCACCGTTCGCTCGGTGCAGGGAGCCAGCTCTGATCTGGCTGAAGTCAGTGGTCACGACACCAAACTGCACACGGCGTTCAACCGTCCCTACTAGATTGGTGTACGTGGCGTTCTCTTCCACCACTACCGGTGCGCCCTCCTCCCCGCTCCTGTCCACCATTACGTTGATTGAGTACTTCTGGAACCTGTCCGGAGTTTGACCCTGCGGAATGGGAATGGTTGGGGTGGGCTGCTTGTTTGTCGGCTTGAGCTCCTCCACATGCTCCAAGATGTCGGCTTGGACTGCACGGATGAACTCCTGCACACGCTCTAGCCCAGCATACTTGGCCGCAAGCTGGCAAAAGCGCGGTTCAACCAGGAACTGCGCCGCACGCTTGGTCAGCTTGCGGCGCGATTCCTGCCACCCTTCCTCCAACTGCCCGAGGCGGCGGAACACATCGCGGATGAGCTCTTGGAGCTCCTCCTGGCGGCGCAGGACCTCCTCCTTCTCTGGTTCAGGAAGCGCGGAGTACTCCTCTTGAGAATATGGTTCACCGTCGGGCTTCAAGGGGATCGTGTTCATCCCCACAGGCGTACGCTGCACCGTGAACCCAAGCTCGCGGGCCTTGCCGTCGAGTTCCTGGAAGAGCTCATCACGTTGGCTTGTGTATCGCTCCCTTTCCTCCTTGGCCTGAGCCTTGAATTCGTCTGATTCAAGCACCTTGGGGAGCTCCCGGCGCAGAAACTCCACACACCTCTCCATGTCCTGCCTAAGCTCCTTACCTCGACCGGCGGGAAGCAGCAGGTACCGCGGTTGCTGAGGAGTTTGGAAGTTGTGCACATAGCATATGTCGGAAGGTGTCTCCTGCTCGCTGGACACCCGGCCGAGAAAATACGACACTGCGGACGTCTTCCCCAGCCCGGTGGGCCCTGAGACATAGATATTGTAGCGATTCCGTTCGTCCTTGATGGTCAACCCGACCTGAAGAGCTTCCAGTGCTCTCTCCTGCCCCACTATCCCATCTAGAGGGGCCAGCTCTCCTGTCGTGCCGAAGCCCATTGCCCCAGGATCAGAATGCCGTCGCAACTGTTGCGGAGTGAGCTTATCAGCCATCCAACCTCCTCAAGCCCACATGTTATCCGCCCCATCGCTAGCTCGCATACTGCGCCTCAAAAAGGGAGCGGGGGAACGGAGCCCCCCGCGGCTTCACCCTCAGACCGAGGTCTCAGTTCACGGAAGGGTCAACTGACCTCCAACGGGTAGCTCAACTCGGTTTCCGTCGATGTAGGCTACTGCCTGCCCTGAAAACCTCGCCTCGCGCTGGCTTTCTCCTCCGTGCAGGGTGTACTCCAAGTAACCCCGCATCCCTGGATCCCATTGCGTCCACCAACCAGTCACCAGTCTGCCGCCTCTCACCTCGGGAGTCAGGTCTCCGTCACTTAAGTAGCTGGTCGCAGCCAGTCCCTCCGGAAACGCCTCTCCGATGGACAGCCCGCCGGTGATGGCCACCTTGGCCTGTACAGTGATCCGCACTTCAACGTAGCCTGACTTGTTCTGGACAGTGCGCAGCGCCCCCAATCTGCTGTCAGCCAGCACCCCATAAGCTGCCCTAGCCACTACTCTTCCATTCTGTACGACTTCTACCTCTAGCACGTGGTACCCTTCCGGAACTGTCCACTGCAGCCAACGTTCGCTCCGAACCGCTGTGCCGTGCTCACCTAACGTCCAGCGGAACTCGCTGCCTGCTGGGCCTCCCTCCACCTGGAACGTCACCGTGGTTCCAGGGTCTGGGTACGGTTCCGAGGCCACGATGGCCATATCGGCCATTGCTGACAAGCCCGCCAACAGAACTACCGCGATCGTCGCCCCCATACGCATAGTCTGTTCCCCCTTCACATCTTTGCAGCGTGGCGGGAGCCGGCCCCGCGGGCCCGGCCCCCGCCTTGAGTACTCAAGGAAGATCAGCCACTTTCCCTCAGCGGTCCTCGCAGAGATCGGGCGGAGCGCCGGGCAACCCCTCGCAGATGGGCGTCCCAGTGGACCACAGCGCGACGATCTCCTTGAGAGTCTCGTAGTCTACCTTGTGCGGATAGCACGTGCGGGGAACATCCTCCCCTTCGAGCCAGAAGGCCACCGCGCGCTGCACCTGTTCGAAGCTGATCGTGTCCGAAAGCAGGAGATCTATCTCGTCACGCTTCACATCCCAACGAGATATGGCCACGATGACGCTCAGACAGTCGCTCAGACCAACTCTGGAGTCGCCCCAGACCTCGACCTCCACGCAGGGCCACCCGGTGTCGGCGCGCCCGACCACAGACTCGACAGCGAGCACTTGACATTGGTCGTCGGTGGGCCCCTCAATGGTGGTGGTGGGTGGTACCTCAACCTGGTAGATGATGGTCTTGGTGCGACCGGCCTTGAGTGTTCCCAAGTACGCCCACTGGTTCAGGGCTGGCTTGTACAGGAAGCCGTCGTTTTGCAGCGGCGTAACCCGCCATCCGACGGGCAAGTCCTCATCCAGGCCCACACCCATAATATCGACGTCGGTGGTGATCTCCACCTTGACGGTGAACGTGTTGCCCAACGGCTCCCCGTGTATGTCGTAGAACCCCAGGACCACACCCTCGCAGGGGATGGGCGTGTTGATCGTCCTTACGGCGCGGAGGTCCGGCCCAGGCATCTCGGGCAGGGGGTGATCCACCGGCGTACAGGCTTCGGCATACGCGGTCAGCCGCTTCATCGTGGACAGGCTTATGCGCTCGCCACACGTGCTCACCACTGGCTCATCCCTGCGCCACAGCTCGCCGGCCCGAGCCAGCTGCTCTGCCGTGATGTTCTCCGACAACCTAAGATCCACGCGGTCGCGCCCTCCCGGCTCTGAAGCCGGCACCAAGTGGGCGATTGCAGTTACGATAGATAGGCAATCCGTTATCACCACACAGGACTCGCCTTCCACCTCGATCTCGAAATCCGGTGTCTTGGCTTGGAAAATTCCCCTGATCGTGATGGAGAACGGCAGACGAAGGGCCTTGAGCTCATCCGCTTTAGGCACGGTGACGTCGTATTTGATGATACGCTCGGTGCCAGCCCGAATCGGTTCCAGGAACACCCACTGGGTCGTTGGCCGCTTGAAGACAGCCCCACCCGACTCCACAGGGGTTATGCTCCATCCGACGGGCAACGACTCCTCCAGGCCGGCGCCGGCGATGTCCTGCTCAGCTCGGATCCGCACAGTCACCCGAAAGGTGGATTCCGGCGTCGCCTCGGTAGTGGAAATCGAACGTACAGCAGACACCGCTATCGCCTCGACGTCGACGAGGAACTCGCGTTGGTCCCTTCCTCCCGCGCTGTCTACGGCAGTCAACCGCACGGCGTAGGTCCCGGCAGCCCTGTAGATGTGCCTCACAGTAGGTTCCGTAGTAGTCTTTGTCACTCCGTCGCCGAAGTCCCAGCGGAACTCCTCCCACGCGAGGGCAGGATCGCGTTCGCTGGCGCTTGCATCGAACACGATCTCCTCTCGAACCCGCGGTTCGACAGGCTCCAGGTTCAACCTTGCTGTAGGCGGTATCCACGGGAAGCCCTTCAGGGTTATGGTGTCCTGGCGGTTGAGTTCGACGCGGTTCGGGCGGGCCACATCCCCGGTCAAGAAGTACAGAGTGTGCGTGCCCGGGAACTCCGAGGGAGTCACGTGGAGCTCGAACCGCTCGCCCAGGGGGCCTAGAACGCCCCCTGCGGTGCGATTTCGCATCCAGAACCCACCCCACGACCAGCGAACCCGTTCGCCCGCCAAGTCGTATTCGTGGTTCGGCCACGCGTCGGGCGGGTCATCATGGACCACCCATTCCGCCCCCTGGGGAACGTTCACGATGCGAAGCTCCGCGTCGACCCGCGTCTCGCTGGGCCCGTTGATGACGAAGAGACTGAGCCTTCCGTCCGGACCCTGGTAGAGGAACAGGAATGTTGCGTGTTCCTCAACGAGAGGGTTCTGGCTGCGGCGCGCCCCCTCATCGTAGTCATAGAAGTCCCTGGCGGACACGTTGCCCACCAAGGGTCTAACGGTCTCCTCCATGTCGCCTTGCGTCACCGTGTAGTACCCGTCCGCTGAAAGCGGCAAGGTTACCGCAAGGACGACAACGGCCCACAGGCTGATCTTCCTTATCATACGTACCTCCTTGCTCTACTCATCTTCACACTGCGAGTGTTCCACCACAGACTCCCCGGGCCCTTGACTTGACTCACCTCCCTGCATTCGCAGAGCACCGGTTTCGTCTTGGGCTCGGGGCAGAGTAGTCGCAAAGGAGGGTTGGGCGAAAGGAAGCGCGGGCCCGCCTTCCGCCACACTTTGTCATGGGCGGAGGTGACCCGCGTCACCTTCGTTGCTCCCTGGCGGCCGCCTACAACTGCAAGGCTTCCGGAAGCTGGGCCTGATGGGGATGATCAGGACCGGGGTATACCTTTAACTTGCGCAGCATACGCCGGCCAAGCTTGTTCTTGGGGAGCATTCGGCGCACAGCCAGCTTGATCGGGAGTGCCGGATGCCGTGCACGCAGCGTCCTGTAAGGCACCTCCTTGAGGTGACCGATGTAGCCGGAGTGCCGATAGTACATTTTCTGGTCCCACTTCTTGCCTGTAAGCTTGACCATGCCGGCGTTCACTACTATCACGTAGTCCCCCACATCGAAGTGCGGGGTGTAAGTCGGCTTGTGCTTGCCCTGCAATACAAGCGCGAGTTTGGACGCCAGCCGCCCCAACGGCTGGTCTGCAGCGTCGACTACATACCATTGCCGCTCAAAGGTGGTTCCGGCATCCTCCTTCTTTGCCATGTAGGTCCTCTGTTGCATCCTCTCCTCCTCACCGCGTCGCATTATAGTTATCGTTTCCTCTCGCTCAACCCGCAAGATCACTAATCCAGGACAACTATCTGGTTCTCGGCCGGGCCGGTTCCGACCAATCTAACAGGAACCCCAACGTACGCTTCCACCACCGCCAGGAACCTCTTCACCGCGTGCGGTAGCTCATCCCCTGACTGGGCTGACGAGATGTCGCTCTTCCAGCCGGCCAGTCTTTCGTACACCGGTTTCGCCGATGCCAGCTCGTTCGCTCGCCCCGGGAATGCCTCGCTCCGGCCCTGCGAGGTCTGATAGGCAACGCACAGCCGGATCTCCGGCAACCCCCTCAGTACGTCCATCTTTGTCAAAGCGAGTTCGCTGAATCCGTTGACTTCACAAGCGTATCTGAGCGCAACCAAGTCCAGCCAGCCGCAGCGGCGAGGCCGACCCGTAGTTGTCCCGTACTCATCACCCACCCGACGCAGATGTTGCCCCGCCTGTTCCACTTCCTCTGTAGGGAAAGGACCCTCGCCAACGCGGGTGATGTAGGCTTTTGCAACCCCCAACACTCTTTCCACCCTCTCGGACCTGATGCCTGTTCCCCAGCCCACCCCATGCACCGTGGTGGTGGAGGAAGTGACGTATGGGTAGGTTCCCCAATCCAAGTCCAGCAGAGTTCCCTGCGCGCCCTCAAACAGCACACTCTTTCCCTGCTCCAGGGCCCTGTTCAACGTTTCCCGTACGTTACCCACTCGGTTCTCTATTCGACGGTAGAACTGTGTCAGGTCTTTGATAGTGTCCTCCACCGGCAGGGTCTCGTTGTACCCCCTTGAAGCTAGGGTCTCGGCAGCCAACTGCAACGAACATCGAAGGCTCTCCTCATCAGCCAAGTCCCCCAGTCGCAGGCCGCGCCGCGCCGCCCGATCCTCGTAGCAAGGGCCGATTCCTTTCCGTGTCGTTCCGATACGTCCTGCGCTTCCGTCCAGTTCCTCCAGCAGTCTGTGGTGTGGGAGGATCAGATGCACTCGATCAGAGAAAGCCAACACTGGATCGGGCCTGCCCTGCGCTCTTAGTTGGACCAGTTCCTCCTCGAGCTTCCATGCGTCCAGCGCCATGCCGTGAGCTAGCACTCCTACACAACCTGGGTGCAGTGCTCCGACAGGTATGTGATGCAGCCGTACCGTTCCGCGGGCATCTTTCACCGTATGGCCGGCGTTGGGTCCGCCGTTGAACCTGACAGTGAACTCCGCCCTGCGGGCCAGGAAGTGAGTCACCTTTCCCTTGGCCTCATCCCCCCATTGCGCCCCGATCACTGCGGTTGCCGCCATCGCCTATCCCCTCACTCGGCGCAGAGCGATTCGGCCCCGCATTCCGCCGAGGATCAACTCAGCCTCGTGCTCCGGATCCTCCATCGTCCCCTCCCACATCCGTACCGCCAGCACCTCCCTGGCTACGCGCTCGGCATGCCTGTCCAACAGCCAACTCCAGTCTCCCTGGTGCGCTACCTCCACCCTGTCGGTGACATGGAACCCAGCCTCTTTCCGCGCCAACTGCAACCTGTGCACGAGCTCTCGCAGCTGGCCCTCCAGTCGCAGCGCTTCGTCGACGAGTACGTCCAGTGCAACGCCGCAGTCGTTGTCTTCTGCGACCACATATCCCTCACGCGCAGCCCAGGTCACCTTGACATCTTCCGGCCGCAAGCTCACCCTCTCTCCCTCGAGATCCACTGTCCATGCGCCCTGTCGATTGAGCGCGCAGACAACTTCCTGCGGATCAGC
>CAZEYM010000016.1:0-43352 GCA_964516385.1 uncultured Thermotogaceae bacterium
TGATGTAGGTGTTGGTGATCATCGCGCCGACCGCCTTGGCCCCGAGCACGGCGAGGAGCGACGTCGGTGTCACCAGGATCTGCTCCAACACCCCTTCTTCCATCTCGTCGCCGATCCCGTGGCCCACCTCCCAAAACAGCGTGGACAGCCAATACCACAGGAGCAGGCCCACGGCCACCTGCGACTGGAAGTCGGGCCCGGCACCGAAAAGCCGTGCCACCACCAAGTAGGGCGCCACGAGCAGCCCCGGGGATAGGGCCAGGTTGACAAGGTCCAGCGGGTAGGCGCGAAAGTCCAGGAGCTCCTTTCGGACAAGGGCCGCAAACCCTCTCATTCTTCCTCCGCTCTATCGAACGGCCGGCCGGTCAGCCGGAGGAACGCCTCCCACAGCCCCGACTCCACGATCTCCACGTTGGCCAGGTGCACGCCGCCCGCCTGGAGCTGGCCGAGCAGCGTCGGCAGGCGGTCCACCGGAGCGGCAAGGGAGTACATGCCGTCCTCGCGCTCGTGCACGGTCACTCCCTCGTTTGCTTCGGGCCGGGAGCCAAGCGTCAGCACCGCCGTCCTCTCGCTTCCAGACTGCGTGGTGATCTCCTGTGGAGTACCGTCGGCGAGGAGCTTTCCCTCCTCGATGATGAGAAGGCGCGTGGGCAACCGCTCGGCCTCCAGCATGTTGTGGGTTGCCATGAGCACCGTGGTGCCCTCGTCCCGCAGTGCCCGCAGCACCTCCCATACCTCTTCCACGCCGTGGGGATCGAGCCCCGTGGTCGGCTCATCGAGGATCAGTGTCGGCGGGCGGTGCACGAGGGCCCGGGCGATGGCCAGACGTTTGCGCATGCCGCTGGAGAACTTCTCCACCGAGACATCGGCGAAGTTGGAGAGTCCGACGAGTTCAAGGAGTTCCTCAGCCCGAGCGCGTGCCTCCCGTCGCGGAAGGTCCTGGAGCCCGCCGAAGAGGAGGAGGTTCTCCATCGCGGTGAGCTTCCAGTAAAGCGTGCGTTCCCCTGCGAGGACGACGCCGAGCTTGCGGCGCACCTTCGCGGCATCGCGCAAGGCATCGATCCCGTCCACCTCGACCTCGCCTCGGGTGGGAAGGAGCAGGGTGGCCACGATCTTGAGGAGTGTGGTCTTCCCGGCACCGTTGCGGCCGAGGAGGCCCACGAAGTCGCCCCGTGTGATCGCCAGGTCGATCCCGTGCAGGGCGTCGATCTCCCTGCGCGCCCCACGGCGGAGCAGCCCCGCCCGCTCGCGCACGATGTACGTCTTCGCCACTCCCCGACAGTTGATCATCGTGCCTCCAAGGTCCCGGAGCGCTGACGCCCGCGCAGTAGCGCTAATTGTGCCGCGCTTCGCCGAGTGCATTCAAGCCAACGCGCTGACTCCACGGCTGGGCATCGGTGGTCTGCGCAGGCGCGATCGTCCTGGTGTGACGATCGGGTGGACAGGCGGAGCAGAGCGCGAGGGAGTCAGCGATGGACGAGGAGTTCGTGGAGAAGCTGCTTTAACGTCTAGAGCGTGTGGTACACGGTGTTCTCGGATCAACCCACGAGCACCTTGACGTGCGGCTTGAGCGCACGGGGAAGCTGGAGGCGAACCAGAAGCCCAGTGCGGGTAGGAGCGGGCGCTTGCTAGGCAGTGGACAAGGGCTTAATTCGGTCCACCTCGGGCCCGACCTCTTGGCTCGCATCCCACAGATCCACGGCCCGCTGCGCGTTGAGCCAGAATTCGGGCGAGTTGCCGAAGAGGCGCGCCAGCCGGAGCGCCATCTGCGGGCTTACTGATCTCCGCTCACGGAGCAGCTCGTTTACGGTCTGGCGTGAAACGCCGAGCGCCTGTGCGAGTCCCGAAACTGTAAGGCGGCAATCGGGAAGGAAATCCTCCCGTAGCATCTCACCTGGGTGGATCGGCCTAACTTCCTCCTTCCTTGTGTTGGGAATGCTCATTGGTCACCCTCCTCAGTGATAGTCCGTAATCTCAACATCGTAAGCATCGCCCTCAGCAAACTCCTCGCTCGCTGCACTATGGCCGGCGGCAACCTCTTGGACTGACCGGTCCTGAACAGGTCCTCCGTGTGCCGGTCTGCAAAGGTCTCGATCACCCACCAGGCGTAATCTGTCACGTGACGCTTGTCAACCCTGAGCCTTTCGTGTGCCAGGGCATCTTCCCCAAGTGCCGAAACTTCCCCGCCGCCGACGGGCGCTTTGTCGCGTTGATTCGTTCCGCACGAGGTGATCCTGTATGCTCTGAAGAGCATGGTCGAACGGAAGCAGTATGTAGAGCGTTACGGGCAGACGTGGACCATCCGCAGAGTGCGCCAGGACGAGGCAGAGGCGGAGGATTTCCGCTTTTGGTACGAGGGGCTCACTCCGGAGGAGCGGGTGGAAGCGGTTGGTGCAGCACTAGAAAGCTGCCTGAAGGCGCGAGGTCAAAGTGGTATCCCGAGACTACGAAGAGTTCATCGCCGCATTAGAGAGCCATGGGGTACGTTATATGATCATCGGCGCTCAGGCGGTGGCGTATCACGCGCGGCCCCGAGCGACGAAGGATCTTGACGTCCTACTCGACCCCACCCCCGACAACGCCGAACGCGTGCTGGCGGCCCTGCGGGAGTTCTTCGGCGGTGTAAGCTTTGGATACACGGCTGGGTGGTCTTGGGCTGCGTGGTATAGTCCGGGTCCGGAGGAGTGAGGTATGCGGCCGACAGCGGAGGAGCTGGCCATGCGGATGTACTTCCCCCAAGAGCTCGACGGGCTGCTCAAGTACAACGGTTTCCAGCTCGAGGCCAAGTACGGCGACTACGAACGTTCATCGTTTGGCTCCGATGCCCCAAAGCAGATCATCATCTGCCGTCAGGCCTAACCCGTTCCGCCGCTCACCGCAGTGGCGACGGATCGTGTGGTAACCTCAGGCAATGCTGGACATCTACATGGAGGTGGCGAAATCAGGGCGGGTGATGGCTCACCTCCTGGAGCCTCCCGGGCTGGGGATCCGGTTCCCGTCGCGCGGGGCTCTGGAGGCCGAGCTGCCCGCGCATATCGAGTCGCACCTGGGCTGGCTGCGGTCCCACGGCGAACACGTGCCCAGCAGGTCGCCTAGCTACCAGGTCCGCGAAGAGGTGAAGATCGAGGGCGACTTCGAGTCGGGGGACGACGTGGGTTTCTACATCCCAGATCTTGTACCGGTTTCGCCGGACGAGGTGCAGCGGTACCTGCGCATCGCCGGATGGGCCCACGCGGATCTGCTCGAGCTTGTGCGTCCACTGAGCAACGATGTGCTCGACTGGAAACCAAGCAAGGGGACGCGCACTATCCGCCAGATCGTCCTGCACGTGGCGCGGGCGGAACTATGGTACATGACGCGTGTGATCGACGATCCCTCGGAGAGCGGCATGCCAGAGGTGATCGCGCAGGCCGACGCCAAGGTCGACGCCCTGCCCGTTGCGGTGGTCGAGGCCTTGGAGACAACGTGGGAGGCGTTTCAGCGTTTTGCTCGGGAGCTTCCGGTTGAATGGCGCGGCCGCGTGACCACCCCCACCTGGTATGCTTCCATCCCTGAGCGATGGACAGCGCGTAAGATGCTGCGCCGTTGCATTGAGCACTGCCGCGAGCACACGCGGAATGTGGAGTGCTTGCTCGCAACGTGGGGCGATCGCCGCTAATGAGGAGAACAAGGCTGTGAGCTCGAAGGGGGACAACGCGCGGCTGTTCGACAGCTGGGCAGCGCGCTACGATGACGCAGTGCAGGAGGAGAGCTTCCCCTTCATCGGTTACGCACGCGTGCTGGAGGAGATCACCCGGCTTTGCGCCCCCCGGCCGGGGTTGGTGGTCGTGGACATGGGCACCGGCACCGGCGAACTGGCCAAGTGCCTTGCGGACAAGGGTTGCCAGGTGTGGGGCGTGGACTTCTCGCAGAAGATGCTCGCCGAGGCGGAAAAGAAGGTGCCTCAAGGCCGGTGGGTCCAGGCCGACTTGCGGCACGGCTGGCCATCGGGGCTCCCCGACAAGATCCACTGCGTGGTCTCCTCCTATGCGCTGCACCACTTTCCCCTCGACGAGAAGGTGAGGCTGCTAGCACTGTGGAGCGAGCGCGTCGCTGCCGGGAGTGCCGTCATCGTCGGAGACATCGCCTTCCGCACAGTGCAACAACGCGCAGAAGCCCGCCACCGCTGGCGGGAGATGTGGGACGTCGGTGAATTCTACTGGTCCGCGGACGAAACTCTGCACGTGCTGGAGGCAGTTGGCCTGCGAGGAGAGTACGTCCAGGTGTCCTCCTGCGCGGGCGCGTTCAAGATCGAACGAGACGCAAACAGCCAAGCGCGAAGGGCGCATCGCCAAGCGGAACCAAGTAGAATCGTGCTCTGCTATCAAGGAGGAACCATGGCAAGGACGCGCGTAGTCGAGTCGGGGAGTCTGGCGGGTGTGGTCTGGTTCGGAGGGTGGCTGTTCACCATCGCGTTCGCTCAGCTTGCCTGGTGGCAGAGCCTGATCGGCCTTGTGATCTGGCCGTACTACTTGGGTGTTCTGGCCCGGGGAGGCTGATCGCCAGGTCATGCCTTGAGCAGCCGTGAGTGCCAACGGAGGGCCTCATCACACTGCGCCGTGTCTCGCACACCCGTTCGGATAGCGACCCCGTCTGAGCTCTTTTTCTATCCGGGTCAGCAGGTGCGGGTTGTACTGCTCGAATGCCTGCAGGGCGATGTCCCCTTTACCTGGCGTCCAGACGATGCCCCGCATGACCAAGTCTTCATCATCCGCATGATAGACGAATGCTATCCGAACAACCCTCGTTAAGCGCTGCGCGCTAGCTGTCGGACGCGAGCCCACGGGACAGGAGCGTTCCGCGGGCTCGCCGTACTGCCTTCCGCTGTTCAGATTCTAGGAATCCTTCGTGCAAGGGTGGTCCTTCTCCGAACCGTGGCACTTCTTGATCTGCTCGGGTGTGCACTGCTCGGGTGTTCCTTTCAGGTTCTCCGGCTTCTGGCACTTATTCCTGTCATCAGGCATGCTTCACCTCCTTCCTCCACTTGGGTTTCCTTCCAGCCCTCGGGGCAACACCCCTCGCAGGGCTCGCCCCGTTCGCCTTTCAACAGCGCGACCGCCTCCCCCCACAGCTCATACAATCTGTCCTCGTTCAGACTGTAGTGAACGAAGTAGCCGCGCTTCTCGGCAGTCACAAGTTCGGCCCCTCGGAGCACGCGCAGGTGCTGGGACACAGCTGCGTCAGTGATGCCTAGCGCCTTGGCCAGGGAGCTCACACACATCGAGCGGAGCTTGAGGAGCTCGATAAGCCGCAAACGGCTCTCCACCGACAGCAACTTGAAGAACTGGGATAACTCCTTGGCCGAGGCCATAAACCCTCCCCTCTTAAGTATCCGCGCAGTTACTTTATGACAATGTGAGCCAGCCGTCAACCTCGATGCTCAGCCTCTGCTCCCGGCCGATGGCAGTCGTGCAGCTACCGCCGTCTGTCTCTCACCTGAGTAGGCGATGAGGTTGGCCGGGACCACGTGGCGGCCGGGGTGGGGACCTCTGCAAGGTATTCCTGCCGTCACACCCTTTGCCTCTACACCTCGGTTGTTGCTTTGGTCCAGGAGACTTGCTCCTCGCTGTAGGCGGACCGGCCGTTCTTGCCACAACGCGAACTGGAGGTGCACGGTGGGGCTCTTTCCTCGCGGGTAGCCGTTTCTCTCTCTAAACGCACTCGTCCCAAAACCGGCATTCCGCTGCCCACAAAAGGCTACACCATAGAGTGGAATGCCTGAAATGCTCGTCTCCTCCTCAGCCTCGGCTCACGCTCTCTTCGCTTCGGAGTTCTGAACTGCTCCCCACTCCACGGCTGGCTGGGATCGACAGGTTTGTCTTGCTAGCCTCTTCCCTATTAGGATGACAGTCGTTGCACTTCGGTCGAGCGACCACGGACTGCTATCCGTAGGTGAGATGGAGGGATGATGCCGGAGTTCGGATCCCCGTTTTCTGGTCTGGCAAGCAACAGAAAGCTGACACACGAAGAGCTCGTTCGCGCGATACGCTTTATGATCGCTGCGGAATACGAGGCCATCCAGCTCTACATGCAGCTTGCTGAGTCAACTGACAACGAGCTGACCATCGAGGTCCTTAGGGACATCGCGGATGAGGAACGCGTCCATGCTGGGGAGTTCCTTAGGCTTCTGTACGAGCTGTCGCCGGAGGAAGAATCTCTCTACGCGCAGGGAGCTGAGGAGGTCGAGGAGGAACTCGGCAAGCAGCCCTGACGGGCATTGTGCAGTGACCAGCCATGTCTCGGCCGTGCACCGTGAGTGCGTGCAGCAGTCACTGGGAGCTGCGGCGGAATGTGCTGAGCACAACTGCTCTCCCTAGCAGGCATCGTGGCCCAAGTCGACGTGGAACAACGTGGCTGCCTTGGTGCGTCGCGGGGCGAAGGCATCCGGCCGATAGCGCTGCCGGCATGTGTGCGTCTACACCCACGTCCACTTGGCACAGATCTGTTGTTGCGATGCTCTGTCCGCAAACCGACACAGTATGCGTCATCTAGCTGTTAGACGCGTGGGTATTACGGGTGATACTGTCTAGTGAGGCTGGCCAGTCCACTCCAAGACGGCGGGGTGATGACAGTGTTGTTACGGGCAACTCTTGCAGTTTCGCTAGCGGCGATGCTGGTGTTCTTGGCACCCGGGATGGTCCGAGCTGTGGAGGCACAACCTGCGTCGGACAGCCCAGACTGTGAGCAACAGACAGTGCTCCCGGATGGAGAAGAGCTATCCCAGCAGCAGCTTCTGGAGGCTGAAGGCGAGTTCTTCTGGGTGGTCGTGGAACTGGGCCGACGTGTGGCGGTCGGGATTATTACCGGAGCATCCGCCTATTTCTTCACTGATGCCGATGCGCTGCAGGCCGCACAGCTTGGCCTGGTCGCAATGATAGTGTCGTGCATCTAGTGGGAAGGGGAGATGTTGCATGGGCAGACCACAGCTCAGGGCACGGGGCCCGCCGCTCACTCTGACGCCCCGGAGAAGGCGGGCCGATGGTCTAGGCTGGAGACGAGCAGGACTGCTGGCACGGAGGACACACGTCCACAGAGGAGCGATTACGAGAACAACTGGCAGGTGCTCGGCGCATGAAAAGCAATGAGAGAACGGAAACAGAGGAGATGAGGAAGGATACACTTCGAGTTCTGGCGGTTTGCCTTTTGGGACCCGCTCTGGTGACTCCTATGGCACTCCTGGGCCAGCCAGGGCTCGCGTGGTGGCGCTATCTGGCGCTTGTTGTTGGGTGGGCCTATCTCATCCCAGTGTCGGGCGTACTTCTCAAAAGATGGATGGCGAATAAGTGCGCAGACCGTGCCCGACTGAGTCGGCTCGCAGTCCGTTCATGTGTTGTCACCCTGACTGTCTTCACGCTTCTGGTTACCTTCTTCGTGATCAGTGAGCCCTCGCTGGAGAACGCCAGGGAACAGATCATCAAGCTGATTCGTTGGGAGGTTGCCGCTCTCCTCTTGAGCATCGGACTGATCTCAGCGATTCCTGACGGTCGCAGAGCGGAAGCATGGCTTCGTCAGTGGCATCACCGTCAGACGGGCTTCCACGACAGGAAACCCCGCTGAGTGAAGGGCCCCAAGACTGGCGAGGGACAGTTGCATGGTGTTCGATCGCGACACATGTTGACCAGGGAGGACAGGCCACAAAGGAAAGGATGGGATATGAGAAGGTGGAAAGCCGGGCGCGCCGCATGGGCGCTCGTTCCCTTCTTGCTGGTGAGTTCACTGACCACAGAAGCGGCAGACGTCTTCGACGGGCCAGAAGCGGGTGCGGGCGAGGTAGTCAGCGAGCAGTGGTTTGCGTACACGTTGGATGAGACCCCCATAGGATGGGAACACGTAATCGTCCGCAAGACGGCAGAGCACTATTGGACAACCCAGCTTGTTACATTGCGAGTGACTCGCGCCGGGGCCGTGGTGGAATCCACAAGTCGAAGCACTTATGTGGAGCTTCACGACGGAACTCCGATCCGGATCTCTCTGCGGGAGACACAAGGGGCAGAGACTATCGAGTACGACTGGGAGTTCACCGGGAACGGTGTCGTACAGACGGTCTCACAGCTTGGGCGTGCGCAGACTGCAATCCGAAGGCGCCCCGAGGGGGAGTGGATGATGCCCGAAGAATCATGCAGGTACGTGAAAGCCCAGATACAAGCGCGACAGACCGAGATCCGCTTCCGCAGGGTCGTGGCCGAGTTTGGTCTGCAACCCGTGGAGGTAGTGCTGAATAGGCTTGGGGAGACGACCTTCACAGTGGAGGATGAGGCAATTGCGGTCACAGAGTGGACGTACCTCATGGAAGGATCTCCAGCAGTCGTCACTCAGTACCGCTCTCCGGAAGGGCGCAGGGTCTACGAGAGAACTGTGATGGGGCTCGGCCTACTGGAGGCTCGGCTCACCAGTCGAGCGCACGTTCTGGAGACCCTGCAGGAGAGCCCACCCGAGCTGCTGGTGGAGATGGCTGTGGTGCCAAACCAGCGCATCCTGACACCTGAGAAGACCAGACGGGTGGTTTTCCGCCTGGAGGCAGTTGAAGGACACATCCCCGAGCTCCCTGAGGCAGGGGGGCAACGCGTGATCGCGCGCGATGAGAATTCGGCCGTCACAGCATTCGAGCCGGATGACCCCCTACCAGCCTTGGAGGAAGAGCGGGCAGACGATACGTATCTCGAGCCCTCCCCACTGGTCGACTTCCGCGATCCGGCAGTGCGCGAGCTCATCGATGCTACCAGACCTGTAAGACCCATCTCCCAGGTGGAACTTGCCGACAGATTGTGTGCCTTCGTACACGGGTACATCGAGTGCAAACACTTGGGAGTTGCCTGGGCGACGGCGTCGGAGACGGCACGCACTCAGCAAGGAGACTGCACCGAACATGCGGTGTTGCTCACCGCTCTGCTTCGCGGACAAGGGATCCCTGCCCGAGTGGCCGAGGGGCTCGTCTATGTAGAGGAGAGCAACGGGTATCCCCTGTTCGCCTGGCACATGTGGACACAGGCGCTGCTCGGAGGACGTTGGGTGGATCTCGACGCAACCTCGCCCCACCCAGGAATCCATGCCGCCTATGTCCTAACCGGGGTCTCCAGACTTGCCGAGCGTCCGAGCCCCGCGAGCACGGCAACCACGGTCAGACTGCTGGGAAACCTGGCGATAGAGATCATCGAGGTCAAGTATCGCCGGTAGCAGTGTGTCGACAAGGGGGTAGGTGCGGAGAGGACCGAAACTCTAGCTCACCAGCGTCGGATACCAGATGAGCATCGCGTCATTGACCGACCGCTTCTTCCTTGTGCTATCCATGGCACCGCTCACTCTGTGGACGGGAAAACGTCAGCCTGCGCTCTCGGCAAGCGAACCCCAGCGGGGATCGTCGAAACGCTGAATCTCCACGAGATACCCATTCGGATCGCGCACGAACGCATGGTAGATCTGGAACTCGGGGTTGATCTTAGGCCCCTGCTCTGGACGCACGCCGTAGTTGTGCAGTCTGGCCATCCACCCGTCCACATCCTCTGTTACCAAAGTGATAATGGCTTCGCTCTCCCCAGGCTCAGTCTCCTTGTGGCAGAATCCCAAGAACGCGCTATCGGCAACCCCGAATATCCGACACCTTCCCTGATCCAACACCAACGGAAGCCCGAGCTTGTCGCGGTAGAACCGCGTTGTCTCCTCCAGATTCCTCGTGGGGAAGAACACAATCTGCGCAGTCGGTTTGTCCCTCATGGTCGGAGTCACCCTCCTCTCCGGGATTCACTTTAGCTGTGTGGCCAGACGTACGCCAGCTGCAGGTCAGCTCAGGCGTTTCCTGGCCGCGGATATGGGACGAACCTCTGCAGCCGCCTCGAGGCTGCGTTCTGGATCCACCTGGGCTTGACTAGCGAAACCGGGGATAATGAGGCAGAGGCGTGATGCGAAAGCAGGATCCATTATGAAAGTGCGCTACCTGAATGGACGCCGCTTGTACTATGCCTTCCTGGCGGGGGCGCAGGAAGTAGACCAGAACCGCCACGAACTGAATAGGATGAACGTCTTTCCCATAGCCGATGGCGACACAGGCACCAATCTTGCGCTAACGCTGCACCATGTCCTGGACGAGGTACATCCCGTCCCAGGCCTGCACCAGACGCTGGGTACAATCGCTGAGGCCGCTCTGACAGGAGCACGCGGGAACTCGGGCATGATCCTTGCCCAGTTTCTCAACGGACTCGCACTTGAACTGCACGACAGGCCGGCCACCCACGCATCTTCGTTCGCTTCCAGCCTTGTCCGCGCAGTCCCCCACGCCTACAAGGCCGTCTCTCACCCAGTCGAAGGTACGATGCTTACAGTGATCCGCGCCTGGGCCAAGACGTTTCAGGAGCTCTGCCAGACAAGCAAGGACTTCGCGGTCTTGCTGACACGCTCGTTGGAACAGGCCCGTCACAGCCTGCGCGGAACCCCGGACCAGCTGGATGTCCTGCGCAAGGCTTCTGTTGTGGACTCTGGTGCCCAAGGTTTCGTGCACTTTATCGAAGGCATGGTCAAACTGGTCCACACCGGCCCGCCCCGGAGGCTGCTGCGCAGCCGAGAACAGGTACGCTTCGACAGCGTCCCCGTAAGCGTGGAGGCCTCTTGCCGACCAGCCTTTCGTTACTGTGCCGAGGGGCACGTCCTGGGCGAGCACATCCCGTTGGACGAAGTGCGAGCGTTCCTTGAACGTCAAGGGGACTCAGTCATCCTGGCCGGCAGCGCGAGCCGAATCCGCTTCCATCTGCACACAGATCACCCGGCCAAGGTGTTCACCAGCCTTCGTCACTACGGCAGGTTCCTCCAGCAGAAGGTCGACGATATGCAGCGACAGCAGGACGCGCTGTACCGACGTGGAGCGCCCATAGCATTGGCCACAGATTCCATCGCCGACCTACCGCAGGAGGTGATGGACCGGCACCAGGTGCATCTGCTCCCCTTGCAGGTGAATGTGGACGGCAGCAACTTCCTAGATAGGGTCACGCTGGCGCCAGGACAGCTGTTCGCTTTGCTGGAGGAGGTGCAGGAGTATCCGACTTCCTCCCAACCCACGGCCCAGCAAGCGCGGGAATGGCTCGGGTTTCTCGCCACGCACTACGAGTCCGTGCTCGTTCTAACGGTCTCCAGTCACCTGAGCGGCACGTACCACACCCTGTGCCGTGCAGCCCAGGAGCTCCAGTTGGGCGAGAGACTCGCTATTGTCGACAGCAGGCTGAACTCGGCAGCTCAAGGCCTTCTCGTTCTGAACGCCGCCCAAAAGATCGAGGCTGGGATCGATCGCGATGCGTTGGTGGCCTCCATAGAAGCGTGGATCGATCGGAGCTACATCTTCGTCAGCGTGGCTACATTCGAGTACATGGTGCGCGGCGGGCGCGTGAGCCCGCTAAAAGGCAAACTGGCCAAGTGGCTCAATCTGAAACCGATTGTCTCCCTGGACAAGGAAGGGAAAGGCATCGCGCTCGGGAAAGCCTTCAGCCAACGTGCCAACACCCGGGGTATCCTGCGCCATGTGGCCCAGCTTCACGCGCGGAAGGCCATTGACAAGTACTGCATTGTGCACGCCGATGCCCCTCAGAAGGCTGCTGACTACGAGCGACAGCTGACCCAACTCCTGGGGAAGCCGCCCGAGTACACAACAGAGATCTCCCCCATCGTGGCACTCAACGCAGGTCGGGGTGCTGTGGCAGTGGCAGTCATGCAGGGCACAGTCTGACAGCACACTCAATCGTTCGGAAGGAGGACCGATGTGGGATGTGATTCTGCACTCGACCATAGTGGTGTTCGCCTACTTCTCAACGCTGTTCCTGGTTGCCCAGTGGCGGCGTGACAACTCCATCGTAGACATGGGTTGGGGGTTGGGGTTCGTGCTCGTCGCGTGGTATGCGTTCTACGCTGCCGGCAGCCCAACACCACGAAGCATCGTGGCTCTTATGCTGGTGACCGTGTGGGGCCTGCGTCTCACGTACCACATCGTGCGGCGCAACTGGGGCAAGCCAGAGGATTTCCGGTATGCTAAATGGCGGCGAGATTGGGGGAGGTGGGTGGTACCTCGGGCATTCATCCAGGTGTTCATGTTGCAGGCCATGCTCCTATTGGTGATTGTCTACCCCATACTGCTCATTCAATCCTCGGCGCGGCCGGGATTTGGCTTTCTGGCATCGCTGGGGGCGGCTGTCTGGGTTGGGGGTTTCCTCTTCGAAACCGTGGGCGACTTCCAGCTGCGCCGATTCAGGCAGGACCCAGCGAATCGAGGGCGCATCCTCCAGACTGGCCTGTGGAGATACACGCGCCACCCAAACTACTTTGGCGAGGCCACCATGTGGTGGGGCCTCTTCCTCATGGCACTGGAGGTCCCCTGGGGGTGGACCAGCTTTATCAGCCCTGTCACCATCACCTTCCTGCTTCGATTTGTCTCAGGGGTGCCCATGCTTGAGCGACAGCTGAAAGAACGGCCCGACTTCCGAGCCTACGCCCGTAGGACTAACGCGTTCGTTCCCTGGTTTCCCAAGCGAGAACACCGGGCCAGTCACAGCACTTCCAGCAACAGCACAGCCAAGTAGGCAAGGGCGAATGCGCCGGTGGCGCCGAAGACCGCGGCCCGTGGTGCGTTGCGCACCGTGAGCCCTGTGCGCCAGAAGAAGCCGAGTTTGCTCAGGTCACCGGCCAGCATAGCCGAACAGAAGAGGATAATGGGCGAGCTCCCCTCCAGACCCAGAAACACAGCGGTGGTCATGGCCACGTGGCCTGCGGTGTTGACGACGGCGAACGCCATTGAGATGAACTCGCGCGCAGCCAGGCGGTCCACAACGGCCAAGAGAATGCCCAGGGACACCATGGCCAGCACTACGGCCTGCGGGATCCTGCCTTCGAGCGTGGTCACGCTATGCTCTGCCATTGCTGCCTGGAGCGCCCACATGGCGGCTCCGACTGCGACAAGTTTGAGCACGGTCTCCAGCCACTCCCAACCCCCCATGCGGGCCACGAACCAAGCGCCGTTCGGGTTGTCCAAGTAGTTGCCACGCATTCCTCCCCTCCTTTGGTGGGCGCCTGTGAGGGGACAACTGTCGCCCATCAACGCGGCGCAGTCGGAGCATCGCGCCGCTCGCGGTCGAGGCCCACAGAGCAGGCGCCATCTGCCGCCTCGCGCTAAGCTATAGGACGATGAGCCATCGTGAGGCGGCTGCATGTGGCGACTGGTGTGGAAAGTGTCCCCATTTCAGGCGAGAGTGCCAGGGGTGCATTCCGCTTCACCACCTCGACTGCCCCTTCGTGCGCTGCACCCTCGCTCGGGGCATCGACCACTGTGGCCGGTGCGACGCGTTTCCTTGCCCAGAGCTTTCCAGATTCGTCCCCGATGACCGGCCAGGCTGCCCGCCCGGCTATCATCTCACGAACCTGCAGCACCGGTCCACACAAGGCACGCAGGCCTGGCTCCAGCAGCAGCGGGAGGCCTGGGCCAATGGCGCAGATCGCTGACGCCCGATGCTTCTCTGTTTCACGTTGGGCTGCAGTGGGCTCCTTGCATGAACTGCCGAGTACAGAGTCCTACAAGCCGAACCGCGATCGCCAGGACGACCGGAGCTCTTCGCAGCTGAACGCATCATCCACGCGCAGCGCCACGAAGTAGCTGCGCTCGCGGTCGGGGTGGACCACAGCATCCCCGCTTGCCATGAGAAGGGGGTTGGTCGCCGCCAGGACCACCTGTTCGTTCGACCAGGTGATCAACCCTTCGATCCGGTCTGGGGAGACGAGGCTACCCTCCAAGTGTTTGCGCAACCGCTGGACAGCGTACACCTCGCCGCTCAAGAACCCGAGAATGGACACGCTAACAGTCACACCGGGTCTGCCATCGCCGTCGTCGTCGGCCACCCTCGAATCGCCGGGATCTGTGGGAAGAGGATCCTGCGGGTCGTCGAGACGCGCCCCGTGCACTGCTGAGCCCCAAGGAAGCGAGAAGCGCCACTCGCCGGTCGCTTGCCGAAGCACCGCAGAGCGCTCCAGGCCGTTCAAAGACTGAAGAAACGCCTCAGGTATCTCAGTCCTCACCAACGCCGTGCCGGCGTCGACGTGTGCCAAGCAGTGCATCTCACGCACGGAAAGCTGCGTGCCGGATTGCTCTACCTGGAGCAAGAGCACCAGATATGTCTCGCGCACTCGCCGGCCGACCACGGGATAGTCCACGATGTCCGTGGTGACCTGAAGCATGATCCAGGTTCCCCCCACATCCGGGGGGACATCTGCCCAGCAGGCGGCCAGAGACGCGAGAACCATGAGCGCGCCCGCCCCCGTTACCACGACTCGACGTAGTGTTGCAGTTCCCCTCATCACAACTCCCTGCGGCTGAAGACACCCACGGCTGCGCCCACCGCCAGGGCCGTCAGGACACAGCCAGTGAGGACGGGCCACAGAAGCGGCACGGTGCGTCCCACCACAACCCGACTGGGCGCGCCCAGAAGTACTGCAGGTCTGTGCCGGGCCGCCACCTCCCACGCGCTTGGGCACGGAAAGCAGCGCAAAGGCCGCCACACCCAGGCCAATGTCCCGTTCACAACCAGCCCTCCTCAATCTTCTCCCGCAGCGTGTTTCGTCCCATGGGTCAGAGTTCCCTCAGCTCGGCAAGCACCGTGGGACAAGGCTGGACACTCACTCTGGTCGTGTCTTCACAGCAGCAGGTCAGGAGCCTCAACGGAACCTCCCACCCGAGCCTCCGAGACCGAAAACCCCGAGCGACGCGAGGCCCCGATTGGTGGCTATTCCGAGGGAAGATCTCCCTGCTTTCGAACTGGGCGCAGCGGCCGCCGTGCGAAGAAGTAGATCAGCGCCCCGACGATGTTCGCCAGCAGTATGATCAACACCCAGGTCAGCTTGTCCAGACTGTTGGAAGGCTCCAGGGTGGCCGCCTCTGTGAGCATGATCACCCAAAAGGCGAACACCGCCAACCCCAGGCTCACGCTGAACACCGGGACGAAGACGGCCAGCGGGTCGACCCGGCTTGCCCAGCCAACCAGCAAGCTGACCAACCAGCTGGCACCCACCAAGATCGCCACCACCGACATGCTTGCCACCAGCCAGTCCCGCCGCCGCTGTAGGGCCATCACCCCCCCTGCGATCAGAGCCACGCCCGCGACAACCAACACAACGAGCATCACCGCATCTCCTAAGGTCATATCCAACCCCCTCCACTGTTCTGCTGTCAACCCAAAGCCACGAGAGCTGTGCTCAGCTTCTGCTGTCACCCCGCATTATAACGGCCTTTCGGCAGACACCCAGCAGGCTGTCAACTGAGAGACGGGGCGGTCAAGCCGCTGCCCGCGGGTGTACACTCTCCCGTTCCAAGGAGGAGGTTCCTATGAGAAGGTGGAGCACGCGAATTCTGGCCACAGTGTTGTTCCTACACGCGCTGATCGGCTGTGCCGACGGCATCATCGTCCCGGACGAACCGGATGGCTGGCTGGCCATCAGCTATCACCGGGTGACGGTGACAGCTCAAGACGGCGTAGTAACCACATCAGTCGATCAGGAGTTCCGCAACGATACCCAAAGGGTCGTAGAGGGCACCTACGTCTTTCCGCTTCCTCCAGGAGCCGTGGTTCAAGGCTTCACCCTGTGGGAGGATGGGGGACCTGTGGAGGCTGAACTCCTGCCCGCAGAGGAGGCGCGAGCCATCTATCTGGCATACCTTCAGCGCGGACTGGACCCGGCCCTGTTGGAGTACGTGGGGCGTGGTGCTTTCCAGGCGAGGGTGTTCCCGATCGAACCGGGGGAATCGCGCAGGATTCGTCTCCAGTACAGCGAGCTTCTTGTGCCGGACAGCGGAGTTTATCGCTACGTCTATCCCTTGGAGACTGAACGTTTCTCCACCGTGCCTCTCGAAGAAGTTAGAATCGAACTGGAGATCACCGGCTCCGGAACCATCGGGAGCATCTACTCCCCCAGCCATAGCGTTTCTGTCGTCAGGCCGGATGTGCACACTGCCCAGGTGGTGCACGCCGACCATGGTGTCCTGCCCATGGCCAACTTCGTGCTCTACTACGCGTACGCGGGCCCCTTTGTGGGTGCGGACTTGATCACCTACAACAGTGGAGAGGAAGACGGTTTCTTCATGCTACTTGTCGTTCCTCCTCCGCCGGGAGATGAGCCAGCGGTCCCCAAGGACTTGGTGCTAGTGCTTGATACCTCAGGTTCCATGCAGGGAGAGAAGATCGTGCAGGCGCGGGAGGCGGCGGAGTTCATCCTCGCCAACCTCGGCGCCGATGATCGCTTTGGAGTGATCACGTTCAGCGACAAGATCGTCCCGCTCACTGAGGGTCTCACGTCGGCCACGGCCGGCAACGTCGCCGACGCAATCTCCCAAGTGCGGGCGGTCTATGCGGACGGGTGGACTGACATCCACGGCGCGTTGACCACGGCAATGAAGTGGTTCTCGCCTGGTGAGCGGCCTAAGTACGTGTTGTTCGTCACCGACGGGCTACCCACCCGCGGGCCCACGGACATGGGGACGATCGTCCGCGACGTGAGCGCGGCCAACGCTGCCGACGCTCGGTTGTTCGCCTTTGGAGTTGGCTACGACGTCAACACGCACCTCCTGGACCTTCTGGTTCAAGAAAACCGCGGCAGCACCACCTACGTAGTGCCCGGAGAGAACCTTGAGGGGGCACTCTCTAGCTTCTACCGAAGGATCTCTGCGCCTGCCTTGACCGACCTGGTGCTAGAGGTCGACGGTGTAACCGTGCATGATCTGTACCCTCGTACGTTGCCGGATCTGTTCCACGGGGGGCAGATCGTGGTCGTCGGCCGCTACCTTGGGCAAGGCTCAGCGCAGCTTTTGCTCAGCGGACATCGCGGTGAGGAAACGGTGGTCCTCTCCTTCGAACGGGACTTCCCCCAAGAGGCACTTGCGGCTGACTTCCTCCCGCGTCTGTGGGCATCGCGCAAGATCGGTGACTTGCTGAACCGCATCCGGCTGGAAGGGGAATCCGAGGAGATTGTGGAGCAGATCATAACGCTGGCCACACGCTACGGGATCGCCACGCCGTACACCTCGTATCTTGTGCGGGAGGAAGAGCGGGATCAGCTCCCGCCACCTACTGCCTTGGCTGCGCCGTCTGGGCAAGGATCTGTGGGTGCGGCACGGGCGACGCAGGTCTTGGCCGAGGCCGAGCAAGCCGTGATCTCTGAAATGGTTCGAGACATCTCCGGACGCGTGTTCGTCCTTCGTGACGGGGTCTGGACGGAGACGACCTATGAAGAACAGCCCCTGCTGGAGATCGTGTTCATGAGTGAAGCCTACTTCACGTTGATCGAGCTGCTACCGGAGATCGGGCCAATCCTTGCGCTCGGTGAGCGGGTCATCTTCCGCGCAGGAGACGTATTCGTCAGCGTAGGTCCAGAAGGCAAAGAGGAGCTTACAGCAGACGACATCGCGGCCCTGACCTAGACGGAGATGGAGGCAATCCCCGTTACTGACAATGTCAGGAACCGGGATTGCCTCCTTGCTTCTCTCGTAGCACCTCGGCAAACGATTCCTCGTCCAACACAGTCACACCGCGAGCTTCCGCTTGAGCCAACTTGCTGCCGGCACCAGGACCCGCCACGACGTAGTCGGTCTCCCCGCTCACGCTGGAGGTGACTCGGCCGCCGAGATCTTCCACCATGCGCTTGGCCTCTTCGCGGGTCCAGTGTTGCAGGACACCGGTGAACACAAAGGTCACCCCTTCCAACGGCAGCGACTCCTCTACCCGCTTGTACACGGGGTTGTTCAGCGTCAGTCCGGCCTTGCGCATTTCTTCAATTTCCTCGCGATTGCGGGGATCGGCGAAGAATGTAGCCACGCTGCGGGCTACCTCGGGACCGATCTCCGGTATCTCCTGCAGTGACTCCTCGCAGGTCGCGATCAACTCGTCGAGCACCATATAGCGCTGGGCGAGAACTCGCGCCACGTGCTCCCCCACCAAGGGGATGCCAAGCGCATACAGGAACCGAGCAAGTGTTGTATGCTTGCTCTTTTCAATCTGGCCCAGAAGGTTGTCCGCCGAACGGTCAGCGTACCGCTCCAACTGGAGGAGCTGGGCCTTGCTCAGCTTGTACAACGCCGAGGGACGTCTCACGAGGCCGGCCTCGTACAGCTGCTCGACCCGTTTTGCTCCCAGTCCCTCGATGTCCATCCCTCCGCGGGAAGCGAAGTGCATGATGCGTTCTCGCAGCTGGGCCGGACAGAGGAGGTTGGGGCAGCGGGTGGTCTTCTTATCCTCGCTGACCACGACACGGGAGTTGCAGACCGGACAGCTGTCGGGCATGCGAAAGAGCCTTTCACCTCCGTCGCGATCTTCCTTGATCGATTTGACAACGTAGGGAATCACGTCGCCAGCCCGCTCAACAAGAACAGTGTCACCGATCCTAACGTCCTTGCGCTCGACCTCGCTTTGGTTGTGGAGAGACGCCCTGCTCACCTCCACGCCTCCTATGTGCACCGGCTCCAGGAGTGCTATCGGGGTCAGCTTACCCGTGCGTCCCACCTGCACCTGGATGTCTCTTACCTTGGTCGTCTTCTGGCGCGGAGGAAACTTGTAGGCGAGGGCCCACCGTGGATCCCTCTGCCGGTATCCCAGGCGCTGTTGGTCGGCGATGCGGTTCACCTTGTACACCACACCATCTATCTCGTACGGAAGCGCTTCGCGCACCTCGCCTAGGTGCCTGTGATAGTCGACAGCCTCCTCTGCCCCGTTGCAGACTGCTATCTGATCCGAGTTCACCTTCAATCCCCAACTGGGAAGGGTGTCCAGGACTTCCTTCTGGGTTTCGAACGCCCTTCCCTCTGCCTCGGCTACTGCATACACGAAGATGTGCAAGGGTCGCTGAGCAGTGATGTTCGGGTCGAGCTGGCGCAGGCTTCCCGCAGCAGCGTTGCGGGGATTGGCGAACTGCTCCAACCCCGAATCAGCACGCATCCGGTTGAGGCGGTCGAACTCATCCTTGCGCATGTACACTTCTCCACGTGCGACCAGCCGCTCGGGAGGAGGTTCCAGATGCCGGAGAAGGACAACTGGCACTTCCTTAAGGCTCCTTATGTTGGGGGTGATATCCTCGCCGGTTTCGCCGTCGCCTCGGGTCGAAGCTACCACCAGACGGCCGTTCTCGTAGATGAGTTCCACGGCCGCTCCGTCGTACTTGGGTTCGGCGACGTACTCCACCGCCTCTCGACCCAGCTCTCTTCGGCAGGTTTCGTCGAAGCGCCGTACCTCGTCCTCCTCGTACACGGCTCGCAGGCTGAGCATGGGAAGGGGGTGCTTGACGGTCCCCAGCTCCTCGCGCGGCTCACCGCTAACCTTCTGGGTGGGTGAGTCAGGGCTTTGGAGCTCAGGGTATCGCTCCTCCAGATCGCGAAGAGTCACCACCAACTCGTCGTACTCCGCATCGGAGATCACCGGGGAGTCTAGGACGTGGTACCGCCAGTCGTGGTAGCGGATGGCCTCCCGCAGCCTCTCGACGGCCTCCCCCGCCTGTTGAGCTGAGCTGATCTCCGCAGGGCTTACTCTGGGTTTCCTCTCAACATTGCTCCCGCTCATCCTCAGCTCACCTCCGGCTGCAGCCTGTCCCGCACAGCTCGTCAGCCGCACCTACCGCACCCACACAAGCCAACCCGCTCAAGTAACCTCAGGACAGTCAGGCACACCGTCCTAGGCGTACGGCCGGGCATCGAGATTGCGCGTGCCCCGCCGCTTAGCTTCGCGGCGCATCGCCCAGTTGGCCACAGGGATCAGAAGCCAGGGCGGCAGCAGACTCCTGGCCGCCAGTCGAACCGCCTCCTCGGGCACCATCCCTCCCTCAGCCACAGCTTCAGCCGTCAGATCTAGGGCCCTGCGCAAGTTGCGTGTCAGGGGACCTGCTGCGCCGAGATCATTCCCTCCGATCATCGAGGTAGCCCCGGCCGTGAGTCCTCCCTGCCAGTCCCAACCTACTTCATGCGCAAAGCGGCGGCAGATGTTCAATGCCACCTCGGCGTGGGTGGGCTCGGGGTAGCCCGAGTGGATGATCGCCGAGAAGGCGAGGAGCTTGCCGTTTGGCCCAGAGGGCGTCCGCTCCGCCCATGCCTCCAGGGTTGCCGTAGCCATGTAGTTGATGGTGTCGTGGTACAGGGATGCCACGAGAATCCCATGACGGCAACCAGAGAGTAAGTCGACCGCGGGCAGGAAGTTGTCGGTCAGGCCTCCCTTTTCGGCCACGTCGATGCTCCGTACGGGGACTCCTCTTAGCGAAAGCCGCTCAGCCATGTACCTCCCGATGGCTGCCGAGTTGCTGTGGCGGCGATTGCTGGCAGCCACAACGGCTACGCTCCCTTTCACGCACGCACCTCCACTGCGCTGACCAGATCCCCCAGTTCTTCCTTCAGCCCCTCGTAGTCGGGATCCCCCTGCACGACTACTGCGCGGTGGCTGGTCTGGAAGTTCAGCGTGTTGCGCTGGGCCAGGCGCCTGTACAGTGCCCCAGCCTCCTCATCCGCCTGGGACTGCCACCCCACAAAAACCATGAACGGCCTGTGAGAGTAGCGGAGTCTGTGGTGCATCTCACCGTGGTAGCGAGTGAAGCATGGGTGCACGTTGGGCAGAGTGCGCTCGAAAGCCCGCTTGGCCGGCCCCGGGTAACCACCGAAACGGATGGCCGAAACGAAGGCAAATAGGTCAGCCTGGGCCATCAGCCTGGGGATATCACGCCCGTCGTCCACCAGGACGCACTCCCCCGGGCGACGGAACGCGCAGGCGCTGCAGGCAAGACAAGGCCGGATGCGAGCTGAATGGACATCCATGCGATCCACTTGCCACCCCTGCTCCGAGAGAGCGGCGTCCAGTAGCCGGCTGATCCGGTCGGGAGCGTCTCCGGCGGCGCTACTTCCGTTCAACACAAACGCTCTTCGTCCGACGGACCACTCACCCATGACCGGCGATTATGCCGATAGAAGCCGATCAATGCACGGCCGAGGCCTCCTCTTCGGCCCATGGGTGTAGAGCGGTCTATGGAAGGCGCTTTTCCGCTGCGCTCCCGCCCGAGGCAACGGGGCAGTCCCTGCAGACCGCACCCACTCCATTCGCGATTCGCGATCGGGAGCGCCCCTCCCGGCCAGCACTAGATCACGGCGTCCCGGTTGGAATGCCGACAAGGCGCAAGATGTACAGGCCCCCCGCTTCGTCAGCGACGTACACGTACTCTCCGGCCACAAACGCCGTCCGGGCCTGACCGCCAGTGTCGAACCGTGCCACCTCAGTGGGGCGAGACTTGTCCACCAAAGATACGATCACCACACCTCTCCAGCCCGTGGCCACCACTAGGTAGTCGCCCACAGCGAACCCTGATGACGGTAGCCCCAAATTCAACGTTCCTACGGCAACAGGGCACGCAGGATCACTCACGGACACAATGTGTAACCGTGATTGCTCGAACACGTAGGCATAGTCATCGGCCACGAACACTCTCGCATGTGTGCCCTCGGTTGAGAAACTGCCCACCTCCACGGGCTCGGCCGGCTCGGCCAATGAGAGCACATGGGTGCCGCTCGACCATCCTGAGACGTATGCATAGCCATCGGACAAGCACACATCGCGGGCGTAGCCGACGGAAACCGGTGATCCCACTACGGATGGGTTCCCTGGGTCAGCCACCGACACTACCAGCAACCCTGCGCTCGTACAGGCCACATAGGCGTAATCACCGTGCACGGCCACTCCTTCGGCACGTGCCGGCAGCTCGACCCTTCCGACCTCCGAGGGAGTTGTGGGATCAGTCACGTCTACCAGTACCAGCGCCCCGGGAAGGCCCACATAGACGAGCGAGCCCACCACATCCAGGCACTCGCCAGCGAGCTCCAGGAACCCCACTTGCTCAGGCCGACGGGGATCAACAGCGGATACGACACGTAGCCCCCTCTGCAGACCGACAAGGTACACAAATCCGTTTGACTCCACCGCCGCCCGCACGTAGCTTGCCGTGTCGAACTGGCCGACGAACTCGGGGCTCTCCGTGTTTGAAACCGAGACAACCCGCAGTCCATGTGCTCCAGATGCCAGGTAGGCGTGCTCCCCCCACAGTGCAACGCCCCAAGCGCCGCCGGGCAAGGTGGCGCGACCGATCTCGACAGGGGCGCCCGGCTCGGCCACGGAGACCACATGGAAGCCCGTCTCGGCGTCTGCGACGTAGGCCATGGTCCCGCGGGCCACCACCCTCACAGGTCGCTGCAGCGTCGCGAGGAACCCTACCTCAAAAGGGCTTGCCGCATCGGCAACCGAGATCACCCGCAGTCCGAACCCATCGTCGGCGACGATCACGTGTCCGTCGATGACAGCCAAGTCGACGGCGTTGGCGGGAGCGTTGCTCGAACCCACCTGGACGAGCTCGGCCGGGTTAGCCACAGATATCAGGCTAAGCCCCGCACTTCCGTCAGCCACGTACGCATAGCCGCCTGCGACAGCCACTTTGTTGGCGCGCCCGGTAGTTTCCAGCGAGGAAATCACCTGCGGGTTAGTCTTGTCCGCAATGGACAGCACGGAGAGCCCTGCGTACCGGTCGGCAACGTAGGCATGTTCCCCCACCACGAACACGCCTTGAGCTGCGTCGTGCGTCCATGCCGAGCCCACCTCAACAGGGTGGGCCAAGTCAGCAAGTGAGATTACCCGCAGCCCGTGCAGGGAGGCGGCCACGTATGCGTACCCATCGTCCACGAACAGGTCTTCAATTGCGCTGGGCAAGGGCGCGCTCCGCCCCAGTTCAACGGGAGCCGTTGGGTCAGAGACGTCCACCACCACCAACCTCGGTCCCTCGGCCAGATATGCCAGAGAATCCTCAACGTCAACGGCCATGCACGTGCCGCCTAGCTGGCTTACGTAGACCAGCTCTGGGTGTTGAGCATACAGCGTACACACACAGAAAGATGTGACAAGTGCGGCCACCACTATAGCTGTTCCGATTCCGGAATGGGATAACTGATTCTTCATTCCAGTTCCTCCTTGCGCGACGGAGCGTGCGGCATCACAGCACTCAGCGCCAAGTGCATAGTACATCCGGACTGGCCCCCTCTGCGAACGGCCTGGGGGGGTGCCTCCCTTGCGGCGCTCGGTGGAGTGGCGCGCCCACGCCTCCTGCCCATCTCCGCAGTGCGTGCGGGGCACACGGTTCTCCTTGACATGGCTCTCGCATCCCCTATGGTGAAGGCGACAGGACCGTACGGGGTACGCCCGCGTAGCTGTTGGTCGACCTGCAGCAAACTAGGGTAGCGCCTGAAGCGGTCGCAGAGAAAGACTAGAAGGAGGGAGATCAGTGGCCACCGGCAAGGTGAAGTGGTTCGACGACGCCAAGGGTTTCGGGTTCATCGAACAGGAAGATGGATCGGATGTGTTTGTGCACTACTCCGAGATCAACATGCCTGGATTCAAGAGCCTGCGCGAAGGTCAGAACGTGGAGTTCGAGGTTGAGCAGACACCTAAAGGGCCGCAAGCCAAGAATGCGACCCCGGTTTAGGAGATAGCGAGCTTAATCTAGTTAGCACACACAGACGCCGTGGTGGGCCTGCCGGTCCCGGATGGCACAAGTCGCAGTCCCAATGAAGGCGCGCAGCTCGTCAGGTCTCTTCATGACCGTGCCTGCCGAGTTCGAGGCCGAAGTGGGCTGTAGACAGCACAAGGGAGGATTGCTATGGAAGGCGCCTATACAACAGTGCAGATCTTGAGCGTACAGCCGGAAGACGACTGGCAGTGCGAGACTTGTGGTACGGGGGCTCAGGAGTGCGACTTCGCCGCCTGTGTGGAGCAAGGTGACCACGTTGGGTACGTGTGCGGGCAGTGCGTCGCACAGTCCATCGTGGCTCTCCTTCACGCCCACCGTCAGGCACTCGATCAAGCGGAGTGAGCGCAACAGCTAGGGCAGTCAGGGAAGGGCATGTCCGTGCTCATTCGCTCCTCTCGCTCAGACGTCGTGCTAGCCGCATACGAGGTTGACGAAAGCGCTTTCTCAACGTGAGAGCTCCTTGGCCTTGAGCGTAGCAGCCTCCACCGCTTTGATCAGCGAGACCCGAATGTTGCCTTCCTCCAGGGCCATTAGCCCGTTGACGGTCGTGCCGGCAGGGGTTGTAACCATGTCCTTGAGCAAAGCAGGGTGTTGGCCGGTCTCCAACACCATGGAGGCTGCCCCCAGAATGGATTGCGCGGCCATTGTCGTCGCCAAGGAGCGGGGAAGGCCCACCTTGACCCCACCTTCGGCCAGCGCTTCCACGATGATGTAGCCGTAGGCGGGTCCGCTGCCGGACAAGCCTGTGGCCGCGTCCATCAACTCCTCGCTGTCGATTTCGGCCACGCGCCCCAGGGCCAGGAAGACCTCTTTGGCCAAGTGCAGATGCTCGGCACGCGCACGGCGGCCAGCACACAGCACGGTCATGCCTTGGCCGATCAAGCTGGGCAAGTTGGGCATTGCTCGCACGACCGGCACGCCCTCTTGCAGCCTGTCTTCCACGAAGTGTGTGGTTATGGCCGCTGCCAGCGTCAACACGAGTTGGCCAGCGCTCACAAGGGGTTTGATGTCTTGAAGCAATCTGCCCATGCCTTGAGGTTTGACAGCCAGGATCACCAAGTCGGCACCAGCCACCGCGGCTGCGTTGTCGGTAAGAACCCTTATTCCATGCTGGCTAGCCGCGTTCCGGGCCGATTCCTGGTGAGCTGTCGTGCCCACCAACCGTTCAGCCGATACTACGCCCTGGGCCATGAGGGCACTGCACAGTGTCCCTCCCAGCTTCCCCACACCAATGACTGCAATGTTCTTGTCCATCTCACTCGCCTTACCTATGAGGATGAGACCAAGATAGTCCATCATCCACCCGTAGACCACCCGCCGTCCGCATCCAATTGTTCGGCCTTGGTCCAAGTCTCGCTTGGCAAGAGCACCGAGTCTACGACAAGGGCAAGCCATTCTCTCACCGGCGGGTTCTCCTCCCGGCCACGGTCTTCTCGGGAGCAACAGCCGGCGCCAGTTGCAGTGTAGCCACTTCCTCCCGCTCATGCGGCTGATGTGGTTTGCTCCCCTCACTGATATCAGTCTTGAACCCGATGGAGGTCTTGAAAGCACAGCCACGAACTGGATAGGATTGCCTAGCACAAGCTTCACGGAGGCTGCCACCTGGGCAGGGCCCACAAGCCGGTCAAGCGCAAGCGGGGGTTGGGGGAGGTGGTTTTACGTCTCAGATTTACCTAGAGGTTCCTGGCGCGGTGGTAGGGGCAGCGTAGGGCAAGGGCTAACAAGTGCGACGAACTGGTGGAGGAGGCTCAGAAGGTCGCGTGACCTGCAAGCTCGGCGCTAGCCAGCACCGCTTCATCACTGACAAGGAGGACGCCATGCGCAGAATGGTGATTACAGTTGCGTTTTTCGGGCTCATGTCCGCGGGGGTAGCAGGACTGGCGGACACGCCTGAACATGTGGAACCGCCTTACGAACAGCCGGTCGTCATCACATCCGTGGGGCAGAGCGGAGGTGCTCTGCAGGCCAGAATCCTCGCCGACAGGGTTGGCCTTGACCGCATCTACGAACAACGGGCGGACATCGAGCTCCTCGCAGAGAGCAAGACCCTGGTCATCGTCGTCGGTGCCAGCAGCAAAGGCCTGGGGGCAGCCGGTGTCGACCTAGAGGAGGAAATGGAATGGGCCCAACAGCTGGTGGACCATGCCCGCGAGTTGGGAATGCCGATAATCGCGATGCACATAGAGGGCGAAACCCGACGTGGTGGCATGTCTGACCAACTAATAGAGACTTTCGTCGTCCAGGCGGACTACGTGGTCATCAACGAGGCAGGGAACGAAGACGGCCTACTCACAGAGCTGTGCGAAGAGCACGGCATCCCGATGCAGAGCGCCCCTGCCACGCTGGAATTGCTTCCAATAATCGCGGCCTTGTTTGGCATTGAACTAGAATCCTGAGCGGTCAGATGGAACCTAACTTGCTGCACACAAGTGGAACCTCGCATTCGATGCGGCGGGGAGGGGTGACCTTCCTCGCCGCGCTCCTGCTGCTGTCGCTCTGTGTGACGGCGGCAGAACACGACATCCGACCGGGCCCAGGGGTCAGCGAGGTCCGGGCCCTGAGCGATTACCACAGGCCGCTTGCCGATACGCCGGGAGACACCCACCTCTATGTCCTCCAGGGCGAACAGACCGGCGGTACGGTGCTGATCCTCGGGGGAACCCATCCAAACGAGATAGCAAGCGTCATGGCAGCAGTGCTGCTCGTCGAGCGCGCCCAAGTCACCGCGGGGCTGCTTATTGTGATCCCTTACGCCAACAACAGCGCCGCCTGGAGCACAGAGGGCCTCGACGAGACGGGCCCGCGTACGCTGACGTTCGTGAACGACGTCGGCGAGGAGCGGAGCTTCGCCTACGGAACGAGGCGCACCGACCCTGTTCACCAGGATCCCGACGAAGATGTGTTCGTGCACTACCCTTCGGGCCTCGAGCTCCCGGGATACGAGGCGCGCAACCTGAACCGAGTGCACCCGGGACGCCCCGGCGGCACGCTGACTCAGCAGATCAGCTACGCCCTGTTCCAGCTGGTGGAGAAAGAAGGCGTGGACATGGTGATCGATATGCACGAGGCGCCCCCTGGCTCGCAGCTTGCCAACATGCTGGTGGCTCACCCGCGCGGGTTGGAACAGGCGTCCATCGCGGTCCTCGAACTTCAGCTCCGCGGCGTCAACCTCGGAGTGGAGGTCTCTCGCGACGAGTTCTTCGGGCTGAGCCACCGCGAGTTCGGGGATCGTACCGACGCACTCGCCTTCCTGATAGAGTCCTCGAACCCTGCCCAGGAGTCGATCTCCCAGCGAGGGGATCCCGTCGACGACCCTGATCACCCCCTTACACATCGCGTGCGCCTCCAACTCCTCACGATTGCTGAGCTGATCTCAGCGCACGCCTTGTTGACCCCGGACTGGGTGGTCTCGTTTTCGTTGCAGTTCTCCGTGGATGAACTCCTGACAGCCCCGCTGGGGTTCCTCCTCAGGTAGACATCGTGCCGCCCGAACTCTGGCCGTTCTTGGGCATGGTGGTGACGTTCGTCGTCGGCGTGTTCGCCGCCCGGCTGCCCGTCGCTGTGGCCCTGTTGGCCGCATCGGTGGTCGGAGCGCTCGTCGGAGGTCACGGAGTACCAATCCGGCATCTTGTGGAGGGCACCGTCGGCTTTCTCGACGTCATGCTCATCATCGCGATGGCCATGGTGTTCATGCGGTTGGTTCAGGCCTCGGGGATGCTGGACACAGTGGCCCACCACATGATCCGCGGGTTCCGGGAAAGGCCCGCCGTGCTGCTGGTGGCGATGATGCTGTTCACCATGTCCGCGGGAATGATCACCGGTTCTTCGACCGCGGCCGTGCTGACGACTGGGGCGATCGTAGCCCCGGCGTTCATGGCGATGGGACTGTCCCGCGAGCGCACAGGAGCGCTGATCGCAGTGGCCGGCATTCTGGGCATGATCGCTCCACCGGTGAACATCCCCGTGATGATCATTGGATCTGGCGTGGACATGCCCTATATCGGCTTTGAGCTCCCGCTGCTTGCCCTAACGCTCCCCACAGCGGTTGTCTCGGTCCTGGCCCTGGCGTGGCCCTCGGTGCGCGGTCGTTCAGTGAAGATCGAGTCCCTGCCGCCATCCTATCACGCAGAGCACGGTTGGCTTCTATACTTGCCGCTCGGCGTCCTAGTGGTGCTCGTTGCCTTGGAGAGAGGTCTTCCCACCGTCATGCCTGCGCTGGGCATGCCACTCATCTTCGCCATCGCTTCGCTGCCAGCGCTGCTCACCGGGCGGCATACCGAGATCCTGGCCACCGTGCGCGATGCCGTCCGGTCAGCGCTCCCCGTGCTGGCCATACTGGCCGGGGTGGGCATGTTCCTGCAAGTCATGACCATGACAGGTGTGCGGGGGCTCGTCGTAAGCTGGCTTACCGGCTTGCCTGCCGGTCTTCTGCTCCTCAGCATAGCAGTCAGCATGCCGCTTTTTGGTGCTGTGTCCGCCTTCGGCTCGGCCTCGATTCTGGGCGTGCCGTTCATCTTGGCCTTGCTCGGGCGCAACGAGATCATCGTGGGGGCGGCGCTGTCGCTGTTGGCGGGCATGGGCGACCTCATGCCTCCCACGGCGTTGGCAGGCCTGTTCGCCGCTCAGGTGGTGAAAGTGGAGAACTACACCAGGGTGCTCGTGCACTGCCTGCTTCCGGCAGCCGGGATCGTCGGTTGGGGGATCCTGGCGGTCGTGACGAGCCGGACGTGGGAGCAGCTGCTGTTGCGCAGGCCGTCGGCAGGGATGGCGATTCTCTTTGGCGGTCTGGTCGCAGTGGTTGTCGCGCTGTGGTTCGTGGGAAAAGGGAGAACGAAGGGGAAGGAGGCAGCATGACCTGGGCCTACCGAGGCATCATCTTGTTCCTGGCGGTGCTCATCGTGTGGAACGTGGTCCGTGAGCGGCGCTTGTCCGAGCAGATAGGCGCCGCGATGGCCCTGGCCCCCCTGATCTTGCGCCTCCTGATGATCAAATGAGCAACAGAAAGGGCACGGCAAAGGCCAGCTGGGGCAGTCCGTGGAGCGCCATCGGGGTGCTGGGTGGCCTGGCGGTGGTGCTCGCGTTTGCCAGTGGAGAGTTCTCCGCCATGTGGCAAGACTCGCCCATCTACCCAGGATTCGGTGTCACCGGCGTTGTGGCTCTGAGTGACTACGCACCCAACTTGGCCGGTACAGCTGCTGACACCGAGGTGTACCTCCTCCATGGGGGCGAACCTGGCGGTACGGTGCTGATCCTTGGGGGAACCCACCCCAACGAGCCCGCATCCAAACTGGCGGCCACGCTGATCGTCGAGCGCGCCCAGGTGACGGCAGGGAGGATCATCGTAGTCCCCCGCGCCAACCGCAGCGGTCACACCTGCACCGATCCCCATGAGGGTTATCCGCAGTTCTTCGAGATCAGCACGCCTCAGGGCCCGCGCACCTTCCGCTACGGCAGCCGAGCGACTAACCCGATCCACCAGTGGCCCGATCCGGTCGTGTACATCAACGCCGCCGGGCAGACGTTGGCCGGCCAGGAGATCCGCAATCTCAACCGAGCTTTCCCTGGCCGTGAGGACGGCTACCTGACCGAGCGCCTGGCCCGCGCGTTCGTCGAGCTCATTCGAGCCGAGGCCGTGGACCTCGTCATCGATCTACACGAGGCCTCGCCCGAATACCCCGTGATCAACGCGATCGTTGCGCACGACAGGGCAATGGATCTGGCCGTAGAGGCCTCGATGTACCTTGAACTTGAGGGGATCAACATCAGCGTAGAGCGCTCTCCCAGCGGTTTACGAGGCCTCAGTCACCGGGAGTTCGGGGATGCCACCGACGCGTTGGCCGTACTGCTGGAGACGACAAACCCCGCCCAAGGCCGCCTGCGAGGGCGTACCGACACCGACCTCATCGTCACTGGAAAGGACCGGTTCTACGTGAGTGCTGCCCAGCGTGGCCTTCTGTACGTGCGGTTCACCGAGGCTGGGCACCCAATCGAGGAACGCGTGGGCCGCCACCTGGCGACGATCGACATGCTGCTGGAGATCCACAGAGCCCACAGCCCGGAGACTGCGGTGCGTTGGGCCGGTCTCCCCTCGCTTGCCGAACTCAAGGCTGACGGTCTCGGTGCATACCTCGCTCCCCCTGAGCAAGGAGAGTGAGTATGTGGCCGCTGCTTCCGGTAGGTGCCTTCCTCGGCTGGCGGCTCATCGAGGCGTTCATGCACCGCCGCTGGCTGCAGGCGGTGCCTCTGCGAATTCACGTCAACGGGACACGGGGCAAGAGCCAAACTGTTGAGCTGATCACGCGTGGATTTCAGGCCTGTGGCCTGCGCGCTGTGGGCAAAGTGACCGGAGTGGTTCCCGCGCTCATCGCCCCGGACGGCCGGCGGTTGCGTCTCCGGCGCCTGGGCCCCGGCTCGATCGGCGAACAGATGCGTGTGCTGCGCTATGTCGCGCGGCTGAAGGCCAACGCCCTCGTCATCGAGTGCAACGCCATCGAACCTCAGCTCCAGCGCGCAAGCCAAGAGCTCATCCTGCAGGCACAGATCAGCATCGTCACCAACGTGAGGCAAGATCACACGGACGTGCTCGGTTGCTGCGAGCAAGACGCGGCCAGGGCTCTAGGGTCGGTCATCCCCCGTGGTGGCACGCTGGTTACAGGCGAGGAACGGCATCTAGACTTGTTAAGGCAATTGGCTGCTGACAAACAGGCACGCTGTGTCCGAGCTCCCACACCCTGCGTGGAGGCACTGACGGCCGACTGTTCTGTCCCTAGCTGGATTCGGAGGGACAACCTCGCGCTCGCCTTGACTGCCTGCGAGACTGTCGGCGTTGACCTGCCGGCGGCACTGAACGCCATGCTCAGCGCCGCACCCCCAAGGGCCTCCCGGCTTCTGTGGCGCCTTCAACAGGGTGGCCGCACAGTGTTCTTCCTGAACGCTTTCTCGGCCAACGATCCTCAGTCGACCGAGCAGCTGATCGAGGAAGGGACGCGCCAGCTCGGCCAAGACACGCCCCTGGTGGTCGTCTTCAACCACAGGCAGGACAGAGCGTTCAGGGTCGACACCTTCATGCCGCTGTTCCAAGATCCGCGAGTCGAGCAGCTGTTTCTGATCGGCCAGCGGGTGCCTCGCTGGCGGGCCAAGTTACCCCAGGCCGAATCGCTCGCAGGAAGGCACAGTCCGGAACTCGTCTTACAGCGTGTGCTCGCCTCCGCCCGCTCGCACACCCTAGTCGTTGGGGTGGGCAACATCGGAGGCGCCGGCCTGAAGCTCGTCGACCTCCTAGAGAGGGTGGGGGAGGAGATATGACGACTCTGGTGTTCGCCTCAGGTGTCGTTGCGGGGCTTCTGTTCTACGAACTCACCGGCTTGGTCCCCGGGGGAATCATCGTCCCGGGCTTCCTCGCCCTGTACGCCAACCAGCCCTTGCGACTGTTGGCGACGATCGGAGCAGCCCTGGTGACTCTGGGTGGCGGACGGCTGCTCATGCGCTACACGATCGTCTATGGGCGGCGGAAGTTCGGCATGTTCTTGCTTCTGGGTATCGCCGCCAAGCTGGCCCTCGACGCCCTCTGGGCTGACCTGGGGGCCGGCACGCTTGGCCTGCGCACCCTCGGCGTGATCATCCCCGGCCTCATCGCCAGCGAGATGGACCGCCAGGGGGTTGCCCTCACCCTGTTGGCCACAGCCATAGTGACGCTCATCCTCTACCTCGTGCTCCTCATCATCCCCGGGGAAGCGTGGTGAGGGAGGATGAGAAAGCGCGTCGTGCGTCGGCCGTGGCGGCAGTTGCTGCCCCTGGCCCTGTTTCTCCTCGCGGCAGTTGGCGGCCTTGAGGTCGCCCAACGGGCGCACAGAACTCCTGTCTACGAGAAGCAGGTAGCAGCGGCCAGACGGGTCGAACAGGCCTACGAGGTCGTGAGCGCCCACGCCCAAAGGCTGGGGGTCGCGGTGGACCGGCAAGCCGATCCGAACGAGACCGGCATGATCGGCGTCGCCTTCAGCGAACTCACCACGACCGCAGGTCACCTGCCGGCCAAGCGTACGAGCACCAATCCTGACTTCGCTGCTTACCTGGTGCACGTCCTCTCCCAACAGGCTTCGCCGGGCAGCGGCCCCGTGATCATCGCGCTATCCGGATCCTTTCCCGCTCTCGGGCTGGCGGCCATCGTCGCCTGCGAGGAGCTCGGACTGGAGACTGTGTTGTTGAGCTCCGTCGGCTCGTCCAGTTTCGGTGCCAACCGACCAGAACTCACCTGGCTGGACATGGAACGAACGCTTGCTGACGCCGAGCTCATCGATACCCGTACCCATCTAGCCTCACTCGGCGGGGCTGGCGATAGCGGCGGGTTCGCCATGGAGGGAGGACGTGAGGCCGCCTTGGCCGCCATCGCCCGAGCTGGCGTGCCCGCCCTCGTCGAGCCGTCGCCTCAGGCCCAACTCCACGCCAAGATCGAGTTGCTCCAACAGCTGGACCCTCAACTTCTCGTCAACATAGGGGGAAACGAGGCCCACATTGGCCTCGATGGGTACAGGCTTCCGGCCGGCCTCGTCGTCGAGCCGCCCGCGGGTGCCACGGAGCTGGGACTGGCCGGCTGGTGCCTGGAACGAGGCATCCCGGTCGTCCACATGCTCGACATTCAGAACCTTGCGCTGCGCCATGGGATCGCCATCGACCCGGTGCCGCTTCCTCCGCCAGGAAGATCACTCGTCTACTACGAGAGGCAGCCCTCCGTTGTCTGGCCGGCAGCTGGGCTGCTCGCAGCGGCCACAGCCTACCTCGTGGGCCTTGCTCTCCTCCGCAGAGGCGAGAGCCAGATAGCCTGAGCGACCGCCTGCGCGCTCCACTCCGCCAGGCGGCCGGACGTGGCCGCTCAGAGGCCCATAGAGGCGGTGCGGTGTGCCCGCGGGTACCTGTTTTTCCCCTATCTCAAGACAAGACGTGCACGGGTGACGTATAGCACGCGCCTCCAGCGACGTTCGATGAGGTAGCCGCGACGCTGGCGGGATGGAGAAGCCAGCGAATGGGTTCCCGTCCTATAGTGTGCGCAGAGACCCAAGACCGAAGGAGGGCAGCGACGTGACGAACTGGAGGAAGACTGCGGCGGGGTCACCGGACAAGACGATTCTCGCCTCGGGATCCTACGACGGGACGGTGCTCTTGTGGGATGTGGAGGCAGTGCTCGGGGAGCGGTGAGCTGAGTGCTGTCGCGCTCCCTCCTCCCACTCAGCGGCCGAGAAACGGCCGTCGGGAGCAGCGGAAGCTGGGTGCACCGAGGACTGATTTTCCCCCTGAGGGGGCTGAGAGGTACGTAGTTGGCCTGGGGCTGTCGGCTAGGAGGACACCCCCTAGGGGGACAGCTTTTCCTAGGGGAGAGAAGCCAGTGTCTCTGGGCCTGTCCCCTTTCAGGGGATGCGGCCGGTGAGGCCGACGTGGCTGAAGCCGATGCAGAACCAATGGTGGATGTAGCGCACGTCGGCGGAGATCTCCAGCCACAGCTCGACGCACTCGGTCTCGAGGGGGCGGTCGCGCTGGGCGAACTCACGGTGGAGCTGTTTACGGACGGGGGTCGATTTCCATGCCGGCGTGCAGTGCCAGTGGAGCTGCCCCTTGCGGCCCGCAAGGTCAAGCTGGCTGAGGAAGCCAAGGACATGCGCGCCCCTTCGGGCCGTCTGGGCATCCCACTAGCCGGTGAAGAAGAAGGCAGGGGGGGACGATGCCCCCCCCTGCCTGGTGATGTCAGTACCCGGCCGCGGCGCCTTCACGCCGGGGGTCGGCGCCGGCGTGGTAGACCCCATCGCGCCACATGAGCGCCTGCACGCCACCGAAGTACTCGTCGAAGCCGTCACGTACCCGTACCGGGTGACCTCTCGCCCCCAGGCCTTCGGCCACGCCCTCCTCGATCCGGCCCTCGATGTGCATCCAGGAGATGAGACAGGTCATGCGATTGGCCTCGATGGCCTCCTGGAGGCCCATTTCGTGGTCGATGATGTTTATGAGCGTCATGACCAGCGTGGAGGGAATACGAGTAGCCCCAGGGGTGCCCAGCGCCATGAACGGCTGGTCCTCGTCCAGAACCATAGTGGGCACCAACATGGAGCGAGTCCGCTTGCCTGGCTCGATCCTGCCGATGTCGTCTGGGTCGTTGGTGAACAGGCCCAGCGTGTTGTTCATCAGCACGCCCGTGCCGGGGATAACGTGCTGGGACCCCACGAATAAGCTGATGGTGTGGGTGGCGGAGACGATGTTGCCCTGAGCATCGCCAGCCACGAAGTGGGTAGTCGACCCGTCGGACATCGCCACAGCCTCAAGGGCAGCGCTTTCCATGATGTCGATATCGCCCAGGCCGCCTTCCCAACCTGACTGGGCCTCTTCCATGTCGATGAGCTCCCGACGCATCTCAGCGTACTCCTCGCTGGTGAGCTCATCGACAGGCGTGGTGCCGAAAGCTGGGTCGATGATATAGGCGTAGTAATCGGCGTAGGCAATCTTGAACGCCTCGGCGAGCAGGTGGTAGTAGTCAACCTGCGAGTCGTTGTAGAGCTCGTTCAAGTCGAACCCTTCCAGGATGTTGAGCATGTTGATGACCACCAACCCGGAGACGGGAGGCGGCACAGACACGACTGTGTAACCCCTGTAGTCGCCAACCACCGGCTCGCGCTCGATGGGCTCGTAGGAGATCATGTCCTCGTAGGTGATGTAGCCGCCGTTCTCCTCCATGTACTGGTCGATGAGCCAAGCCGTCCTGCCCCAGTAGAAGTACTCCACACCGTACTCGGCGATCTTCTCCAGGGTGTTGGCTAGATCATCCTGGTAGAGCTTCTCACCCACGAGAGGCGGAGCGCCGTACTCAGGCAGGAAGACCTCCCGAGCCGCATCGTTCATGTGCTCGTTTCTGACAGCCAGGAGCTCAAACAGAAGGGGTCCAACCTCGAAGCCCTCGCGGGCGTAGCGGATGGCCGGCTCGAGCACCTCGGCCAAGCTCATCGTGCCGTACTTCTCCAGGACGTAAGCCAACCCGGCAGGGGTGCCCGGAACACAGGGAGCAGTGGGACCATAGCGTTCCCGATCGTACTCCTCGGGGAGGGGAACATTGGCCGGCGCCGTGCCCTTGTAGTCAATGGCGATGATCTCGTCCTCCTCGGCCAAGTAGATCAGCATCACGCCCTCGCCTCCCAGGCCGGAAGCGAACGGCTCGACGACGCCCAGGGCGAACCCCGTAGCCACAGCCGCATCAATGGCGTTGCCGCCCTTCTCCAGCATCTCCCGGCCCGCCTCGCTCGCCAGAGGGTGGGCTGATGCCACGACTCCGTTCTCCGCTATGAGTTCCGGGTTTACAAGACCCGGATACTGAACCTCATGCACCTGCGCTGCAGCAGCGAATGGAACGGCCGCCGCGATCACAAGAGCCAAGGTCAACAGACCGTACTTCCTCCCAAGCTTCATCAAGAACTTCCTCCTCGTTGTCCTTGCCTAGCTATCGCTGCCTGGCAGAAGCAGGATCGTAGCCTGCCCCTGCCCCCTGTGCGCCCAGCATCCGACGCCGCCAGAGAGTACCGGTGCGTCGAGTCACGCAACTCGAGCATTGTCTGGTGGCTAGTTGCTGAGCCGACTGGTGGACAAAGGAGCGATTCCCCAACTGTAGTATCACCCCCTTCGAGATCGAGGGGCATGCCAGAGACGCGTACGGATCAGGAAATGTTGACGAGCACGCCCCCATGCCGCTGCTGACAAACTAGATTAGCACGATCCACAGAGAGGCACAACCGGCCCCGTTTGAGGCCCACACGGACAGGCTCACAGGGCACGTACCGGTTCGCAGCAATGAGCTGCCCGGACAGCGGTGATGGACGCGCGCACGGCCCACAATCCGACTGCGGTGTCTGTCTCTAGGCCGCCCATGGTGACCCTGGGTGCGCTCCGTTCACGAGTTGGGGAAACACACCATACATCTGGTCGGGGGTAAGGACATCGGGAAAGTGCCGCCGCAGGTTCACCCGCGCCCTGTAGCAGACGAGTTCTCCCTGTGGCTCACCAAACCAGCCTACCCCCAGAGACGCGAAGCGCCCCCTGCTCCAACTGGCCCGGCCGCTTTTTCGATTCGGACCTGTAACCGATAGCCCCCCACCTCGCCTTCGGCATAGGCGTTGGCAAGCACGTAGTAGGTCCCAGCTCCAGGAAGGGTGATCTCCAGACGGGCGTTGGTGCCCCCACCGCTGTCGTCGTCCCGCGCCACCACCTGGCGCTCGTCGTCGTAGAGCCACAAATACGCGTCGAGCTCCTTGGAGGTCATGGTCACGGTGACCCTGTCCTCCTTCCCCCCTTCGAACACGAACAGCTCATAGGGCGACCCGTCCCCCAGGAGGTTCGAGTCCTGCGTCAGCTGGCTCCACACCACCCCATCTGGGGGTAGCTCAAGGGCCGACGCCCAAGGAAACGCTAGTAAGTTCCCGCCATGGCCCCCCACCCACACCAAGAGCTGAGCCTCCGAGCCCGTCGCGCCTGAGAGCTCTTGGGGGGCTCTCAGCAGCGCCTCGCGCGTGCCAGGCGCATCGACGAACCCAGGGGTGTGGTATACAAAGCCCTCTGGGTCTTGGAGAAGGACGTCGGCCTCCGGGCCCGGCCCGGCCAAAACGAGCACGCGGTCCGGCGCGAACCCGTGCCCCATCAGCACAGTGTAGATCACCTCAAGGTCGTTCCAATCAGCTATCGAATCCCCATCCCCTACAAAGAGGAGAGCGTGGCGGCTGTCCGCGGAGAACACCCCGCCGTCTGCGTCGAACCCAAGGCGCAGCTCGGCCCCCCGGCCCAAGGCGACCCACTGAGCGTGTTCGGGCGGATCCACCCAGCTGGGCCCAGGGCAGATCTTCCGCTGCGTTGCCGGTCCCCCTGGCCGCGCTGCCCCCTCGTCCCGGGCAAGTTCCCACACCTCACGCAAGGTGAGGGCGTCATCGCCTGTCACGTCAAGCGCCCGGGCAACGACTGAGGCGAAGTAAGCTTCTGGTCGCTCCAGACCCGACCGAGCAAGGCACCCCATCGAGTCGGTGGTCACGGCCCGCCACGCTGCCTCGTCGTGCCGGCTGGCGCTGAGCAAGGCCACATCCCCCCTGCCCGCGAGCGCATCGACCAGGTCGTCTAGCATCCCCCCGCTGTTGCACTGAGTGAACACGAACACCGAGCTTGTGTACGGCCCCTCATCCATCAGAACCTGGGCCATTGCTGCCAGCTCGTCGTCATAGACTGTGCCCCCGTCGTAGCAGACGATGAAGCTCGACCAGTCGGAAGGCTGGCGCACGTACTCCCCGGCACATCCTGCCCCGAAGCCCAGCACCAGCAGGCCGACGAGTCCCACACTCAATCGCCTAATCACAGAAAGGCCTCCTTCTTCTTCCCGCGCCATCATACTCCGGTCACTCCCTGCAATGCTCGGGTGCATGCGGGGCCACCGGCGACGTCGGTTGTCTGCAGACTTCGTCCAGCATACCATCGGCCATGTCGTTGCGGCTGATCGAAGCCTACCTGCCGGAAGGAGACACGGCCACGGTCACAAAAGTCATTGGGGAGGATACAGCGCTGTCCCTGTGGCAGGAGGAGCCACTGGAGGGACAGGTTCTGGTCCGCATCCTTCTGCCGGTCGAAAGCACACAAGCGGCATGCGCCCACTATCCTGGTGGGAGGCGGACCGAGTCAAGCGTGCGGCTCGGAATGCGATCATAGTGTGGGGCCTGCTGCTGGCAGGGTGGCGCTGGTCCTGCTTCAGGCGCGCTTTACGGTGTAGCTGTCCTCGACGGACAACTCTTTTGCCTCGCCGCCACCTGTCAGCACGGCTGGACACTCCATCTTAAGTGGCGCTCGGCTCGCGAAAGGCCGAACGGGAGAGGTGCCCCTCAGCCGTAGGAGAACCGCTCCCCGAGGCCAAGAGGCGCCCCACCTCGCGGATCGCTTGCCGCAGCGTTTCGTCCGACAGTGTCCCCAGTGGCGTGGGCACCTCGAGCGCCCGGTCCCCGGGTCACAGACGCACAGCCCGGCGCCGAGCCGGGTTGGTCCGGCGAGCCGGTAGCCGGCAAGATAGACTCGGATTGGAGGCGGAACAACGATGAGCTATCTCACGCACCTGGAGTGTGCCCACTGTGGGGGGACCTACGACCCGACCGTGCTCCAGCGGCTGTGCCCGGCATGCGCAAAGCCCCTGCTGGCCCGCTACGATCTTGGCAAGCTGCGCCGTGAGTGGGCTCGGGAATCGCTGCGACAGCGTGGCCAGAGCCTGTGGCGCTACAGGGAGGCACTCCCCATCGGGAGCGAGGTCAACATGTTCTCGCTGGGCGAGGGGGGTACGCCGCTCTTGCGGGCCGAGAAGCTGGCCGAGGAACTCGGGCTCCAGCAGCTCTTCGTCAAAGACGAGGGACTTAACCCCACGGGTTCGTTCAAGGCCCGCGGGCTGTGCGTGGCCGTCTGCCGGGCCAAGGAGCTGGGGGTGGAAGGCGTGGTGATCCCCTCGGCGGGGAACGCCGCCGGCGCCATGTGCGCCTACGCCGCCCGGGCCTCGCTTCCGGCACACGTGGTGATGCCTCGAGACGTGCCCGCACCGTTTCTGCTCGAGTGCAAGAGCTTCGGAGCCGAGGTCACGCTCGTGGACGGAACCATCGCCGACTGTGGCCGCAGAGCGCGCAAGATCGCCGAAGAGAGCGGATGGTTCGGCCTGTCCACGCTCAAGGAGCCCTACCGCGTGGAAGGCAAAAAGACCATGGGTTACGAGCTCGCCGAGGATCTGGAGTGGGAGCTCCCCGACGTCGTCATCTACCCGACCGGCGGGGGCACCGGCCTGATTGGCATGTGGAAGGCGTTCGACGAGTTGGAGGCCTTGGGCTGGATCGGCGCCAAACGCCCGCGGATGGTGGCCGTGCAGGCCGAAGGCTGCGCGCCGATCGTGCGTGCCTTCCGCGCAGGGGAGACGTTCGCCTCGTTCTGGGAGGGGGCGAAAACCGTCGCCGCGGGCCTGCGCGTTCCCGCGGCCGTCGGTGACTTTCTGATCCTCGCGGCCCTGCGCGAGAGCCAGGGCACCGCCGTGTCGGTCCGTGAGGAGGACCTGCTCGCTGGGCAGCGAAGTCTCGCCAACGCCGAAGGCATCTTGGCCTGTCCGGAAGGGGGCGCCACGCTGGCCGCACTGCGGACCCTCCAGAGGGAAGGCTGGATCGAGCCCCAAGAACGCGTGGTCCTGTTCAACACCGGCACCGGCATCAAGTACCCGGGGACGCTCGAGCCACTCGTTTCTCAGTGAAACGTTCTTCCCACAAGGTGTCCCTACGCCACGCCAGCCAGACTCGATGTGTCACCGCGCTAAGCCGCTTGCGGGGCGGCGGGCAAAGCGCAGCGTCCGCGTTGCGTTGAGCAGCGCAATAAGAGTCACGCCCATGTCGCCGAACACCGCCTCCCACATACCCACCACTCCCACGGTCCCCAGCGCGATAAACAGCAGCTTGACCCCCAAGGCAAACACAATGTTCTGCACTACGATCCGGCGGGTAGACTGGCCGATGCGCACAGCTTCGCCGATCCGCGTTACCGAATCGTCCATGAGCACCACGTCGGCTGCCTCGATCGCCGCGTCCGAGCCAAGCCCGCCCATCGCGAACCCGATGTCCGAGCGGACGATCACCGGCGCGTCGTTGATCCCGTCGCCGATGAACGCTAGCTTTCGCCCCGGTGCCTTTTCCCGGTCGAGCGCCTCGACAGCTTCCACCTTCCCTTCGGGAAGCAGCTCGGCCTGCCATTCGTCGATCCCCAGCGCCTGCGCCACCTCCGCGGCCACCTGCCCATCGTCGCCGGTGAGCATGACGATCCGCCGTACGCCGAGTGCCCTTAGCTCCCGCACCGCCGCGGCCGCCTCCGGTTTCAGCTCATCGGCGACCACCAGGTAGCCGGCATACCGCCCGTCCACCGCTACGTGCACCACCGTCCCCCGCACCGAACAGTTCTTGCTCGGATGCGGTACCTGCTCGCGGTGCAGCAGGCGATCGTTTCCCGCCAGAACCGTTCGGCCGTCCAACTCCGCGGTCACCCCGTATCCCTTCTCCTCGCGATAGGAGTCGACGGCGGCCGCCGGTGGCCAGGCCGTGTCGGCAGGGGAAGGCTCCGGGCTTGCCCCCTCGGATGCGCCAGCATGGTATGCTGCCCGCACTGAACGGGCGATCGGATGACTGGAATGGCTTTCCGCTGCCGCGGCCAGCGAAAGCAGCTCGCTGGCGGAGAAGCCGGCGGCGGGAACGAGCTCGTTGACTTGGAAGACACCCTTGGTCAGGGTTCCCGTCTTGTCGAAGACGACGGTATCCACGTTGCGGAGGGCATCGATCTTGTTGGCGCCCTTGACCAGCACCTTGCGGCGGGAGGCGGCGCCTACCCCGCCGAAGTAGCCGAGCGGAATGGAGACCACAAGCGCGCATGGACAGGAGACAACGAGGATCACAAGCGCCCGGTAGCCCCATTGGGCGAGGCTGCCGGCGCCGAGGAGCGGCGGGAGAAACGCCACCGCGCCAGCCACCGCTACGACGATCGGCGTGTACACAGCGGCAAACTTGGTGATGAACTTCTCCGTCGGTGCCTTGCGCTCCGCCGCGTGTTCCACGAGGTCGAGCACCTTCGACACCGACGACTCGGCCAATGGCTTGGTGGTGCGGACCCGCAGCTTGCCTTCTTCGTTGACGAACCCGGCGAGGACCTCGTCACCGTGCCCCACGCGTCGCGGCACCGATTCGCCGGTGAGCGCCCGCGTGTCGACGAACGACTGGCCGTCCTCCACCCGTCCGTCAAGCGGTATTCGTTCCCCCGAGCGCACCTCAAGGAGAGTTCCCACAGGTACCTCCCCCGGGTCGACCAGGCGGCTCGTGCCGTCTTCGTCGAGTACCCGGGCCACCTCGGGGCGCAGATCCATCAGCGCGCCGATCGACGCGCGCGATCGGGCCACCGCCACGTTCTGCATGGACTCGCCCACAGTGTAGAAGACCATAACCGCGACCGCCTCGGGGAACTCGCCGATGGCGATCGCCCCGAGCGTTGCGATCGACATCAGAGAAAGCTCGTTGAACACCCGGCCGCGGATGATGTTCCGTCCGGCCCCCGCCAGCACCGGCCAGCCGACGAGCAGGTACGCAGGGATCAAGAGCACTGCCCCGGCCTGCCCGACAAGCACCCCGGCCAGAAGGAGCAACGCTGCACCCCCGGCACGAAGCATCGAGCGGGATGTCGCAAGCTCGTAGGCTATCGAACGTCCATGTGGGAGCTTGCGCCCCCGAACCATTCCAGGAACGGTTGCCTCGCACACCCCGCAGCCCCAACCGACGGGCGCTGCGCGCTCGTGGGGGCATGCTTCGGGCTGGAGCTTGCTGCCTGGCGATACCGCATCTGTGGTCGGCGGCTCGTTCATGGCTGGGTCTCCTCGTGGAAATGGTCGAGTGCCTGGCGAATCAAGGCGAGGACGTGATCGTCGGCCAGCCGATAGAAGGCCATCTTCCCCTCCTTGCGGAAACTCACCAGCCGCATCAGCTTCAACAGGCGCAGGTGGTGGCTCACTGCCGGGAGGGTGCTGTCCAGCAGGTATGCCAGGTCGCACACGCACAGCTCCCGCTCCGAAAGAAGGTACAGGATCTTCGTGCGCGTCGGATCGGCGAGGGCCTTGAACAGCTCGGAGAGCCCGGCCACCTCGACCGTCATCTCCCGAAGCCGCTCCTCGTCGTCGGCGCAGCTGATTTTGTACTGCGTGCACACGTCCCCGCCGAGTTGCGCTGCATGGTTCTCGGTGGCGCCTTTACGCTCCGGTTCTACTCGCGACATTTTGCACCTCCCGTGCTCGCTTCAACGGTTGCTTAATCGTATATTAAAGCCTCCCGAAAGCGCGGTCAAACCTGGGGCCCCAGTTGCCACAGCGAGGTAGAGCATTGTCCCCCCCCCGCCACAACCAGCGGTGACGTACGCGCTGGCGTTCGCAGCACGTCTGCGACGCCCCCGCAGGAAGGAACACTGTCGCCTGCACCCCACACGCGGAAAGGCTACACTGGCCGCAACGCGCAGGCTGTTGGCAATAGCGAAAGGAGGACCGGTGGAGTACAGGGAGCTTGGAACAACGGGGTGGAAGGTATCGGCCGTCGGCATGGGCTGCTGGGCGATCGGCGGGGCCTGGGGTCCGGTCGACGACCGGGAGTCCCTGGCGGCCCTCAGGCATGCGTTAGAACTGGGCGTAAACTTCCTTGACACCGCCGATGTCTACGGGGACGGAAAGAGCGAACGCCTGGTGGCCAAAGTGCGTAAGGAGACGAAAGCCGACCTCATCGTCGCCACTAAGATCGGCCGTAGGCTCGACCCCCATGTCCCCGAGGGTTACAACCAAGAGAACCTCACCGCCTACGTCGATCGCTGCCTCAGAAATCTGGATGTGGATGCCCTGGATCTCGTGCAGCTTCACTGCCCGCCCACTGAGGTCTACTACATGCCCGAAGTGTTCGAGATCATGGACGAGTTCGTGAGGCAGGGCAAGATCCGCCACTACGGGGTCAGCGTGGAGAAGGTAGAGGAGGCGATCAAGGCCAGCGAATACCAGAACGTACAGTCCATACAGCTCATCTACAACATGTTCCGCCAGCGACCGGCGGATTTGTTCTTCGACCTGGCCCAGAAGCGCAAGGTGGGGATCATCGTCCGGGTTCCGCTCGCTTCGGGTCTTCTCACCGGAAAGATGAAGGCGGACTGGAGCTTCGCCCCCGACGACCACCGGGCGTTCAACCGGCGGGGCGAGGCCTTCGACCGCGGCGAGACCTTCGCCGGAGTGGACCTCGAATCCGGTCTACAGGCAGTCGACGAACTCAGGCGGATTTGCCCCGCCGGGATGACCATGGCCCAGTTCGCCCTGCGCTGGATCCTGGAGGCCGAGGAGGTCTCCTGCACCATCCCCGGGGCCAAGCGGTCCTCCCAAGTGGAGGACAACGTGGCCGCCGCCGATCTCCCGCCCCTGTCGCCGGAGGTCAAACAGAAGGTGCGGGACATCTACGATCGCTACATCCGGGACCAGGTCCACCATCGGTGGTGACTCCGTGGACAAGCTGACCCAGCCATTCACAGATCACAGCCACATTCCTGGCCTAATGAGACGACGCTAAGATGAGGCCAGGGTGATAGCCATGAGCAAAGTATCCCTGGCCAAGGCCAAGGACCGGTTGAGCGAGTTGATCCGCCAGGCGGAAGCCGGCGCAGAGGTGCTCATCACCAGGCGGGGTAAGGTCGTGGCCCGGCTGGTTTCCGAGGCCGAGTACCCTGAGCTCGAGCCTGAAGACATCCGCGCCGGGTTGGCTTACGCAGCTGAAGTCATCCCCGACGAACAAGTCTTCCCACTTCATGCATCGTGAAGCTGTCCCAAACGAAGCGGGAGGCCTCAACGGCGACGCTGTACTGGCGCAGAGACTTCGTCGCTTGGGACATGGCCCGAGCTGCCCGTCCTTGAGGAGGTCGTTGTGCAAGAGAACTCTGTTCTGAAATTGCTCCTTGAACGCAAGTCGATTCGCCGCTACAAGCCCGATGTGCCCGACGAAGATGTGGTCCAAGCTGTCGTGCGCGCCGGGCAGCAAGCGCCGTTCGCCGCCCAGCTGGGAAGCGCCCTGCTTTCCCGGGACAGAGAGCAACATCCCTTCCAGGCCCCGCTCCTGTTCACGATGTTGGTCGACGTACACCGCCTGGAGCGGGTGCTGGCCGCCCGCGGTTGGACCAGGAAGAGCTGCGACCTTGCTATG
>CAZEYM010000016.1:43452-45085 GCA_964516385.1 uncultured Thermotogaceae bacterium
CTGTACGAGGGACGCTACCCTGAGGATGACCAAGCGTCGCTGACAGAAGCCATGGAAACGATGGATCAGGGGTACCTCGCGCAGGACTACTACCGGAAAGCTGGCGTCATGGTGGAGCTCGAAGGGAAGAGCGAGGAGACTCACCACTTCGGGAACTACAGCTGGACTGAGCACATGGGCCGCAAGTGGGGCCAGTGGCTAACCGATCCCCAAGCTGTGCTGGATCAGCTGCGCGCCTGCGGCTTCGACCTGACGGACGTGGCCGACGAGCGCGGAGGGGACAAGCCTCACAGCTAGTGCCTCTCCCTCGGGCACTGCTCAGTCAGTGAACAGAAACGAAAAGAAGGAAGAATACCGGGGTGTGTGGGCGCCTGCTCGAGCCCCCTGTGGCCGGTGCTCAAATGGCCATGTTCCCCAATCCGACACGCACTTACTCACTACCCTCTAGTGCCACATCCTGGAAGTAGGCTTTGTCTAGGCGAATGGTGTCATCACAGGCATGCCGGAGGGCGTCGCTACGACTGGCGTCAAAATAGACATTTACGACATGCTTGCCGGCATCTTTCACCGCACCTACCAGCTCGACATAATCACCATCACTGCTGACAAGAACTGCCACGTCGTACTGGTCTCGGTACGCCATGGACACCATATCAACTGCGATCTTGACGTCGATGCCCTTCTCCTTGAGTCCTTGTTCGCGTCGCTTCAGCCGCCCGGTGCGGACCTCGAAATATGGAAGCTCCCGGAGCCGGTTGAAGAAGCTTTGCTGCTTTCTATATTTCTCGGGATCGATGCTCTGCTCCAACACAGCGTTGTAGTAATAGGCTCGGTGCAGGTCATAACCGCGTGCAAGCTTTTCCACCAGTTTGCGGAAGTCCACGCTTGCGTGGCCTAATAGACCTTTCATCCCGTGATAGAGGTTACTTCCGTCAATGAAGATGGCGACTCTCTTCACGCAAGCCTCCTCTCACAAACAAGGGGGTTGGCCTGAGCCAACCCCCCGAGGATATCTTCCGCCCTCGCCGTGGCGAAAACGGTGCGTATAGTCCACAAACAGTTTAGTCGGTATGGGCTCAATAGTCAATGGCATCATTATAATGATACACGCATGCATCGATCCGTCAAGGACGTCGATATGCTGGACACAGGGCGTGACATGCTATAGTATACGCAGTATGAGGTATTATGATGCACGAGCTTTGGAGCTCTGTGCGGCACCTGCTCGTTGGAATCCTGGAAGGGTGTTCAGGACGGACCTCCGGGGCACCGCTCGGCCAGGCGCTCCCGCACACGCTCGATCGGGATCTGCCACTCCGTCTGCGTGTTGTACAGCCTGAACCCAAGCTCGTGGTTGATCTTGAGCATCGCCGCGTTCATGTTCGCGTTCCCCGTACGCACGAACCTCGCCTGCGGGCGCCGGGCGATGATCTGCTCTAGCATCGCCGCCTTGATCCAGCGCCCGAGTCCGCGCTTTCTGAACTCGGGGAACACTGCGGTGGCCCACTGATGGACCATCTCCGGCTCGTGGCGGTTCCAGCCCACCTCAGTGTAGCCGGCTATCTTCCCGCTCCCCTTGTGGCGCACGTATACCGTCCAGCGCTCCACGCCGCGCCGTCGCATCGCCTCCTCG
>CAZEYM010000017.1:0-44077 GCA_964516385.1 uncultured Thermotogaceae bacterium
AAGCCCTGGTAAGGTTCTTCGCGTTGCATCGAATTGAGCCACATGCTCCACCGCTTGTGCGGGGCCCCGTCAATTCCTTTGAGTTTTAGCCTTGCGGCCGTAGTCCCCAGGCGGCGGGCTTAACGCGTTAACTGCGGCACCGACCAATTGCCTGGCCGACACCTAGCCCGCATCGTTTAGGGCGTGGACTACCCGGGTATCTAATCCGGTTTGCTCCCCACGCTTTCGCGCGTCAGCGTCAGAGACGGCCCAGAAGGTTGCCTTCGCCATCGGGGTACCGACCGGTATCTACGCATTTCACCGCTACTCCGGTCGTTCCACCTTCCTCTGCCGCCCTCTAGCCCAGCAGTATCGCCTGGCCTCCCCCAGTTGAGCCGGGGGCTTTCACAGACGACTTGCCGAGCCGCCTAGGCGCCCTTTACGCCCAGTGATTCCGGACAACGCTTGCCCCCTACGTCTTACCGCGGCTGCTGGCACGTAGTTAGCCGGGGCTTATTCCTGAGGTACCGTCATCGGCAGGGCATTACCTCCCTGCCTTATTCTTCCCCCAGAAAAGGGGTTTACACCCCGAAGAGCTTCGTCCCCCACGCGGCGTCGCTGGGTCAGGCTTTCGCCCATTGCCCAAGATTCCCCACTGCTGCCTCCCGTAGGAGTCAGGGCCGTGTCTCAGTCCCCATGTGGGGGGCCACCCTCTCAGGCCCCCTACCCGTCATAGCCACGGTAGGCCATTACCCCACCGTCTAGCTGATGGGCCGCGGTCCCATCCGCGCGCGACGCCGTAGCGCCTTTACCCACAGTGACATCCGCCTCTGTGGGACCATCGGGCGTTAGCCAGGATTTCTCCTGGTTACTCCCGTCGCGTGGGTAGGTTAACCACGTGTTACGCACCCGTCCGCCGCTCCGTAACCTCGTTCCATTCCCGAAGGAACTTCACAAGGTCCGATCGCACGACTTGCATGTGTTAAGCGCGCCGCTAGCGTTCACCCTGAGCCGGGATCATACCCTCTCGATTTAGCTTCTTTTGGGTGTTACTAGGTGTTACTCAAAGGGAACGATGGGATCCCCCATCGCTATACCTGTCCACTTGTCAATGACCAGCCTTCCCATAGCGCCCCTGGCGGGGCGCCGGCCTGTGAGTATACAGCACCCTCTGGCAGAGGTCAAGCGTCCTTGCCCCCCCGAGGAGCGCGGTCCAACATGGTGCACCATGAACCCCGAACATGTCAACATCGCCGTTCTCAGTGGGGGAGACAGCGCTGAGCGGGAGATATCGATTCGCTCGGGGCGAGGCGTCCTTCAAGCCCTTCTCCGCCGTGGATGGCACGCCAAGCTGGTAGAGGTTCACAGCTACGACGGCCTCCCCCAACGCTTACGAGGCTTCAACGCAGCGTTCAACATTCTTCACGGGGGGTCCGGAGAGGACGGGACGGTCCAGCTTCTTCTCGAGCTGGCAGGGATCCCATACGTAGGATCAGGTCCAGTCGCATCCGCGAAATCCATGGACAAGGCGGAGACGCATTGTCAACTCTCTGGCACAGGGATCCGCACGCCCCGGTGGTGTTTAGTCACAGCCGACTTCGCCTTCCGCGATGTTCTGCCCGAGGCAGCTTACGACTTGCCCATGCCCGCTGTGGTCAAACCACGCCGCCAGGGCTCCAGCATCGGCCTTCACATGGTGAAGGACACAGCAGGGCTTCCCGCGGCAGTACGAGAGGTTGCTCGCTGTTACGGGGACGTTCTCGTGGAGGAGTTCATACCTGGTCGCGAACTAACTGTGGCAGTGTTGGATGAGGGCAATGGCCCCCGTGCGCTCCCCGTAGTCGAGCTGATCCCCCGGGGAGATGTGTTCGACTTCTCCGCCAAGTACGATCCGGGACACTGCCGCTTCGTCTGTCCGGCAGAGCTCTCACCAGCAGCCCAACAGGCCGTCCAGCAAGCCGCTCGACAAGCCCATTCGGCCATCGGATGTCGTGATCTGTCTCGCGTTGACCTTCGCCTTCCCTCTGACGGGCCGCCGGTCGTACTGGAACTGAACACGCTCCCCGGCATGACAGAAATGTCCACCTTTCCCCGGGCCGCTGCCGCAGCCAGTATCCCCTACGATGAACTGGTAGAGCGCTTGCTGCTGCGCGCCATTGCACGGTTGCCCCAACCCTCCCCACTCGGGTAGAGTATCAGCAACCCCAGGAGGTGGTGCGTGTGAGGATTCAATGGCTCGGGCACGCGTGCTTCCGCATCGAGTCTGCTGAGGGGAAGATCATTCTCATTGACCCCTACGACGAAAGCGTGCCGTACAAGGCCCCACAGGGGCCCGCTGACGTCGTGCTTGTTACGCACGACCATTTCGACCACAACGCAGTCGGCCGCGTTCCGGGCACACCCACGGTCGTCCGAGGAACAGCTGAGCAGACCGCCCAAGGGATAACCTTCAGAGGCATTCCTGCGTTCCACGACACCGAAGGCGGAAGGAAACGTGGCCGTGATGTCATCTTCCGCTTCGAGCTCGACGGGGTTGTTCTTGCCCACTTTGGCGATCTTGGACACACCCTTACCGAGGAGCAACGGAAGCCTCTGCAAGAAGTGGAGATAGCTTTTTTGCCCGTGGGCGGGCAGTTCACAATAGGTGCCAAGGAAGCCGTGGACGTAGCCAAGATGCTGCCAAGTTTGAAGGTGGTATTCCCCATGCACTATCGCACCGACGCGATCCCCGATTGGCCAATTCGTCCTCTGGAGGAGTTCTTGGAGGTGAACCCGTTCCCGGCAAAGCAGTTGGAGTCGTCGGAAGTGGAGTTGACTCGAGACGACCTCCCTCCGCAACGAGAAGTGTGGGTACTCAAGCATGCCTGAGGTGTCAGCCCGAAGCACGGCAGCTCCGGCCTCGCCAATTCGTCGGCTGTATCCGCTGGCGCGGCAGGCTCAGTCGGCCGGCAAGAGGGTCTACCACCTGAACATCGGCCAGCCCGATATCCCTACGCCTAAGGCATTCCTCAACGGAATCCGAGAAGCCAATGTGGACGTCCTTGCTTACGCGCCCTCGCCCGGGCTTGACGTGGCACTGCAAGCGCTGCGTACGTACTACGCCAACTGCGGCATCTCTCTACACGAAGACGATTTACTAGTTACGACCGGCGGCTCCGAGGCAATCACGTTTGCCCTCAACATCACCTGCGATCCGCAGGACCAAGTGTTAGTGCCGGAACCCTTCTATCCGAACTACCAGGGATACGCCCGGCTGACGAACGTAGGGATCACAGCATTGACCACACACCGCGAAAACGGCTTCCACCTCCCTCCCCTGCACGATATCGAACCGCTCATCTCGCAGAGAACTCGTGCCATACTGTTCTCCCACCCCGGGAATCCGACCGGGGTGGTATACACAGAGGAAGAGCTGGAAACCATCGTCAACCTCGCCCTGCGGCATGACCTGTTCATCATAGCCGATGAGGTCTACCGCGAATTCGTGTACGAGGGAAGCCATCGCAGCCTCCTTTCCTTCCCCGAGGTCGCCGACCGGGTGATTCTGGTGGATTCCATCTCCAAGAGGCTGTCGGCGTGCGGGGCACGGATTGGCGTGCTGGCCTCACGCAACAAGGCGGTCATGCAGGCGGCAAGAAAGTGCGCTACGATACGCCTCTCCGCTCCCACATTCGGTCAGCTTGGCCTGGCAGCGATGCTCTCCGACCCCGAGTACGAGAAGGTGATAGCGGAGATGATCCGCGAGTACCGGCATCGGCGGTCGACCCTGTGCAGTGCCTTGGAGGAACTGCCCGGACTCACCTTCCGCCCTCCAGAGGGAGCCTTCTACGTGATGGTGGGGTTACCGGTTGATGATGCCGAGGACTTCGTGCGCTGGATGCTCACTGACTTCCCAGGAGAGGAAACCGTCATGTTGGCGCCGGGAGAGGGGTTCTACGCCACTGCGGGGAAGGGAAGAGACGAGGCCCGCATGGCGTACGTGCTGAGAGAACAGGACCTCGTTAGTGCCGCGGCTGTCCTCAAGCGCGGACTGGAGCTCTACCGCGCTGCGGAGCGCGCCTCGGCACGCGCATAGGGCCTCGCATGTCCTCTGCGCAGAGCAGGGAGAGACTGGATGTCCTTGTCGTATCCATGGGCGCCGCCAGTTCGCGCAGCCAAGCGCAAGCGCTCATTCGGGCGGGGAGGGTTAAGGCCGACGGCAAGGTTGTGGACAAGCCGGGAGCGCTTGTTCGCCGCAGCGCACACATCGAGGTGGAGACGCCCCCGCGCTACGTCTCGCGGGGAGGCGAGAAGCTAGAAGCAGCTCTGCATGAGTTCGCCGTCGATCCTACCGGCCGAGCATGTCTCGACGTCGGAGCTTCCACCGGAGGGTTCACCGACTGCCTCTTGCAGCATGGTGCGGCGCGCGTTCATACGGTAGACGTTGGGAAAGGGCTGTTGGAATGGAAATTGCGCAACGACGCGCGTGTCGTCGTCCGCGAAGGGCTCAACGCGCGGTACCTGACCCCCTCACACATCTCGGAAGGAGTTGACCTTGCGGTGGTGGATGTGGCGTTCATCTCCCTCCGTTTGGTGCTACCTGCCGTGGGAAGCCTGCTCGGAGAGAGCGCTGAAGTGCTGGCCCTCGTCAAGCCCCAGTTCGAAGCTGGCCGCACTCAAGTCGGGCGCGGAGGGGTCATCCGCGATCCACAAGTCCATCTGCAAGTACTCGAGCGACTGCGCGCTTTCGTCGAGGAAAAACTGGGCTGGTCTGTGAAAGCGGCTATGGCCAGTCCACTCCTCGGACCAGCGGGCAACATCGAGTTCTTCCTCCACCTTCGCCCGTCGGCCCACCACAGCTCTGACCCCGACCTCACTGCAGTGGTTCAGACAGCGCACGCACAGCACACCCGCCAACGGCGAAGACAATCCGATTGACAGTGCGGGGGCGGCTATGCCGCCCCCCGAATCCACCGCTACAGGAGGCGCCACATGACCGTAACGCTGAGGTCAGTGGAAGCACGCGCCGCCTCTGCCGCCTTGCTCACAGCCAGTTGGACGCCAACGTTTGCCCCGCCCACCGGGAAGGATACCTCTAGGCTGGCTGAAGCGCTGTCCTCCGGCTCCTCCTCCGGCAGCTTCTCCCTGGTCAGAAGCAGCGCAGCGTTCACATCCAGTCCCCTGGCCGAGTACTCATACGACGCTGACAGCGTCGCCGTGTGCTGAGCCCCGATGTCGATAGGTCCCGTGAGCCTGGCCTCGAAGACGATCTGCGACTCAGGAGTCGGAGGCAGTGCCAAGGAGGCGGAGGCGGAAAGCAAGAGGTCTTGCGGCCCCTCACGAGGATCGAGAACTTCGTAACTCAATCCTGCCTGCGTGGCCCAGCCGCAGTACCGATCCTCGCCGGTGGCTAGCACAATGTCCTCGATGGCCAACACCGTCCTGGCCTCCAGGCGGACGTTGGCCGCGTCCTGAACGGCGGAGACCAAAACCTCTACCAGGTCATCCACTGTGGGGTATTCGTCTCTGCGCCCGACCTCCCTCGCCAGTGTCATGACCGTTTGGCTGTCCAGAGCCGCAGGAAGAGCCCCGCGGTGCAGCAGAGTGCTCTCTATGCGCATCGCCTTGGCCAGCGGGGTGACGTCGCTGAACCGTCCATAGCCAAGACCGGTCGTGACCTCTAGTGCGGGGCTCGGCCTGACAGAGTCGAAGCTTGCAGACAACCCGGCGAACGCAAACAGTGGGGCCTCAGCGCCGAAGTAATGCCGGATGGTGCCAGATGAGCGAGCAGTGCCCGAGGAAACGCGTAGCGCAGAGAGCGCGAGTTCTCCACTGGCGCTCAGCGAGTATCCCAGGTTGGCGGAGTCATACAGACTGCTGTAGTCCAAACGCGAGCGTCCGGCGCTGACGTCGACCACGTCTGTCATGGCGTTATCGAAGTACCGATAGGTGAACGATAGCCTCAGCCGCGAGATGGACGTAGTGGGTGAGATATAGTCACACAGCGAAAGAGCGCTTCCAGAGACGAATAATGCAGCCACAAGTCCAAACGCAATATAGGAAACCAACTGACGTTTCATAGTCCTCCTCCTCCCAACATGCTGGCTTTGCGCCAACAGAGACATTATAGTAGGTAAGTCGATCACAGGTGCTCAGCCTCCTGCCTCGCCGGAGCGTGAGCGCCCCCCCGAGAGACATCGGGTGGAGAAACCACAAAGGTGACCGGTGGCGTGGCATCCGTTGGTCTGCCTCATTACCATCGCCCCGAGAGGTGATGACAGTGGATACAGTGGGGGCTCGTGTGCCATCCATGAGCCCTGTGGGAGATCTCCCGTTGAGGCTGCGGTCGCGCAGTCCTTCGTCCGACACGGGAGACTCTGCCCGCAAGGCGCAATGCCCATCGGCGTTCAGAGGGGGTGCCCTGGCCACTCTGCAGGTGGGCACCCCGGCCAGGTGACACGCATTTTGCGCATCGTCGGAGTGGCCGGACCTGCTGGCTCGGGGAAGTCCACCGTGTGTCGTATGCTGGCCAGGCGAACAGGCGTCGCCTTCGTCAACTGCGATGAACTGGCCTGGGGGACCTACAGACCAAGTGGCCCGAGTTACGCACCGCTGGTGGCGCGGTTCGGTGAGGACATCCTCACCCATGAAGGTGCGGTAGACAGAGAGCGTCTGGGCCACATTGCCCTGAACGATCCCCAAGCCAAAGCCGACCTGGAGGCGATTGTTCACCCTGCGGTCATGGACGAACTCAAGCAGGCGGCAGCAGAGAACAAGAAGAGAGGCACGGAGGTCCTGTTGGTGGAAGGCGCACTGCTGTTGACGTCCCCCCACGTGGACAGGGACCTCTTCGACGCCTTCGTGTGGCTGCACGCTCCAGAAGATGTTCGCCACAAGAGGCTTTTGTCTTCCGGGCTCGAGGGAAGCTCGGTACGCCGCAGGCTCCAAGCCCAGGCAGACCTATCCCCACCTGTGGATCCATCTGTCTACCCCATAGACGCTTCCGGACGCCCAGCTCAGGTCGCCGACCGCGTGTGGTCGCTAATCCAGTCGCTCAAGCAGTGTGGCTCCCGCGGCGCAGAGAGCATGTAAGTCCGAGTAGGGCTCCGGTCCGCCTGCGGTCCACTGAGAGCGTTCGTGCCCCTTGCCTGCCACCAACACCACGTCTCCTGGGCCGGCCAGTCGCATCGCCCTCCGCAGAGCCTTTCTCCTGTCCAGATGAACCTCCCATGCACCCCGCCCTTCACACACCCCCTGCGCTATCTGAGCGGCTATGTCTTCCGGATCTTCCGACCTGGGGTTGTCAGAGGTGATCAGCACAAGGTCAGCCCAGCGAGCAGAGACTTGCCCCATCACGGCCCGCTTGCCTCGATCAGCATCGCCACTTGCCCCGAACACGGCAAGCAGCTGACGCGCGTAGGGGCGAAGCTCCTCAAGCATCAATCCCAGCGCCGCCGGCGTATGTGCGTAGTCCACCACAACCTCGGCTCCACGCGGGGAAGCAAGCCGAGTCCACCTGCCGGGTGGAAGGAGCAGATACCTCATCCTTTCCGCTATGTCCTCGACCCCCTTCCCCAGGGCCCAAGCACATGCAGCAGCCGCCAAGGCATTTCGCAAGTTGTGTAGGCCTGGCAAAGGAAGCAACACCGGCAGACTGCTCCTGGGGGTCACCAGCTGAAAAGAAGTTCCTGCTCTACCCCGGTTCACCCGTTCCGCGGAGACATGGCCGGCCCCCACCCCGAACGTCACCAGACGGCCTCGGGTCGCACCTTGCACAGCCGGTCGCTGCGGATCGTCGACCCCAACCACCGCCCATCCGTCCGACGGCAACATGCGAAAGAGCCGCAACTTCGCTGCCAGGTAGGCCTCAGTGCTCCCGTGATAGTCTAGGTGATCGCGGCCAAGGCCGGTGAACACCGCGGCGGACAGTCGCACACCCTCCACCCTTCGCTGGTCCAGTCCAATCGAAGAGGCTTCGAAGGCAAAGGCTTTCCTGTCACGTTCCACAGCTTCTGCCGCCAAGCGCTGTAGGTCCGGTGCCTCCGGGGTAGTCACACACGAGAGCCCCTTCTGCTCAGCCGTCACTGTAGTCAGTGTGTCACACTCGGGGAACAGTTGCCCCAGGAGATGCACCACCGTGGTCTTGCCATCCGTGCCAGTGACAGCAATTGTGCGAAGCTTTTGGGTCGGGTGGCCGTAGAACAAAGCGGCGGCTCGGGCCAGGGCTAACCGGCCGTCGGAGACGCGCAAGCAGGGAACGGCGGCAGAGGCTTGAGTTCGCTCGCACACCACAGCCACCGCTCCCTTGCTCACCGCTTGGGGGATGAAATCGTGCCCGTCAGCTCGCCTGCCCCGGAGGGCAAAGAACAGGTCACCTTGGCTCACCCGACGAGAATCCCACACCAGGCTACGTACCTTGCGTTCGTGATCTGCATCCCCCGGGAGGCACGCTCCGATCTCAGCGGCGAGGTTCTTCAACGTACACACTCTCCATCCTACCTCGGGCCAACCAGACGGAGGCGGACACGTGCCCCCGACGGAACGGAAAACGAAGAGAAGGAAACCCAACTGCCTAGTGCACACCCCTTGTTTGCAGCCGGCCACTCCAACCGTAACATGCTCTCAAGGGGTGGAAACAGGATGAACAATCGGGCAAAGCCACGGACGGTCCGCGCCCCACGGGGCAAAGAGATCACGTGCAAAGGGTGGCTGCAAGAGGCGGCCTTGCGCATGCTGATGAACAACCTGGATCCGCAGGTGGCAGGGGACCCGGCCAACCTGATCGTGTACGGGGGGACCGGAAGGGCCGCGCGCTCTTGGGAGGATTTCGAGCTCATCGTCCGCGAGCTACGCGCCCTTGCCGATGATGAGACGCTCTTAGTTCAGTCCGGGCGAGCCGTAGCCCGCTTTCGCACACACCATGATGCCCCACGAGTCCTCATTTGCAACGCGATGCTCGTGCCTGAGTGGGCCAGCTGGGAGGTCTTCCGCGAGCTGGAGCGACAAGGCCTTACTATGTACGGTCAGATGACGGCCGGCTCCTGGATCTACATCGGCACACAGGGCATTCTGCAGGGGACCTATGAGACGTTGGCCGAGGTGTCTCGTCAGCACTTCGGGGGCACCCTGCGAGGCCGTCTGGTGCTGACCGCAGGGCTGGGAGAGATGGGAGGCGCACAGCCTCTTGCCGTGACACTGAACGACGGCGTGGCCGTGGTGGTGGAGATCAACCCCGACAAGATCACGCGCAGACTGTCCTTGGGCCAGCTCGACACGTGGACCAACTCACTCGACGAGGCACTGAACATCGCTGAGGAACACCGCTGCCGAGGCGCGCCCATATCCATCGGACTGTTGGGCAATGCAGCTGATGTACATCCCGAACTCGTCCGCCGCGGGGTTGTCCCTGATGTGGTGACCGACCAGACTGCCGCCCACGACGAACTGCAGGGCTATGTCCCCGGGGGGATGGACTATGGAGAGGCCCTAACCTTGCGCGAGAGCGATCCCGGGGAGTACGTAGATCTGTCGTTCCAGTCCATGGCCCGCCACGTTCGGGCCATGGCTTCCCTCGGCGAGGCAGGCTCTATCGTGTTCGACTACGGAAATGCGCTGCGCGCTCAAGCGCAACACGGTGGGCTGAGCCGGGCCGAGGCGTTCGCTTTCCCCGGCTTTGTCGAAGCATACATTCGCCCCATGTTCTGCGAGGGCAAGGGGCCCTTCCGCTGGGCCGCCCTATCAGGCGATCCTGCGGACATCTCAGTCACCGATGAGGTGGTACTGAAGCTGTTTCCACAAGACAGATCGTTGGAGCGGTGGATCCGCAGAGCCCAGAAGGTCGTCCGCCACCAAGGTTTGCCCGCGCGGATCTGCTGGCTGGGGTATGGTGAACGGGCCGAAGCGGGACTGGCGTTCAACGACTTGGTCAAGCGCGGCGAAGTCCAAGCACCCATAGTGATCGGGCGGGACCACCTGGATTCCGGCTCTGTGGCCTCCCCTTATCGGGAAACGGAGGGAATGCTAGACGGGTCCGATGCCATCGCCGACTGGCCAATCCTGAACGCACTGCTCAACGCCGTGTCCGGCGCGAGCTGGGTATCAGTACATCACGGCGGTGGAGTGGGCATCGGCAAGTCAATACACGCTGGCATGGTCGTCGTGGCCGACGGAACCAAGGAAGCTGCCCGCCGACTGGAGAGGGTGCTCACGGTGGATCCCGGCCTCGGCGTGGCCCGCCACGCCGACGCTGGGTACGAGAAGGCCATCCGCATAGCAAAAGAACGCGGCGTCCACATCCCGAAGATGGCCGAAACAAGCGAGTAGCTGGTGGCGAGAGGGGCTGCGGTCAGCTGTTGCCCAGCGCCTCAGCGGCCAGATCGTGCGCCCAGCGCACAGCAGACGGCAACTCTGTCGACTGGACCTGTTCTATCACCAGGTCGAGCGCTGAGGGAAGGTCCGTGCGGTGGCCGGGAGAGACGAACAGCGTCCGGTTACGCCCAGTACGAAGCGCGGCGGCCACAGTCTCTCCCTCCAGGACCACAGGTCTCCACTCGCCGATGGACATCCCCGCAGTGTTGAACTCACCGCACAGGGGACGCTTGGCAACTCCTACCGTAGGTACGTCCAACAGGACACCCAGATGGCTGGCAATCCCCACCCGCCGAGGATGCAGCACCCCGTTTCCGTCGACCAGCAGAACGTCAGGAATCAAGCTAGCCCTTCCGACTTCCTCCCACACCGCCAAATAGGAGGGCAGCTCTCGCCACGCCAAGTATCCTGAGATATAGGGAAATCGCGCTTCCACATCAGCCCACACGTAGTCCTCCAGGCTTCCACCAGGAGTGCAAAGAGCGCACACAGCCATCGCCCGCCCATCGCCGTACCCTACGTCCAGACCTCCAACGAGCTCAGGGGGGGGCAGCGGTTCGAAGCGCACTCCGGCTGCCAGCTCAACCTGCTGCCGTCGCAGCTCAGCCAAAGGACGATCGGTCTTGAAGTCCCAGAAGAAATAGGCGGCGAGGGGGTCCACTCGCGTCCCCACAACTCTGACTCCCTCAGCGCGTAACAGTTCGCCGTTGGGCTCCTGGTCAGAGAATCTCCCGCGGCCCACTTCTCCGCTGGCGTACACGACCCGGTGAACAGGAAGCTCAGCCCCTTCAGGGCCGGCCAGCCACATGCCGACGAAACGCGCCACACCAGGATCGCCTAGGGCATCAGCAACAGCCTTGAACGTCGTCACCCGCCCAGCAGGTATCTGCCGAACCACTTCCTGCAGTGCCCCTATGATGTCAGGAGAGCAGAAGCTCACTGGCCGCAGCAAGGCCTCGTCACTACCTCGAACGATCGCTCCACAGGAAGGGATCGAGCCCCCTCTTCGTTTTCCACTGTCAGCGTCACCGTATAAGCGCCCCGACTGTAGAACGTCCTGTTCACAATGCGCCCTTGGCGCATCTCGCCGTCGCTGAACTCCCACAACCACTGCGCAGCATCGATCGAAGCGCTGCCATCGAACTTGATGCTGGCACCAACGTAGAACTCGCTGTCGCCTGCAGGGCCCTCGCCCTGGATGACGATGTCGGCCCTGGGCCTGGCGCCTACCGCAACCAGCTTCCTTGCGGTATCGCTCTTGCCATCGGCTGAGTACACCGTGAGGGCTACTCGGTACTGTCCCCCCTCTTCGAATGTCCGCTCGACGATCTGGCCCAGTTCGACCTCCTCCCCACCAAGGGGGTCGATAAACAGCCACTCGAAGACCTCAATGTCACCCCCGTAGGAGTCCGAGCCATCGAACTGAACGGTCAGCGGCGGCATCCCTTCCGGCGGGGAAGGATCGGTATGGATCACAGCACGTAGCCCGCCGGTGTTGAGACACCCCGGAAGAAGCAATACAAGCATCATCAGTGACAGAACAGAAATCGCCTTCTTCATCACAACGCAGATTGTACTTCTCGGCGGGCGGAGCATCCATCCCCAAACTAGGAGAGGCGCCCCTTCCCCCGAAGCGGCGCCTCATCCTCCGTCTGTCAGCGGCGCGGGCTCTCGCTACCTGCGTCCGCAACAACCACCTGCACAGTCCTCCACTTCCACGGCACGACTGGTGCTCGCCTGCTCTCCCAGCTCGTCCTCAACGGTCAACCGCACGGTATAGCTGCCCGGGAGGGTGTACTCGTGCTCGGCGAACTCGAGCTCTCCCTCCGCGGTGTTCCCGTCTCCGAAATCCCAACTCCAGCGGACGATCCGCCCATCAGGATCGTACGATTCGCTCCCATCGAAGCTCACCGTTTCCCCTTCGAAAGGATCTCGGGGATAGAAGGAGAAGGACGCCACCGGAGCATTGTTGAGCACACGTACCGTCGTGCTTGTCCGGTGTATGCCCGACGATCCTACTACTCTCAGGATCACGCTGTACTCCCCCGGCCGGGTGAACGTATGCTGTACCTCCCGCCCCGAAACCACTCCGGTTCCGTCCCCGAACTCCCACAGCCAATCCCCATCAGATGTCTCCCCATGGGAGGGAACGGTGGCAGAGAACGTGACCTCCAGGGGGGCCCTGCCTTGTCGCGGATCGACGTTGATGACTCCTCCCACGCCCGCCGGGCTGCCTTGGTCGAGGCAACCGGCAAGCAACCCGACCACAGCCAGCAAGCCAAGAGAGCATCCCAGCTTCGCCTGGCGCTTCACAAGCTTTGGCATGGCGCCCTCCCGACAACCTCCACCTTCTTGGTGATCGCGTGCCGCTGTCCCGCCGAATCGATCACCGTCAATGTCACCGAATACGTTCCTCCCTCCCAGTAGACATGCTCAACTTCCGCCCCCTCGTCACTCCACTCCCCGTTACCGAAAGACCAGCGGTATTCAACGATCTCGCCGTTGGGGCTGGAGGAGTCGCCTGCATCGAACCCCACCCTCTCCCCGGTGGCCGGGCCTTCGGGCGCATACGTGAAGTCAGCGCTCGGTGGTGGGTAGTGCACTACGACGGTCGTGTTTTTTCGGTCAGACCTTCCCTCGTGGTTGTAGACCTGCAGAGAAACCTCGTAAGTGCCCCCCCTTGTGTATTCATGAGACACGAGCGGTCCTATTCCTTCTGTCCCGTCGCCAAAATCCCACACGTAATCGGCGATTGTTCCATGCTCAGCGAATGACAGCGATCCGTCGAACGTGACCACCAAGGGTGCCTCCCCCTCAGCCGGTCGGAGAGCAAAAAGTGCTTTCGGTGGCCGGCCCTGCAGGCGATCTGTACAGCCCACAAGCAACGCCAACACAGCCAGAGCCAGCGTACCCAGAAGCAGTGCTCTTCCTCGCCACATTTCTACCTCCTCACCTCACAGGTCAAAGGACAACACCACAGTGAAACCCACCCACAGACCGGTGAATTCCAGGCGATCGCCCACCCCGTCCTGGGCCAGGTCAAGCATCTCGCCTTCAGCATGCGGCACACCGAACGGCGCCAACCGAAGCCCTCCCTCGGTTCCCAAGGTCAGTCCCGGGCCGAGCGGAAGCTTCGCCCGCACTCCCAGCTGTCCTATGGGTCCCCCCGTGCGATATCGCCGGTCGTCCGGGGGCGGAGCGAATGGCATCTCCCAACCGCCGGGCAAGCCGAACTCACAGCGGTGGTCCACCCAGGCGGTGCCCCATCCACCGGCAAGAGACACCTCCACAAGCCCATCCGCAAGACCGAACGTGAGCTCTGCCAGCCCGCCGATCATTCCCACTTCCAGGGACAGCGCGACCTCGTGTTCGCTCCCCCCACTGTGCCAGGCTCCGTCAGTGCCAACGCCCCCCTTGAGCATCACAAGCTTGGCTCCCAAAGCGAAGGTCCTCCCCACCGACTGCGAGATGCTCACGCCTGGACCGCCGTCGAGGAGACCAACAACGGCGACATCTCCCTCCACGTCGTTGTTGATAAACCTGATCGTCTCGTTAACCTGCTGTATGTAACCGGCAATATCCGGGAAGGAAGCGACGTACCACTGGACACCCGAGCCAACGTTCAGCGGGCCGGCCAGGCCGGATACTGTAGCCGCTGCCGCCACTACCAAGGCTGTCCATCTCATGGTTCTCGCCTCCCTTGTGACGCAGACTACGGCCCGCGGAGTTGACAGACGAGGACAAGACAGACTGTGCTAAGGCGAGATTGTCACCCAGTCGAGCCGCGCAGTTCCTCCGCGACGCGGTCAACTGTCCGCAGTATGTCACCGTGAGAGACATCAAGGTGTGTCACGAAGCGTACTCTTCGCGGATCGGTTCCCGCAGCCGCCGGCGAGGCGAGGATGTCCTTCCGGGAAAGCCGGTCGCAGAGCTCGGAAGCAGTGAAAGAGCAATTCAGTTCGATTACGACAATGTTGGTCTGTGCAGGCCACACACTCACGCCGGGTATCTCAGCCAACCCGGAAGCCAGCAGAGCCGCGTTGCTGTGGTCTTCAGCCAGCCGCTCGACATGGTGCTGCAAGGCATGGAGCCCGGCTGCCGCCAGCACCCCCACCTGCCTCATTCCTCCCCCCAGTGCCTTGCGCAGCCGCCGGGCGTTGGCGATGAAGGCAGCGCTCCCACATAGAACAGAACCTACAGGACAGCCCAATCCTTTTGACAAACAGAACATCACCGAACTCACACCCTCCACTAGCTGCCGAACCGGCTTTCCGGTGGCCACTTGCGCGTTGAAGATCCGCGCGCCATCTAGATGCACGGGGATGTTCCGCGCCCGAGCCACCTCCACAATCTCCCGCACGGCGCGCATCGGCCACACCGTGCCCCCAGCAGCGTTGTGCGTCGACTCCAGGCACACCAGGCCGGTCGGAGCCAAGTAGTAGACGTCAGGCCGTATTGCCTGCGCGACCTGGCTGGCAGTGAACACGCCCCCTTCTCCAACCACGGCCCGCGGCATCACTCCCGACAGTCGCGCCATGCTAGCGAGCTCCACGTTGAGGATGTGCGATCCTGCCTCCACCACCACTTCCTGCCCGGGCTGTGTATGACAGGCTATGGCCACCTGGTTACCCATGGTGCCAGAGGGAACGAAAAGCCCCGCCTCCATTCCCATGAGGTCGGCTGCCTGTTCCTGCAGCTCTCTCACAGTCGGGTCTTCACTGTAGACGTCGTCGCCAACGACGGCCGCCGCCATCGCCTGTCGCATCGACGCAGTGGGCTTGGTAACAGTATCAGAGCGCAAGTCGATCAACGCCAACCCCCCTCACCAACCAGCGGCACAAATGCACAGGGACAGAGATATGACCTGCGCCACTCACCATCGGTCCGTTCCACCAGCCACAAATCTTGGCGCCACCGATCACCCACTGGCACGACAAGACGTCCCCCCGGAGCCAGCTGCTCCTGCAGCGCCCGCGGTACAGTTGGAGCCCCAGCCGATACTACAATCCCCACAAACGGCGCCTGTTCGGGCCACCCCAGAGTTCCGTCGCCCACTCGGATGTGCACTCCAGCATAACCAAGCTCCACCAGCAAGACCCGTGCAGACTCCGCAAGCTCGCCGTGACGTTCCACACTGAACACCTGCGCGCCGATCTCAGCAAGGAGCGCGGCCTGATAGCCCGAGCCCGTCCCCACCTCCAGCGCCCGTTCCCCCGGCTGGATCCGAAGGGCCTGCAGACTCAGCGCGACAATGTAGGGCTGGGAGATCGTCTGGCCCTTGCCGATGGGAAGCGGACGGTCGACGTAGGCCCACGGTCGCAAGTGCTCAGGCACAAAGCGGTGTCGCGGCACCTTCTCCACAGCTGCCAACACCCGTCGATCATCTATCCCCTGGGAAGCCAGTTCGGCAGCCAGATGAGCGCGTTCCTTGCGATACTCAACCTCCTCCACCTCGAGCCTACTCCTCCTTCGGATCAGGAACTCGGTAAGCGGCCAGCGCTTCCTGGGCCCGCGGAAGGTCCTCAGCCAACACCATGATCTGTACCTCAGCCAGGCCATCCGCCATCATCGGGTACACAGAGGGAGGAACGTGGGTGCGGAACTTGACTTCGATTCCCTCTCCTGCCAGAAAGCCTGCCAGCAGGTTCGCCTCCACCTCGCCCATCACGGTGACCAGTCTAACCCACTTGTCCATCCGGTTGTCCATCCGGCCTCCCTCTGATCCAGCTCAGAATGCACCAAGGTAATGCACTGATGGCCATGAAGCCAGCGCGGACCGACCGACAGCCGGGGCAACTTGGCCAGCAGGCTCAGCTCTTTCGGCTCGAACTCCCGGTGATCCGACAGGATGAACGCCGGGTTGGCGGGCAGCGGGGCCTGCGAGATGGGCACCCCCTCCTCATCCAACAATACTAGATAGGTTCCCTCCTCCCGCAGGGCCTGGACGAGCTCCGCCAGCCCAGCACGCCGAACAGCAATTCCGCTAGTCGACTCCCCGCGCTCACCGGGGCCCAAAGTAACGCCTCGAGCAAGCGCTCGTCGCAAGAGCGCGGCCGTCGAACGCTCATCGGGATTCAGATGGCGAAGGCGGTGTCCTTCCATTGAGATCACCAGTTGATCACGTATCACCAAGAACAAGCGGGCATCCTTGCGGATCCCGTGCGAGAGAAGGAACGTCTCCACCGCACACCGACACAGAATGTCCAGGCGCCCGGCCGCACCAGGCAGGTCAGTCAGGGGAAAATCCCCGTCCACCGGAGCAGTGTGACTTACCACGACGAAGGTTCGCACAACCCTTATGGTACTGAGCACCAGGCCAGGGGACCAAGGGCCCCCGGAGCGTGGACAGGGGGCACATCTCGTGCCGGGACTGACCCTTACCCTTGTACCACGATGTCTTGGCTGAAGTTTGCTGCGACCGTGGGCCTATGCGTGTCCCTCGCTGCACAAACGGTCCTCGCAATCGGCATTTGTCTGTCCAGCAGTTGGCGCGTACCCACAGACCACGCGCCCACCTGGGAACTGGCAGGGCAACTCATCCTACCTCCGCTTACCACTGACTGGCACGTCACGGGTGAGTGGGGGGTTCCCCGCTGGACTGGACTGGGGGCCAAAGCCTCCGGTTCCGGGCTGACTGTAGGATGGAGCTCGGTTTGGGACACGGTGGGCCCTGACCTCCGGTACGCGCAAGCAGAGGTAGAGTGGGTATCCGGGGGCATTGTCGGCCGCTGGGTTTGGGCTTGGGCCGACCCCGCGGGAACCGGTCAGCTGGACTTCGGCGCTTGGGCCCGCGTAGGCTGGCCCGACAACTACCCGGCCGGTTGGTCGCTGACCGCAGAGTTGGGAGCCACGGCGGAGAGACTCGCGTTGCTCGGCCCCGGGAGGAGCTACACAGTTGAGTTCCACCCGATCGGCGGGCAGGCATTGCTCCTTCATGAAGCCATCCTCTCGGCATGGTGGCACAGGTGGAAGGCTGACGCAGTGTTCTCGCCACCGGGTGGTCTGGAGGAAGTCCGGCTCAGCGGACAAGTTCGCGCTGGCATACTGACGGTGTCAGCAGAACACGTGGCCACCCCCACAGGAAACACGCTGTCGGTCCAGCCGAGTTTGTGCCTGGGCGCAGGAGGTCTCGTTATACACTCCGAGGTCACCTGGGAACCTCCTTTGCTGATCACTGGGTTCCGTGTGCTCGGGCTCACCCTGGAGTGTCCCGCGGGTAAGGCGTGGGTGGAGCTCACAATCGACCTGGGCGACCACAGCTTGGTCGCGGCTCCCCACGTGTCACGCCTCAGCATCCGCGTGCCCGTGTCCGAGGGAACCAGCTTCTCCATAACCAGTTGGACCGGCGGTCCTGACACTTTGTGGGGCTGGGCCAAGTCATCTTTGGCTCTGAGAGCCACCGCAAGCCGAGCTCTCAGCCTGTACACGGGCCTAGAGGTGAGCCCTGCGGGCCTTCTCGCCTGGGAGGCGGGATTCACGTTCTGCCTGGGAGGCACCCACTGAGCCTTCCCGTTTGCCCAAGGCGCGCTTTGCCTTAAGCTCTCCTTACATAGAGTCATGGGACCAGGACAAGGTGAACAAGGGCTCTCGCTGTACAGACGTTGGCGTCCCTTGCGGTTTTCCGATGTTGTAGGCCAGGAGCTCGTGGTACATACGCTCCAGCGGGCCGTGTCCATGGGCAAGACCGCACATGCCTTCCTGTTCAGTGGTCAACGCGGCGTGGGGAAAACCTCTGTGGCACGTATCCTCGCTCGGGCGGTCAACTGTTTGTCTGTCCACGACGGTGAACCGTGCAATGCCTGTGAGAGCTGCGTGCGGATTCTGAGCGGAGCTTCGTTGGACGTTGTCGAAGTGGACGGTGCCTCCAATAGAGGGATCGATCACATACGTCAGCTGCGCGAACAGGTCGGCTACGTCCCTGCCGCTGCCACGCGCAAGGTGTACATCATCGACGAGGTGCACATGCTCACCGGCGAGGCGTTCAATGCGCTGCTCAAGACGCTGGAGGAACCCCCCCCGCGGGTCCTGTTCATTCTCGCCACCACGGAACCTCACAAGGTCCCGCTGACAGTCTTGTCACGTTGCCAATCCTTCGAGTTCTCCCCTCTAGGTGCAGACCAGATCGCACACAAGATCATGGAGATTGCGCGCAATGAGGGGCTGGAGGTCGAGACTCAAGCAGCGCAGCTCATAGCCCGCCGCAGCGGGGGGTCACTGCGAGATGCAGAGGTACTACTGGAACAGCTGGCGCACAGCTCTCCCATAACCCAGCACACAGTGCAAGAGCTGCTGGGCCTACCGCCGGAGGATGTGGTAGACAGCTTTGTTTCATCTCTGGCCTCTGGCGAGGCCCAAGGCCCGTTGGCTGCCGTAGCAGAACTGACATCGCGAGGGCGGGATGTGGCTGTGTTTCTGGAAGAGGCCGCTGCTAGGGCTAGAGACCGGATCATCGCCGGCGAGAGCCAGCTGATACCCGTTGCCCGCGCCCTGGTGGCCTGGCGTGCAGAACTGCCGCGGGCGGTGTCTCGAAGATTGCATGTGGAACTCGGCATCCTAGAGCTCTGCGGTCCATCCGTTGCCGAAACGAACGCAGACAACGATACTTCCTCCTCTCCTCCTCCTCCTCCTATCACAGCTCCCCCTGAGCCGCGGGCAGATGACCCCACCTGGCAGCCGATGCTCGCCGACTGCTACCGGAGAAGCCGTGCGTTGGCAGCGTTTTTGCTCCCAGCCAGGCAATACCTCGCCGACGGCGTATTGCGCATCGTGCTGCCTGCAGACTGCCGCTTCCATTATGATTCGTTGCAGGAAGCCCAAGTGCGTAGTGCACTCGAGGAGATAGCCCACAAACATTTCGGGGCTTTGCTCGGAGTCCACATCGAGCGGGAGGGACACGCGGGGGAGGAGCCATCTCTGGAGGAGCGGGCGGCGTTGGCGGCCGAGGTGCTGGAAGGTGAGATCATGAAGGAGCAATCAGCATGAAGGGTTTCGGAGACATGAGGCAGCTGATGCAGCAGGCGCAGCGTTTGCAGCAGGAGATGGCCGAACGCCAGCGCAAGCTACAGGAGGCGCGCGTCGAGGCTACTTCCGGTGGGGGAATGGTTCGGGCCGTGGTGTCCGGGCAAGGGCGACTGCTGGAGCTGACATTCTCCTCTGAAGTGGTGGACCCCGCCGAAACCGAGATGCTACAGGATCTGACTGTGGCAGCAGTGCAGGAGGCGCAAGACAAGGCCCAGGAGATGGCCAAGGAGCTTATGTCGGACCTGGGGGGAGGACTTCCTCCCGGGCTTATGCCGTGATTCCCCCTCTGGAAGAGCTGCTGTTGGCCCTGAGCAAACTCCCCGGCATAGGACGTCGCTCAGCAGAACGCATTGCGTTCTACCTGCTGGCCAAGCCAGAGGAAGCTCGGCGTCTGGGCGAGGCGGCCTCGTCCCTGCACGAACGGGTGAAGGCTTGCACCCGTTGCGGCAACTTCGCTACCGGCGAGCTTTGCCCCATCTGCACCGACAGCAAGCGGGACATGGCCACGGTCTGCGTGGTGGCTCGGCCATGGGAGATTCAGTCAGTGGAACGCACCGGACAGTTTCACGGTCTGTACCACGTTTTAGGAGGGCTGGTAAGCCCTTCGGCACGCATCGGACCCGATGATCTGGCGATCGACGAGCTCGTGGGGCGGGTCCAGGAGGAGGGCCTCCAGGAAGTGATACTAGCGCTGGAGCCCAACATGGAGGGAGACCTCACCGGGATGCACGTGGTACGAAAGCTTAAGCCCACCGGAACACGTGTGACACAGATTGCCCAAGGGATTCCCGCGGGGAGGGACCTCGAATCCGCAGACGAGGTGACGCTGGGGCGAGCCCTGAGGGGCCGGGTGCAGCTATAGCCGCACTCACCTGTTGCGAGTGAGGGAGCCCAAAGAAATGGCGCATGGGTCAGGTTAAGTTCCTCGGCACTGCAGGAGCGAGGTTCGTGGTCGCTCGCCAACTCCGCTATTCGGCAGGTACTTGGCTGAAGCTGGGGAGTGTGCAGCTCCTCTTGGACCCAGGCCCCGGCACACTGCTCCGTGCTCGCCGTGCCCGACCGGCGCTGTCACCAGAGAGGCTGTCTGCCATCTTGCTCTCCCACAAGCATCTGGACCACTCAACTGACGTGAACGTTATGCTAGAAGTGATAGCCGAAGGCGGGAGGAAGCAGCAGGGAATCCTCTTGGCGCCCGAGGACGCCTTAGAGGGAGATGATCCTGTGGTTCTACACTATGTGCGCAGATACCCGCAGGCAATCCATACGTGGTCGGACGGCGTGGCTGTAGCACTGGGCAACGTGACCGTGACCCCAGTCCGGCATCAGCACGGTGTGGAGACCTATGGGCTTCTGTTCGACGCCCCCGAAGGGCGTCTCGGGTTCGTCGTTGACGGACGCATGCACGACCGCCTTGCGGCACACTACGCCGGATCCCATCTTCTGATCCTGAACACAGTCCAGCGGGAGTGGAGGCCAGACGGCGACCACCTGTCGTTACCGGAGGCCATGGAGTTGATCCAGGCGGTGCGACCGAGTCTTGCCGTGCTCACCCATTTCGGAATGACCATGCTGCGCGCCGGCCCCCGCAAACTGGCCGAACAGGCAGCTTCGCGGACTGGTATCAGCGTCATTGCGGCCACCGACGGGCTGACACTGGAGTCGGCCTCCTGGAGCTGCACCCAGGCGGAGCGCGAGAACACACGAGAAGGAAAACAGGCCTAGCGCCCCTTGCGCTGCTTGAAGCTGTAAAGGACCTGATCGGCCTTGTGCAGAACGGAGTCCGGCGTCGCCCCCTCCCCTGTCTGTGGGTCCCACATAGCCCACCCCATGGTGAGTCCGAACTGAAGATCGCCCAGCCCAGCTGATTGTGCCCAGCGACCCACGGCCTCCTTCAACCGCTCAATCACCTGCGTCGCCAGGTCGGCCGTCTCCGGCATGAGTACCACGAACTCCTCTCCCCCATACCGGAACACATAGTCGCTCTCCCGTACAGCTTCTTGCAGGATCGCAGCCACTTCGCGGAGCGTCTGGTCTCCCTTCAGATGACCGAACCGATCGTTCACCTGCTTGAAATCGTCTATGTCAGCCATGATCACGGAGATGGGGTGCGCGTAGCGTCTTGCCCGTGCCATCTCTCGCTCCAGTACTTCGGACAGGAAACGTCGATTGTACAAACCCGTCAACCCATCTCGTGTCGCCTGTTCGCGCAGTGTTTCCTCCAGCCGGATCCGCTTCAGCTCCCCCTGTACGTGCCCCACCAGTATCTCAGCAAGGGTCACGTCAGAGGGCGCGAATCCCTCATCGGAGACGGTGATCGCCTGAAACACACCCTCTTCACCCATGGGAACCGATACGAACGCCTTGAACTCTGGATCCGTGGGCCTGGCCTCCGGAAAATCACCGATCTTGCCCCACACAGTCTTCCCTGTCTCCCAGGTCCTCCCGGCGATCGCCTCTCCCCGTCGTAGGGGGCGACTCATCTCCCGAGCTCTCCCGGCCGAGGCCACCGGCACTAGGTACTCCCCTTCAGCCAACCCAATGTTGCACTCCGACATTCCCAGCACATCTGCCGCTGTGCGCACAGCCGTCCAGCAAAGCTCCTCAACGTTGGAACACTTCTGCAGCTCGTCCACCGCGTGGTGAAGCTGCTCCAACTTGCTCGACAGCGAGCGCATAGTCTCCAACCGCTCCAGTCCGGCCAAAGAGACAGCCATGTGCGAAACCAGTATTTCCAGCAGGTTACGATCCTCCGGCGGTATAGCGTCCTCCAAGGGGCTCTGCACATCGAACACCCCTGCCTGCCGCGCCCCCACCCAAAAGGGAATCGCCAGCTCGCTCCGCGTCTGTGGCGCGCCCTCCACGTAGCGGGGGTCCAACCTAACGTCAGGGATGTACTCCGTTCGACCGCCCCCCCAGGCGGCCGCAGCTATCCCGAGCCCAGCCAGGGTCAGAGGGGCTTCCAGCGCCCCACCAGTGTCACCCCCTTGCACCACCTTGAGCGCCCCCTCTCTCGGTTCCGCTATGCCGCAGATCTCATAGCCGAAGATCTCGCGAGTGGCCCCGACGAGTTGTCGGTACAGCTCGTCTTTGCCCTCCGCCAGCTTCATCTTTCGAGCAACGCGTTCCACGGCCAGAAGTTTCCCCTGCAAACTGGCTACCCCTGCGTGTAGCTCCGCATTGCTGATGGCAGCAGCCGCCAGCCCGGCAAAAGCGGACAGAAGACGCAGGTCATCTTCAGAGAACGCTTGCGGGGCCAGGCTCTGGACGGACATCACGCCGATCGGTTCGCCCTTGGCCAGCAGAGGTACCCCCAGCCAGGAGCGCGTCGGATCACCCACTTGGCGAAATGCCGCAGGCAAAGGCTCGCTCTCCAAGTCTCCCACCAACAGAGGCTCCCCGGTATGGGCCACCCAAGCGGTCAAGCTATTGCTGGGGGCTGCATCCACTTTGTACTTCCCCAGCGACACCCCGCGCTCGACCATCACTTCCAGAAGTAGCTCCCTACGGCGCCTGTCCAAAAGGGCTATGAAGAAGCTGTCACAAGAGATCAACTCCGTGACCTGCTCTCGCATTCGGTGCAGGAGCTCCTCCAGCTCCAGAGTGGAGCTCAGCGCCCTGGAGGCCGTCAACAGTGCCTCTTGTTCCCGGTTACGGCGCTCGAGCCTTCGCTCGGCCTCTCTCCGTTCGGTGATGTCACGGTTGACAGACAGTGTGACCTTCTGCCCTCGGTACTCGAACACAGTCACCGCGCAGTCTGTCACGTACAGGGACCTGTCCTTCCTTTGCTTGACTTCCTCAAAACGCACAACCTCACCCTTGTTCAACAGGTCAACGGCCCTCTTGTACGTCAACTTGGGCTCTCGGCATGCAAGATCACGCATGATGTTCATCCCTGTAAGCTCGTCCAACGTATATCCCGACTGCTCACTCGCCGCCCGATTCGCCCGCACGATCGTCCCGTCGAACTCCGCGATGTACACCGCGTCGGCCAGACGCTCAAACAGCAGGCGAAAGAACTCTTCCAGCTCCGCCAGCCTCTCCCGCCCCAACACTGCTTGCAGGGCGACCGCAATCTCCTGCTGCACAACCTCGAGCAGATCGAAATCCTGTTCACAGAAGGCATCGGGGTTGTCCGGGCTGTCCAGGTTCAAGTAAGCGATGACCTCTCCCCCATGTCTGATGGGAAAGGACAGGATAGCCCGGTTCGGCCCATATGACTCCAGCAGCTCGGCCACCTCGGGCGATATCTTCTCTCGATCCTGTTCGTAAGGGTCGCGGATGATCGCCGGCCGGTCACCGTAGACCACCCGCTGCAGCATCTGTGAGGCCGGGACGGCAATCTGACGTAGCATCTCAACCGGCCACCCTACCGCCGCGATGAACTCGTAGCTATTAGTTTCCTCGTTCATCAGCATGAACGAACCCCGTTCCGCCCCCCCAACCAAGGACACCGCGTGCTCCAGCACAACCTGAGCCAGAGACTTCAGATCGCGGCTGCGGTTAAGCTCGCGAAGAAACGTGATCAGGTATTCAGGCTGGCTGTCAAAGTCCGACATTCGCTTACCTCCCCCGGGCCCCACAAGGGCGGTATTCCTTCAGTGCGCTGATAATAGCTGGAAGGAAGTGATACGAACAACCTGTGCCAATGGCCGACAGACTGCAACGGACCTTGCTGGCTGACCACGGAACGAGTCCGGTAGTCAAAGCTCTGTACATACGGAAGCTGCACGAACTCGCTGTCCTGCTCGACGGACAACCCGAACCCGAGGTAAAATGGTGCACAGCCCAGGCTGGCCGTCAGGAGACGTCCTCTTCGGGCACCCTGGGCTGTGCGGCTGACCATACTTGCTAGACACAAGCCGGCCGCCCACTGGACAGCGAGAGGACGGAGAGCACTGAGTGAGCGACCTATTTCGGGTGGCGACGTTCAATGCCAACTCTTTGCGTGCCCGGTTGCAGCTCATCAGCGACTGGGTCACCGCGCAGAGGCCTGATGTGCTTTGCCTGCAGGAGACCAAAGTACAGGACCGTGACTTCCCTGTGGAGGCGCTGCAGCAGCTTGGCTACCACATGGTCTTCCGCGGGCAGAGAGCATATGCTGGTGTGGCCGCTTTGTGCAGGGAAGAGCCAGAAGATGTCTCTTTCGGCCTGGACGACGCTGGCTCGCCGGACGAGGCCAGGCTCATCCGCCTCACAGTGAGAGGGATTCCCATCGTCAACACCTACGTCCCAATGGGAGAGAAGGCCGACTCGCCCAAGTTCGCATACAAGCTGGAGTGGCTCGCCCGACTGAGACGATACTTCGAGCGCCACTTCCGCCCCCACAGGCCTCTCCTGTGGTGCGGCGACTTCAACGTGGCCCCCGAGACGATAGACGTGCACGATCCTGCTCGTCTGAAGAACCACGTCGACTTCCACCCCAAGTCCAGGGCTGCGCTGGAGGAGATTCGTGCCTGGGGATTTGTGGACGTCTTTCGCCTGCACCACCCGGCCAAGCCAGGACAGTACACTTTCTGGGACTACCGAGTGCGGGGAGCACTGGACCGCGGGCTCGGCTGGAGGGTGGACCACATCTGGGCTACCACCCCGCTGGCAGATCGCTCGCTACGTGCTTGGATCGACACAGAACCCAGGCGGGCCGAAAGGCCCTCCGACCACACATTCGTGATCGCAGACTTCCGGAGGTAGAGAGCCCCTGACGCTAGCAGATGCGGGGCAGAGGATCGCCGAGGGGCATCTCCAGCAAACGCCGCCCTCCCACCGCCGTCTTCAGCGCAACCATCCCCGGCCTGTCCTTCGTTACCCGTCCGATGATCGTCGCCTGTTGGCCTGTCGGGTGCCGACGCAGCAATGTCAGCGCCTTGTCTGCGTCCTGCGCAGATACCCCTAGCACAGCCCGTCCTTCGCAGGCGGACTGAAGAGGGTCCAAGCCCAGAAGATCCGCCACAGCACGTACTTGTGGGCGTACTGGGATCCTGGCTTCCTCCACCTCCAGCCCCACGCCGGCCTTGCGAGCCATCTCGTTCAGCGCCGCCGCCAGCCCTCCCCGGGTGGGATCCTTCATCGCCGTCACCTCGATCTCGTCCAACACAGCGGACAGCAGGGGCCACAAAGGGCTCACATCAGACATCAGATCGCTTTCCAGGTGGAAGTCCTCACGCGCTGCGACGAGAGCCATGCCGTGATCGCCGACTGGACCAGTGACTACTATCAGGTCATCCGCCCTCAGACCGGAATCTCTGACCAAGCGCCGCGCCACTCCGATCCCAGTCGTGATGAGCACGGCGCCGTCAAGCTGCCCCTGCCCCATGACCTTGGTGTCGCCAGCCACCAGGGCGGCGCCCGTCTCGTCCAGAACCCTGGCACAAGACGAAAGGATGCGATCCAGTTTCGCCAGCGGGAATCCTTCCTCCAGCACCATTGCCAACGTGCAAGCGACTGGCTTGGCCCCCATCACCGTCAGGTCGTTCACCGTTCCACACGCTGCCAACCGGCCGATATCTCCCCCGGGGAAGAACAACGGTTTGACCACATGGGCATCGGTGGTGACCACCACCTCCCCTTCGGGGAGCAACAAGGAGGCCCCATCGTCTAGTGCATCCAAACCGACGTCTCCAGCTGACCGCAGGGCGAATTTCGGCAGCACGCGCTCGGAGATAAGCTGTCCCATGACCTCTCCCCCCGCCCCGTGCATCGGACTTATGCGTTCGTCGGCCGGTCTCATAGTGATGGCCGCTCCCCATACCGGTACCACACCGAGCATGCCCCTTCTGCGCCCACCATGCACGGACCAACCGGCGCCAGGGGAGTACACGTCCCACCGAACAGCGGACAATCGCTGGGGACCGCGCGAGCTACCAGCACATCGGCGCAGCGGCACCCAGGCACTGTTTCTTGTCCCTCCTCAGCGGGAACGTCGTACTTCAGCGTCGCATCGAAACGACCTATCTCTTCTCGCACTGCCAACCCTGAGTCTGCTATCTCCCCGATCCCCCGCCACCTGGCGTCGCTGATCTGGAAGGCTTCCTCAAGCAACCGCTGTGCCTGGAGATTTCCCTCCCAACTCACTGCTCGCGGGTAGGCGTTCTCCACTTCCGCACGTCCCTCCGCAAGCTGCCTGAGCAGGAGAACCAAAGCGTACAGCACATCCAATGGCTCAAACCCTCCAACGACCACAGGGATTTCGTGCCTTCGGGCAAGGGCTGCATACGCTCCCGCCCCGATGACCGTGGACACGTGCCCTGGGGCGAGCAGTCCGTCTATCTCAGTGCCCGGCATTTCCATCAGCCGCTGCACCGCAGGTGGGATCAGCTTGTGAGAGCACAGAACCGAGAAGTTGTCCGGCGGCCCGTCCAGCAGCACAGCCGCCGTGCCCGGGGCAGTGGTCTCAAAGCCTACAGCGAAGAACACAACCTCCCGAGCAGGATTTCGCCGGGCGAGATCGACAGCATCGGCTGCAGACAGCACCGTCTGCACCTGAGCACCGCGGCTGCGTGCCTCGTCCAGGGTCATCCTGGTTCCGGGGACCCGCATCATGTCACCGAAGGAACACACAGTCGTGCCTCGCTCGGCCAGGCGAACAGATCTGTCGAGGTCAACAGTGGACGTCACACACACCGGACACCCCGGCCCCTCGAGGACCGTCACCCCGTGGGGGAGCACGTGACGCAATCCATGCTGAGTTATGGCGATCTCGTGAGTCCCGCACACATGGACGATGCGTACAGGACGGCGCGGAGCCAGACGACGTAGTGCCTGTGCCAAGGCCTGTGCGCGCTCTGGATCACGCAGAGAGAACCGGTCAGCCTTCATCCCCTGCCGCCAGCAGTTCGTCCAGCAGCTGCAACGTCTCCTGTGCGTCCTCGGGATCCAGCCTACGGATAGCAAACCCTGCGTGCACGAGAAGATAATCGCCCTCAGACACTGGTTCGGCAATGGCATCTAGCCGAGCGCGCGTGCGGACTCCGCCGGACTCCAGCGTAGCCACACTGCCCTCCACAGCAGCCACCTTCATTGGGACAGCCAGGCACACGTTCGCATCACCTCTAAGATTCTAGCCTTGGCTCGCGGGCACCACAACGTTGCCTCCGCTAAGCGCCCTGGCGATAACGAAAGCGGTACCATAAAGTGGCTACGTATTCCCGAACAGCTTGCGCTGAGCGCCACAGGGACTGCGCCTGGGGAAACCAGGCCCACGCGCTGTGCGCCAGCCGGGCGGCATGACCGCAAGGTGCAGGATACGGATCCATTCCCAGCCTCCGGAAGGCCTCTACCGCCCGCGGCATATGAAACGCAGATGTCACCATTACGAACCTCTCCTCCCCCAGAAGGTCGCGCACGGCGAGCGCGTTCTCATGGGTGTTACGCGATGCCGACTCCCAGGCGAGCGCTTCCTCAGGGACCCCCAGCGCCCGCGCTGCTTGCGCCATCACAGGGGCCTCCGCGCGCCCACCCGTCTCCCCTACTCCTCCGACCAAGATGAGCTTCGCCTCTCCACCGATGAGGTGCCACACCCTGACGCCCTCCACCAAGCGGTCGGTGGACGAAGTGGACAACGCGCTGGTGATGGGACGCTCCTCCGACCACCCATCTCCCCCACTCAAGACAACAACGGCGGCCACTGGGCCTTCCGGCGCCTCATGCAACGGCGGGAACGCCTGCTCCAGAGGACGGAGAAGAAGATCCGCGCCGGGTCCCACCGACAGGAAGGACAGCAGGGTCAGCCAGGCTACCAGCCACGTCGCCAGCAGCCGGCTGTGCCGCAGCGCCCACACCGCCGCCACCAATAGCGCCAGGCATGTCCATGGCACAGGATCCGCCAATACCGCACCCACCTCAGTCACTCTCCCACGCACCCGTCAGCCGAGCCCGCCCATTCAGCGGACACTACCCGCTGCCGCACCCTCCGAGCAAGGTTCACCTCCACGTTCCATGGTAAACTGCGGTTCGGGAGGGTGCATGAGCGAGCGAAGGATGGCGCCCGTAGACCTCATTTTGCAGGGCGGGAACGTTCTCGACGTGTTCTCCGGCCAGTTCGTGAAGGCAGATCTTGCCGTAGACGAAGGTAGAGTGGTGGGTTTCCAAGGCCGCGAGGCACGCCGCGTTGTGGACGTGCGAGGAGCTTTCGTCGTTCCTGGGTTCGTGGATGCCCATGTGCACTTGGAGAGCTCGCAGCTCGCCCCCGGCGAGTTCGCCCGGGCAGTGGTGTCCCACGGAACGACCACCGTGATCGCTGATCCACACGAAATAGCGAACGTACTGGGTGCTGACGGCGTTCGGTACATGCTGCGAGCAAGCGATGGTCTGCCCTTGCGTGTGTACCTTACCGTCCCCTCGTGTGTGCCGGCGAGCCACCTCAGCACGGCAGGCGCGGCGCTCGACGCCACAGCAGTGGCCGACATGCTCACCTGGCCGCGCGTAGTGGGCCTGGGGGAGATGATGAACTACCCCGGCGTTCTGGCTGGAGAAGAGGAGGCGCTGGCCAAGCTGCACGCAGCCCGACCAGGTCCAATAGACGGCCATGCCCCAAGCCTGGAGGGAGCTCAGCTGTGGGCATACGCACTGGCCGGACCTCGTACTGACCACGAGTGCACCGAGCTGGCGGAAGCGCAGGAGAAGCTTCGTTGCGGGATGCACATCCACATCAGGCAGGGAACCGGAGCCCGCAATCTGCACGCCCTGTTGCCGATTCTGAACTGGAGGACCGCACCGTTCGTCCACTTCTGTACGGATGACCGTCATCCGCCAACGCTGGCGCACGAGGGTCATCTGGACAGCGTTCTGCGCGAAGCAATAGCCGCCGGTAGCCAACCTGAGCTCGTGTTCACCGCAGCCACGCTGCACGCGGCACGCTGCTACCGTTTGTGGGATCTGGGAGCCCTCGCTCCAGGTTACAGAGCGGACATTGTGGTGCTCACCGACCTTTCCGGTGTGAAAGTTGACCAGGTTTACGCAGACGGCACCCTGGTGTCCGAACATGGGAACTACCTGCCTTCCCTGCCCCAGGCCCCCGTTCTGCCCTCCAGCCGTCTCCACACGAGACTGGAGGAGGGCAGGTTCTCCATCCCTGCCCAGTCAGCAAGAGCGCGGGTGATCGTGGTTCTCCCCGACCAGCTCCTCACCGAGCAGACGTTGGCCAGGCCCGCGGTGGCCGATGGCCTGGTGGTATCAGATCCAAAGCGTGATTTGCTGAAGCTGGCGGTGATCGAACGGCACCACGGTACCGGTCGCGTCGGACTAGGGTTGGTGAGAGGTTTCGGCCTCCGGCGGGGAGCGATGGCCTCTACGGTGGCACACGACGCGCACAACCTCGTGGTGTTGGGAGTAGACGACGAAGACATGGAGGCAGCGGTACAGCTGCTCGCTCAGCATGGGGGAGGGCAAGTGGTAGTGGAAAGGGGAAAGCCTCTCGCGCTCCTGCCGCTTCCCATCGCGGGGCTTATGTCGGACCGACCCCTGCAGGATGTAGTACAGCAAGCGTCCGAGCTAAAGTCAGCCGCCATCCGCCTCGGCTGCACACTTCCCGACCCGTTCATGAGCTTGTCCTTTGTGGCCCTGGAGGTGATTCCCCACCTCAAGCTGACCGACCTCGGCCTGATAGACGTCGACCGGTTCGCCGTCGTCCCCTTGTTTGAACACCAGGCCGAGAGAGCGTAAGCTGGGTCCATGCACGCATTACGAGGCTGGATATACACAATGCTCCTGACCGTCGGCGTGGGATTGGTGGGTCTGGTGATCGGTCTTTCGATTCCCGTCCCCGACCCGGCGGTGATCGCCGTGCTGGCAGTGGTGGCAGTAGTCGCTCTGGCCGGCGCAGTAACTTGGCGTGGCCGTTTGTGGCGCACGTAGTGCCCACGCGCCGCAGCATGGCGTTTGACAGTGCCCCCACCCTCGGTAACCTGTGCGCAGTGATGGGCGAAACGTTGAGGCTGGGCATCGATGTAGGTTCCCTCACGGTTAAGGTGGTTCTCCTCGACGCAGACGATCGTGTAGTAGAGGGAATCTACCTTCCGTCGGCCGGAACCCCATTGAGCACAGTGCTGGGAGCTCTGGACGACGTTCTTCCTTCCTCCCCCCTCCCGGTAAAGGGTGTGGCCGTCAGCGGATCAGGGGGCCGGCTTCTGAGCGATGCCCTGCGCGTCCCCTACGTGAACGAGCTGGTGGCCCAGACAGCTGCAGTCCGCCACTTCTACCCACAGGCCCGGACAGTGATCGAGATCGGCGGGCAAGACTCCAAACTGCTTATCCTGGAGGAGCAAGCCGGCAGACTGGAGCTTTCCGACTTTTCGCTGAACACTCAATGTGCAGCGGGGACAGGCTCGTTCCTCGAACAGCAGGCAGGCCGGCTGGGGCTGTCCATCGAGGAGTTCTCCGGACTCGCTGCTCAGGCACAGGACCCGCCGTACATCGCCGGCCGCTGCGCCGTGTTCGCCAAGTCAGACATAGTCCATCTGCAGCAAGTGGGAACGCCTCTGCCGGAGATCCTGGGAGGCCTGTGCATGGCGCTGGCCCGCAATTTCCGTTCCGACGTGGGCAGGGGCAAGCCGTTTGCACCACCTATGCTGTTCCAGGGGGGGGTATCACGCAACCAAGGGATGGTGCGTGCCTTTCGCAGTGTGCTGGAGCTGTCTGACGCGCAACTCATTGTGCCAGAGCACGAAGTTCTCATGGCGGCCATAGGCGCCGCGCTGGGCAGCGACGGGCAGCAACCTTTCGACTGGCCTGCCGCCCGGTCGCGGTTGCTGAACGCGGTGGAGGCGAGCGATGACACTGGCTCTAATGTATTCAAGCCTCTGAAGCCTCCTCCCGCCACGGCTGCGAAGATGTCAACCTGCAATGCCGCGGGCCGTCTGTATTTGGGGATCGACGTGGGCTCAGTAAGTACTAAAGGCGCAGTGGTGAATCAGGAAGGCCGCTTGGTGGCCAAAGCCTACCTCAGAACCCGCGGCGACCCGCTGCGGGCCACGCGCGAACTTCTACACACACTGGGCCGAAAGGTGAGCGACGAACAGATCAGGAGCGTGGGGGTGACCGGCTCGGGACGCGAGTTGGTGGCCCGCTACGTGGGGGGTGATGTCGTCAAGAACGAGATCACGGCGCAAGCCCGCGCGGCCGTGATTATCGATCCTGATGTGGACACGATCTTGGAGATCGGAGGCCAGGACTCGAAGTTCATCCGGCTCGACTCAGGTGTGGTCGTGGACTTCTCGTTGAACAAGGCCTGTGCTGCGGGAACGGGGTCCTTCTTGGAGGAACAGGCGACCAGACTGAATCTACAGCTGGAAGACATGATCAGCTCAGCACTTCAGTCACCTCGCCCAGTGCCCCTGGGAGAGCGCTGCACAGTGTTCATGGAGTCCGACCTTATACACCATCAGAATCGGGGCATAGCCAAGCGTGATCTCTCCGCCGGGTTGGCCTATTCGATTGCTCTCAACTACCTCAACCGCGTGGTCGGCGATCGGGCCCTGGGCACACACATCCTGTTCCAAGGAGGAGTGGCGGGCAATGAGGCCGTGGTCGCGGCCTTCTCCACGTTATTGGGGAAGCCGGTGCGCGTCCCTCCTCATTTCGAGGTCACCGGCGCACTCGGCGTAGCGCTTATCGCCAGGGAGGTGGCTGGATGAGCCGTTTCCAGGGCTTTGACCTATCGCAGCGGAGCTACCAGACGCGGCGGTTCACCTGCCGCGGCTGCCCCAACGTGTGCCAGATCACCGAAGTCCGCTTCTCCGACAAAGACCAATTCTACTACGGCGGCCGGTGCGATCGGTACGACGAGGAGGCCCGCTCGCGCTCGCGCGACATGCCCGACTTGTTCTCCAGGCGAGAGAGCATGCTGCTCGGGGAGGACGGAGCGCCCGAAGGGGATGAAGGGATACTGCGCTACAGGAGCAGAGGGAACCCCAAGGGTACGGTGGGCTTGCCGCGAGCGCTGTTGACCTGGGAGAGCTTGCCGTTCTTCCGCGAATACCTTCGCGAGCTGGGCTACGACGTCCTGCTTTCGCCTCACAGCCACCGTAGCCTAGTGCGAACGTCCGTGGCCCAAGCACCTCCGACAGCTTGCCTACCGGTGAAGGTAGTGCACGGGCACATACAAGCACTGCTGGAGAAGGAAATCGACCTTCTGCTACTTCCAGCGCTGGTGGACTCAGCGCACCCCAACACACGCACGCCCACCAACTACAACTGCCCGCTCGTCCAGGCACAACCGTACATGATCGCTGCGCACCTGAAGGAGATGGGCCAGAACGTGCAACTGATAGACCAAGCCCTCCACTTCTACCACCCAGAGCTGGTTGCCGGGGAGCTCACCGCCATGGCACGAAGGTTGGGGGCCACCTCTCGTCGGGCAAGGCTAGCCCAAGAGCAAGCCTCGGTAGCAGAGCGCGCCTTCCAGCGCAGTCTGTTGCGGTTAGGGGCGGAGGCGTTACAGCATGTGGCGGGCGGCGAGCTGGGCGTCGTCATCCTATCCCGCGTGTACAACAGCTGCGACCCCGGGTTGAGCCTGGCAGTGCCGGACAAGCTGCGAGCGCTGGGAGTTTTGCCCATTCCGTTGGACACTCTTGCGTGGCACGAAATCGAGATCGACAAGACCTATCCGTTCATGCAGTGGCACGCGGGGAAGCGCCTTCTAGCAGCGGCGCGCGTTGTGCGGCAGACTGAGGGTTTGTGGGGACTTCACCTGACACACTTCAACTGCGGACCCGACTCGTTCATCGCCCACTACCTGAAGCAGGAGCTACAGAGCAAGCCGTACCTGACCCTCGAGCTCGACGAACACTCGGCCGATACCGGAGTACGTACACGTCTGGAGGCGTACCTCGACTCGGTGAGGCTTCTCAGTCGCCGTCCTCGCGCGATTCCCGCACCCGAAAGGCCCAGACAACGTGAGGACTTCGATCAAACCAAGAAAGTATACCTGCCCTACATGTGCGATCACAACTACGCCATGGAGGGCGCACTGGAACACTTCGGCTACCAAGCGGAAACGTTGCCTCCTCCGGACGCCAACTCTCTGACTCTGGGACGGAAGTGTTCCACAGGTGGAGAGTGCCTGCCGTTTATCCTCACCACCGGTGATTTTCTGAAGCTGGTCCAGCGAGAAGACTTCGACCCGGAGCGTGCCTGCCTGTTCATGGCCACGAGCACCGGCCCCTGTCGCTTCTGCCACTACTTCTCGGCGCAGAGCCTGATCCTGCGGCGAATGGGCTACGATGTCGACTTCGTAGCGCTGGAGGCGTACAACGCCTACACAATACAAGACCTAGGGACTGCATTCCGCCGTACCGCCTGGTACGCCATAGCCTCGGTTGATCTTCTCCTCAAGCTTCTGTGGAACACACGCCCTTACGAGGTGGAGACGGGGTTGACCGACAGTGTCTACGGCCAGGCCCTGAGGGACTTGAAGGCTGCGATCAAGGCAGGTGGAAGACATGGCCTCCTCGAGGTTTTGCCTGAGCTAGTTAACCGCTTTCGGCATGTCCCTGTCGTGCGCCAGGAGCGTCCTCTGATCGGCGTGGTGGGAGAGATCTACGTCCGCGCCAACGAGTTCAGCAACGCTAGTCTCGTTCGCCTCCTTGAGGAGCTCGGCGCCGAGGTACGTGTCGCCCCCACCGGGGAGTGGCTCATGTACACACACTACAAGAAGCTCGGAGATACTAGATTGCGGCGGGATTGGCGGGCTCACTTGCGCACCCGGCTGGAGCGCTACGTGCTGCGCCACGACGAACACCGCGCCGCCAGGGCGTTCGCCGGGGCCATGGCCGACTGGGAGCTGGAGGAACCGATGACTGAGCAAGTAGTGAGCTACGCAGAACCCTATATCTCCGAGGCCTATCGAGGTGAACCCGTCCTCACCGTGGGCAAGGCCATCGACTACGCCAGGGCAGGATTCGACGGGATAGTCAACGTGATGCCCTTCAGCTGCATGCCGGGAACCATGGTGTCATCGGTAGCTCCCCTGGTAAAGCACGATCACGGCATACCTTGGCTCAACTTGACGTTCGACGGGCAAGAGCAGACACACTTGCGTACACGATTGGAGGCCTTCATCCACCAGGCCCGCCTCCACAAGGAGGGGGGCGGACCCCACGCTTGATATGAGCCAAGCGCCTTTCCACAACGGCAGCTCCCCTGGCCGACCTCTGTCCGGCGTGCGCGTGCTCGACCTCTCGCGAATCCTTGCCGGCCCGCTGGCGACCATGTGGATGGCCGACCTCGGAGCAGAGGTGCTCAAAGTGGAAAGGCCAGAGACGGGGGATGAGACCCGGCGCTGGGGCCCGCCCTTCGTGGGAGGAGAGTCAGCTTACTTCCTGGCGGTAAACAGAGGCAAGTATGGGGCTGTGTTAGACCTAGCCAGCCCTGACGGTCGCCGCACCCTGCACCACCTGTTGACCACAAGCGACGTACTGCTCCACAACTTCCTGCCCCAGACGGCCGCTAGGCTCGGTGTGAGCTATGAGACCACGCAAGAGTTCAACCAACGCCTCGTACAGGTGTCAGTGACCGGCTTTCCCCCCGGGCCGTACGGCAGCGATCCGGGCTACGATGCGCTCGTCCAGGCCATGGGTGGTTTGATGGCCATCACCGGAGAGGGAGACCGACCAGCCAAGATCGGCGTAGCCATGGTCGATGTCCTGAGCGCCTGGGCAGCGCTCTCCGCAACGCTGGCGGCATTGCTGCAACGAGTCCGCACCGGAAGAGGTCAAAGTGTAGCCCTTTCCTTATTGGAGTGCTCAGCAGCCTCCCTGGTGAACGTGTCTCAGGACTTTCTCCTCACTGGCCGAGAGCCCCAGCGCCTGGGTACGGCCCATCCACACATTGTACCTTACCAGGCATTCCCGGCCGGCGACGGCCTGATCATGGTGGCTGTGGGCACCGACGCGCAGTTTGCATCGCTGTGTCGAGTCGTGGGAAGAGATGATCTGGCAACCGATTCCCGCTTCGCCACCAACGCTTCACGCGTAGCGCACCGCGACGAGCTGACCTCGCTGCTGTCACAGGCGTTCTCCGAGAAGCCCGCCCACTGGTGGATCTCTTCCCTCAAGGCTGTCGCCGTCCCGGCAGGACCGGTCAACACGCTCGGTGACCTATTCGGCGACTCTAACCTGGTCTGCCGCCTGCTAGTCGAGGTCGACCATCCCACCGCCGGGAGCTACCTAAGCGTGGGCTGTCCGCTTCCCCAAGCCTGGCCTCCGAGCTCACTTCCCCCTCCCCGTCTCGGGGAGCACACACAACGCATCTTCGAGTGGTGATCCCGAGCGATGTCACTCATTGTGCGGGATCTCCAGCGTAGACCCCCCAATGAACTCGCGTACTAGGTGATGCCCAGGGATGAGCTCAGGATCCTCGGCCTCCCACACCGTTAAGCCTGCCAAAGAGCGGAACAGCCGGCTGATCCTCCTGTACCTGATGCGCGCGTCGAGAAACGAGGCGTACGGAGCGACTGTCTCAGCCGCAGGCCAGATACCATCGGGAACGAAGAATGGCTTTAGCAGGGGAAGGTCGAAGGGCATGCCTCCGTCAACCTGAACATCAGCCAACCCCATCAACGGGATGATCGAGAACAACTCCCCTGCTCGTACGTAGTGCCAGTGCAGCAAAGTGTGCAGAGGGGGATGGTTGCGGTACCTGGCGTCCCGCAGCATCCTACGCAGCAAGCGGGCATCCGTGAACTGAACAAGCCTCTCCGTGGTCCCGTCTCCCTCGTACACCATGCTTGCTGCCTCGATGTACAGGCGAAACACATTGCTCGGATCGATCCCCCCCGAAAGAGGTGGGTAGAGCCCGTGCAGGCAATCCAACAACAGAACCTGATCCTTCTCCAGCCGCACTGTCTTGCTCCCGACGTGCGTGCCTTCCTTGAAGCTGTAGATCGGCTTGCCGATCGCCTTGCCGTCCAGCAAGGCCCGCAGGTGGCGGTTTATCTTGTGTATGTCCAACGCTTCGGGAGTCTCGAAGTTACGATCGTTCAGCCAGTCAGTCGGGTGCTCCACCAACGGCCAAAAGTAGTCGTCGAGGTTGAGCATGAGGAAGCGCAATCCTTCGCGCTCCAGTCGCTCGGTCAGCTTCACCGTGGTGGTCGTCTTGCCAGAAGAAGAGGGGCCGCAAACCCAAAGCAGCCTGACATCGTCTCCACGGTTGATCCGCCTCATGACCTGGGCGGCCGCCTCATCCAGCCTTTCCTCGTATCGCTGCGTGGCCTCCCTCGCCAACCACCCCAGTTTCCCTGAGCGCACGATGTCGTTCAGTCCGTCTATCGTGTGGCAGTCGTGTGCCCTGTTCCAGGCCAATGTTTCTCCGTGAAAAGGAGTGGGATAGCCGTTCCCGACGAACTCCTCCGGCGCGATCGCTCCCGCCCTGACCCAGTGCTTCCCCCAACGCCAGCATTCGTACGCGTCCGCCACCGTGACGAATCCGAAGCTCCGCAGTACATGAAGAACCACGTCCTGGATCTCCTCGATGGTGGGCGGGAAATTGGCGATCCAGTGACGTGGATCTTTGTTGAGGGTGGCCACCACGATGTCGGAGAGGAACTCCGCCAGCCGCTCGTCATCTCCCCCGCAAGCTATGAACACCCGGTCGTTGACTTCCGGAAGGTGGTCCCTGGCGAACGAACCAGCCGAGCGCGCCGCCCGCAAAACAGCGTGCACGATCCTCCCTTGATCGAACGGAACCAGCGAACGGTCCCGCTTCCTTACCTTGCGAATCCTGTTTTGTACAGGCACATTCGTATTATAGCGGAAAGACCCGTACTGGGTCCCATCTGCAACGCGACCCTTGACGGTGGGGACGAGCAGAGCAGCGATGACTGGCGCATGGCTGAGCCAGCAGTGAGAATGGAGCAAACGTGAAACGGGGAGGAACGTAATGTCACAGAGTATAGCAGAGATGCTACAGAACGAGGCGGCATACCTGCTCGAGCACAGGTGCCAGACGATCGACAAGGGACAACTGCATCTGCCCGGCCCGGATTTCGTCGACCGAGTATTCGAAAATAGCGACCGCAACAACCGCACTCTGGGCAACTTGCAGTGGCTGTTCAACCACGGGCGCTTGGGACGAACGGGCTATCTGTCGATCTTGCCCGTCGACCAGGGGATAGAGCACACTGCCGGGGCATCGTTCGCTCCCAACCCCCTGTACTTCGATCCCGAGAACATCATCAAGCTGGCCATCGAAGGTGGCTGCAACGCAGTGGCGTCAACCCTGGGAGTGTTGGGGAACGTGGCTCGCAAGTACGCCCACAAGATCCCCTTCATCCTAAAGTTCAATCACAACGAGCTACTTACCTACCCGAACAAGTACGACCAACGTCTGTTCGCCTCCGTGGAGCAGGCTTGGGAGATGGGAGCAGCAGCAGTGGGAGCTACCGTCTATTTCGGCTCACCTGAGTCCTCACGCCAGATCGAGGAGATCAGCAACGCCTTCGAGCGGGCGCACGACTTGGGGTTGGCCACCATCCTGTGGTGCTACACGCGCAATAGCGCCTTCAAGCACGAGGGCAAGGACTACCATGCCGCAGCCGATCTCACCGGCCAGGCGAATCATCTCGGGGCCACCATTGGGGCGGACATCGTCAAGCAAAAGCTCCCCACGACCAACGGTGGGTTCACGGCGTTGGGATTTGGGAAAACCCACCCCGACATGTACAACAAGCTGTGCACAGATCACCCCATCGACCTCACCCGCTACCAAGTAGCTCACTGCTACATGGGACGCGTCGGACTCATCAACTCCGGCGGCCCGGCAGGAGAGGACGATGTCCGACAGGCAGTGAGGACCGCGGTTGTCAACAAGAGGGCCGGAGGCATGGGCCTCATCAGCGGGCGGAAGGCATTCCAGCGGCCCCTGCAGGAGGGAGTCGCGCTGCTCCACGCGATCCAGGACGTCTACTTGGATCCCACGGTGACAATCGCCTAGAGGGGGGAGGACTTGAGAAGTCGCCTCAAGACGGGGCGCCAAGACCAGCGCTGACGCCCCGCCGAACAGGCTCTCTTGCACGAACTAGAAACGCAGTATAGCGGAGATCGGCCCACCGCCAGGCACGTCCTGTTCATGCACAGCGTAGACTGTGCCACCATTCAACAGCGTGCGCACAGCGGAGAAATCGAGTACCTCTTCATCCCCGGGAGCCCACTCATCGTGGACCTCCACTGCCCCACTGTCCGGATCGATGTGACCCCACAGCCCTACCCCCCGGGCGACAAACAGAGTCTCTATGCGTTTCTGACGGGCGGCAGAAACCACATCTTCAACCCCCCGCGCCGTGTACCCGGTGCCTTCCAGCTCGTGATACTTGGCCACCGCTCGCTCCTGTCCTCGCCGAAATAGCGGTTCCACAAGGGCCCAGCTACGACGGTGCAGCTCCTGGTCGTCCATCTCATCCGGACTCCCCTCGATGCCTCCTTCCACCAACAGCCGCAAGTGGCTGGCTTGCCTGTACAAGGGCAGCGTGTAGTCCACCCCCGCCAACACCACCGGCACATTCTCGCCCCGCAGTAGCTCTTGGATGCCCTCATCGACAAGGTGAAGGAACTGGAGGAGGTCCTTCTTGTGGTACTCCTCATCTCCCCCTCCCTGTCCATGGAACATCGCCTGGCGCTTCCCACCGCGGGACGCTGTTCCTGTGTGGAACTGAAGGTGGGGCTCCGGCTCATCTCTCCCCAGGGCATCAGCCAAGTTGGTCGGGATCCCCGATAGGTCCATCTCGCTCATGCTATATCTCGATGCTTCGAACAGGCGGACCCGCTTTTGGCTCAGCGACAGAACGTAGTACCTGCCGTCCCCGCTCAACAAGGGAACGAGTGGTTTCACGAAGAAACGGTCCCCCACCATGGCACGTTCTCTCAGCTCCAAAGGCAAGCGCATGGTTCGCATGTCGCTGGGAGAGATGAACGCGGCAAGCCCTGTGCTCTGACGCTGCCAGAAGGGGCGCTCAGGAATGAGCTTCCGAGCTGGCTGAAGGAGCTCGTCCGCCTCATCGGGCTTCAGCCCGGAAGCCAGCAAGCGATCCCTCGCTTTGCCCAACAAGTTCTTGAATCGAATGGGATTTTGCCTGGTTTCCTTCCCGGCCTGCACGGTGGGCATGTACAGCGACACACACTTGCCCTCGGAAGTCTCAAGAAGTGCCTTCAGATCTACTCGCCGAAGAGGTCTCATCCTCTCCTCCTCCCGAACCCCCTTGTTTGAGGGCTCTTGCCTTTCTACCGAAGCCACTCTGCCGAAGCAACCGACGGACTGGCGGTCCATTGCTTCCCTCCCAAAACTGCGACCTTTCGCCTGTGCAACGAGCAGCCCCGCGTCGCCGTTGACAGATTCACATCAGGACAGTACGCTCTGCCACGCAGCTGGAGGAGGATGAAACGTCGGTGCAGAGCTCACTGGTTGCAGTGGAAGGCCTGTCCAAGCGATTCGCCGACGTAGTCGCGGTTGACGATGTGAGCTTTCAGATACACCACGGCGAGGTGTTCGGGCTTCTGGGGCCGAACGGCGCCGGCAAGTCAACCACGATCAACCTTCTCACCGGATTGGCCAGACCCGATGCCGGTACGATAAGCATTGCCGGCGTGGACATCTCCCGCCAGGCAAAGGCAGCTCAACATCTCATCGGCGTGATCCCCGACGAGAGCAACCTGTACCCGGAGCTCTCCGGGCGAGAGAACTTGCTCTTCTGCGGCGCGCTGTATGGGCTGCGCAGGCGGCAGCGCCGGAGCCGAGCGGACGAATTGCTCACCCAGTTTGGCCTCAGGCAAGATGCCGAACGGAAGTTCTCCACCTACTCCAAGGGGATGAAGCGCCAACTGACCATCGCAGCTGGCATCATTCATTGTCCCCAGGTGCTGTTCATGGACGAACCGACAACAGGGATCGACGTGGCCAGCAGTAGGCACATTCGTCGGCTTGTCTCGGCCATGAACCAATCCGGCACGACTATCCTCCTCACCACCCACTACATTGAGGAGGCTGAGCGCCTGTGCAAGAGAATCGCTTTCATCGTGAGCGGGAGGATAGTGCGACTCGATACGCTCGCGTCCCTGCTGCAACCGATGGAAGGACGTCATACCGTGGAAGTGCGGTTGCAAGACTCAACGCATACCTCCGCCGATGAGCTGAGAGCCTCGATCCCACAACTGTCGTGCGAAGTGCCAGAGCCCGGAACTCTGCGTTGTACTTCCACCGAGCGCATAAGGCTCAGCTCCTTGGTGCAGCTTCTGGAAGAGGAGGGCCTCGAGGTGCTAGAGGCCCGCACAGTGAGGCCTTCCTTGGAGGAGGTTTTTGTCGCCGTCACCGGGATAGAGTCGGCCGCAATGCACGCAGGGCCGGCCGAGAAAGGGTAGTCAACGTGCCCCGGTGCATTGCGTTTTTCGGAGTGCTTTTGAAGGACCTGCGTGCCTATTACCTGAAGCCCCCCAACATCAGCTGGGGGCTCATCTTTCCTGTGGCTTGGACTGGCATGCTCTTCATACGGTCTGGACGCGGGCTAGATAGTGCTCTCGATCTGCTACCAGGAGTGATGGCTTTGTCTACTCTGTTCGGGACGACCTCCATGCTAGCAGTCACCGTGACATTCGAGAAGCGCCACCGCTCTTTCGAACGCCTGCTCTTGGCTCCTCTCTCGTTGGAGCTTCTGATGCTGGCAAAGACGGCGGGCGCCATCCTGTTCGGCACAGCCAATGCTCTGGTCCCCATCTTCTTGGCCTGGTTGGTGACAGATCTCTCCGGGGTCCTATGGATTGCGGTCGCTCCCGCCGTCCTTCTCATAGCCATCGTGTGCACGTTCCTCGGGTTGTTCATCGCCGTATCGGTCAGCGAGGTGTTCGAAGCACAAACGTTCTCCAACTTCCTGCGCTTCCCGATGATCTTCCTGTGCGGGCTCTTCTTCCCCGTCTCCGACCTGCCCGCCTTCCTGCAACCGCTATCGTACATGCTGCCCCTTACTTACGGAGTGGACGTCCTGCACGGCGCTGTGAGAGGAGAGGGTGAGCTCCCCTTTGCCCTCAGCTTTGCCATGCTCGCCGCCTTCTGCGCAGCGCTGTTCGCACTGAGCCTGCGCACCGTTCGGCGACGTTGGATCCTCTAGCTAGGCCCGCGGCAGCGCCTGCGCGCCAATCTCGCGCATCCAACAAGCTCTGTGACTGGCACCAGCGGACTATGTCCGCTACAGTGTCGCGGTTCCTGTCATCCAGGACATCAGGGAGGGAGAACAGTGACGCTGAGAACCAACGAAGACCGGCTAGTGGAGTTCCTCTTGCAGTGTCAGCCCGGTCCGCCGAAGACGCGCGGAAGGTGGAGTGTTGACCACCAAGGTATCCCCTACCTGCTCCCCTCCATCGGGGGCATCTCCGTGAACGTAGCCGTCGGCGACCCCGCCTTCGGCTGGGCGGGGGATCACGTAGAGCCGGGCGTCAGCTGCACGGCCAACACCAACAAGCCCTTCGAACACCCGAATGTGTCGTTGCAGATCTTCTCCTGTGCTGGGAACCTGGCCCGTGTGATCTCAGGAGAAGCCAAGGGAAGCGTCGGCTACACCGTGGGCCACCACGGGGGTTCCGAACACGTGATCGTGGAGTTCCCGCGTTCAGTAAAGGAGAAGCTTACGTACGACGACAAAATCATCATCTACGCCAGAGGGCAGGGGCTGAGGCTAATGGACTACCCCGACATCGTGCTGTTCAACCTCGACCCGAAGCTACTATCACAGATGAGTATCGAAGCAAAGGAAGGCGGCGTCCTTCGCGTACCGGTGACCACAACAGTGCCGGCCGCGTGTATGGGGTCAGGACTGGGTGCCTCGAACGTCGCCTCCGGAGACTACGACATCATGACCAGTGATCCTGAGACCGTAAGCGAGTACGGACTAGACAAAATCAGCTTCGGAGACTTCGTCGCCCTCCTCGATCACGACAACCGCTACGGTCGCGCCTATCGCAAAGGTGCCATCACCATCGGCATAGTGATCCACAGCGATTGCCGAACTGCTGGACATGGTCCCGGGGTCACCACCCTGATGACCTGCCCCACAGCGCTGATCGAGCCGATCATCCGTCCAAACGCCAACATTGGCGAGCTCATGGGCACTGTAGTGGAAGAGAGGTTTTCCGAGGAGAGCCCAAAGTAAGACCCGGAACCTCCTGGCACCCTCTTCCCCGGCAGCCCGGCTGACCAGGCAAAGCTGGCGTCGGCTTCCCCACAAGCAGGAGGTGGCTGCTCCGGGTGCCTATTGGGCTCCTGGTGGCGTATGCTTCTCCGCTTTGAACCAACTGAGACGCAACGCCCTAGCGCTTTTCGGAGAGTCTTCCTTGTTTGGGCTGGGAATGGTGTTTGCGGGAGCCACCACCGTGCTTCCCGCTTTCGTAAGCCAGCTGACCGGGAGCGCTGTCTATGTCGGGCTAGTCATTGCCCTGACTGAGGGAGCATGGCGCCTCCCACAGCTCATGGTGGCCTGCTGGCTATTGCCGACACCCCGCAAGAAGCCGTGGCTGACAAGAGCCGGCCTTGTGGGCCGGCCAGTGTACTTGCTGTACGCAGTTGCCCTGTGGTCGGGGGCTGGGGTACATCCCCAGCTGGCCCTGGGCCTGTTTCTGGCGCTTCATGCGATCAAGTTCCTCGCCTTCTCTGTGGACAGCGTGGTGTGGTGGGATGTGTTCGCCAAGGCAATCCCTCCGCACCGCCGCGGCCGCGTCCTGGGGACCAGCACCGTGGTCCGCGGTCTCCTTGCTGTCGGGGCGGGCATTCTCATTGCCCGCCTGCTCGGAGAAGGCGGGCCAGGATTTCCTACAGGGTATGCAATTGTGTTCGCTCTTGCCGGAGGCTCCTTCCTTGTGTCGCTTCTCTGCTGGACGCTCGTCTCCGAGCCGGAGGAACCGGCCGTTCCTCGCCCGCACATGCGGGATTATCTGGATCAACTCAGGGGCATCCTGCGCGACCCTCCCTTTCGCACGGCAATCGTCGTGCGACTGCTGGCAGGGTTTGAAGGCCTGGCCCTCGGCTTCTACGTGCTTCTGGCCCGACAGGTGTTGGGCTTCCCATCGACCTACCTCGGCGTGTTCGCCGCCGTGCAGACGGTCGGAGGCATCTTGGCCGGAGTTGCCTTCGGGGCCCTGAGCGAACGGGCAGGGAACCACCGAGTGATACAGGCAGCAACAGCAGTCAGTGCATCGGCTCCGTTGCTCGCCCTGCTGTTTTTGGTGGGGAAGCTGGACGCAGGCCACCCATTAGGGTTCCTGTATACCTGGGTATTCGTGGCAATAGGCGTCTTTCTCAACGCCAATTTCATCGGGTTCGCCAATTTCACAGTAGAACTGGCCCCACCCGGGCATCGAGGCACTTACATAGGGCTGTTCAGCACGTTGAGCGGCCTGGTGGTAATCGCCCCTCTGTTGGGGGGATGGATCCTGGAGCACACCTCGTACACTTTCTTGTTCTCGCTGACCGCCGCCGTGTGCCTGGTGGCCCATCTGGCAAGCTGGCGCCTTCCGCAGGTACGGCGCCGCCCTCCTGAGCTAGGTGGTGAGTCAAGGACTCCCGCATAGCCAGCTACTCCCGCCACAGGCAGGCAAGCTCAACCCACCAACCCCGCCTCGGCCGGCAGGCAGCTCTGTTTGCTAGCTACTCCGCCTCCCAGCACACCGCAAAGCACTCCTCGGCAGATCCCCACGGCATAACCTTCAGTCCACCTGCGCACTACGAGGTCAGCGTGACCGGCGCCGCGCTCAGGACATCTGTGCTC
>CAZEYM010000018.1:0-41765 GCA_964516385.1 uncultured Thermotogaceae bacterium
CTTGTAGTCCACACCATAGGTGATGGAAACGTCGAAGGTGATGAAGTCCATCACGGTAAACAGGTTGGCCAAGGTGAACTTGGCGTAGTCGAACCCGCTCTTCAAGAACGAGAGCTCGAAGTCGTAGGTGATCCCGCAGCACAGGTCGAGGCCGCTCAACGTGATGAGCAAGTCGTAGAACGCCGTCCCCGTGCAGCAGTCCAGGAACCGAGCCCTGAGGGTGAGGGGGTCGAACGTGGTGCTGAGCGTGTAGAGAAGCGCCGGGTCAGTGCTGTCATCGCACAGGCCGGGCACGGATGCGTCCGCCCAGTGCTCGACGAGCAGGGACATGTTCACACCCAGCAGGTCCATGGCCATCTTGAGCGACGAGTCCGTGTACTCCGGTACGGTCGGATCGAAGCCCATGTCACCGGTGAGGGTGATCAACCCAGCCAAGCTGCCCGAGAACCCGAAGGACTGGCTGGTGAACCCGCCTGATCCGGTGAACGTCGAGGTGCTGGTGATGTCGAATCCACCCACCGTGTACTTCAGGTTGAGCGTCGTGCTGAGAAACCCCAGGTTGGGAAGCAAATCGAAGCTGCCTGTCCAAGAGCCGGAGATGTTCAGACCAAAAGATGCCACACCAAACATCATTACAGCTGCACAAATCGCGAGAGCCCGCTTCATGCGCTAACCTCCTTTAAGGTCATTGTTCTTTTCCTGTGCATTTCCTCTTACGGTACCGCAAGAAATCGCCACGGTATCCGGCAGCCTACTGACCGACACACCACCTCCTTTGCGCTGCTTCTACCGGCGTTTCCGCCACGCTATGGTCGACGTATTCTAGCACTGCGCGCCTGTCCTGTCAACAGGTCATCAGAGTTTGTAACACGCGTCACATCAGCTAAAAGAACAGGGCCGCCGCCAGCGCCGCCACCCCCAACACCACCGCGGTAACCCCGAGCACGAAGTTGGTCTGCACACGCCTCACCACGTCCTCGCCCGGGGGGGCGACGTCGCGCAGATTACCCACGTCCCGCTGCAGTGTGGCCACGGTGCTCTTCAGCGACTGGACCTCGGACTCCAGGGAGCTCGTCTTGTTGGACACGGTGGTCAGCCGGTTCTCCACAGTGGACACCCGCCCGGGCAGCTCGTCCAGCTCGCCGGGAGTTTCCGCCTGCACGCTCTGCAGCGAGCGGTACAGCCATTGGGCCGCATCGTAGCGCAGGAGCGGCTGGCTGCCCTGAAACTCGCCGCTGGCCCCGATCTGCACCACTCCACGGTCCACCAGCGCCCGAATCGCCGGATACGCCGGGTGCGAGGAGTCCACGTCCACGAACGCTCCTCCACCACCTCCGGCAAGACAGGTTCCCCCTCCCAGCACTGCCGCCAACAACCCCCCCAGCACGCCAACCCACAAACGCCTTCCCCTCATCCGCGATCCCCCCTTGAGTTTTGCGGTTTGCGCTAGCCTAGGTAGTTCGTCGCTTTCTGTCAAGGACGCGGGCACCTCCTAAACGGACACCTGTCCAACAATCGGTTCCTTGAGTTCATCGAGGAACCCAAAGAACCCAAAGAACCAGGCTAGAACGTGTCCTCCAGGCGGAGGTGGGGCTCCACGACCGCGACTACCTCTGGATAGTCAATGCCCAGAGAGCGAAGGGTTTCTATCGTGGGGATCCCGCGGCGGTTCCAACCGCGGCGCTTGTACACGGCGTCGACAAGGGTCTCCCAAGTCTGGAGGCGATGCTTTTGCAGGGCGGCGATCTTGTCCTCCACGCTCAGCCTGGAGGGATCCTCCCCCGCCTCAGTCAGCTGCTGGTCGTAGTAGTCGGCCCTCGCCTCCCACTCGTCGGGAAACGCCGGGCCCAGCGCCCGCAGGGGGATGGTGTGGTGCTGGCGAGTTCCCTTGCCCATGCGCAGCTGGAACACCCGCTGGAAGTTGTACACCCGCTCGCTCTGACTGATGAGCTCGTCGCGGGTCAGCTTCCGTCCGGTCACCGCGTGGAAGAGATCGAGGTAGTTCTGCACGTGCTCGGGGATCTTGGCCGCCTCGTTCGGGGGGTACTTCTCCTTGTTGTCCGCCGGCTGGATGTCGTTCCAAGGGAGCTTGCACCCGCCCACCAGGGAGAACCACAGGCGGAAGTTGGGGAAGTAGTGCAGCGCCTCGGCCTTGTCTTCAAAGGTGGGAAGCTGGCGGGCGACCATGTCCATGAAGATGAGCCAGGCCTCGTCGTGCTGCGGCCCTTTGAGCGTGAGGAAGTAGCCACCCCACTGGGCCACCGACTCCTTGGGCACGTACTCGGAGACCTCGATCCCTTGGGCCTCCATTCCAATCGCCTCCAGCACATCGCGCGGGGCTCCGTACTCGCGGGAGAAGGCCTCCTTCAAGCGGTGGATGCCCTGGCCTACACGCTTGGCAAACGGGTCACCTTCGGCCATTCGGTGGATGAACGTCATCAGGTCGTCGGCCGCGCCGAACCGAAGCCCCAGTCCGCCTGTGTGCTCTTCAGTCAAAAAGCCCTTCTCGAAACACTCGCACACGAAGGCTAGGCCCGTCCCCAAGGAGATCGTGTCGATCCCGTAGTGGTCGGCATAGTAGTTGGCTTCCACCACCCACTCGGGGTCGAAGACGCCGATGTTAGAGCCGAGGGCGGCCACTGTCTCGTACTCGGGGCCGTCCACGGTCACCTTCCTCCCCTTGTGCGGACCCGTCTTGAGCGTGAAGCCGTCCACGGCGTGAGAGCAGGCCAGGGAACAACCGTACCAGCAGCCGTCGGGGAGCCCTTGGGTGAACAGCTTCTCGAACACGGTGGAGGCGAGCCTCTCGGCCTCGGGGTGCTGGCCGAACTTGTAGTTGTGTACGGGCAGCAAGTGCGCCTCGTTCATGATCTCCGTGAGGTGCGCTGTCCCCACGCGGCGCATGCGGTTTTGCTTTTCGTCGAGGTCGTGGATCTCCTGGTGGAGCTTGGCTCCGGCCTTGCGCAGCTTCTCGGGATCCGCCGGGTCGTTGGCCATGCCGCCGATGCCGGTCTTCTTCACCACCAGCGCCGCCAAACGCTTGTCGCGGAACACCGTGCCCCCGCCTCCGCGGCCGGCTTGTTTGAGACGTGCCACCTTGCGCCGGGGGTCGTAGAAGCTCATGTTTAGGCAGCCCCAGTAGCTGTGCTCGGCGCCGACGCCTGTGGCCACCACGGACACATGGCGTTTCTGGGCTTCGTCAGCGGCGAAGTGGTCGGTGAGCTGTTCGACAATGTCGGTGGCCCCGAGCTCGGCGAACGGGGAGGCGAACACCTGCACGATACCGCGGTCGCCATCGATGTAGACAACCACGTCCTGGTCGGCCTTGCCCTGAAGCTCGAGCGCGTCCCAGCCGGCGAACTTGAGGAGGGGGCCGAAGTAACCACCAGAGTTGGAGTCGTAGGTCTGCTCTGTGAGAGGGGAGAGAAACACCGTGTAGCACTTGCCGAACCCCGGGTACTGGGTCACCCCGCACAAGGGGCCTCCGGCGATCACGAGCTCGTTCTCCGGATGGTTCCACCTGGTTTCGGGCTTGACCGCATCCCACAGGAGCTTGAGCCCAAAGCCCCTCCCGCCGACGAACTTGTCCTTCACCTCCTCGCTCACCGGCTTGGCAGTACACTGGAAGCCGCTCAGGTCCACATGCAAGGTCTGTCCAGCGTAGCCTCGCCTGATCTTCGCCGGCTCGTACTCCCACTCCGCCAGCAGCTTCAGCTTCTCCATCTGGTTTTTCCCTCCCTTTCGCGCTTTTTCTTTCCCGTGTCTTGGGGCCCAGGGGTCTTCACTTAAGGGCCTCCTCGGCAGCGAACTTGCGGCCAGGCGAGAGATCGGCGAGCACCTGTCGGTCCTCCTCGGTGAGCCGCTCGAGCACCGCTCGCGCCAGCAGCTCCCCCAGGGCGGGCCCCAGCATGACCCCCTGGCCGCACATACCGATGGCCATTAGGTACCCGCGTGGCTCCTCCGCCCAACCGACAAGGGGAGAGCCATCCGGGGTCATAGGATAAAGCCCCCGCCAAGTGCGCCGCACCCTCAAACGGGCGAGGCGGGGCATGAGGCCGACCATCCGGCGGGCAACCTGAGGAAGAAACTGGCTGGTCTCCCTCCGATCGTCTCCCCAAATCGGCGGGTCAGGCGTGATGCAGAACGTAAGCTGTCCCGTGGCCAGTTGGTGGAAGTAGTAGTTGGCCGAGCCGGGGACGGGGCGGATGTCCACGAGCATTTGGTCCAGGAAGTGCGCCACCGACTCTGTGACCCCCGCTTCGTGGGCGTCCGGCCACACAGGGTGGTCCAACCCCACCATGAGCCCCACCTCCCGTGCCCAGGGCCCAGCGGCGTTCAACACTACAGGTGCGGCGTAGCGTCCCCTGTTGGTCACCACCCCCTGAACGCGCCCTCCCTCCACCGGTATCTGCGTGACCTGCTCGCCGAACCGAAACGCAGCCCCGTAGCGCTTGGCTTGGTCATAGTAGGCGTGCCCCGCAAGGAGCGGAGAGCAGTGGCCGTCCCCGGGGGAGAATGTCCCCCCGCGCAGGCTCTGCGGGTTCAAGTCGGGGACGAACTTCAGGAGCTCCGCCGAGTCGTACCAGTCGATATTCAGGCCGTGAGCGTGCTGAACTCTGAGGATCTCCTTCAGGGTGCGCTCTTCTTCCTCCCGGTAGGCGACGAATACGTACCCACCTTCTCGCCACTCGATGTCGTGGCCGTACGTTTCCTGCCAGGAGGACAGGATCTCCAACGTGCGCAGGCCCAGGCGGATCTTGGCCGGATCCGAGTGCGTGGCCCGCACCCCGCCGATCGCCGCCTTGTTCGAGCCTTGGCCCTGGCTCGGGAGTCGGTCGAGTATCAAGACCTGCAACCCCTCCCGGGCCATGGCCAGCGCCGCGGGGGTCCCCACGCTGCCGGCGCCGATGATGATGATGTCGTAGGCGTGAGGCGAGGAGCGTGAGGCGTGAGGCGTGAGGAGAGGAGCGTGAGGGGTGAGGCGTGAGGCGTGAGGCGTGAGGCGTGAGGGGTCAAGTGCCATTAGAACCCACCTCCAGTTCTGGACCCATGTGGGAGCCCAGCCGTCCATCCTGTCGGCGGTAGCGTCGGGGCTCCTCCCCGACGGCATCCGTTGCTCCGCACCCAACCAACCCAAAGAACTCGAGGAACTCAATAAACTCAACGAACTCAAAGAACCCAACGAACTGGAACCAGGGACGGTCCCTATCAACCATCGTCTACCACCTCGGCGCCGGCGAACAGGGCCAGGGGGACCTCGACGAACAGCGGGCGTCGGACAAAGGGAATCACTTGTTCCTCGGGGATGCCTTCCTCTCGAAACAGGCGTTTGATGAGCGTCGAACAGGTCTTGCCTCCACAAGCGCCCATCCCCGCCCGAGTGACGACCTTGATCTCGTTCATATCGCGGTAACCACGGCGGATGAGCGCGCGGATCTCCCCAGCAGTGACCCTTTCACACCGACAGACGATCTGCTCGTCGGAAAGGGGCTCCAGGGCCGCGGGAAGGGGGGCGCAGGCCCACGGGCTCTGCACGCGCACACCGGCCAGCCGCTTGGCCTGGTCTCTGGGTACTCTGAGTCTCACTAACACGGTTCGATCGTTGCGGGGGAGCGATCGGACGTCTGTGACTTCGACCTCGCCCAGCAAGCCTCCCTCCACATCCACCGCGGTCACCTTGTCGCCCGGGGAAATGGTTCCCGCAGAGAGCTCGTAGGCCAGCGTGACCGTGGGTAACTGCTGATCTTGCCTGTAATCCACCAGCGTGATGGCCAGCCCCGGGCAGATGACCACGCACCTTTCACAACCGAGGCACGCCTTGTCGAGCTCCGTGCCCAGAAACCAAGGGAGCTTGCGGATGTCGTCCTCATCGATATGGATCAGGCCTTGCGGGCAGACAGAGGCGCACGGGTTGCAGGGGATCTCCTCGCTGCAGTGGAATACGGGGACAACGCCCTCCTCGACCTGGGGAAGCTCTCGCTGGAAGCAGGCACCCGGCTTCGACTTGAGGATCTCCGCCATGCGAACCCATTGTGCGGGGATCTCCTTTTCCTCTTCCTCTGCCTGCACAGCCCGGGCCACCTCCACTCCGGCCATCTTCCCGGAGAAGATGGCCGCCGAGGCCTCGGCGATCTCCTGGGCGTCGCCGGCAGCGAAGGAGGGTAGGCCGCAGGCCTTGGCCGCCCGGTAGAACTCGTCCACTGGATCGAGGCCCACCGCAATCAGCACCGTGTCACAGGCGAACGACTTCTCACTGCCCGGAACAACCTGAAAGCGCTCGTCGACCTCGCCGATCGTCACCGACTCCACCTGCTCCTTCCCTTGCGCCGAGAGGACCGTGTGCGAGGTGTAGATGGGCACACCCAAGCGGGCCAGCTTGTCCCGGTGCACCTTGTACCCCCCGCAGCGGGGCAGGGACTCACACAGGCCCACAACCTCGATCCCGGCCTGCAGCGCATGGTAGCCGGCGATCAGGCCCACGTTCCCCCCGCCCACGATGAACAACCTGTCAGCAGCCTTGACGAGGTCGCGGTTGACCAGAGTCTGAAACGCCCCGGCGCCGTACACCCCAGGCAGCGTGTTCCCGGGGAAGGCGAGCGACCTCTCGCGTGCTCCTGCGGCGACGAGCAGCGCTTGGGGAACGACCTGCACGTAACGCCGGCTTTCCTTGAGCACTCCCACCACCTGGTCGCCGTATACGGCCAGCACGGTGGAGTTGAGCCACACCTCGACGTCGGCCTGCTCGGCGAGCTCCCCCGCGAGCTTGCGGGCGATGTCCGTGCCCCGCGTCCCGGCGTACACGGCGTCCGTGGACCCAAAGAAGCGGTGCGTTTGCAGGACGAGCTTTCCACCGAGCCGTTGCTTGTCGTCCACAAGGAGCGTTCTCACTCCGCGCCGACCCAGCTCCAAGGCAGCTGACATCCCCGCCGGGCCACCGCCGACGATGAGGACCGGCACCTCGACTGTCTCGATCTCTCCCACGGCCGGTGGACTCCCGGCGCGGGGGAGAACCGGCAGCCCCTCCACAGGCTCCACAGCCATCCCCTCGCACACAAGCTCCATGCACCCCTTTACGGGGATTCCGTCGGCGAGCACCATGCACTGGGCACACTGGCCATTGGCACAGAACAGCCCCTGCGGTGCGCCGTCTTTGGGGTGGTGGCCGAACACGCGTATCCCGGCTGCGTAGAGCGCCGCAGCGATCGTCTCCCCTCGGTAGGCCACAAGGTTCCGCCCTCGGTAGGTGAACCGGATGCGCTTGCCCCGCTCCACTGGCAGGATGGGGTGCTCCTCTAACCGCATGTGTTCCTTTCCTCGGCGTCCCGGACGCCCTGCGTCCCCCACGCTTCCAAACGGTGAATCACGCCTTCTCGCCCGCGCTCGGCCCTCCCATCTTTCCAATCATAATGGCAAACAGGGTCAGTCCCCACGTGGCGCACGGACAGGCGGAGCGTGTAGGATGAGCTCAGAGGGAGCAATAAGTCTGGAGGTCGAGAACGTGCAGCAGCAGTCGTTTTTGGAGCGGTTCTTGGAAGCACCAAGCCCATCGGGGTTCGAAGAACGGGCGGCCCGCCTGTGGCGGGAGGAAGCCGAAGACTTCGCCGAGCGGGTGTGGGTAGACCAACATGGCAACTCCTTCGCCGCGCTCAACGAGAACGGCGCCCCCCGGGTGATGCTCGCCGGGCACGTGGACGAGATCGGTCTCATGGTCTCCTACATCGACGACAAAGGGTACGTATACGTCCGCGGGATCGGGGGCTGGGACACACAGATCCTCCCCGGCCAGCGCCTGTGGATACACGGGTCGGGGGGGCCAGTGCTGGGCGTGCTGGGCAGGAAGCCCATCCATCTTCTGGAGGACGAGGAGCGGAAAAAGGTGGTCAAGTTCCAGGATCTGTGGGTGGATATCGGCGCCCCTTCCAAGGAACAGGCGGAGAAGCGGGTGGCAGTCGGCGACCCGGCCGTCCTCGCCCACGGTCCGCAACCGCTCGGGGAGCAGCTATTGGTCGCCCGCGGCCTTGACGACCGCATCGGAGCTTACGTGGTGCTGGAGGCGCTGCGGAAGCTCCGAGATCTGAGACCGAAAGCTGCCGCGTTCGCAGTGGCTACAACACAGGAGGAGATCGGGCTCAGGGGCGCACGCACCAGCGCTTTCGGGCTGGATCCACAGGTAGGGATCGCTGTGGACGTCACCTTCTCCACGGACACTCCCGGAACAGAAGGGGAGAAGAAGCGCATCGGGGAGATCACGTTGGGCAAGGGGCCGGTCCTCTCCCGGGGCCCGAACGTGAACCACAGGCTTCTGGAGATGCTGCAGGACACTGCCCAGCGGGAGAACACCCCTGTGCAGATGGAGGCGGCCCCCGGGGCCACCGGCACCGACGCCAACGCGATCCAGCTCACCCGTTCCGGCGTGGCCACGGCTATCGTCTCCGTACCTAACCGATACATGCATACGCCCTGCGAGGTGGTGGCCCGCAGCGACGTAGACCATGCGGCCAGCCTGATCGCCCACACCGTCGCCCGGATAGACGAACGGAGCGCCTTCCTCCCCGGGTAGAGACTGAAGCGCGCCCTTCCCGGGGCACAAGTCGGACACGCGATCTGGCCCACGAAGCCTTCCCCAGCGGGCGCCTTCGTCACCCGGGGCCGCCAGTCCGCACTGATGACGAGATCATGGCGCCATGATCTCGTCCATCCCTATTGTGACCACAGGGATCCCGGATCGAGCGGCTTCGTCCAACAGTTTCTGCGTGAATCCCGTCCTGGAGAAAAGAAGGAACGACCGCAGAGGCAGATCCCCAAGCATCGCGGCCCGCTCCCTCAGCTCCTCCAAGGTCCTCCGCCCCAGCGGGCGCGCCGTCCACTTACATTCCCCCACCGAGTAGGTGCCATCCAAGAGCTCTGCCACCACATCCAGGTCGCCATTTGGTCCCCAGTGTCGGCCCACGCGACGCACGGGAACCCCCAGCAGTGCCTGTCCAAAACGAAGCACGGAATCCCGACATATCTCCTCGAACACGTGTCCCACATAGGTGTCGAGTTCCGGGTGCACTAGCCTGTCGTACACAGTTGCGCCTCCCTCAGCCTCGATCAGACTCACATTGGGCTGGACGAAGCGAAACCAAAAACGCAGAAACTGGTCGGAAATCTTGTACCTACCCTTCTTCGTTCGGCCAGGGGCGCGCTCCAACGCGGACACCTCCCGCTGGACAACCCCCAACTCCTGCAGCACGGCCAAGTACTTGGATGCTGTGTGGACAGTAAGCCCCGACCGCTGCGCTGCTTCGTTCAACCGAGTGCATCCCGATGCAATCGCCCCCAGCAGGGCCATGTAAGTTCGCGGGTCGCGGAGTTCCATGCGCAGCAAGAAACCCGGCTCTTGGTACAGGAACCCCTGGGGATGGAGGATCTCCCGCAGCACGTTTTGCCTCAACGATCTCTCCGGGTCGAATCGTCTCAAGTAGCCTGGCATTCCTCCCACCACACCGTATGCCCCAACTTTGTCCGCTGGAGAGTAGTCCGGCAAGAACAACCCCGCAGCCTGGACGCCCATAGGAACCACCCTGAGCTGCCCAGTCCGGCGTCCGTAGAGGGGCGTGCGGTGGGCCAGGACCTCTCGTTCCATGGTACTCATCTGCGACCCACACAGCACGAGGAACAGCTGGGATCGCCGTCCCTCGGTGTCCCAGAACTGTTGTAGGAGGGAGGGAAGGGATGGTTCGGCTTCGCACAGATAGGGGAATTCATCGAAGATCACGGCCAGGCGTTGTTCGTTTGCCAACTGCGCCAGGTACCGCAAGGCGCCTTCCCAGCTGGTGAGGGTCCACTGTTCGAGCGCCGGATCTGGAAAAGCCGCCCGCAAAGCGTCCCCCAGCTGGCGCAGATGCTCGGCCCGGGTCACCTGAGCCGCAAGGAAGTACAAAGACGGCTTCTCTCGGCAGAAGCGCAGGAGAAGCTCGGTCTTGCCCACACGTCTTCGCCCGCAGACCACAACGAGTTCTGCTTCCCCGCTGCGCCAACGCTCCTCGAGTAACCCTAGTTCCGTTTCACGGTCGATGAAACTCATCGTTCTACTCTCAAGTATTATACTCGTAAGTATAATGTCCGCCTACTCCCCTCCCTCCTCGCCGCCGGACCCCGACACCACAAGGCTGAAACGGTCTCCGATGTTGGCACCAGCGTAACAGGGACTGTCCCCTTCGCATATGGTACCATCGCCGCAAGCAGACAAGGGGGTGCCATGATCCAGGGAAGAGCGTGGAAATACGGCGATAGCATCAACACAGACGTCATCTTCCCCGGCCGCTACACGTACGCCCGCATGGAGCCGGAGGAGATGGCCAAACACGCCCTGGAGGACCTGGACGAGGACTTCTCCTCCCAGGTGAAGACGGGCGATGTGCTCGTCGGCGGGCGGAACTTCGGCTGCGGGTCCTCGCGGGAGCAAGCGGTCACCTGCCTCAAGGCGGCCGGAGTGGGGGCAGTGGTGGCCAAGTCGTTCGCCCGCATCTACTTCCGCAACGCGATCAACTCCGGACTCCTCGCCCTGGAGCTTCCGGAGGCGGTCGACGCGATCGAGCACGGCGATCCCGTCTCCATTGACCTTGAGTCGGGCGTACTGGTACACAAAGGGGTCGAGTACCGGTTTCCCCCTCTGCCTGAGGCCGTGCGGCAGATCTTGGACGATGGGGGACTGGTCCCGCACCTGAAGAAGAAACTGGGCAAGGAGGCGTGAATGGCCAAGTACCGTATTGCGTATCTCCCCGGCGATGGGGTGGGGCACGAGGTGTTGGAAGCGGCCCGATCAGTGCTGGGTGCAGTGGGATTCCAGGCGGAGTACGTGGCGGGCGATGTGGGGTGGGAGTTTTGGTGCACCGAAGGAAATCCCCTCCCTGATAGGACAATCGAGGTGCTCAAGAGCACCGACGCGTGCCTGTTCGGCGCCATCACCTCCAAGCCCAAGGACGAGGCGGCCCGCGAGCTTGCCCCCGAGCTCAGGGACAAAGGCTACGTGTACTCCAGCCCCATCGTCGGCCTCAGGCAGCTGTTCGACCTGTACGCCAATGTGCGCCCGTGCAAAGCATTTCCGGGGAACCCCCTCAACCTGCGGGACGACATCGACCTTGTGGTGTTCCGAGAGAACACCGAGGGCCTGTACTCCGGAGTGGAGTTCCATCCCGTTCCCGAAGAGGTGAGCAAGGCTCTGTCGGCCCACTCCCCGAAGATGAAGCGGTTCGCGGACAAGCCCGCCGACGAGGTGGCCATCTCCTGCCGGATCTTCACCGGGGAGGGCTGCCGGCGGCTCCTGCGCGCGGCGTTCGGGTACGCCCAAGAGCACGGCTACCCGTCGGTGACCGTGGTGGAAAAACCCAACGTCATCCGCGAGACGAGCGGCATGATGCTGCGCGCCGCGCGCGAGGTGGCCAAAGACTTCCCCGGCATAGAGCTCAAGGAAACCAACATCGACGCCATGTGCATGTGGCTCGTGAAAAACCCACAGGACTACGGCGTGTTAGCTTCCTCCAACATGTTCGGCGACATCATCTCCGACCTGTCCGCGCAGATCGTCGGGGGCCTCGGCTTCGCCGCGGCCGGCAACCTCGGGAAGGACTACGGCGTGTTCGAGCCTACGCACGGCTCGGCGCCCAAGTACGCCGGGCAAAGGCGCGTCAACCCCATCGCCGCGATCCTCGCCGGAAAGATGATGCTCGACTGGCTGGGCGAAAGGGACATGGCCTTGCGCATCGAACAGGGCGTGGCCAAGGTGATCGGCGAGGGCAATGTGCGCACCTACGACATGGGCGGCTCGGCCACCACCGACGAGATGGCCCAAGCCGTGGCCAAAGCCGCCACCAAGGGGTGAACCAACATGGCCCAAGTCTAAGGAACGAATCCTCAGACTGATCGATGAGCTCCCCGAAGAGTGGCTGCCCGAGTTGCCCGAGCACCTGGAAGATGCCATGGCGCTGGCCCAGGCCAAGCGGGAAGATGACGGCAGCCGTGTCCCGTGGCGGAAAGTGCGCCGTGCCGGGTCGAAGGATGACACTGGCTGAGCATGGCGTACACCGTTTTGCTTGTGACCAGGGCCTCAAGGGCTACCGCCAGCTTCCGTCAGACGTCGAGCCGCGAGTTGCCGCTATGCTGGACAGGCTGGAAGAGGGTCCTCGCCCGAGAGGCACGGTGAAGATAGGCACAAACGCTTGGAAGCCTACAGAGGCTGGAAGGGGTGATGATGGGCAAGACGGTGATCGAGAAGATCCTGGCGGCGCATACCCAGGGTGAGGGAGGCGCGCCACAGACCCACAGCGGCACGGTAGCGTCGGAGCTAGTCTGCGACGTTGTACCGGGCAAGGAGGTATGGATCGGGATCGACGTGCGGTCGGCGCGGGACTTCGCCGGGGCCAGCGTGGTTAAGAACTTCCGCAGCGCCTTCCCCGGCGAGAAGGTGGACGACCCCTCGCGCACGTTCTTCACCTTCGACTGCAACGCACCGGCGAACACCATCCGCTACGCGGAGAACCAGCAGAAGTGTCGCCTGTTCGCCCAGGAACAAGGGATCCGCGTGTACGACGTGGACAGCGGCATCGGCTCGCACGTGCTGATGGAGGAAGGACTGGCTGTTCCCGGTGCGACCGTGGTGGGAACCGACTCCCACCTGAACATCATGGGCGCGGTGGGAGCGTTTGGCCAAGGCATGGGCGACGTGGACATCGCCTACGTGTTCCGCACAGGCAAGACGTGGTTCGAGGTCCCCGGCACACTGAAGGTACAGGTGGCAGGCACGCCGGGCCCTCACGCCACGGCCAAGGATCTCACCCTGGCCTTGGTGGGCAGCTTGGGCTCGCGCGGTGCGCTGGGGATGGCCATGGAGCTCTACGGGCCGGCCATCGAGGCGCTCGACCTCGCCGGGCGGATCACCCTGGCTTCGATGGCCACGGAAATGGGCGCCATCGCAGCCTTGTTGCCGCCCTCCGAGGAGGTGCTCGCCTTCGCCCGCCAAGCGGCCGGGCGGGAGGACCTCGCCTATCCCGCGGCCGATCCGGACGCGAACTACGCCCGCACTGTGACCGTCGACGTTTCTGACTTGCGCCCCAAGATCGCCGCCCCGCCTCGCCCAGACAACGTGCACGACGTTGCCGAGCTGGACGGTGAACCCTTGAACACCGTGTTCGTGGGCTCGTGCACCAACGGCCGCTACGAGGACGTCCTCGCAGTAGCCAAGATCCTCCAGGGGAAGAGAATCGCCCCCGGTGTGACCATGCGCATCTCCCCGGCAACCCGGAGCGTGTGGGGCCGGCTCCTGCGCGAAGGCTGGCTAGAAGTCTTGCACGACGCCGGAGCAATCGTCTCCCACCCAGCCTGCGCCGGCTGCGCCGAAGGCCAGATCGGAATGACCGGAGAGGGCGAGGTGCAGCTTTCCACCGGAAACCGCAACTTCCCGGGGAAACAAGGCAAGGGCCCCACGTACCTCTGCTCGCCGGCCACCGCCGCCGCCTCGGCCCTCCGCGGCAAGATCACCTCGCCGGAGAGGCTGTGAAGGACACCCCAGGAAGGTCGCGTCGCACACGCGGGAGACCGCTCGGATGAAGGAGGAGACGATGAAGGACACGAGGTTGCAAGGAAGGCCTGTACTGATCGACGGTACCGACGGGAAGTTGATCGACGACATCGACACCGATCAGATCTACCACAACGCACACCTGGCCGTCACGGAACCCCAGGAGATGGCCCAGTACGCGTTCGGAAACCTCGAGGGCTGGCACGACTTCCCCGGGAAGGCCCAGGCTGGCGACATCCTGTTCGTGGGGGAGAACTTCGGCGCCGGCTCGTCCCGACAACACGCAGTGGACTGCTTCCTGGCTTTGGGAATCTCAGCGATCGTCGGCAAGAGCTTTGGCGCCATCTACCGCCGCAACGCCATCAACTCCGGGCTCCCGCTGCTGACGCTGCCGGAAGGACCGCCGGATGCGCTGCGCAACGCCTCACAGATCACCGTGAACCTGGAGACGGGGGAGATCGCCGGACCCGACGGAGTTCTAGCCCACGCCCAGCCGATGAGCAAGGTGGCCCTGGACATCTATCACGCCGGCGGCCTCCTCAAGCTGGTCCGCTAGAGAGGGACCGTCCTTCTGTTTCGCATGGCCGAGTCGGGACCTGCCGGTGCCTGACAGAGGGAAGGTCCCCTATAATCGGTGTATGGAAGCGCCGAAGGACACTGACCGAGCGGCATATGAGGCGCAGATCGCTGCCCTCCGGCGCCTGGGCCCCGAAGGAAGGCTGGCCCGGACCCTGGAGCTCAGCCGCCTGAGCCGAGAGCTGATCGAGGAAGGTGTCCGCCTGCGGCACCCCGATTGGGACGAAAGGCAGATACGTCGTGAGGCCATCCGTATGGCGCTCGGTCCGGAGTTGTTCAACGCTGCCTACGGTCAACCCGAGTTCCATGACCACTGAGCAGACGCTGGCGTTGTTCCTGGACACGCTGGAGGAGCTTGAGGTCCCGTACATGATAGTCGGGTCGTGGGCCAGCGGGCTGCACGGGCGGGCACGGGCCACCCACGATGTCGACGTGGTTGTGCAGTTCTCCCCTCGACAACTCCGACGGCTGTCGGCCGAACTGGGCGAGGCGTTCTACGTTCCCTCCTCGGCCGCTGAAAGGCTCGAACCTGGCCGGATCATCAACGTCATACACGTGGAGACCGGATTCAAAGTCGATGTTGTTCCCTTGAGAGACCGGCCTTTCTCGCGCGAGGAGTTCGCCCGTCGGATAACAGCGAACGTGCTCGGACGCGCTCGGTGGTTCGCCACCCCCGAGGACACGGTACTCACCAAGCTCGAGTGGCGGAAACTGGGCGATGGTCATCGCCACTTAGAAGACGCCCTGGGTATAGTGCAAGTGCAAGGCGATGCCCTGGACTGGACGTACTTGCGCAGGTGGGCGACCAAGCTATGCGTTGTGGAAGAGTTGATTCGTCTTCAGGGCGGGCCGAACACCTGAGCGTACCCTTCGCACAAACGCCCACTGCCACGCACGTATAGTCCGAAAGCGTCTAGCCCGCTCTGGAGGACAGGAGCGCCGAGGCCTGCTCGGCGGCGTGCCTCACCATCTCGGCGTATTCAGCGATCCGCTCCATAGTAACGCGGCTGGTGGGACCAGTAATGGACACCGCGGCCACCACGGCGCTGTGGCCGTCTACCACAGGAGCGGCGACACACCGCCCGCCCGGCTCGGCTTCCTCGTCGTCCAGAGCGTAGCCCTGTTGCCGGATCTTCTCCAGTTCTTTCCGCAGCCGAGCGGCGTTGTCGATGGTGTGCTCAGTCCGGCGCGGAAGGCCTTGCTCCCGCACCAGTTGCTCCAAGGTCTCCTCAGAAAGTGAACTGAGCAGCATCTTCCCCACGGCCGTGCAATGAAGGTCCAACGCCGAGCCCACGGGAGGAACTCCCTTGATAATGCTCTGACTCACCACCTGGTCGATGTACACGGCGTGCCGCCCGGCCAGCACCGCGAGCGACGCCGTCTCCCCTGTCTCCCGGACCAACTGTGCAAGGAACGGCCGTAAGATATCAGCCAAGTTGAACTGCCGCTTGGCCGCCTCCCCCAGGTGCACAAGGGCCCAGCCCAGGCGGTATTGCCGCGTGCGGGGATCCTGGTACACGAAGTTCTTTGCCCGCAAGGTGCTCAGGAGGCGTGACAACGTGCTCTTGGGAAGCCCCGCTCGGAAGGCCAGCGTTTGCAGGTCTACATCAGTTTCGTACTCTGCCAGCAGCTGCAATACTCCCAAGGCCTTGCCCAGCGATCGTACGCCGGCTGCCCCCGACTGTTTCCCTGAACCCACCGCCCGCATGGAGCCTCCTTGTCAGTTGGACATAGCGTACCCGGCAGCTCGTTCCAGGCGAGCTGCTCGACACAACTTGTTCACATAGCCTACTTTCTCACCCGCCGGAGCTCAAAGGTGTGGGGATTCGCCGCATCCGGGCAGGCATGCGTTACCACATCGGGGTTATCTTTGGCCCACGGAAACTCCGCCCCGTAGCGCATGGCGATGATCTTGGGGAGCATACTGTACAGAGCATGGATGCAGAGGGCCTCCGCCGTGAACCTCTCGCCGTTACCGCGCACGTGGAACTTCTCCCCAACGTGGTGCCCCGCTGTGCACTCTCCATCTCCTCCGACCATAGTGATCTCCACATCGAACGCTGCTTTCTTCTCGTTCACGAATACCTCCTTACAGTTTCCTCTGACACTCAGTCGCGTCCCGTGATCAACGTCAGGAGCGCCATGCGCACGGGGACGCCGTTTGCGGCCTGCCGGAAGTAGGCGGCGCCGGGCAGCGCGTCCACTTCGGGGGAGATCTCGTCCACCCGGGGCAGGGGGTGCATCACGGTCACCTCGCGGCCGGCTCCCTCCACCATCTCGCGAGTGAGGACGAACGCCCCTTTCAGGCGTTCGTACTCCGCCGAGTCGGCGAATCGCTCCCGCTGCACGCGGGTCATGTACAGGACATCGCAACTGGAGAGTGCTTCCTGCAGATTGTCGGTCTCCTCCAAGCTCATTCCAGCTGCCCGCAGACCGTTCGCGATGTCCGGCGGCATTCTCAGCGCATCCGGCGCGGCCAGAAGCAGCTTCACTCCGTAGCGGGACAGGACCTGAGCCAGAGAGTGAACCGTGCGGCCGTGCTTCAGATCACCGGCCAAGGCCACGGTAAGGCCGTCCACCTCTCCCCTCTCCTGGAGAATGGTGTACAGGTCAAGTAGCGCCTGCGTTGGATGCTGCCCCGCCCCGTCCCCGGCGTTGATCACGGGCCGCTCGGTGGCCTGTGCCGCCTCCTCGGCCGAGCCTACCAGCGGATGCCGCAAGACGATCACGTCGGCGTATCCGTCCACAGTGCGGATGGTGTCGGGGAGAGACTCTCCCTTCACCGCGGAAGAGCTCTTCGGATCGGCTACCGAGACCACCTGCCCCCCGAGGCGCAGCATGGCCGCCTCGAAGGAGAGTCGCGTGCGCGTGCTGGGCTCGAAGAAGAGCGTCGCCAGGATCTGCCCCCGCATCCTGTCCAGCATCTCCCCGCGCTCCAGAGAGCGCGCGAAATCGCGCGCCTTGTCCATGATCAGGTCCAGGTCTTCCCTGGCAAACTGATCCGCCCTCAAGACATCCGCACCCTGCAACCGGCTCACTACGTTCACCTCCCGCCCTCCATTCCCTCATCCACGGCCCGCGCTAGCCGGGCCACAGCCTCTTCAATCTCCTCCTCGTCCAGCGCGCAGAACGGAAGGCGGACGAACCGCGACGGGTCGCCGTCGGCGAAGAAGCCGGAGCTATCGCTCAGCACGAGTTCCTGCTCCTTTCGCCCCACCTCGGCCACCCGAGCAGCATCCGCTCCAGGGGGAAGCGTGAGCCCCACGAAGAACCCCCCCTGCGGGGAGATCCACCGCCCCCGGGGAAGGTGCTCGTCCAGTGCCTTGAGCATCGCCTCCAACCGCGGCCTGTACAGATTCCGTAGGGTGTGCAGGTTGTCCGCCAAGTACCCCTGTCTGACGAACTCGTACACCACACCTTGGGCGAGCATCCCCGGAGTGATGTAGGCGTCCTCGGCCAGCTTGGCCATGTCCCGCACAACCTCCGGCCAGGCCAGCGCCCAGCCGACACGTAGCCCCGGCGCCAGGAGTTTGCTGAACGAAGAAAGCTGCACCACCTGCTGCGGAAGAAGCTCCCGGTAGGTGGGCACATGTTCACCCCTGTACCGCAGCCTGCGGTAGGGGATGTCCTCCACTAGGACCATGTCCGCGCACCGGACGATATCCGCAATCGCCTCCCGCTTGGGGAGCGATGTAGTGATCCCGGTCGGATTCTGGAAGTCAGGGACCGTGTACAACAAGCGTGGAGAGTGCCGGCGCACGACGTCCTCCAGAGCCGCCGGGGCCGGTCCGTCGTCCTCCATGGCCACCCCGACGACCTGCAGGCCCAGCGTGCGGAACGCGGTGACCGCTCGATCGTACGTCGGGCGCTCTACGGCGACAGTATCCCCCGGCGACAGCATCCCCTGGGCAAGGAAGAACAGAAGCTGGATGGAGCCGTTCCCCACGAGCAGCGAATCCGCAGCGACACCGGCTTCCTCAGCCAGGAGCTCCCGCAACGGGGTGAAGCCGGTGGCCGCGTGGTACTGCAAAAGCACCTCCCCGTGTTCTGCCAGGGCCCTGGCACAGCAGTCTTTCACCAGAGCGCAAGGAAGGGCCTCCGCCGGCGGCACCCCCCGCGTTAGCTTGATGAACGGCTGTACTTCAGTGGTCATGCTCCTCCCTTCGGCTGTAGCTCGTTCAGTTCAGCCGCCCCGGCACGAGTGGGCAGGAATGTGCCCCGCCCCGGCGAGGCCACCAGCTCTTCGTCTCGCACGACGATCTCCCCGCGCTGCATCACCAGCACCGGCCCGCCCAAAACGTTCCGCCCCTCGTACAAAGTGTACGGAGCATGGGAATGCTGCGTGGCGTGGGCGATTGTGCGCTCAACTTGCGGATCCCACACCACAAGGTCCGCGTCGCTTCCTACGGCGAGCTCCCCTTTCTTGGGGTACAACCCGAAGATCTTCGCCGGGTTTTCGCACATGAGCTGCACCATCCGCGGGAGGGTAATCCACCCTCCGCCCACCCCTTCGTCATAGATCACCGCGGGCATCGTTTCCACCTGGGGGGACCCGTACGGAGCATCGAAGAAATCGTCCTCACGCGACTTCCCCTTGGGCGCGTGATCGCTGGCGATCACGTCCAGGTCCCCTGCGGCGAGTGCCCGCCACAGGACACGCTGGTCCTCCACGCCCCGCAACGGGGGGCCGATCTTGGCCAGGGGCCCCTGCCGAGCGATCTCTTCCCCGGTGAGAGTGAGGTACTGGGGGCACGTCTCCCCATAAACCAGTTGCCCCACCCGGCGGAGACGGGCCACGGCCTGGGCCGCCTCGCAGGCGGAGACGTGCGGGATGTACAGCGAGCAGCCGGCGACCTGGGCCATGGCCGCCGCACGGTTCACCGCTTCCGCCTCCAAGATCCCGGGGCGAGTGGCCAGAAAGGCATCCGCTGAATCGCGTCCCAGGGCCTGGTACTTGTCTTCCAAGTAGTCAGTGGCCAGGCCGCTCTCCGCGTGCACCATAGCCAGGCCGCCCACAGAGGCGATAATGTCCAGCGTGCGCATCAACTGGTAGTCATCGGTCATCCAGCCGAGCTTGGCGTACGTCATGAACATTTTGAACGAGGTCACCCCGCGCTCGACCGCGACGGGGATCTCCTCGGCCTGGCGCTGCGGGTCGAACAGCCCGCCGTGCAGCCCGAAGTCCAACACCGATCCAGCCCGGCCCTGCTCCAGAAACTCGTCGATCACCTGCACCAACCCTTGGCCGGGCTTGGCGTAGGCATAGTGGATCACCGTGGTCACCCCGCCGTGCGCCGCGGTGACGGACAGGCTGCCCAGGTCGTCGAGGTAGACGGGGTGCGTGTGCACATCCAAAATACCCGGTAGCACGTAGCAGCCAGTCACATCAATTTCCTCACCTCCAGAAGTTCTTCCTCGGTTGAGGGCAGAGATCTTCCCGTTCTCAACGAGCACATCCTTCCGGGCAAACCCGTCTGCCGTAACGACGAGGCCCCCTCGCACGAGATACCTCCGAGATCCTCCAACCATGCTCACCACCTCTTGCTAGCTTCACCCTTCAACGCATCTGCCCGGAACGCCCCAACTCACCATCTACATCCGCAAAGTCCGTATCAGGCTACAAGATTTTCCCCAGGAAGTCCTTGGTGCGCGCATGCTGGGGATTGGAGAATAACTCGTCGGGGGATCCCCCCTCCAAAATGTTGCCCTCGGCCAACATGCACAGGCGCGTGGCTGCACGGCGCGCGAAGCCCATCTCGTGGGTCACCACAATCATCGTCATCCCCTGCTTTGCCAGGTCGAGCATGACCTCAAGGACCTCTCCTATCAGTTCAGGATCCAATGCCGAGGTGGGTTCATCGAACAGCATCAGCTTGGGGTTCATGGACAGCGCTCGCGCGATTGCCACCCGCTGCTGCTGCCCTCCTGAGAGCTTCCGCGGTTTCACATAAAGCTTGTCACTAAGCCCCACTCGCGCCAGCATCTCTCTGGCGATCTGTTCGGCTTCCTGCTTGCTCATCCCCCGGACCTTTCGGAGTGCAAGGGTGCAATTCTGCAACGCTGTCATGTGGGGAAAGACGTTAAAGTGTTGGAACACCATCCCGATCTCACTGCGGATCTTGTTGACGTTAGCTTTTGGGTGCGTGATCTCCTGGCCATTGATGTATATCTTCCCTCGAGTAGGCACTTCCAACAGGTTAATGCAGCGCAGCAAAGTGCTCTTTCCTGCCCCGGAAGGGCCCACCAAGCACACTACCTCCTGGGCTTCAACCCGCAGGGTCACTCCCGTGAGGACCTCCAACTTCCCGAAGCTCTTGTGAAGCTCTTGAATGTCTACACTTGCTTCAGAGGGCAACAGATCCTCCTCTGATCCTTGTGTCCCCCGCGGTCCCACAGCACCACCTCCAACCCGGCTGTACGCGGCGTTCTTCGACCCCAAATTGCGCAAGGACCATGTCAGTCCCTAAGGCGGCGCTCAAGGTAGTTGGTAAGTCTGACAAACGGCCACATGATCACGAGGAACAGCAGCGCTGCTCCGACCAACGGCGTAGGATTTGCAAAGATGCCCCCTGCCGCCTGCTGGGCGCGGTACAGCAACTCCGGCATCGAGATGACCGAGGCAAGGACCGTTGTCTTCGCTAGCTCCATGCTGTTGCCGGTGGCAGGGGGTAGGACGATCCTGACGAGTTGCGGGAGTATTACATGTCGCATCGTCTGCCAATAGGTGAGCCCCAACGACCGCCCGGCCTCGGCCTGCCCCGGATCCACCGCGTCTATCCCTGAACGGAAAATCTCCTCGTAGTACGCAGCGCCATTCAGTGTCAACGCCACCACAGCCGCCCAGAACACCGGCGGAGAGAATGCCAGGTACGGCAGCATGTAGTACACAACCATGAACAGCACAATCGTGGGAAGGGCACGGAAGAAGTCCACGTAGATGATTATGAACGCATTGACAAGCTTGATCTTCATCCCCCGTATCATGGCCAGCAGGAGCCCAAGAGCGGACGCCAGGCAGATGGACACCACAGCTAAGTTCACCGTGTTCACCAGTCCTGTCAGGAGGATATTCCTCGACCTGTAGAGGATATCAAGGTTGAAGAAGTTCTGAAGGAACCCCTCCATCAGCTCTCCCCTCCTCCCTGGCCGAACGTCCCACCCATCACCGCATCCTCCGTTCGAGCAGCATAGAGAGCCGCATCAATGGCAGGAAGAGGAGCGTGAACAGTATGGCTGCAGCAATCAGTGAGGAGTAGTTGCCAGAGCGAGCGATGTCCAGCTTGGCCACACGCAGTAAGTCCGAAACCCCGATGACCGAAGCCAGACTGACGTCCTTGGTAATGGCGACCATTCGTCCGGTAAGCGGAGGAATGGCCACCTTCACCGCCTGAGGCACGACCACATGGAGCATCGCCTGGAGGAAGGTGAGCCCCTGAGAGCGAGCCGCTTCCATTTGCCCCCGATCGATCGACTCAATCCCCGCTCGGAAAGCCTCCTCGGCAAAAGCACCCAAAACCAACGTGAAAACCATGACAGCAGCCCAAAACCGGGGCACGAAGACACCCAAATACGGAAGAGAGAAATAGATGACAACCAGCGTCACCAGAGGAGGGAGAGCTCTCATGATGTCCACATAGACGACGATCGGGGCCTCCATCGATCGCAACCACAGCGGCACCCCCCGTGAGGCCAACGCCGCCCGCACGACAGCAAGGGCCAATCCAAGTACCAGCCCTCCCGCCAAGCTGAGCCCGGCGATCTCCACAGTGACCCGGAGTCCATCGAGCAACTCCGGCAAGAGGCCAACCATGTGGCCCCCGTCGAAGAAGTTGTCGATCAGCGCTTCTAGTCTCATCGGTCGCCCCTACAGTCCTTTGTCAGGTGTTAGCTCGGCACAGGCGGTCGGCTACCCCGGCATCCGCCGGGGTAGCCGACCACCACCAGGTTCAATCAGAACAGCGGCTCGTGGAACTCCAGCTGGTACCCAGACATGCCGGGTACCCCAAAGCCGGCGTACACCAGCATGGTCGCTGAATCCGCCTCAGGCGTCACACCGAACCACTTCTCGTGAAGCTCACTCAGTGTGCCGTCGAGCTTCAAGCCTTCCAGGGCGCTCTCCAGCAGGTTCCGGAACTCGTAGTCCCCCTTCCTGCAGGGGATTCCGTACTGCTCCGCGCCACGGATGGTGACAGCCGGAACCACGTTCGGCCGGCCGCGAGCAGCGTAGGCAACAGCTTCGTAGTCACCGATCACAGCATCGACCCGACCCGTGTCGGCAGCCAACAGGGCATCCAGCAGGTTGTCGTACCTGTCGATCTCGTAGTCGTACTTGTCTTGATTCGCTACCAACCAGTCATCGCTGACCGAGCCTGTGTTGACGCCGATGACCAGACCGTTCAGATCCTCGACCTCGTTCACCTGCTCCGCCAGGCGTACGTTCACGGCAACCAGCTGGGCTGTGTCCATGTAGGCTTCAGTGAACAGCATGTTCTCCGCGCGCGCGGGGCGGATATTCGTCGGCGCGGCGATGAAGTCGACGCGACCCGCATCAAGGGCGGCGAAGATGCCTGCCCACTGTACGGACACGATCTCCATGCCTGGGTAGCCCATCCGCTCGGCCAACGCCTCAGCCAGATCGATGGCGAACCCGATCTCGCCTCCGTCTTCGTCCACAAACGCGAACGGGACGTATCCCATATCTACGGCAGCCCGCAAGGGGCGGTCCGTGCTCGGAACCTGACCCAACACCGGGGCCACCAGGGCGACCGCTACCAACATTCCCAGCAACAGTTTCAAACGGCTCATGCATCTCCTCCTTAGAACAAACATGGCTCCGTATCCAAGCGTTCTATCTTGAGAACGCTGCAGTGCGATCACTCCTCCCTTCCATCACCCCCTTCGCTTCCTGCGTAGCGAGTCTGCTGACTTCTGCTGGAGGCGATCGCTCTGAGCTGATCTTCCCCCAGCCCTTCGCAGACCTTTAGCGTTACGGCCATGGGGTCCAGTATCGGCACACCGACCTCGCGTTGGGTTTCCTCGGCGTATCCGACCATACCTGCACAGCCAAGAACGATGATCTGAGCACCATCCTGCTGAACCGCTTGGCGTCCGACCTGGACCACCTTCTCCTTCGTACGGCGAGGGTCACCGTCGGTTTCCTCGACGGAGAGTTCCAACGGGCGGACCGAAGCCAAGCGACGTTCCAACCCAAGTTCCTTCACATCACATATCTTGTCGGACACACGGCTTGCCAGCGGAGTGAGGACGGTGAACCGCTTGCCCAGCATGGCTGCCACATACAGCGTGGTCTCCTGGATGCCCAGCACCGGTATGTCCGCCGCCTCACGGGCGGCCTCCAGCCCCGGATCGGAGAAACAGGCCACAATCGCCGCGTCGTATCCTTTGGCGGCGGCGTCCTTCACATGACGCTTCACCCCGGGGGCCGCGACCGCCTCGTCGGCGTCCGAGGAGATCGAAGACGGAGCTTCCTCCACCCGGACGACGGTCACCTCGGTGCCTTGTCGAGCCATGCGTTCGGTCTCCTGGCGAATGGCGGCCGTCATATCCTGCGAGCTATTGGGGTTCACGATCAGTATCCTCATTGCTTCCCTCCGTCCATCAGAGCTCGGCCAGCCCGGAACGCGCTGAGGTTGACCTCCGCGTACTTGGCGGGCACCCGAGCGCGCACCACCGCCTCCCATACGTCTTGGGGGACATCCAACAGGGTGGAGAACGCGCCGAGGAGAACTACATTGGACGCCTTGACCACACCCAACCGTCGGGCCTGTTCCGTGGCCCGCACCACGTGCACCTGTCGGGCAGCACCGTTCAGCACGCTGCGGATCTCCTCCCAACTGGGATACGTCGCCGTGCCGCTGCTCACCGACACCGGGGGCACCGGTTGGTCGTTCACCAACACCACGCCGTCCGGCCGCAAGAACTCGGCGCCGCGCAGGGCCTCAAGCGGCTCAAACGCCACCAGGAAATCCATCCCCCCTCGCCTGCCCACAGGCGAGGCCACCTCTTCGCCCCAACGGACGTGGCTGAGCACGCTTCCCCCTCGAACTGCGAGCCCCAACACGTCCGACTTCTTCACATCGAACCCTGCAGCCGCGCCCACCTCAGCCAGGATGTCGCTGGCCAACACGGTGCCTTGCCCGCCCACGCCGGCCACCAGGAAGTCGAGCTTGTCCCTCATCGGTCGTCCTCCTCACGGTCGGGAGCATGGATCGCCCCCACCGGGCACACTTGGCGGCACATGTCACAGCCTACGCACAACGTCGGGTCGATACTCGACTTGGGCTTTCCTGTCTTGGGATGGGTCGCCTCGGACTTGACGATGGCGGGACAACCCAGCTTGAAGCACTGTCCACAAGCGGTGCACGTCTGTTCATCGACCCAGTAGGACGCCTTGATGTCCTTCGACACGTGGATGCATGCGCCGCGCGTGATGAGCACCGAGGGGCCATCGTAGGCCAGGCACTCCTCCAACCCTTGTTTGACCTGCTCCATGTCGAACGCGTCCACCGTGCGGACCTTGTCCACGCCCAGCGCTCTCACCAGGGGCTCGAGTTTCACCCGTTTGGCCTGGCCCCCGTGCAACGACCCCTCCGTGCCTGGGTGATCCTGGTGGCCGGTCATCGCGGTCGTATCGTTGTCCATCAAGATCACTACGCCACGGCTTCGGTTGTGCACCATGTTGGCAAGCGGCGGGAGTCCCGAATGGAAAAACGTGGAATCGCCGATGGTGGCCACAGCCTTCTCCGGCGTGCCGGCGATGGACATGCCGTGGAGGACCCCGATGCTGGCCCCCATGCATCCCATGGTATGCTGAGCGTTGAACGGCGGCAGACACCCCAGGTTGTAGCAGCCGATGTCGCCGGCCACGGGCATCTTCATCCGGCTCAGATGGTAGTAGGTAGACCGATGCGGACAGCCCGGGCAGAACACCGGGATGCGCGAAGGAAGCTCCGCGGGGACGGAGACCTGGGGGCGGGGTGCCTCCTGTTCGTCCAGCAGGCCTCCAGCGACGGCGTACTGGGTGAGATCGTCCGGCAGGAGCTCTCCGCAAGGGGGGAACAGCTCCTTCCCCACCACCGACAACCCTAGAGCCCGCAGTTGCTCCTCCAAAAACGGGTCCAGTTCCTCCACCACCACCAGCCGGGCCACTTGGTCGGCGAAGGATCGCAGGGCCTCCGCCGGGAGGGGATAACTCATCCCTAGCTTGAACACCGAAGCCTGAGGGAACACCTCCCGCACATAGCCATAGGTGATGCCGCTGGTGACGATCCCCAGCGATCGGTCCCACAACTCGATGTGATTGGCCGGGCACTCCTCGGCATAACAGGCCAAGTCTGCCAGTCTCCTCTCCACCACGGGATGACGGAGTTTGGCCCACATCGCCGTGCACACATACTTCTGCTGATTCCGTGGGAACGTACCCAGCGTCTTGGGCTGCCGTCGGGGCTTTCCAATCGTCACCAGGCTTTTGGAGTGGGAGACGCGCATCGTCGTGCGCAGGAGCACCGGCGTGTCGAAGCGCTCCGAAAGCTCCATCGCCATGAGCACATAGTCCTTTGCCTCTTGGCTGTCGGCCGGCTCCAGGATGGGGAGCTTGGCCAACCGGGCGTACCAGCGGTTGTCCTGCTCGTTCTGTGAACTGAACATGCCGGGATCGTCGGCGGTAACCACGACCATCCCCGCCTCCAGCCCCGTGTACACCAGGTACATGAGTGAGTCGGCCAGAACGTTCATGCCCACCTGCTTAGTGCTCACAAGGGTACGCCGTCCGGCGTAGGAGGCCCCTGCCGCTGCGTCCATGGCCACCTTCTCGTTGGTGGACCATTCAGCGTAGATGTCGTTTCCGTACTTGGCGGCGACCGTCTCAAGGATCTCCGAGCTCGGCGTGCCGGGGTAGCCTGTGGCCACCTCAACTCCAGCCTCGTACGCGCCCCGGGCAATGGCCTCATTTCCCGAAAGCAGTTTTCTCTCCATGCCCTTGCCGTCCTCCTTCCGCGTCCCCATCGATCAGCCCCCTCATCCGTTCCGTAGCTCGACCAGGGCGTCCACCGCCATCACGCCCTGCCCTTCCCGAAGCACCAGGAGGGGGTTGATGTCCAATCCCTGGACGCGGTCTTGCCAGTCGACGGCCAGTTGGCCCACCGAGCACAGCGTCTCAACCAGCGCTCGGATGTCGCCCCGCGGGGATCCGCGAAAGCCCCCGAGCAGCTTTCCGGCGAGTGTGTTACTCACCATTTCGTGTGCTTCCTGGCGGGAGATGGGAGGTACAGCCAATGCACGGTCACCGAGGAGTTCCACCAAGGTACCCCCGGTTCCGAACACCACCACCGGACCGAAATCACGGTCCCGACTCACTCCAACGACCGTCTCCGCTACGGCGCCCGTGACCATCTTCTGCACCAACACGTACTCCACCTTGACATCGGAGCGGCGGCTCAGGCGGTCCATCATCTCCTTGTAGGCCGCGCGGAGCTCCTGCGTGTTCTGCAGCCCGAGAGCCACGGCGCCTGCTTCCGTCTTGTGGCTGAGCTCCGCGGACAGCCCCTTGAGCGCCACGGGGTAGCCAAGCTCCTCGGCGCTCTTTACCGCCCCTTCCACATCTTGACACAGCCGTTCTGGCGGGCTGGGGATCCCATAGCTCGCAAGGAACCTCTTGCTTGCATGTTCATCCAGCGCTCCGCGCTCTCCCAGTCCCGGAAGTAACTCCTGGCCGCGTCTTCCGGCGCTGTTTTCAGTGGCCGCTTCCACCGGAAGCAAACGCCTCCTCTGAGCCACGGCATGGTGCACAGCCCGTAGGCCGGCTCGAGTCCCCTGCAACACGGGGACCCCGCCATGTTCCAGCACGTTGCGGAGCCGCGCTTCAAATCCTCCGGCCACGTTGCTCAGGACAAAGACCGGTTTCTCGTTCCGCTGGCTGACCTCCACCGCAGCCTGGGCGACAACCTGAAACTGCTCCACCTGGGCATCGGGAAGGCCCAGCGGCATGTCCAGGGTGACCACCAAGAGGTCTACAGCACTGTCCTGGGCCGCCGCCGCCATACACCCCGGGTACGTCTGATCGATCCGCCCGCTGCCCCACGCGTCGAGCGGGTTCCCCACTTCCGCGTAGGGTGGGAGGTGCCCGCGCAGCGCGTCAGCTGTGGTCTCGGACCACGGGGGAAACTCGAGATCCGTGCCCGCGGCCAGATCGCCCACAAGCCCTATCTCTCCCCCCGAGAGGGTGATCACGCCCGCCCGCGGCCCCTGCGGCCGCCGGCCCCGCAGTGCGGACAGGGCAGCGCCGGTCTCCACAAGCTCATCCAGATCGTCAACTCTGGCGATTCCGTATTTCTGGAAAACCGCGTCGTGTACGGCGTGAGAGCCGGCGAGGGCCCCCGTATGCGTGAGCGCCGCGCGCTGCGCCACCTCCGAGCGGCCCACCTTCAACACCACCAACGGCTTTCCCAGCTCTCCCGCTCGCCGCGCCACTTCAAGTAGGCGCGCGGGGCGCCGAAACTGCTCGATGAACGCCAGTACTACATCGATGGACTCGTCCTCCAACATGTGTCCCATATAGTCGGTGCTATCGAGCACGGCTTCGTTTCCGCTGGAGACCAAGAGCCCGTAGCCCAACCCCCGCCCGCTGTTGGCAAGCGCAAGACATACCGACCCGCTCTGGGCGACGACGCCGACATTTCCCGCCGGAAGGTCCGCGGAAAAAGGGGCGCTGTAGGCCGCCATGCTCCCGGGCCGGAGGAATCCTACGCAGTTGGGCCCGCACAGCGCGATATCCTCCCGAAGACACAAGGTGGCCAGGTCCTCCTGCAGTCGCTTTCCTTCCGGACCGGCCTCGGCGAACCCCGAGGCGAATACCCACGCCCCGCGCGCCCCGATCGCCGCCGCCTGTTCCATCACCGGAAGAACCTGGTCCCGACCCAAGGCCACGGCCACGAGGTCGACGGTAGCCCCGCTTTCGGCCGCCGCCTCCAGAGAGGGCCAACAGCTGCGGCCCAGCACGGTGTCGTACCGCGGGTTCACCGGGTGGATCTCCCCTGTGTAACCGACTTGGAGGAGGTTCTCTAGCACCTGTCGCCCTGCGCCGGGCCGCTCGGAGGCCCCCACCACGGCCACTCCCCGGGGGTGGAAAAGGGGTGCTAGATCTAGGTCTCCGCCAGCAAGAGCGTCCGCGCTCACCACACCGCCGTCCTCCACTCCGGATGGCGGGGATCCTTCCCCCGGACCACACTCGCGTAGGCGTCTCTGATCCTCGCCGTGACGGAGCCCGGGGCGCCTGTACCCAGTGGAATGCGATCTACGGAGGCGACAGGCATGATCTCCCATCCCGTCCCCATGAAAAACATCTCCTCGGCCAAGTACAACTCCGTCCGATCGATGGTTCGCTCCACAAACGGGAGCCCGAGCCCCTCGCGTACCAGACACCCCACGGTATCACGAGTTACGCTCTCCAGAATGCTGGCTGTCGCCGGTGGGGTCACCACCTTCCCCTCTCGCACCAGCGCCAGACATGCTCCGGGGCCTTCCGTCACCTTCCCGTGGGCGTCCAAGAGCACCGGCCAATCGTAGCCCGACACCGTCGCCTCCATCGCCGCCAGTCGGCCGTTGTGGTAGTTGGAAAAGCACTTCAAGCGCGGAGGCATCACGTTGTCGGCAATTCTTGTCCACGAGCTCGTGCACACGTGCAAAGCCTTAGACGGATCGCGGTAGGCTTCGAAGGGCCAACTGTCGATGACCAGCTCCACAGGTTTTCCGGGTCGGGCTTGCAGGAGCTCTCGCACCAGGCCTTCCTGGAAGATATACGGTCGAATGTACACGTCGCGACGGAACTCGTTTGCTTGCAGGAGCTCCCGCGTTGCCTGCCCCAAGTCCTCCAAGGAGTAGTCGAATGCGAAGCGTGTCATCTTGATGGACTGCAGGAAGCGGCGATAGTGATCGTCCATGCGGAACACGTACAGCTGTCCTTGGTCGGCATTCCAGTACGCCTTCAACCCCTCGAAGATGCCGGCCACAGACGCATGCCCCACCGCGCCCACATGCACTCTTGCCTCAGCCCACGGAACGAGGTCCCCGTTGCGCCACAGATATGCGGCCGTCTCCTCGCTGTAGATGCTCACGGTTTCTGGCCTCCTCCGTATCCAACTCCTGGGGAGTCCGCCCCAGCTATGATGCACTGTTGAACCGGGCTATATTCCACATGGTGGCACAGCGTTCCATCTACAGCCAACATACTACATCCTCCACTCACCACCTGTCAACCCGCGAGATCGCCCTCCCGGACTTCTCCCCAGGATTCCCCTGAGGCCACGAAGCGGGCGCCACAGCGGGAGTGTGCGGGTTCCGTTTGTGGCCTGCCGATGCTTCATGTGCGATGCGCGAACGCTGTGGACTTCCCCCACCCTTGGCTCTGCTAATAGCTACGTTAGGCATTAATCTTATTGTTTCCTACCCATTACACAGTGTATACTGCTCAATACCGGATAGTCGGTGGACGGGATGCCAGGACGGACACACAAGGAGCCGTTCCGGGCACAGAAGGAGAGGAGAACACAGTTGGTTCACGCGCAGGACGGAGGGCGGACAGCGGCGTGGGTCGCCCTGGCGGCGATTGCAGCCCTCGCGCTTGCGGGGCTGCCCACTGGGGGGCTGCTCGCCGGGAACGCCTGGCCCTCGGCCCGCTGCCCAGCACTCTGGTCTGCGGGCATCGGAGAGCTGCGCACTCAGCTCACTTCCCACCGAGAGCTCCGCTACGAGAACGTGACCGGGCAGAGTGATGTGTACAGCTGCGGTCCGGCGGCGATCGCCACGCTCCTCACCCACTATTTCCACATCGAGGCCAGCGAGAGAGATTGTCTGGAACTCGCCGAGGGGTTCGTGGGCCGGCGCGGGGGAGAGCCCGGAGATCCACTCACCGCGCTCGACCTCCTGTTTACTATGGAGGCGTTGGGCCTTCCCGCGCAAGGCTACCGGGTGACTGTCGACTCGTTGGCCGACTACTTCCAGCGGGGAGGGCCCCCAGTTATCGCTCACGTGACCCGGCCGCAGAATCACTTTCTGCTGGTGGTGGGCACGATCGGTGACCAGGTCGTGCTCGCCGACCCTTCCTGGGGCACGAGGATCGAACCGCTTGCCGCCTTGGAGCGTCAAAGGGGGTTCAGCGGCGTGGTACTGGTCCCCCTCCCCGACGAACCACTCGCCGCAACGGCCCACAGGCGGCAGTCCGCTGTGTTGCGCCAGGCCTCCACGCGAGTGGCTCGCCTACGACAGCTGCGGGAGGACCTGCCATGAAGGCTGCGCTGGTGACAGCGTCGTTGCTCTCCTCTCTGGCGCTGGGAGCCGCGGGCAGCGAGCCCATCGACCCCTTGACCCGCGAGGAAGGACAGGACGGCGCCTACACATGGCAGGTGGGGCTGGGGTACACCCCGGTGGGCTCCACCGGAGGCAGGGTCGATGCCCTGGGGGTTCCCTACGAGTACACGCAGCTGGCCCACGGCGTGGAGCTTTCTCTCGCGGGAACGTTCAACGTATCCGCGCACTGGAAGACCGGGATCGAGGTCGCCGACACTACCTGGCTCATCCGCGAGCGCCGCATCTACCCGCAGGAGACAGTCGACGAGGAGTCCCGCAAACGGGGATTCGCCTACACCGCCTTCGGCGAAGCCCGGCTGGCGCCGGGCAGTGCACTCGATCCCCGCGCGACCCTTTCCGTGGGGGCCCCCCGACAGACCGCATTGGATCTCTCCGTGAGCGTGCTGCGGGACCCGCTGGCCCTGTTCGGGCGGCTCGGCTACGCACGACTCGCCACCGCCCCTGAGGACTGGCTTTCCATAGGCTTTGCCACAGCGTTCGTGGCCAACGCCTGGATCTCGGTGAAGACGAGCGCAGGCTGGGAGGTGCCGTTGGCAGAGGTCGCGCTTCCCAGAGCCACGCTTGGCCTCCTCGTGCAGTACGACCTCGACCTAGTGGGCGACCTGCAGCTCAGGACATCTGTCACTCTGCACGTCCAGGAAAGGTGCCTGCTCAGCTTCAGCCTGCAGTTGGCGGGGAGAGGAGGATGAGCTTCAGCCTCCTCCCACTGGGGGAAGCAAGGTGACCTCATCTCCCGGGGAAAGCGCGGTGGCAAAGCCACGAATGAACTGAACTGAAACGCCGTTCACCAATGCGGAGACGTATCTGTGTGGGCGCCCCTTGTCGTCCAGCAGTCGATCGCGCAGCTGGGGGTAGCGCTTCACCAACGCGGCCAACGCCGCCGACACATCTGCTCCCTCGGGGAGCTCCAACGCCAGCGGAGACGATTCGAGCTCCTCACGGAACGGGAAGTACACGTACAGCTCCACGCGCATGGCGACAGTATAAGAGCCCATTTGGGGGAGCGGTAAAGGCAAACCCGACGTCCCGCCTGGCGACTCGGCTCCTGCTGAGCGCCCCCCGCTGACTCACACGAGCTGCTGGGCGATTCGACGGTGGCGGTTCACATAGTGTTCGCTGCTTTGCAACACGGGCTGCCCCTCTCGCACCCTGACCACGCCGTCTACCATCACCAGCTCGGCATACTGACCTGCACAGTGCACCAGACCGGCTAGCGGGTCGGCAGCGCCGGCGTACTCCAGCCTCCTCACGTCCCACAGCACCAGGTCCGCGCACTTGCCGGGCGCCAGTGAGCCGATCTCCTCGTCCCGCTGCAGGACCCGGGCCCCACCCATCGTCCCCAGCTCGAGCGCGGTTCGTGCCGACATCGCCTGCGCGCCGCCGTGCACCCGGGCCAACAGCATGGCCTGCCGGACCTCTCTGATCATGTTGGACGTGTCGTTGGAGGCCGACCCGTCCACAGCCAGCCCCACTCGCATCCCCGCCTCCAAGCACGCTACGGTGGGGGCGATGCCTGAGCCGAGGAGCATGTTGGAGCTGGGGCAATGCGCCATCCCCACATCGGCCGCGGCCAGCCTACGGATGTCGTCCTGTCCTACGTTAACCAGGTGCGCCAGCCACACATCAGAGGCCAACCACTCCAGTTCCTCCAAGTACTCGACAGGACGGCGTCCGAAACGCTCCCGACAGAACTCCTCCTCGTCTTTGGTCTCGGCCAAGTGCGTGTGCAGAAGTACTCCCGTCTCCCTAGCCAGTTCGGCCGTATCGCGCATCAGCTCAGGCGTAACGGAGAAGGGAGAGCAAGGCGCCAGCGCCACCCGCACCATGGCCCCAAATCCCCGATCGTGGAAGCGCTCCACCAAGCGCTGGGAGTCGCTTAGGATCTCCTCACTGCTTTGCACCACGTCTGCAGGCGGCAGTCCTCCATTCTCTCGCGAAAGGGACATTGACCCGCGCGTGGGATGGAAGCGGATGCCGGCCTCTCCTGCCGCCTCTATCTCCACATCTATCAAGTTCCGCCGTCCCCGCGGAAACAGGTACAAGTGATCGGTGGTCGTGGTACAGCCCGAAAGGAGGAGCTCCAAGCAACCCACCACGGTAGAAACGTGCACCGCCTCCTCGTGGATCCCTCGCCAACGCTCGTACAAAAACACCAGCCAGTCGAAAAGTTCGGCCTCCTGCGCACCAGGGACGGCACGAAACAGTGTCTGGTACAGGTGATGGTGGGTGTTCACAAGACCCGGGGTCATGACCCGGCCCCGCGCTTGCACCACTTCATCGAACGGGCCAGCGGGAGGATCGCCTTCGCCGAGGGCGTCTATCCGCCGCCCGTCCACGACGAGCCAGGCATCACGCAGCTCACGACCTGTCTCGTCCATGGTGGCGATCACATCCACGTCGCGAAACAGAACTCCCCCCACGGACCTCACCTGCCTGTGTACGTCACACTACGTCCTCTGCCGCCTACAAACTGAGATCGGCGTCCTGACAGCTCTCCAGGAAGGCCGCCAGGAGGTCCACCGCAGCCTGGATGTCCCGCTTGTCGGCGGCTTCCACTACCGAGTGCACATAGCGAGTGGGCACCGACAGCGTCACCACCGCCGCGCCCTCCCGTGCCAGCTGCATGCCTCCCGCGTCGGTGCCGCCACGAGGGAGAATTTCCATCTGATAGGGAATCCCACGCGTCTCAGCCAGGTCAACGAGAAACCTAACCAGCCCCGGATGGGAGATGGAAGCTGAATCCTTGACCTTTATCGCCACGCCCTTGCCCAAAGCCGTGATCTGCTCGTGAGCCTTGACTCCGGGAACATCGCAGGCCAGGGTAGAGTCCAGCGCTACCGCGATCTCCGGAACGATGGCGAACGCACTGGTGCGCGCCCCACGCAGACCGACCTCCTCCTGCACTGTGCCCACGAAAAAGACGTCAGCCCGATGCTCTCCCAGGCGCCGCAGCGCCTCGATGCCCACGTAGAGGCCTACTCGGTCGTCAAGCGCCTTCCCGGAGACCAGATCCCCAACCTCCAAGAACGACTGCCTGAGGGTGACCGGATCGCCCACCCGCACTCGCTCCTTCACCCTGTCCGCGGGCAGACCAAGGTCGACAAACAGCTCAGAGATCTTGACTGGCTTCTTCTTTTCCTCCTCGGTGAGGATGTGAACGGGTTTGCTTCCGATCAGCCCGGGCAACATGCCCATGGACGTGTGTACATCCACACGAGTGGCCAGAAGCGTCCGCGGGTCGAAACCTCCTACCGGATCGAGTCTGAGGAATCCCTTCTCCGAGTCCACGTGGGACACCAAGAACCCTATCTCATCCATGTGGGCAGCGACGGCCACCCTGGGTCCAGTGCCAGGCGACCGAGCCACTACGTTTCCCAGTCGGTCGACTTCGACGGTCTCAGCGTGTCCTTCGAGTGCCTCCTGGCAGATCCTGCGGATCGCTTCCTCTCTCCCCGGAATGCCGGGTGCCTCCGACAGCATGCGCAGTAGTTCCAAGAATGCCTCCTTCCTCTAGGGAAGCCATGGTAAGCGAACTTCCCTTGTAATGGCAAACCTTGGCGCCTTGCGCACACCCCAGCTAGAATCGGGCTAGGAGGGCGTAGTTGATACCAATCAGGACCTATCCGAGGACCAGCGTTCCGGCGTACATAACCGTGGCGCTGTTGCTGCTGAACGGAATAGCGTTCCTGTACACGGGGACTTTTTCCACCTCCATCGAGCAGCCTCGCTGGGTAGACGCAGCCCCCTGGGGTGTCGCAGCACCTGATCAGCTCCCTCCGGCGTTCGATCCCCGTCTTCCTATCCGCATTCCCACCGCCGTCGGTAGCGGCGCAGGGTACCGACACTTGGATGGTCGGTTCGGCCTGCAGTTCTGGCGGGATGGAAACTACAGCTTCCAGTATCCGGTAACCGAAAGGGACTACCTGTACATCCGCTATGGGCTCATCCCTGCTGAACTGTGGAGGGGGGAGGACATCGCCCCTACCGGCGACGTGCCCGCCTGGTTGACCGTGTTCACCTCCATGTTCCTCCATGGGGGCTTGCTCCACTTGCTCGGGAACATGCTCTATCTGTGGATCTTCGGAGCCAATGTGGAGGCAGCGATGGGCCGCTGGAGGTTTCTACTGTTTTACATCCTCAGCGGCGTGGGGGCGGCTCTGTTGCAGGCGGCTGTGTTCCCGGGCACTACCGTTCCCATAGTCGGGGCCTCGGGAGCGATCGCCGGGGTCATGGGAGCCTACCTGGTTCTCTTTCCCTGGTCCCGCGTGGTCACTCTCGTTCCGCTGTTTTACTTCTTCCACCTGGTGCAGGTGCCGGCGATCGTCATCCTCGGCCTGTGGTTTCTCATTCAGTTCTTGTCGGGGATCATGGATCTTTCTGCGATGGGCGGTGTAGCTTGGTTTGCCCACCTGGGCGGCTTCCTCACCGGGGCACTCCTCGTGTTCGCCTTCAAGCGGCGCGGGGTGGACGCGGGGCTGGTGGAGTGGTGGCGCCGGCGACGCGCGCGTTACACGTGGACCGAGTGGTGAGCAAGTGGCCCGGGTGATGGGAGTGGACGAGGCCGGACGGGGGGCGGTTCTCGGTCCGCTGGTGGTCGCCGGCGTGGTGGCGGAAGGAAACGCAAGGGGGCAACTCCAATACCTGGGGGCGCAGGACTCCAAGGCGGTGCCCCGCGGCCGGCGGCGAGAGATCCTCCGCAGATTGGCCCAAAGGTTAGAGGGCGCATGGGTCGTCGTCTATTCGGCCTCTCAGGTGGACGGCTCCAGCCTCACTGCGCTGGAGGAGCGCGCAGTGATCACCCTGATCACAAAACTCCGTCCCGAACAAGCAGTTCTCGATGCCCCGGTGGGGCCTTCGGCAGTGCCCGCCCTGCTGCAACGCCTGCACACCTCCTTGCACACGTCAGTGCACCCTTCCACGCACATCGCCGCCTACCCCAAAGCTGACGTCGCCGACCCGTTGGTCAGCGCCGCTTCCCTGCTGGCCAAGGTCGTGCGTGACGGATACATGCAGGTCTTGCGCTCGCAATATGGAGACATCGGCTGGGGGTACCCAGGAGAGGAGAAGGTGCGCCGTTTTCTGGCGCAGTGGCTCATCGACCATCCTGGTCCACCGCCGATCTGTCGCACCCGTTGGGCCTCGGTACAAGCGCTGCTCTCGCCGACACTTCCCTTGTGACGATCAGTAGCGTTGGAGGCACATTCCGCCTCCACCTGATTGGCGGCTTTCCTGTTCCGACGCAGCTTGTCTGCGGGGCTGGATCTCCACCCCCTTTCCCCCTTGGGTTGCATTAGTACACTGTGGCAGGCAAACTTGTCTGCACTGATACGGGCGGAAGGACGCACAGAACAAGGAGGAACGTCATGCCAAAACGCACCTACCAACCGCATCGCAGACGAAGAAAGCGCAATCACGGGTTCAGAGCTCGTATGAGTTCACCGGCCGGCCGCCGAATTGTGTCTCGCCGGAGGACCAAGGGCCGCAAGCGCATCAGCACGGCCTGAAAGACGGTTCCGCCCAAGCCAGCGCCGCCCGCAGGAAGGGATGCTAGTGGGAAAGAAGAGAGTGTACGAAATAGCCAAGGAACTGGGAGTTCCCACGAAGGAGCTGATCTCCACTCTGGCCGAGCTGGGGATGGCGGGGCTCCGCGCCGTAAACGCTGTAGAGGAAGAGGAAGCCGAGGTCATCCGAGAACTCTACCAAGAAAGCCAAGCGAAGGAAGCCACTGCTGAGAGCGGCGAGGCGGTCACCGAGCAGGAAGCCCAAGAGGAAAGGGCCACCCAGGAACCGCGGCGCAAGGCACCACAGAGGGGAGACCCCCGGCCACCGGTGGTGGCTGTCCTCGGGCACATCGATCACGGCAAGACCACGTTGCTCGACGCCATCCGGCGCGCGCACGTGACCCAGGATGAGGCTGGCGGGATCACCCAGTCCATCGGCGCATACCAGGCCGAGGTCGACGGACGCTCGGTCACGTTCATAGACACCCCGGGTCACAAGGCGTTCACAGCCATGCGCGCACGGGGAGCCCAGGTGACGGATATCGCAGTGCTGGTGGTAGCAGCTGATGACGGGGTGATGGCCCAGACCGTGGAGGCCGTCGACCACATCAAAGCCGCTCAGGTCCCAATGATCGTTGCCATCAACAAGGTCGATAAAGCGTCTCAGAACCTCGACAAGGTACGCCAAGAGCTGGCTCAGCTCGGGTTCACCCCGGAAGACTGGGGAGGAGACACCATCATGGTCCCCATGTCGGCGCTGAACGGGGAAGGTGTCGATGACCTGCTGGAGATGGTCTTTTTGGTGGCAGACATGGAGGGTTTCCGCGGAGAACCAGATGGAGAGCTCGACGCCACAGTCATCGAGTCCCACATAGACCTCGCCCGTGGCCCCTTGGCCACAGTGATCGTCAAGAACGGGACGCTGAAGAACCGTGACCACGTGGTGGTGGGCTCCACCTGGGGGAGGATCCGAGCGCTGTTGGGTCATCATGGTCGCCAGGTGAACTCGGCCGGTCCGAGCACCCCCGTGCAAATCATGGGGCTGAACGACGTTCCCGAGCCCGGGGAGAAGGTGGAGTGGTTCCCCGACCAGAAGAAAGCCAAGCGGGAGGCCTCTGCCAGGCAAATGGCCGAGCAGGCCGACCGGCCGATGGTACGTCCTGCAATGACCTTCGAAGATCTCCTCTCGCAAGCCCAAACGGAGAGCCTGTATGTGGTGCTCAAGGCTACCAGCGCCGGAGCTTTGGAAGCCGCCCGCGGAGAGATGAACACGGTGGAACAAGAGGGAGTGGAGATACAAGTTCTCCACGCGGGCGTGGGAGCCATTACCGAATCCGACTTGGCGCTGTTGACCGCTGTGACCGAAGGGCAGCCGCTGGTTCTGGGGTTCGGAGTCAAAGTAGACAACAAGGCACGCCGTGTGGCGGAAACGCGCAGCATACCAATCCGCACCTACGACATCATCTACGACCTCACCGAGGACGTCCGGCGGGCGGTACGGCGCCTGGCGGGGCCGGAGTACGTGGAGACGAAGGTGGGAGAGGCAGAGGTACTACAGCTTTTCGAAATCGACGGTGTGGGGGCCATTGCGGGCTGCGCAGTGACCTCAGGGCGAGCGATTCGTGGTGGTTTGGTGAAGGTACGGCGAGATGGGGAGACCATCCACAGTGGGGAGATTCAGTCCCTGAAGAGGTTTGTTCAGGACGTGCGTGAAGTACAGGCTGGCCGTGAGTGCGGCATCCGCGTTCGCGACTTCGACGACGTTCAACAGGGCGACGTGTTGGAGATCTACGCCATGGAAGAGGTCCACCCCGAGTAAATGCGTGTCGGACTGTTGAGGGTCCGGATCAGACTGTACGCCACCCGGACGCTGAAGGAGAAGCGATCGATCATCAAGAGCCTTCTCGTCCGCATGCGCCGCGATTTCAACGTGTCCGCCGCTGAGCTCGAACTCCTGGACGACCCGCGAGGTTCGGTCCTGGGATTCGCTCACCTGGCAGGCGATGGCCGCTACTCTGACGAAGTACTCAGCCAGATCCTGCGCCGCCTGGCCGGCTCCCGCCAGTACGCTGTGGAGGATCACCAGCTGGAGATCCTGTGATGCAAGAGAAAACAAGGAAACGCCTTGAAGCAGAGGTTCAGCGACAACTGGCGAGCATCCTGGAGCACGAGGTGAAGGACCCCGTCATGCGGGAAGCCTTCGCCACCGTGGCCGAAGTGCGCCTGTCGCCCGACGGCCGGCATGCACGGGTTTACCTGTTTATCCCTGGCGACGAGGCCCAGCGAAGCAAGTCCATGGACGCCTTCCACCGCAACCAGGGCTTCCTGCGCACCGCCCTGGCCGCCCGCCTGGAGGTACGCCACGTGCCCGAGCTCGACCTCCGGCTAGACGACACACTGGACAAGGCCCTCCGCGTCGACCAACTCCTCGCCGAGGTGCAAGACGACGAGCCCGACCAAGGTTAGGGGTCAGGAGAGGGGTCAGGAGAGGGGTCAGATCTTGAACTGTGAATCGGCCGATTCACAGTTCAAGATCTGACCCCTAACTCCCTCTCTGATTCACAGTTCAAGATCTGACCCCTAACTCCCGCTGTGCAGCGGCCGCTCGAGCAGAGCAAGCGCCGCCTCCCACAACCCCTCGGGGAACGTGGGATGGGCATGCACAGTTTCCGCTAGTTGCTCAGCGGTGAGCCCCTGCTGCATGGACAGGGCCGCCTCGGCGATGAGGTCCGACGCGTGGGGTCCGATGATCTCCGCTCCCACGATTCTGCCGTCGTCGTTGCAGGCCAGGAGGAAATGCCCCAGCGCTTCGCCGTCGGCCTGTGCCCGCCCCAAAGCGGCCACGGGGAAGCGTCCCCCCTTGCCTCCTTCGTTGGCCACCTCGTCCACAGGGCGGCCCACCAAGGCAATCTCCGGGTCCGTGAAGATCGCCTGCGGGATAACGTAGCCCAAGGCCCCGGTAGCGTCGCGGCTCGTCCGCGACTTTGCCCCCCGAACGTCGGAGATAAACTCCGACGCTACATCATCTACCCCATTCTTCCGGTAGCGTCGCGGCTCGTCCGCGACGTCGGTCGCACCTTGTGTGCGACGTTCAACACCACCAGCCAACTCCTCCGCCAGCAGCAGGCCCTCATGCGACGCCTTGTGGGCCAGCAGCCAGCCCCCGCGCAGGTCGCCGATCGCGTACAGCCCGTCGGCGGCACGGAAGACCTCGTCGGTGGGAATGAACCCTCCCTCCTGTTCCACCCCCACCGCATCGAGCCCCAGTCCCTCCGGACGCGGGCGGCGTCCCACTGCAACGAGCACTACGTCCCCAGGCACTTGTGCCTCGCCCTTGTTGGTCTCCACAACGATACCCTCGGAGCTCAGCTTGGAGGCCTTCGCCCCCAGCCGCACCTCGATCCCCCGGCCGGTGAGCGCCCGCCGCAGGAGCGCCTGGCCCCGGCGGGAAAGGCCCACGCCGGGCAACAACCCATCCGTCATCTCCACCACGGTGACCTCACTTCCCAACCTCCTGTACACCGTGGCCAGCTCCAGCCCGATGACGCCCCCGCCCACCACCACCAACCGCTCAGGAACCTCCTGCAGCAAAAGGGCATCCGTCGAGGACCACACGCGCTCGTCGGAGAACGAGAACCCGGGAAGCTCGATGGGCGCAGACCCCGTGGCAAGCACCACGTTCTGCGCCCGCACGGTGCCGCCAGAGTCTCCTTCCACTTCCAGCGTACCTGGACCGACCAGCCGCGCCCGCCCGCGAACCAGTTCCACCCCCGAACCCGCGAGCAGCTTCTCCACTCCCTGGCCCAGGCCTGAGATCATCTCTTCCACCCAGCTGCGCAGGCGTGCCAGGTCCACCTCGGGGGACACACCGATCCCCATGTCCGCCAGCGCATCGACCTTGCCCAGAACTTTCGTGGCCGCGTACAGCGCCTTGGTAGGAATACACCCGCAATTCAGGCACACGCCCCCCAGGGGGCCTTCTTCCACCAGCACGACCTCCAGCCCCAGCTGCGCTGCCCGCCGCGCACACACGTATCCAGCCGGACCCGCCCCCACTATGGCCAGTTGCACGTCGTCCATAGCCGATCCCCTCCAACCACAAGTCTACTCCCTCCGCAAGCAGTGCCACGACACGGCAAGTCGCGAAAGCTCCAGGAAGTCCTGGCCAAGTTGGAGGAGCACGCCGAGCTCGAGCGCTGGCTCACACAGCGATCAGTTTAATCTGGCTCCCGAAAAAGCTCATTCATAACGCTTTACACAGCATCGTATAGCAGCAATGCTATGGGCAAAATGGGCTGCTATGCGCTCCTGTGCTGTAAGTCCACTGCAATACACGTATGCCCTCCTCTTGTCCGCATCGATAGCTTGTGTTAGTATGAATTACTCAAGACCTGAAAAGGGCACACCCGCCGCAAGGTGGGGCCGCAAAGCCGCGGATCCGAGAGGACTGCCGGGCTGCCAGGTACCCGAAGTTGGAGGGCAACTTGGCGGGCGGCGATGCGGCACAGGTGAGCAGCGAACACCGAAGGTCTCCCAATCAAGGGAGGCCTTTTGCTTTGTGAGAGGAGGTGATGTCCACGGTAAGCACAGAGAATGCAGTGCTGGAGCACGCACGGCTTCAGGCGGAGTACTGGGAAGAGGAACGGCACGGAACGGCAATGTCGGTGCGCGAGAGATATGAACGAGCGCTGAGCCGTCTGCGCCCGGAGGTACAACGCACGCACCTTCCCCGCCCTCTGGGCGAGGTCCTGGCGGAGATGGGCCTTGTGGCACCCGAGCAGGTGGCACAGGCACTCGAGGCGCAGCAGCGAAGGGGCAAAACGCTCCTTTTGGGCGAGATTCTCGTGGAGCAAGGCGCGGTGACCCCCCAAAACCTACACCGAGCCTTGCGCTGTCAGCTTCGCCAAGAGAGGGAGGGGTGATCGGCAGTACACCCACCTTCATCGCCGCAAGGCTGAGAAGAACGGACTTTTCTAAGGAGGCGAACGAGATGAGAGAGAAACGAATTGCAGTGATGGGTTCCTGGATCGGGCTGTTCGCGGCGATCTGCTTGCTGCTAACAGGCGTAGTCGGCATTGCCCAGTCGACGCAAGACGCTGCCGACTGGCTAGAAGCGCAGCAGGATGCCGCCGGCTGGTTCCCCTGGTTGCCGGGTGGAGGCCCGACAAGGAACACGCAAGGGCCTTCGGCACTGGGGCTCCTTTCGGCCTACGTGCACACGGGGCTTCTGGGGTTCCTCGATGCATCGCTGCTCAGCGGCAGCTACGTACTGGACACGCTGTATGCGCCGGGAACAGGGGTCAGCAATTGGTCGGACGGAACTCCCCGCATCGCCATGCACGATCCGTTGTTCTTGGAAGCGATGACCCTGGTCACCGGGGACGATACCTACTCTGATTTTGCCAACACGTACTACTGGGAGCCGCTGGCCAGCGGCACCTACGGCGATCCCGACTACAGTGCCGAGAGCCTCGGCGCCTTCGTGGTCTCGGTGAGGGGCGCACTGTCCCCTTGGGACATGTCGGCCACGGCTATCGCAGCGCACTTGGCCGGGAAGAACGACGTCCGCGATGAGTTCATCGAGGCCATCGAGGACGGCCTCGAGGCAACCACCAGCCCGGGCGGGTGGGACGTCATCGGACTGGCCGGCGCCGTGTGGGCATCGGCCGTGACTGGGGTTGACCTGGCGCCGACAGCCGGCGTGTACGCAGGTATGAACACTGACGACCTCGCGGCAGAGCTCG
>CAZEYM010000019.1:0-40146 GCA_964516385.1 uncultured Thermotogaceae bacterium
TCTGACTGTCGTTGACAGAGAACGGTAATAGGAATAACGCTCCAGGAGCTGGTACGCCCGGCAGGAATTGAACCTGCGACCTCTGCCTCCGCAGGGCAGCGCTCTATCCTCTGAGCTACGGGCGCTGGCGGAGGGACGGGGATTCGAACCCCGAAGGCCGTGAGGCCGTACCGGTTTTCGAGACCGGCTCCTTACCGTTCGGACATCCCTCCACCGTCATTCTACGGAGGGGCGATCGCCCCCTCAACGGCCCCGGAGTCGATGACGAGAATCATCAGCCAAACCTGCTATGCATGCGCTTCAGAAATCGATCACCCACAGCTCATCTTCGTCCACTAGGTGGTACTCCGCCTGTTCCCCTATCAACTTGAGGAGGACGAAATCAGGATCGGAGTGACCACTCCAAAACTCGGCCCAGTCGTCCTCCCAAAACTCCTCTTTGCTGGCCGCGTCGGCGACCACCTCAGCTCGACCGAACACCTGGGCGTGTGCCCCGCCCTCCAGATCGAGGAAACAGGCCGTAACGCGGTTGTCTTCTGCGATCTCTGCCACCTTCCGGGAGGATGCACTGGTGGCAAACCATAGGATTCCGCTGTCCTCGTAGGCAAGGAGCGTCATCGGGCGGAAGCGAGGGCTTCCTCCCTTCCCCCCTCTCGTGATCAACAACGAGAACTCACCAGAATCAACTATCTCCCATAGCCTCTGCTCTGCTGCGTTCTCCATGACCCCCTCCTAGCAGTTTCGCCGCCAATCAGGATACCTCGGCAGGGCAAACTGCTTCAACGTCCTTCAGTCAGCCGAAGGGTACCTCCCAGATCGGCGCTGTCTTGGGCAACCCTGCCCACAGGCAGGCCTCCTCCACCAACCAGGGACGAACACACATGATCAAGAAGCCTCCCGCCTGCAGCACCGCCTGCACACCGGGAGCCATTCCTCCTCCCGACAGCTCCAAAGGCCCCACTTCATCCACAACCACCACCTCCGCCTCATGGCCTGCGCGAGCCACTGCCGCGTTGGCGAACTCCAAAGCAGTCGGAGAGAAGAAGAACCGCCGGAAGCGAATACCAGGAGGACTCTCGGTGCACAGCCTCCGTTCTTCGCCTGTGAGGAGGTCCCTCACTATGTAGCCCGTGGTCACTCCGTACTCCAGCACACGGGGGGAAACCACCCCGCCCACGGGAACACCCTGTGCACGGAGCTCTTCAGCCACAGAGCTAGCCGTCTGCGTCTTGCCGCTTCCGATGGGCCCGGTGATGACGAACCCGGTGCAGCTGCCTAAGACCTGGAGAATTCTGTCCAGTGGGCCAGTCATGGGAGCGAGCGACTAGAAAGGGTCTGCGTCTGCTCGGGCTTCGGCTGCCCGCCCCTCACGATACGTCACCGTCTCCAAGATGGAGAGCAAGGGCGGCCCCTCCACTACCGCTCGGGTGACCAGCGCAGCGGATTCACTAGCCACCACGAGCTCGGCCACCTGACGGAGAAGCTTGAGTTTCATAGCTCACTCAGTTTACGCAGCAGAGCTGGCCAAGCCAAAGCATCGGCCGCGCCCCGCGCCGATAGGCTGCGGAGCGCGGCCTTCCTGCGTGCTTTTTCGGCTACCTCACTGCCAAACGAAGTTACATGAGCTCGTCTTTCATCTGTCACTGCCTGGTCGAAAGCTAGCGTACACCTTAGGAACAAACTGAAGTCTGCGAGTCTCCCCTCACCAACTCCACCTTGTCGAACAGCCAGTAAAGGGCTGTCTCCTCGGAGCTCTCTTTCTGAATGAGAGCGCCGATGCGCACAGCAGAAACGGTGTAAGCCTTCAGCTCTGGGAACGCCCCAGCAATGTCCGCGTCCAGATCGTGTTCGTGCGACGCCCAGGTACGGTATCCAGGGTCTCCGGCGTCCACGTAGGCCGTGTAGAGGGTGTTGTCCGGCAGTTCTCCTTCGCGGGGGTGCAGATACCGTAGCCGGTAGACCTCGTCACCCGAACGCAGCTCGACTTCCACCAATCCAGAGTTGTGAGAAGCGTGACCCACACCAGAGCCGTACTGGTAACGGATGCGGTAGACCAGGCAGAGGTCCCCCGGCCCCGTGACCTCACCAAACCGGTCTGCTGTCTGCTCGTAGACCAACCCAGCCCAGCCATCCGGTTCTGTAGAACGGTACTTGAGATACGCTACGAAGCCGCCGTATTGTTCTTCGTAGCCTGTCTGCTGAAGGAGCTCGGCCATGGACGGGGCGGTCTCCCCCTCCAGCGGGACCGGTCCTTCCCAAGAGTCCACAGCCCCTTGGCTGTGCCCGGGATTCTCGAACCAAGGATTGCTGAGAATCTGTTCCCCATTGGACTCAGACGTATCAGGCGGTTGGGTACCGCCTTCACTCACCACTGCCGCGCTGAAAACGAACGCGAGCACGCTCGCAAGTGCAACAAAGCGCATAGAAACTCACCTCCAACCCGCAGACGTACCTGCAAAACCGCCAACAACAACGCCCCTGCACGGGGCAACTGGAAGCTGCTTGACTCGCTGCACCACCTCCCCCGAGCGGCGGGAACGACCCGCCACCTGTGTCACCATACATCGTGATAGTGGTGCAAGTCAACGTTTAAACAGTATATCTGAGGGGTTACCATGTGTAAAGAAGTGCTTATAACCTGCTTCTCTCAGCTGACATCCGCTGGACGCCTACTGCGCGTGACAACCAGCGCCAGGAGAAACAAACCCGTGGAGACAAGTACTATGGAAGGGCCGCTGGCAATGCCGGCGTAATAGGACAAGTACAGGCCCAGGACGGCGGAAAGGACTCCAACAACGATCCCCAGTGCCATCATCGTGGGAACCCGGCGGGCAAGAAGATACCCGGTGGCCGGAGGGGTGACCAACAGGGCCAAGGTGAGCGCCACTCCCACTACCTGCAACGAGAGAACAACTGTGGCCGCAACCATGAAAAGCAGCAGGCCGTGCAGAGTTCTCACAGGCAGGCGCAAGGTCACAGCGAGCAAAGGGTCGAACGAGGCGACCAAAAGTTCCCTCCGGAACAGTGCCAGGATCAGAAAGACCCCCCCGCCAAGGCCGACCATCAGCCACAAGTCTTGCCATGTGACGGCCAGCACGTTGCCGAACAAGAAGTGCGCCAGGTCCACAGCGTATCCGCGCACAGTGGATATCAGGGCTATGCCCAGGGCGAACATCGCCGCAAGCACAATGCCGATGGCTGTGTCTTCCCGCAGTCGCGCTCTTCTGGCCACCGCTCCCATGGCCAGCGCCGCGGCGGCAGCCGTTCCCAAGGCCCACCACAGCACTGCGGATCGCTCTCCCCGACCCACAACGTAGCCGACAGCAACCCCGGGGAGAATGCTGTGGGCCAGGGCGTCGCCCAAGAAGGCCATCCCGCGCAGGACGACGTACGTCCCCACCGCGGCGCACACCGCTGCGGCCAACGCTGCCGCCAACAGGGCCCGCACCATGAACGGGAAGGCAAACGGCTCAACCACGTAGCCGATCAGCGGGGACTCCCTTCCGGGGGGCAGCAGCTGTCCCCCACTGCGAACATCCCGTCAGCAGTACGCACAAACTGCAGCGCGCTGCCATATGCTTGCCCGAGGTGGTCGGCGGTCAGCACCTGACTCGGAGGGCCGAGGGCGATCACACGGCGATTCAGCAGAAGCAAGCGAAAGAAGCGTTTCCGTGCGACACCGAGTTCGTGCAGCGCGACCATCACAGCGGTACTGGACAACCCTTCTATCAGGTTCAGAACAGCCTCCTGCGTGGTCGCGTCGAGTCCGGCCAAAGGCTCGTCCAGCAGGAAGAGCTCAGCCTCTTGGGCCAGAGCACGGGCGATGAACATCCGCTGCTGTTGCCCGCCCGACAGCTCGCCGATCTGCCGGCAGGCCTCCTCTCCGAGGCCCACGTGGAAGAGGCTCTCCTCCACAATGCGCTCATCAGCGCTCCCCATCCTACGCCAGGGCAAGATCCTCCCTGTACGACCCATGCCAACCACGTCACGGACGGTGACGGGAAACCGCCAGTCCACTGAGCTCCTCTGGGGAACATAGGCTATGCACACGTGTCCCCCGGGACCATGCCCGTACACTCGGATCTTCCCTGAGGAAGGGGACAACACACCTGCTACGGCCTTGAGGAGCGTGCTCTTCCCCGCACCATTGGGACCGAGAACAGCTATGTGCTCCCCCGACTCCAACCGCAGATCCACATGCTCCAGGGCCACGCCCCTTGGGTAACGCACTGTCAAGTCCACGACCTCCAGCGCCGGCGAACCTGGGACGTGACATATGCTTCGTCTGCGCTTCATCCCCCCTCCAGCGCCTCCACTATGGAGCTCACGTTGTAACGCATCAGCTCGATGTACGTGGGGGCGGCACCGAAAGAGTCGCTTAGCGATGCCGTGTACAACCGAACGACTCTCGTTCCCGTCTCCCGCGCCACCATGTCGGCGAGCACCGGATTCGCCGCTGTCCCCACGAACACCGCGGGCACCCCCAGCTCCCGCACGGCGCGGGTCAAAGCTGCAAGCTCCCTTGCCGACGGCTCGGCCAAGGTGGAAAGCGCAGGGATCACCGCCCCTACGACTTCGAACCCATAGCGATGCGCGAAGTAGCCAAACACATGATGATCGGCTACCAGCAGGCGACGCTCGGGCGCCAGTCGGTCGACCTGCGCTTCGATCCACCGGTCGAGCTCGTGGAGCTCCTCGCGGTAAGCGGCAGCTCGAACGGCATACTCGGGGCAGCCCTCCGGATCAACAGCACACAACACTTCCTCCAGCACTTGCGTCCACAAGACAACGTTGGTGGGATCCAACCACACGTGTGGGTCGTAGGGTCCATGCTCCCCTTCGTCATCCGGATGGTCAGCGTGACTGGAGTGGCCGCCCCCTACGAAAGAGAGGAGAGGTACGCTATCAGCCAGATGTACCACCCTGGCCTCCGCGGCTCTCAACAAGGGATATAGCGATTCCTCCAGTCCAGCGCCGACTGAGAACACCACATCGGCCTGGTGGAGCCTGCGAGCGTCGGACGGTGTCGGATCGTAGCTGTGAGGATCAGCCCCAATGGGAACAAGCACCGCAAGCTTCACTCTCTCCCCTGCCACGTTGGCCACCACATCCCCCACGATTGAGGTGGTGGCCACGACCACCGGCTCGGCCATCGCGGGGAGTGCCGTCCACAGCCCGAACGACATCAACCACAGGAGTGCGCTGCAGACAAACCTTCTCGCTGAGCTAGCCATGAGACCAATCACTCCTCTCGTCGGCAGCTGTCACACAAGCCGAACACCTCCACAAGGTGGCCGGCAACCTGGAACCTACGTTCGTGCGCAGCTTCTGGCAAACTGTTGCACAGTCCACAACGGGGAAAATCGCTCACCGAACCGCATGCTTGACAGATCAGGTGATGGTGTCCCTCGCCGATGAGTACGAACCGCCGCCCCTGGGGAGAGGGCATCGCGCGGAGCACGCCAAGCGATACTAAGAGCTGCAGCGCGCGGTACACGGATGACCTGCTCAACCCCGGATGGCTACGGCGTCCCAGTCGAAGCACCTGTTCTGCAGTGATATGCGCCGGGCCGGCGAATACCCCCGCGAGCACGGCGCGCCGCGCTCGGGTGATCCTGCACGAGTTCCGCCTCAACAGCTCGAGGGCAATTTCCATCGTCTACGCCTTACTGCAACTCGGTGTCAATAATCTACTCCGCCAACCGCCAGCCGACAAGCGGTGGACCACGTGCCCCTTCGGAGACACTTCAAGTACCACTTCAAGTACACTGTGGCCGGGGTGGCAAACGTGAAGAAAACGCTGTTGGTGGACCTGTATGAGCTGACGATGGCCTACTCCTATCTGAAGAGGCATTTGAACGACCAGGCGACGTTCTCTTACTTCGTCAGGCCCCCAGTTGCCAATCGACGTTTCTTGCTGTTTGCAGGGTTGGATACAGTGCTCGACTACTTGGAGGAGCTTCGTTTCTCCGCCGCAGATCTTGAGTACCTGCGTTCCCTCGATCTGTTCGACAACGACTTCTTGTCTTATTTGGAGAGCTTTCGCTTCGCTGGGGACGTGTGGGCCGTGCAAGAGGGGGAGGTTGTGTTCCCCGGCGAGCCCCTGCTCGTGGTGTCCGCTCCCCGCGTAGAGGCACAGCTGATCGAAACTTACCTCCTTAACACGCTCAACTTCCAGACCTTGGTAGCTTCCAAAGCAGCCCGCATTTTGCTGGCCGCCGGCTCCGACGCTCAGGTAGTGGACTTCAGCGCCCGCCGGGATCACGGGGCGGACGCCGCTGTGCAAGTTGCTCGGGCGGCGTACATGGCGGGGTTTCAGGGTACGTCCAACGTACTGGCCGGCGCGCTGATGGGCATCCCCGTAGTCGGCACCATGGCCCACTCGTACGTTCTGAGCTTCCCCGACGAGCTTGCGGCGTTCCGCACGTTCGCCGCCGACCATCCTCGGCCCGTCTTGCTCATCGACACATTCGACACACTGCAGGGCGCAGCCAACGCGGCCAAGGTCGCCGGAGAGCTTCGGGGCCAAGGGCGTGAGCTAGCCGGAGTGCGACTGGATTCCGGGGACTTGGCCGGTGAGTCGAGGGCAGTACGACAACTTCTGGACAAGGAGGGTTTCCCTGAGGTAAGCGTGTTCGTGTCCGGCGATCTGGACGAACTGAGGATCGAGGAGTTTCGTGCTGCCGGGGGGGTGGCCCACGGATACGGTGTAGGTACCCGCCTAGGCGTGTCCTGGGATGTCCCAGCGCTGGGTGGAGTGTACAAGTTGGTCGAGGACTCCGCCGGCCCCAGGATGAAACACAGCCCGGGCAAGGTCACCCTGCCTGGGCACCCACAGGTGTGGCGTTCGGAGGACGGGCTCCAGGACACAGTAGGCCTGGCCGAAGAGAGCTTCCCCGGCCGTCCACTGTTGGGTCCAGCGATGAGAAGAGGGGTTCGGCGTTGGAGCCCTCCGCCCCTCAGCAGGCTACGGGAGGAAGTACGCTCGACCGTGTTCAGCCTCCCTGACGAGCTTCGGGATCTCTCCCCCGCAGAGCGACCAAGCTACCCAGTGGAGATATCCGATCGTCTTCGGGAGCTGGCCCAGTCCCTTTAGTGGAGCCCGCATCTCGCCACAGCGGGCGCCACGCCGGCCTACATCCGGCGAGGATTGGTCCTCTCACACCCGCCCGATTGTCGCGCTGGCCTGACAGGCTAGAATGAGGAGTCATGAAGGTACCCGAGATCGAGCGGAAGGAAGAGATCCTAGTCGAGCCAGAGGAGACAGCTCTGCTCATTGTCCACATGCAGCGCGACTTCGTCTCACCGGACGGGGCACTGTTCGTGCCTGACGCCCCAGCGACGGTCCCTCCCATAGCCGACCTCCTCGGCCGGGCTCGCACGGCCGGAGCACTGGTCGTCTACACGCAGGACTGGCACCTGGAAGATGATCCGGAGTTCTCCCTCTGGGGTCCACACGCCGTAGGAGAAAGCCGCGGAGCGGAGGTCGTGGGGGAGCTGACCCCGCAGACCAGTGAGCCGAGGATACACACTCCCACCTACGATTCGTTCTTCGGAACTCCGATGGACCACATCCTGCGCCGCAAGGGGATAGCGCAGGTTGTGCTGGTAGGCACCATGGCCAACGTCTGTGTCCTCCACGCTGCCGGATCTGCGTCGCTACGGGGCTACGATGTGGTGTGGGTGGAGGACGGGGTGAGCGCTCTGTCGGAGTTCGACATGGCCTGCGCTTTGCGCCAAGCCACGTTTCTCTACGGGGCGAGTGTAACCAAGGCCGCCGGCGTCAAGTTTCGCAGCGGCTGAAGGAGCGAGCTGTGTTAGGTAAACGCATTACGTTGTTCCGCCTGCTCGGGTTCAAAGTACAGGTCGACGCCAGCTGGCTGATCATCGCGGTGCTGGTCACCTGGTCGCTCACAATAGGGGTTTTCCCTACCTACTTCGAGGGGCTGTCCGCCGCCACATACGTGGCGATGGGCGTAGCCGGGGCTGTGGGCTTGTTCAGCTCGATTGTCTTCCACGAGCTCAGTCACTCCCTGGTCGCCCGTCGGTTCGGCATGGAGATGCGAGGGATAACGCTGTTTGTGTTCGGCGGAGTGGCCGAGATGGACGACGAGCCCCCCAGCGCGGTGGCGGAGCTGGCCATGGCCGTCGCTGGCCCCGCGGCCAGCGTGCTGGCAGGCGGTGTGCTGTACGGATTGCACCTGCTCGGGGACAGCGCAAACTGGCCGGTACAGGTGACTGGGGTACTGTTCTACGTAGGGTTGATCAACATGGTATTGGCCGCCTTCAACATGATCCCCGCGTTCCCGTTGGACGGCGGCCGCGTCCTCAGGGCCGTGCTCTGGCAGTGGCGCGGCAACCTCCGTTGGGCCACCCGCATAGCCTCCATCGGCGGCTCAGCCTTCGGGGTTCTGCTCATCGGTTTGGGGCTGCTGAATGTGATACGGGGGGCGTTCGTGAGCGGACTGTGGCTGGCGGTGATCGGGCTGTTCGTCCGCTCTGCCTCGCAAGCCTCCTACCGGCAGGTGGTGACCCGCGATGTTCTACAAGGGGAAACCGTGCGTCGCTTCATGGTCGACCGGCCGGTCACTGTCCCGCGGGGGATCTCTGTGCGAGACCTGGTGGAAGAATACGTGTACCGCTATCACCACAAGTTCTTCCCAGTCGTGGACGGCGACCAGCTGATCGGATGTGTGAGCACGCGGGCCATCAAAGAGGTGCCCAGTCAGGAGTGGCAGCAGCAGACGGTGGGAGAGCTGGCGCAAAGCTGCAACCCCGAGAACACCGTGAGCCCTAACACCGACGTGATGGATGCCCTATCGATGATGCGCCGCACCGGAAACAGCCGGCTGATGGTTGTGGAGGGAGGCCAACTGCTGGGAATCATCACGCTCAAGGACCTGCTGGAGTTCCTGAACGTGAAGCTGGACCTGGAAGGGGACTGACGGAAACCTCTGCCACGGTTTACACGCGTTTGTGCACCGGCTTCCCGTCGGTAGGTCAGTGCGATCTCAAGCGGACCGACCGCCGGCGCCCCAGCATGGGTGTTCTGAGAGGGAGCAAGCCCGTCATGTGCCGTTCAGCCCTTGGCGCAGTAGCTCCAGTGCCGCATCCAGGTCAACCCGTGTATCCACGCAGCCGTCCTCGAGAAGCGGGAGCGTGACCACCCGGGGGACCGGGCCGTCCAACTCAGTGACAGCTTCCTTTCCTTCCGAGAGCTCCTTGTGGCAGGCTATGGCCACCACGGCTTGGGGGGCGTGTTTGTTGATGAACTTGAGCGCCAGTGCCCCGCCCGGGGCAATGCACACGCCCTTGTAGCCCAAGTTATGGGCTTCCTCCCGAAGCCGGCGGATGGCACACTCCTCCCGGCAGTCCTCCGGGCACTGGAAGCCTTCCTTGCTCGGCCGCCCAGGGCAAGTGGCACTGGGCCGAAGGCAATGGGGAAGAAGGAGTACCCGCTCCTCGGCCGGTACGTCATGCAGCGGTCTGCTCCGCTCCATCATCCGCCTCCAAACACCTGCACCAGCACCTCCCGCTCCCGCGGACGGTCGAGCTCCACCAGGAACAAACGTTGCCAGCGACCCAAGGACAGCTTCCCCCCGCACAACGGCACGACCTCAGAAGCACCCATGAGCAGATGCAAGCAGTGGGCATGGCCGTTGGGGCACTCGTCGTCGGTCATATTGTGCGTCCGGATGGAGAAGTCATTGTGCCTGTAGTACAGATCACGTGGCGCCACCCGGCTGAGGAAGTCTTCCATATCCGAAAGCAACAGCGGCTCGTTTTCGTTGATCCGAATGGCCGCCGTAGTGTGACGACAGAAGATCACGGCAAAACCGGACGTGACCCCCGCCTCTCCGATCAGCCTCTCCACCTCATCGGTGATGTCGACTAGCTGCGGCGCCCGCTCGGGCAGTACCTTGAGTGACAGGGTCTGCACCTGAGGACGTACAGCGTTGCTCAGGCTGCTTGCGTCCATCTCACTCACCTCCCTCCAGTGCTCGTAAACGACTAATCACTTGGTCTATAGCCTCGTCCGGTGTGGATGCACCGGCGGTGACCCCCACCCTGCGGACTCCTTCAAACCACTTCCCCTCGATCTCCTCGGCGGACTCGATGAAGTACGTTTTCACACCGGTTCCCTCGCACGTCTCTGCCAGCTTGCGTGTGTTGGCCGAATTTCGCGAGCCGACAACCAAGATCGCGTCCACCTCACGGGCCAACTCCCGCGCGCTGTCGTACCGGCGGCCCGTCTCCGGGCAAGTCGTGTCCACCACGTGCATCTCCTGTACCTGCGGCCCCAGACGCCCCACCACCTGGGCGACGAAGTCCCAGAAAGCCTCCTGTCCCTTTGTAGTCTGGGAGATGAGCGCGAGCTTTGCCTGCTCAATCGTGGGCAACGAGTCGGGCATCAAAGTTGCGTGCCCACGGCCCTCAGTCCAGCTGAGCAAGCCCTTCACCTCCGGGTGCGCCGCCTCCCCGTAGATGATGACTGCGTACCCATCCTCAGCCAGGCGCTTGGCCGCCTCCTGAGCGCGCTTTACGATGGGGCACGTGGTATCCACCAGCTCCAGGTCCCGCCGCGCGATCTCCTGGTACAGCGCCTTGCCCGCACCGTGCGCCGTGATGGCGACGGCCGGCTCCCGCACGTCTACCAGACTTTCGGCCACACGGGCTCCGCGGGCGGCCAGTGCGTCGACCACTTGGGCGTTGTGCACGATGGCTCCCAACGTGGACAGGGGGCCTTCGGCATCCAGGTGGTGGTTAACCATCTCCACAGCTCGGCGAACGCCGGGACAGAATCCGTACACCTGGGCCAGCTCTATCTTCATCCCACAGCCCTCCTCGCCCGGCCGAGCGCCATGAGCGGGAAGTAGTGTCTGTACAGGTGGTAACGGATCATGAAGTCGGTGGGGAAACCAGTTCCGGTGAATTGCTCTTCCTCCCAAGTGCCCTGGGTTGTCTGCGTACGGACCAGGTAGTCCACCCCCCGCCGCACGGGTTCGCCCCGCAGGCCCCCTGCCAGCAGGGCCATCAATGCCCAAGCAGTCTGCGAAGGAGCCGACGACCCCCTACCCCTCAACTCCTGCTTGTGGTAGGACATGATGTCCTCCCCCCAGCCTCCGTCGTCGTTTTGCCGGGCGACCAGCCAGTCGCAAGCCCGCTTGAGCGCAGGAGCGTCCTGCGGCACCCCGCACGCGGCCAAAGCGGGCACAGCAGCTCCAGTCCCGTAAATGTGGTTGACCCCCCAGCGTCCGTACCAGGACCCTTCCTCCTCCTGCTCTCGCAGCAAGTAGCCCAACCCACGGTCTAGGGGCGCGAACCCCGGCGTGTCCCCCAGTTGGGCCAGGCACTCCACCACGTGGGCGCTCACATCGGCCGATGGGGGGTCCAGCAGCTCGCCGAAGTCGGCAAAGGGAATCTCCCTCACCGCCGCTGTCGTGTTGTTGCGGTCGAACGCTCCCCAGCCACCCCCGCGGGACTGCATACCCACAAGCCACTGTCTCCCCCGGCGTAGGGCCAGCTGCTTCGCTCCGGAGGGGAGGTCCAACCGGTCCAGGGCCATGAGAACCACTGCAGTGTCGTCCGTGTCTGGATACACGTCGTTGTCCAGCTCGAAGGCCCACCCTCCCGGTGGGGCAGAACATCGCACCTGCCAGTCTCCTCCAGTGAAGATCTGCTCCCCCAGCAGCCAGTCGCCCGCCTTGCGCAGCGCAGGGTGGTCCGGTGCGACCCCCGCATCCAACAAAGCCAGCACCGCCAGGCCCGTGTCCCACACGGGGGAAACGCAGGACTGAAGGCGGAAAGTGCCCTCCTCCCGAATAGCATAGCGTTCGAAGCCCAAAAGTCCGCGGCGGACGACGGGGTTCCTCAGATCGTGTCCCAGCGTCACCAAGGCAAGCAAGGAGTACACCCACGGCGGCTGAATGCCTCCCCAACATCCGTCGGCTTCCTGTCGGTCGACGATCCACTGCTCTGCTGCTCGCAGGGCGCGCCGGCGCAGCGGCTTCCAGGGCAGCCGTTCCCACAACCTGAGCAACCTGTCGGCACCCCGGAACGCCACCGCCCAGGCACCCTGCTTGCGGGGAAGAGAACGGTCGGCAAACTCTTTTCCTCCCGGGAACAACTCGTCCAGCTGCGCCTCGCGCGGCAGGGGGAACACCGGCTGCTTCACCCGCACAACTGCCAATGGGAGGACCGTCCCTCGGGCCCAAGAGGCAAACGAGTACAGGTTGACAGGAAACCACCGTGGCAAGAGGACAAGCTCCGGGGGAAGCATAGGCGTCGCTTCCCAGGGCCACTCCCCGAGCAATGCGAGCCATATCTTCGTGAACACGCGGGTTTTCGGGACGCCCCCTCTCTCCAAGATCCACGCCCGTGCTCGGGTCATTTCCTCGCTGGCCGGATCCACTCCCGCCATCTTCAAGGCAACGTACGCCTCCACAGTAGTGGACAGATCCGCCGGCCCCCCCTTCCAGTTGGCCCAGGTCCCGTCAGGCCTTTGCTGGCCAAGGATGTATCGGGCGATGGCCTGCCACAGCTCCCGGTCGCCCACACCCAGGATGTGGGTGAGCATCAGATGCTCAGCGGTGATCGTTACGTTGCTCTCCAGTTCGCCCCACCAGTAGCCCTCCGGGTACTGTCGCTCTAGCAGCCAGTCGACGGCTCGGCTGAGCGCAGTGTCGAGTTGTGTGAGGGTTGAGGCGTGAGGGGTGAGGTGTGCATCCCTCCTGTCGTGGTCTGCAGTTTGCTGGACGTTGTTCATCATGTGCTTGGGATCAGGCATGGACACCTCCTCGGTTCGTGGGCTCCCGTTGGCCGGCCTGCCAGGCGCCCGAGCGTTTCCGTCTAACAGCTTCCACCAGGGCCTCGGCCAATCGGTCCTCGGGAACCTTGGCCTGTACCACTGCACCACTTACGTACACTGTTCCCTGACCTCGGCCCCCCAGGATCGCAAAATCCGCCCGCTCGGCCTCCCCGAGGCCGTTCACCGGGCACCCCATGATGGCCACACGCAGGGGCTCCTCTATGTCGGCGAGCTCCACTCGCACTCGCTCGGCGATCCCCGCTATGTCCACCTCGGTCCGCCCACAGGTGGGGCAGACGACATAGCTCACACCGCGCTCCCTGAGCTCAAGGCTGCGGAGGATATCCCACGCCGCTTCCACCTCCGCCACCGGATCCCCGGGTAGGGAGACGCGAATCGTGTCACCAATGCCCTCCCAAAGCAGCACCCCCAGACCCACCGCCGAGCGGACGATCCCGCTGAGCTGGGGTCCCGACTCAGTGATGCCCAGGTGCAGGGGATACTCCACTCGGCTGGAGAGCAAGCGGTTGGCCTCCACCGTAAGGGGCACTTCGTGTGCCTTGATGGAGATCACTATGTCCTCGAACCCCGCCTCTTCCAGTACCCCTACTTCCCACAACGCCGCTTCCACCAGGCCGGACACAGTGACGCGCCCGGTGGGGGCAAACCGCGCGTCGATCGAGCCGGCGTTGACCCCCACGCGGATGGGGACTCCCCGCTCCCGCGCTGCCGCGGCCACCTGCCTGATCTTCTCCGGCTGCTTGATGTTGCCGGGATTCAAGCGAAGCTTGTCGACGCCCGACTCCAGGGCCGCGAGAGCCAAGCGGTGGTCGTAGTGGATGTCGGCGACCAGCGGTACTGTTACCTCGGCCTTCACCGCGCCGATCGCTCTCGCCGCTTCCCGAGTCGGCACAGCCACGCGGACGACTTCGCAACCAGCGGCTTGCAGTCGGCGTATCTGCTCCACAGTTCGGGGGACGTCAACCACGTCGACGTTAGTCATCGACTGGACCACCACTGGGCTTCCGCCGCCGATCGTTACACCGCCCACTTGGACACGTCGCGTCATGCGACCACCTCTGCTAACTGTGGACCCACCCGGCGCCACGCGTCCCCCAGCCTCCGTGCACAGGAGACAGCCCTAGGGGCCCAACGCAAATGGGCCCTGCCCTGTGGCAGACTCTCCCATAGAGCATCGAGGATGACGCGCACGGCCAGCCACGGTATCTCCATCTCCTCCAATGCTCGTGCCACCCACGCTGTCTCCATGTCCACTGCCAGCGCGTCCACCCCCAAGCGCGCCTTGTCCGCCAGCGCGGCCAACTCTGCCGTCGTGTGAACAGGTCCCACCAGTGCCTCGGGCAGCGCAGTGCGCGCCAAGTCCACCAGCGCGGGCAAAGCGCACAGCCCGCCCTCTCCCTGCACCTCCGATGCCACGACCAACGTTCCCGGCTGGAGCTCCGCCCGAAGACCTCCAGCAAAGCCAACGACTAGGGCAGCTACGGGCCTCCGCCCACGCAGTCGGACGGCGACCTCCGACCACCTGGAGGCCGCGAGGCCCACACAAGCCCGAGGGCCGCGGACGAACAGAAGCTCCGTTCGCAAAGCGGCCAGCACGATCATCGTCTCACCTTCCTGGTCACAAGCTTCCAGGGGTGTACCGCCGCATCCAGCGCGCTGGCCGGCTCGAACCCCGAGTGGAGCATGCACCCAGCGCAGCGCGGGTCTCTGCCCGGACCGTAGATCTCCCACAGCTTCGGTTCCAGGACTTCCCCTAGGTCCTGCGTGTGTCGGTCGGCAATCAGGTAGCAGGGCACGCGCCAGCCTACGACTGTCCGGGTGGGCACTGCCCACGCGGAGCAGGGATACTCCCGTTTTCCCATTAGAAAGTCGAGGAACAGCGGATTGTCATACAGGGGGAGGCGTGGCCCCCCGCCGTCGAACAGCTGCCGGAACACCCGTTGCGAGTCGGCACGGTTCAGGAAAAGCTCCCGCTCGGGCACAGCCTCGTAGGCGTAGCCCGGTGACAGCATCAGACCTTCCACGCCCAGCTCGGCAAGCCGCCCAAACAGACGTCGAAGATCCTGTACATCGGAGCCGTGAAACACCGTGGTGTTGGTTGCCACCCGAAAGCCCCTGCGCACTGCCTCAGAGATGGCCTGCTCCGCTTGCCGATAGGAACCCTGTCTTCCGGTGACCTGGTCATGGATCTCCTCGGTACCATCCACGTGCACCACGAGACACACCCGTCTGTCGTGCGGAAGGTTGTCCAGTTGCTCGGCAAGCAGCAACCCGTTGGTGCAGAGGAACACCCAGCGCCGTTGATCGACCAGGCCACGCACGATCTCCCCCAGTTCAGGATGAAGGAACGGCTCCCCTCCCGATACGGACACCACCGGCGCATCAGCCTCTCGCGCAATCGCAAGCGCCTCCTCGACCGACATTCGTTCGTCCATGTGCTCGGCGTACTCCCGCACGCGACCGCACCCTGCGCAACGCAGATTGCACGCCTCCAGGGGCTCAAGCATGAGCACTATCGGACTCAGCCGGCCTCGGCGCATTTGTCGGTGCACCCTCCACAGATGCCCAGCGAGCTCCCAGCTCATCTCCCACGGTCGTCCCATGTCAAGCCTCCCGGGCAGCCAATGCCGCGATCAGTTCGGAGAACTCACGACGGAAGTCCCCCCGCCAGGGCAAGGCATCCAGTATCTCCCTTGCCTCCTCCAATTGTTGCTCCGCATCTCGCTGGCAGCGAGACCTGACATCCAACTCCTCCAAACGACGCAAGACCTGCTCCTGCGGAATCGGATTCTCTTCCAGGAGGCGTTCCACATCAGGACAATCGTCCGCAGCCAGCGCCAGAGGGTACGTTCGCTTGCGCTCGGCCAGGTCCCCCCCCACCGGCTTCCCGATCACCTGCGGGTCCCCCCATAGACCCAGTACATCGTCTTGAATCTGAAAGGCCAACCCCAGCTCCTCGCCGGCCTGGCGGTGGGCCGCAGCCAGGTCGGCCCGGTCCGCCGCCAACGCGCCCAGCTCCAAGGAACATCCAAGCAGTGCACCTGTTTTGAGCCGGGCCATGCCCAAGTAGACTTCCCTTCCCCCACCCTCATCCTGCAGGCGAAGGTCCAGGACTTGCCCCTCGATCATCCGTTGCGTCCCCATCAACAAGGCATCCATAGCCCTACACAGCTGGGCGTCGGACAAGGGCGCTCGCCGCGCTGTGCGCAGCGCCAAGACCAACATAGCGTCGCCGGCGTTGATAGCCTGAGCCTTCCCGAACACCTTCCAAACAGTGGGACGCCCTCGGCGCCGCTCGTCTCCGTCCTGGATATCATCGTGCACTAGCGAGAACAGGTGTACGAGCTCCAGCGCTGCGGCCAAAGGAAGCACCTTGGGGAGAGACCCGCCCAGGGCTTCGCAGCTCAAGCAGGCCAGTGCAGGTCGGAGGAGCTTGCCCCCCACACCGGGACCCGCCCCCCCTTGCGCATCAGCCAACCCCAACGGGTACCGCACCAAAGGGACGACCGCTCCCTGCTCTGGAACCGCCTGTTGCAGCAGCTGCACAATAGGCTCCCGATAGCGCGCCAGCGGCTCAAACACCCGGCACCTCCCTGGCGCGAGGAGTGCGCACTAGGCCCGAATCAAGCGCTGCCTGCACTAGCGCAGCAGTGCTGTGCGCCTTCATCTTGCGCATGGCTGATGCCTTGTGAGCTCGTACAGTGGCCGGCGCCCGCGACAGAAGCCGTGCAGCCTCGGCCACGCTGTTTCCCTCAGCAATGAGCTGCACCACTTCGCGCTCCCGCGCCGTCAGCGGCAACCCTTCCCCCCGTGCCTTCTCCAGCCTCCGTTCCCCACGCGCGGCTGCCCTGACTGCCTCCACCAAGGCCTCATGTCCATCGCCCTTGAGAACGTAGTCCGCCACCTCTGCCCGCGCAGCCTCAGTGCGCCACGCAGGGTCGTCGTACATGGACACAAGCACAGTGTTCACCTCAGGAAGCCGCCGCGCTATGCGCCTGGCAACCTCCAGTCCGGAAAGGCGTGGCAACGAGGCATCCAGCACCGCCACTTGCGGTCGAAGACTGCGCACCAAGGCCCAGGACTGAGCACCGTTCTGCGCCTCTCCTACTATCTCGAAGCCGGCCGCAGAGAGGATCGCGGCCATTCCCCCGCGGACCACACCGTGATCATCGGCAATCACCACTCGCACACACATATCCGTGCGGATGTTAACCGTGCTCAAGCCCAATCACGATGGGGGAACTGCACTAATCAGCGCCGGGCAGCCCAGGCCCTGAGGTCGGCGGCGCTTTCCTTCCCCAGTTTCTGCTTGAGACGTTCCACATATGACTCCACAGTCTTCACAGAGATGTTCAGTTGACAGGCGATCTCCTGATTCGAGGCTCCCCTTCCCAAGCAACGGATCACTTCCCGCTCGCGGGGGGTTATCTCGGGCAAACGCGGGAACACGGTCTCCCCCCGCGCAACGCGTCCTATGGCCTCGACCAGGCTCTCCGGCGACGAGGTCTTGGGGAGGAATCCATGCGCCCCTGCCCGGGCCACCTCGCAGGCCAACAGAACGTCGTCCACCGCCGTGAGGACCAGTATGCGAACGGAATCAGGCAGCAAAGATAGCGACTCCAGCCCCCCGCCGGGCATGATAAGATCCCACAATACAACGTGCGGACTTTCCCGCCGCGCAAGTTCAACGGCCTCCTGGGCGCTGGAGGCCTCTCCTGCAACGTGTAGTCCATGCCGCTGCAGGAGACGAGCGAGGCACTCTCTCACCAGAGCGTGATCGTCCACTATCAGCACGCGGATCATGGGAGGCAAACACGGAACCAGACTCTTGTCCCTCTGCCCGGAGCGGAGGAGACGGACAGCTCTCCCCCCGCCAGCTCCACCCACTTGCGCATCCCCGGAATGCCCAACCCCTCTGCAGTTTTTTCCCTGGAGAACCCCACTCCGTCGTCGACCACTCGGCCCGTGATCGTGTTCCCCTCCCGAACTACCTCGACCTGCACGACCCGTGCGCGCGCGTGACGCCGAACGTTCTCCAACGCCTCCTGCACCACTCGGAACGTAGCAGTCTGGGCAGGCTCGGGCACCTGCCCCTGCAGAAGGTCCGCTTCCACCCGCACGCCGGCAGACGACTGAAAGCGTTCCAACAGGTGCCTGAGGGCGGGGTCCAGCCCAAGCTCATCCAGAAGCGGAGGACGGAGGTCTCGGGCCAAAGACCGCGTGCCCTCCACCGCCTGCCCCAGGAGCTGTTCCGCTTCACCGGTTTCCCCCGCGGCCAGAGCCCAGCGAGCCGCCGCCAGCACCTGACCGAGCTCGTCGTGCAGTTTCCCCGCAATGCGGCGCCGTTCCTCCTCTCTTGCCGAAAGGAGCCTTGCCGAGAGCTTCTTCAACCCCTGCTCTCGACGCAACAGCTCCAGCTGTTGGCGCTCGTACATCCCAGCGAATGCCCGCACCGTGAACGCCAACGCTGCGTAGAGACCCACAGAACCCACCACCGCCGTGGTCACCACGTAGGGGAGGTGCCGATGGAGCGGCTCCTGCGCGGGAAACAGTGGGTTGTGCGTTATCAGTCCTGCATACTCGGCCAACGCCACTGCCACGTAGCTGCCCACAGCCAGACCGGTGACTGCGTACCCGGCGAGCTTGGGAAGGAAGAAGTTGGCGTAAATCACCGTGTACAAATAGAACACAGCTCCGATCCACTCCACACCGCCCAAGCGGTGAACGAGCAGAGCTATAAGCAAGACCTCGAACACAAGGAAGCTTGTGTGCACAAGCTGCAGTCTGCGTACGCTCCGCTGACGGCCGATCAGCCACTGAAATGGAATCGTAAGAACAAGCCAGCTGAACGGCACCGCAAACAGGGGGTTGAGCGGAGAGATGTCCGAGGCCAACACCACAATGGCCGCGACCACGCAGAACATACCCAGCGATATGCGGCGCACCAGTATGGTACGCCGGACGGTGCTGCGCAGCTCTGGTAGACGCGCCTCGCCGCTTGCTGTCTCCCTCATGAGCGGGTCAGGCGCGCCAGGTAATCCTCGATCTCCTCAAGCCCGTACACCGTACGCGACACCTCGTAGTCCTCCAACCACGCGTCGGCAATAGTGTCATCGCGACGGATCTCCACATCGTCGATCCCGAAAGACTGCACCATGCGTTTGGCCTCGGCCTCTATTTCACGGTCCTTCACCCGGAACAGCATGCGCGGGATGCGCATGGCCCCACCACCTCCTATCCAGTGAGTACAGCAAGAGTATAGCCGTGGATCCTCGCTGAGCAGCCTCCCAGCAGTCGGGCTGTTCAGTAGAACGTCGTGCGGGTGCGATGCCGTGGCTGCGCCTTGTAGTGTTTGGCCTGCCCCCGGTTCCACAGAAGGTAGTCAATCTGCATCGGGCAGGTTCGCCGTCCCTGCCGGCGAAGCTCTCCGGCCAAGAGCTCAACAGCGTGCACGGCGCAGGCGCGGATCTCCACCTCTTCTGCCGAGCCGGCCGGGATCAGCTCTCCTTCGTCCACCTTCCGGGCCAACCCGCTGTCGTAGCGCAAGACCCCATCGCAACGCAGCACGTGAGGCACCAAGTTGTCGGCGAAGATGGTCAGCCTCTCCAGGTCATGGAACTCCCCCGGCCCGCGGCCGGCAAAGGCCAAGGACAAGTCGGCAGCAGTAAGCTGAGCCCGCTTATAGAAGGCAACTTCTTCCCCGTCGTAGTGCGCCACATCGTCGAACAGCGGCATGCGTGCCAGCTCCTCCACAAGCAGCGCAGCCTTTCCCTGTGCGCTGTACACCATGCCGCGAAAGCTGCCTTCGTGCCTCTCTTCCAGGTGTCGGCCGAGATCATTGAGGGCACGAGAGAACAGGCCCATCAACTCGGCCACCGGAGGAGAGCCCATATCCTGGTCGAACACCCGCGCACAATCCTCCGGCAAAAGCGCAACAAGCTCCCTGGCTTCCCAAGGTCCGTGTCGGCGGAACTGCTCGGTCAACGCCGTGGCAATCGTGAAGTACCCCGACCGACCTTCGCGTTTCCGAAGCTGGGGGAAGTAGCCAGAGCCGAAGTTTAGCGTGTCCAAGGTCACGATGAAGGCCAGGGTGGCGTCTTCCTCACCCAGGTAGTGGCTGGCGGGGTCTAGTTGGGGAAGTGCAAGGTCCGCTGAAACCAATGACTCAGCGTAGTCCTCAACCTTCTCCCGCAGTAAGGCGACGTGGGCGGCCCGGTGGCAAACCTCAGCAGCGCTCCGCCGCACGCGGTTCAACGCGTCGGCAGGTTCTCCTGACACAGCCACCCCCTCACGCAGCAGTGCCCACTTCGGCCACAGGAGCCTAGAACTCAGCCGCGCTTTTCCTCACGGTCAAGGTACTGGAGAATGGCCTCCACGGCCAAGTAGTTGAGCGAGCGGTCGTGACGCTCAGCCAGCCTGTGTAACCGGCTCAGCACTTTGGCGCCACCCTTTCGCGGTGGCACGTACAGAGACAGCTTCGCCGTGCCTTTGCTCTGCTCAACCTTCTTCCTGCCCGTCACAGCTAGCGACACCTCCTTGTACCTAATAGTATAGCCCATTACAAGGGCCATAGCCATATGCTATTCATGTCATGTAACTACCATGCATAGAGCGTATGCCTGCGCCCTTGTGTTGTCCGCCGGCGGGTCGTACCTTACGCGCATGGTGACGACCGTTCCCCATCTGTTCCTCGGCCCGACCGCCCGAGAGGCGGCAACAGCACGGGCTCGCGAGCTTCTGCAAGCCTCGCCCGAGGCCCATGTCGACTGCCGCGAGCTCCTGGCGGAGGGGGAAGCGCAGATCGGCATCGACGAGGTAAGGCAGGCCCTCCTCTGGTCGCGATACGGGCCTGTTCAGGGAAGCTGGAAGGTGATCTTGGTCGGGCCGGCAGAGAGGCTGTCCCGAGAGGCGACTAGCGCCCTGCTGAAGTCGCTGGAGGAAGCTCCCCCTTACCTTGCTTTCCTCCTCCATGCCGGAGGACCCGAACACCTCCCTGACACGATCCGCTCGCGCTGTGTGGCCCGCTGGACCCCGCCGCGCTGGTCGGAGAAGCTCGATCAAGGCTCTCTGTCGTCAATGCCAATCGAGGAGAAAGAACTCATAGAAGAGCTTCTGGAGTCGCCTGACCAGCCGGAGGTTGATCTTGTGGGAACCAAGCCGGGCCCTCACGAAAGGTGGCAGGCGCTCCTCTCCGAGCTGAATGCCCAGTCTGTTGCTGATCTTGCCACCGCGTGGACTGACACAGCCGGTGATCCGCTGCGTGCCCGGGCGATCGTCTGGTCTGTGGCGGATCAGCTTGTGGAGTCGCCCGTGGAGGAAGTTCTCCAGCTGGCCAAGGCGATTGGCTCCGGTGGGAAGTCTTCTTGCCAGCGCTTCTTTCACCACCTGCTCTACTACCAAAGGAGAGGAGCGAAGGGGGCGCTGAACCCCAGCTGGGCACGGAAGGTCTCCCTCGCCTGGGGAGAACTTCAGGCCAACGCGAACCCGCAGTTGCTGTTGGAGGTGGTGCTTCTGTGGCCGAAGAGAGGGTGAAGGCACTGGTGGCGCGCCTGGGCTGCGTACCGGACGTGCACGTGTCCCAGTGGGGGAAGGAGGTGGGATGCGCGGGGGGCTACTGGCTGGAGGACGATGGAAAGGGGCTATGGCCAGTGCGAGTGCTCCGTTCTCCTGAGCACGAGGCACATGATCCGCAGGCGGTGTTGGTGACGCCTGCGTCAGAAGAGGAACTAGCTCACTTCCGCAACCTGCAGAGCGAAACGCAGACCTGCCGCCAGCGGGCGCAGGAGACGGCAAGGGAGCTCGGCCTGTCCATGCGCTTCATCGCCGCCGAAGTGGACTTGCGCAAACGTTACCTACGCCTCCTGTTCACCGCTCCCGGCCGAGTTGATTTCCGGGACCTTGTCCACCAGCTGGGGCAAGAGATGAAGATCAAGATCGAGTTGCGGCAGGTAGGGCCCAGAGACGAGGCCAGAGTGTTGGGCGGACTGGGCCCGTGCGGCCTTCCGGTGTGCTGCCGTTCATTCCTACGACAGCTACGACCGATCCCACTGGAGATGGCGTTTGACCAACAGCTTCACTTCTCACCGGGGCGGATGACCGGCGTGTGCGGAAGGTTGATGTGCTGCCTCAGTTACGAGCACCAGCAGTATCTGGACGTCCTGGGTGAGATCCCTCGGGTTGGCAGCCGAATCCAGCTCGGCGACCGGGAGGGGAAGGTCTCCGGCGTGAACATATTCCGCGAGACGGTCAGCGTGCAGTGGGAGGACGGAGAACGCGAAGACCTCCCCTGGCACAGCCTCAAGGACCAACAGACGTAGTCGCGCTTGCTGCAGGCACGCTCTGGGCCAAAGGATGGAGTCATGGGCTACCGGTACACGGTCATCGGCGCGGGACGCCAAGGGATCGCAGCCGCCTACGACCTCGCCCTGCACGGCGCTGCCGAGCGTATCGTGCTTGCCGACCTGAGTGCCGAGGCTGCTGAGCGGGGGGCTGAGCGGCTCAATGCACTCGTCACAAGGCCTGTCGCCACTCCCGCAACCCTCAACGCCTCCGATCATCGAGCTGTCGGCGAGGTTCTCCGCTCAAGCCACGGGCTCTTATCGGCGGTGCCGTTCTCGTACAACGAGACGCTAACACAACTCGCTATCCAGACGCGCACCCACATGGTGGACCTAGGAGGACACACGGGCGTCGTCCGGAGCCAACTCGCGTGGGACAACAACGCTGGGGAAGCCGGCGTAAGCGTCGTGCCAGACTGTGGAATGGGTCCAGGAATGAACGTGAGCCTCGCCCTTGCTGCCATGGAACGCCTGGACGAACCACACGAGGTTCGCATCTACGACGGTGGCCTTCCCCAGCAACCCCGCGCACCCTGGGGTTATGCGCTGCTCTTCCACGTAGACGGCCTCATCAACGAGTACGAAGGTCAAGCTTACTTCCTGCGAGAGGGGCGAGTGAGTGAAGTGCCGGCCTTGTCGGAGTTAGAGGAGTTGGACCTCCCACCGCTGGGCAGGCTGGAGGCGTTCGTGACCTCGGGGGGGCTGTCCACTATGCCCTGGACGTTTGCCGGCTGCCTCCACACGCTGGAGAACAAGACCCTTCGCTATCCCGGACACTGCTGCGCATTCAGAGCTCTGCGCGACGCGGGGCTGTTCACCCCTGACCCGATTGACGCCGACGGGGCACTCGTGGCTCCCAGAGCCGTACTGAGATCACTGCTCCTCAAACGACTTACGGAGGTGTCTGTGCACGACGTCTGTTTGATCCACGTCCGCGCACGCGGAACTAAGGGGGGCCGAGCGGTCGAGGTACGGCTCCAGCTTTTGGACTACTACGACACGAGCACAGGCTTCTTGGCAATGGAGAAGCTCACCGGCTGGCACGCCGCCATGGTATTGGCCCTTGCCGTGCGGGGTGAGATTCATGCGGGATGCGTGCCTGTCGAGTCTGCCTTGTCCGGTTCCCAGTTACTGGAACTCGCTCCTGCCCGTGGTTGGCGAGTGGAAAGCGACATCGTCCCGGCCGAGCCCCACTGATCGATCTTCCCTGTTCACCCATCAGTGCCTAAAATGCGAATCAACCCAGGAGGTGAGACGATGGCTTACGTCACCAAGAAGGAACTGGTGGAGAAGATCAGGCCCCTCGTGGGAGAGCTCAACCGGATGCGCGAAGAGCTGGACACGCTGCTCGACGAGATGGAGGAGGCGCTGGACCGGCTGGAGGACGCAATAGAGGAGGCGGAGGAAGACTGACATTGGCACGCGTGGTGGAAGCACGTCCTTGCCCCACACCGCGGGCGGCGTTATAAGGGAGGTAGGCTGTCAAGGAGGTGGCTTGTGCGCTGGAAGCTGGCCACGCTGGCTACGATGCTCCTGTCTGCACCGGTTCTCGCCCAAAACGAGAACGCAAATGAAGAGCTGACATCACGGGCCCTTACATTCTTCCAAACAGCGGCCGAGTGGATCGGAAGGGGCCTTGTGCGCCTGGTCGATGTTTTGCTGCCGGGATCTCCCCCACCCGATATTCAAGAACCGCTGGGCTATTTGGGCCTTCTCACTGTGATACTGCTTGTGTTCGGGATCGTTGCCGCCGCCCGTAAGATCATCTGGATTCTGGTAGCGGCCGGTTGGGTGCTCATGGTGGTTCGCATCATCCTCCACATCGTAGGCACCGCGTAGAGACAACACCGAGTAAGGCCGAGGGGAAAGGGCCTAGCTTCGGGTGCAGAACGCCCGGAATCAAGGGCGGTCCGCAGCCACCGTGCTATACTTTCTGGATGGTGACCGAGAGGCGCAAGTGTCAGATTGAGGCCGTGCTCGCGCAGAGGTTGAACGGCCTAGTTGTCGTATGCGAGGACTTCGCCAATCCTCATAACGCGGCGGCTGTGCTCCGGACGTGCGAGGCCATGGGGGTGCTGAACATCTACATTGTGGAGGAACGTGCTCCCACCGACCTATCCAGACAGGTTTCGGCAGGGGCGGAGAAGTGGATCAATGTGCATCGCTTTCGGCGGGTGAAGGCCGCCTTCGAGCAACTCCGTGGGGCGGGGTACAGGATCGTCGCTGCGACCCCCGAGCAGGGCGCAACGGTTTTGGACCAGCTTCCCTTCGCCGATCGGCTGGCGTTGGTCTTCGGGAACGAAGGAGAAGGAGTCAGCCCGCAGGCGCTGTCATTGGCCGACGGCACGTTCACTATCCCCATGCACGGCTTCGTACCCAGCCTGAACGTGTCGGCGGCCGCCGCTATAGCCGTTTATCACTGGGCCCAGCGCCTGCGGGAAGCCCACAGCTGCGGAGATCTCACCCCAAACGAGATCGACGCACTGCGCAACCGCTATCTCCACCAGAGCCAGGAGGGCTACGCATGAGTCGTGCCAAATTGGTGTACTGGCTGTTCCTGGGCGCAGTCACAGGTGCAGTGCTGCTAGCACTTGTGGCCACCGTCTTGGGCTACTTGCTGGCTGCTCTTTGGGAGGGGGTGTACAGGCTCTATCGGCGATGGTTGCCACGCCCTGTGAGGGCGCGATCGCCATAGGGCAAGCACACGTGTCACAGGTACTGGGCCTAGCGTTGGGAGGAGGAGGGGCGCGTGGATTCGCCCACGTCGGGATGATCATGGCCCTGCAAGAGGGCGGGGTGCAACCGCAGCTCGTCGCGGGGACCAGCATGGGCTCGGTGGCCGGCGCGATGTTCGCCGTGGGGCAGGATATGCCCCGTCTCGCTGAGGTGTTGGGGACGCTCGACCTCCATCAGATCTTCGGCCTGTCCGAGTCCTACCGCAGGATGCTCGAACGCACAATAGGGGAGGAGGTGCTCACGCAGCTGACCGGTACCAGCTGGCGCGAACAGCCTCCGCAGCGACTACTCCGCCTATGCCAGCTCCTCAACCTTCTGTGCAAGGGGAAGTCGTTCCAGGACCTCTCCATCCCCTTCGCCTGCGTGGCGGCGGATGTGGACACGGGGGAAGAGGTGATCATCCAGTCCGGTCCACTGTACCGTGGCGTGGCTGCCAGCGCCGCGCTGCCCGGAGTGTTCCACCCCGCTCCCTGGAAGGGCAGGTATCTGATCGATGGCGGGGTGATCAACAACCTCCCGGCGGACGTGGTGCTGTCCATGGGGGCGAGCATCGTGGTGGCCGTGGATGTCTCCGCGCCTTTGCTGTCCAAACCTGAAGGTACGCCGGACGTCATACTACAGTCCTACACGATCACCGCCAAAGAGCTCACCCGGGTGAAGCTCAACCTCGTCCGCGCAACCCTCGGGGATCGCCTGATCGTGGTACGCCCGGACGTGGACGGGATAGGAATCCTCGAGTTTCACCGCGTCAGGGAAGCGGTCGACGCAGGATACGCCGCAGGAATGAAGATCCTACGGCTTCTCCGGCCTCTCGTGAACTTCGCTCACTCCACAACCAGTGAAGAGGAAAACCGGTCGTAGTCAGCCAGCAAGAAGTCGTCGCTCGCGGCAAGGGCATCCACCGGGCACACGTCCACACACTGAGAGCAAAACGTGCAGCGGGCGATGTGCATACGTATCTTCTTCTCCTCCGGCTTGAACTTGATCACCTGCGCCGGACACACACGGATACACAGCTGGCATCCGATGCACTTGTCGCGGTCGTAGACTAGCTTCCCTCGAAAACCCTTGGGAACAGGGATCGGAGGGATCAAGGTGGCCTGACCCGCAGTCACCTTCGCCAGGAGCCCAGTCACGGATCTGGGCATGTACTTGGCGGGAAAGCGATTGGTTACCGCTCGGGTCAGAAGCTGGGAGAACAAAGTCTTCAAGATCATCCCATCACCACCTTGTCCAGGACCAAAAGCACCAGGCCGGCCAACGCTGCCGCGGTCACTGGGATCCAGAAGCCCCTGGCGACCTGGTCCACCTTCAGACGGGCCATGGCCACCCGCACTGTGGTCACGGCCGCGAACACCACCACGAACACCTTGATGAAGAAGAACAACTGGTCCACAAACGCGCCCAGCGCCCCCCCGAGGCCCAAGGAGGCAGCAATCCCGTATGGAACGAACAACGCCACCACCAAAGCGCCCATGGCCACAGTCTTCACAGCGTCAGCCAGGTAGAACAGCGCCAGGTTCACCCCCGAGTACTCGACCATCAGCCCCCCAGCGATCTCCGTCTCCGCCTCCGGGATGTCGAACGGGATTTTGGAAAGCTCTGCCGGCGTGACCACCAACAGGCAGAGGAGCAAAAGGGCCAGCCCCAACACTCCCAACGGCCCCACGACCCCCCACAGCGGGTTCGCAGCCACGGTAGCCAGGGCAAAGGCTGGCTCTTCAACCAGCGGCGCCAGCCGCCACACCACACCCACCAGGGCAACGGCCAACGGGAACTCATACGACATCATCATCACAATCTCCCGCTGGGCGCCGACGGAGGCGTACGGAGAACCCGAGGCGAATCCTCCCAGGGCCATGGCCACAGCGGGAACGGCCAGCAAGTACAAGACCAGGATGAGATCACCCTGATGGGCCAACACCGGCTTGAATTGACCCAGCGGAAGGTATAGAAGCACCGTCACCGAGGCCACGATCGCCAGCAGTGGCGCAGCGTGAAAGAGCCACGCGACCGCATCCCGGGGGACCACGTTCTCCTTCACCAAGAGCTTCCTCACATCCAAAAACGGCTGACGCAGCGGCGGCCCGATCCGCCCCTGCATACGGGCGGCCAGCTTGCGATCCACGCCCTTGTACATGAGCCCCAGCATCCCCGAACCCAGAACCACTACTGCCGACTGCCACACCAAATGCAGAGCGTTCATCCGCATACCCTCCGCGTCTTCTCCCACGACAACCGCAGAAGCTCCTCTTTGGCCATCTCCTCGCTCGTGTCGTTCCGCACCACGTGCACCCGATCCATGCAACACATGCACGGGTCGATGGAGGCAGCGATGATCGGGATGTCGGCAATCTCCTGATCGCGGAACATCGGTACCCACGGCATGAGGTTGGAGTACGTTGGGGCTTTGACCTTCCACACCACTGGCCCCTCCACCCCTTCCTCCAACCGCACGTAGTGGATAACCTCCCCCCGGGGCGCCTCGTGCCTGCCGATGCCCTCCCCCTCGGACTTCTTCAGGTGAGCAAGCAGAGCAGGCAGCTTGGGGAAGCTGGTGATCTCCCCCTCCGGCATCTCTCTGAGGCAACGCTCCACCAAATCCAGCGACTGGGCAACCTCCAACAGGCGCACGATGATCCGATCGTACACATCACCGTGCACCTCGAGCCCATAGTCCTCCGGGGTGATGGCGGTAAGGTCGAAGTCCCCGTACACAAGATAGGGCCAATCCTGGCGGACATCCTTGCGCAGCCCGGAGGCTCGCGCGGTGGGGCCGACAGCGCAGAGATCATGCGCCTCCTCGGCCGTCAGTATGCCCACGTCGCGGGTCCGCGCCTCCACCGAAGCATCGCGAAGAAACGTGTCGGATAGTTCCTCGAACAGCCCCCGGTAGTAGCGAATCATCTCCGTGACCCTGGGGTACTGTTCCTGGGTGATGTCACGGCGGACGCCGCCGTAGATGGGGATGGCGTAGTCCACGCGGTTTCCCGTCAGCTCCTCCAAAACATCCATCACCTTCTCGCGGACCTTCCAGGTCAGGTGCAGCAGGGTGTCGAAGCCCAGCTCGTGGGCCGCCACCCCCGCCCACAGAAGGTGGGAGTGGATCCTCTCCAGCTCCGACACGATCACCCTGATGTACTGCGCCCGCGGGGGGACCTCGATCTCTGCGGCCTGTTCCACCGCCTGGGTGAGCACTATGGGGTGCGAGATGGAGCAGATGCCGCAGATCCGCTCCGCCAAGTACAGAACCTGCACCAGGTTGCGCCGCATGCCCATGTATTCGATCCCCCGGTGGACGAAGCCGGGCCTTATGTCCACCTTCCTTATGCGTTCGCCTTCCACATCAAACACAAAGCGTATGTTCTCTTTCAGCGCCGGGTGAACTGGGCCGACGGGTATCTGGTATACGGCTCTACGTTCCTCCATCGCGCTCCTCCCACTTCACTGTGCGGCGTACGAGGCCGGACACCTCGTTGTCGTCCTGCCTCCAGGGGTGCGCACTCATGTCTTCCGGCAGGAACAGATGCCTGCTGTCGGTGATTCCCGTGAACTCCACTCCCAGAAACTCGCGCTTCTCCCTCTCGGTGGTCTCCGCTCCAGGGATGAGCCCGCACAACGAAGGCACGACTAGATCCGACTTGGGAACCGAAAACCGCAACGTGACCAAGACTTCTCCGCCTTCCGTGCCGTAGCCCACCGTCAGGTGGTACAGAAGCTCGATGTCGTCGCCGGCGTCCCGCCCGGATACCACCGAGATGTGCACTGGGCCCGTCTCGACCAACGCGCCCACCGTCGCCAGCAGCGAGTCCCGCGGCACCTCAGCCCACAACTCCTGGAGCTCCCGTTCCTTGGCTACCCCCACCTTGCGGGCGCGCACCTGCGGCTCGGGCATGACTTCACCCGCACCTTTGCGCAGCGCCTCCAGCACCCGTTCGACGGTCATACCTTCTCCCCCGCCTCTAGCCGTTCCAGCTTGGCCACCGCCTTGACCACCCCGTCGATGATGGCCTCGGGGCGGGCGGGGCATCCGGGCACGTACACGTCCACGGGGATGATCTCGTCCACGGGCCCGGCAACGTTGTACGATTCGTAGAACACACCCGAGGTAGAACCACAGCCTCCCACCACCACTACCGCCTTGGGATCGGGCGTCTGTTCGTAGATACGGCGCAGCCGGTCGGCCATGGGCCGGGTCACGGTGCCCGTCACAAGCAGCACATCAGCGTGCCGCGGCGTGCCCACCAGCATCATGCCGAAGCGCTCCACATCGTAGCGCGGGGTCAGCGCGGCCACGATCTCAATATCACAGCCGTTGCACGACCCTGTTGGGACGTGATACACCCACAGCGCGCGCTTGAACGCCGACAGCTTCATCCGTCCTCCTAGCTGACCATTACCACAAGGAACACAACGGCCAACACGACGACCAACCACGTGACGTAGTCCGTCACCGCACCCGTATGGAACACACGCAGTCGGTCAACAACTGGGCGCAATGCCTCCACAAATCCCCAGTACAGGTGCTGCCCCCCAACGTGGACCCCCTCCGGCATCGGTTCGCCGGACAAAAACGGAGTCGCTTGCTCCGTTCCTCGCTTGTAGTCCTGCCGCGCCTTCGACCGCAGCCACCAGGCCAAAAGCCCCACCCCTGCGGCCAGCGCCAGCCATATCAGCGGACTCCAGAAACCCTCTCCTGTCAGTAGGTTCATCCAATTCCCCCAATGCCAACTGCTTCCAAGTACGCGTCCCGCCCCATCCACAGCGCCTCAGCCGCCGGTCCTACCACATGTCTCACCACAAGGTCGGGCACCAAACCGAAGGCTATCACCACCGCGGCCAGCACCGCCATCCCCACCAGCATCGCCGGTGAGAGCTGCTTCGCCGGCGTCAACTGCCGCGGCCCCAGGAACGCCCCCTGAAAGGCGCGAACGAACACTGCCAGAAGCAGAATCGATGCCAGAATGGCCAGCGCAGTCAGAATCGGAGACAGCCGGAACACCGTCTGGTAGATCATCAGCTTGGAGGCAAACCCGTTGAGCGGCGGGATCCCCGCCAAGGCCAGGGCTCCCAAAAGGAAGAACCCACTGGTCCACTTCTCAGTGTGCCCCAAGCCGCCCAGCGTTCGCAGATCACCGGTGCCGGCAGCTCGGCGCACTGCCCCCACGCAGAGGAACAGCAGGCCTATGCACGCCGCGTCGTTGATCATGTGGAAGACGCCGCCCTGCAAAGCCACAAGTCCAAACTCGGGACGGGCGGCCAGCGTGACCAGCCCGACGCCGGAGGCAAGGAGCATGTAGCCTATCTGGGATACAGCGCCATAGGCCACCAGGCGGCCCAGGTTGGTCTGCACCACTGCCATGAGTACGGCCACCAGCACAGTCAGCGCGCCCAGGGCCGTGATCAACCATCCCACCTCGGGTGACGCTACTCCTCCGTACAACGTGAACACGACGCGAAATAGCCCGTACAACCCTGCCTGCGTGTTGGCCACCAACACGATCGCCGTGTTGGCGTCGGCCTCCCCGTAGGCGTCGGGAGCCCACATGTGCACAGGGACAGCGCCGGCCTTCATCAGCAGTCCGCCCAGAAGCAGTCCCAGGGCCAGCCTGTCGAGGAGCCCTCCTTGAATCTGTGCCGAAAGAAAAGCCATGTTCAACGCACCGTACTCGCCGTACAGAACTGCGATGGCAAGCAGCACCATCAGTCCACCCAGGATGTACATCACCAGCGTCTTGAACGCGGCCTCCGGCGGACGAGACTCCCACGCCCGGTAGCCAATCAGCCCACACGCAGCCACACTGGTTATCTCCAAGAACACGAAGAAGTTGAACATGTCGCCAGTTAGCTTGAGCCCAAGCATCCCCGCCCACAGAAGCAAAAATAGCGACGTGGACAGCGTTTTACCCTTTCCTTCCTCGATGAACCCGAGCGCGTAGACCAGTGCCGCCCCACCCAGCAGGGCGGAGATCAACGCCATGAACGCCCCCATCGCGTCTGCCACCAGCACAATCCGAATGGGGAATCCGTCTGCGCTCAACGTATCGCCGGGTGCCCCTGCCCCAAGCGTGTACACTTGCACACCGCCGGTGAACACCTGGACCGCCAAGGTGACGATCATGGCCACTGTGAACAGGCCGACCACAACAACCCACAGATCTCGCAGGCGCCGGTGCACCTTGGCCATAAGCGGCAGGGCGAAGGCACCCAGAAGTGGCACAGCTATCGCCAGTATCGGAACGTGCATCGCCAAGCTCATCCTCGCAACTCCCTGATTTTCCGGGCGTCCAGCGTCCCGCGATGGCGGTGAATCACCACGGCAAATGCGAGCAAGAGCGCAGTGGTCGCCACCCCGATCACGATTGACGTCAGCGTAAGCGCCTGCGGCGTCGGCATCACCATGGGCACATCGAAGGGAACCCCCTCGGGGGCGTATGTGTAGATCGGGGCCACCCCTCCCCGCACATAGCCCAGGGAGACCAGAAAAAGGTTCACGCCGTTTTCGATCAGCACGATGCCCACAGCCAGCTTGATCAGGTTGTGTCTGGTCATCAGAGTCCACAGACCCAGAACCACCAGCACCATGCACACCACAAACGGCAGATTACCGATCATCCTCGCCTCCCAGCAGGCTAAACAGCACAACGATCGACCCCAAGCCGGCCAGCACCTTGAGCCCCACAGCCCAGTTCATCAGCGCAAGCATCCCCCCCGTGTTCAGTCCCCCTGGGTGGGAACCGGGGAGCAGCTCCGGCGCGGCAATTTCTCGCCCAAACAACCCTCCTGCACCGGCCAGCGAGTTGAAGAAGAACGTCACACCCAAGCCCAAGAAGGCCAACACGACGAACGTCAACGCCCCTACGTCCTCCAAGACCGCCAACGTCTCCTTGTGCCTGCGGAGCCGCTGGGCACCGAAGGCAACCACAACCAAGGCCACTGCCGACGCGATGACCGCCCCTCCCTGGAAGCCCCCTCCGGGCGTCACATGCCCGTGCATGATCACGTAGGCACCGAACATCACCACGGCAGGAAGCAGAAAGCGGGTGACCGTACGAACAACTACGCTCACCGGGTCCACCTCCTCAACAGCAAACCCACCCCCACCACCGCTGCGAACAAGACTGTCGCTTCTCCCAACGTATCGAATCCTCTGTAGTCAAAGAGAATCGCGGTCACAGAGTTATTGGCCGCCACTTCCTGTTGGCTTCGCTCGATGAAGTGATCATCCATATCCGTGGCCTGCGGCGCACCAAACGGCCGCGTCCAGACCGCCGCACCCACCAGAAAGCCGAAAACCACCAGCAGAGCGGCAATCCTCAGCCACCTCATTCTTCCTCCTTGCGCCGCGTCTTGCGAATGGCCAGGACGAACAACGCGGTGGTCAACGCTGCTCCAATGCCCGCCTCAGCGATGGCCACGTCCGGTGCCTGCAGGAGATAGAACTGAAGGGAAAGGAGCAAACTCCCGGCGGCCAGAGCTATCACCGAAGCCAGAAGGTCCTTGAGCCACACAGCCAAGACTCCACAGGCCACCAGTAATACCAACACCAACACTTGCAGTATCGTTAGCGCCGTCACCGCTTGCCCTTCTCCAGATGGTCAACCACGGCCTGTGCGGGTTTGATCCCCCCGCGGTAGGCTCCGCGGGCCAGGGCATGCGAACCCGTGGGGTTCGTCACAAGCAAGAACACCAGCGCCACAAGCGCATGCACCGCCAACGTCCCACCTTGTGCGTCTCCTTGAAGGAAGCCGTACAGCGCTACCGCCCCGATGGAGAAGATTGAACCGAAGGTAGTGCACTTGGTGGCCCCGTGGATCCGCGTGTACACATCGGGGAAGCGAAGCAACGCCACCGCTCCCAGCCCATTGAACACCGCTCCCACCGCCAACAGGAAGTACAGCAACGCGTTCATCCCCAGCCCCCTTCCAGGTATCTGGCGATGTACAACGTGCTGACAAACGAAAGCAGCGCGTACACTATCGCCACATCCACGAGGATCACTTGGCCCGACCCCGCGCCCAGCAACACCATGGTGGTTACCACGAGCGTGTTCACTGTGTCCAGCGCCACGGCACGATCGGCGGCCGTGGGCCCGATCCCCAGCCTCAACACGCTGATGAGCATGAATCCCGCCAACACCGCCGCTGCAACTGCAAACGGAAGCTCGAGAATCATTCCGCGATCCTCCTGGCCCAAGCAGGGAACACTCCGCAAACATCCTCGGGAGAGGGGCTATCGTCGCTGACGTTTATCCAGTGCACGTAGAACGCACCAGAGTGATCGCTCACATCCACAGTGAGGGTGCCGGGGGTGAGCGTGATCGAGTTGGCCAAGATCGTCCTGGCCAATTCTGTCTTCAGTCCCGGGTCGAAACGCACAATTCCGGGACGAATGTTCCCCGTGATCACTCGCCAAGCCACATCGAGATTAGCACGGGCCATCGCCCAAAAGAGGGGAACAATGTACAAAACCAGCAACAGCCAGCGATGCGGCATGAGCATCCGCCAACCGCCCCGCTCCCAAAGAATTCCCCCGCACGCAACTCCCGCAATGGAGGCCATTACTGCGCCCGCCACAAACTCGCTCAGGGACCACAGGCCCCAAACCCCACTCCACAGTGTAAGCAGAAGATAGACAACCAGGGCAAACCCCGCCGTGACCACCCACACCACTAGCCTGCGCATGGCGCCCGACTATAGCTTCATTCTCCCACGCTGACAACCCCCCGACTGAACAACCTGTCAAAGGTGAGGGACAAATTCATGTACAACAAGTAACGGGCCATAGACGACCTCTGAGGAGCCGAAAACCGCGTACTTACGCACTCACACCGCTCGACACGTCGTTTTCACTGTCGAACGCCTGTCGGAACCATATCCTCCTTCCCTGCTCTGCGAGACCATGGTTACGCAAACCATCTTCTAGAGCGAACTGCCAAAGACGGCCGATGCTCTTCAGCGGACGACGGACGACCGCCGCGATCCCCCTCCGCGGTAAAGTCGGGCTAGAAGATTCCTTACGGGCCATTCGTTACTCAAGGGGCACACTCGCTCGCTACTCTCCTCGAGTTCAGAACTCGGATCAGCAAGGGCTCCATGCATGGTTGTCATGGTTGTCGTTGTCAATCGAACCCGTTAGCATTCCCCGTGGGGACTGAGGCGGATTCGATGGGGCGAAGCCCAAAACTGCGGGATTCATGGAAGCGTTGGTGGCCAATCCCCTTGGTCTGTCTATTAATTGTCGTCTTTGTCCTGACTCATCTGCTGTTCCCACCAGATCTTGCACCCTATCATGAGCAGCGCGAGATGATGGACACGTGGGTATCCATCACGGTTTTTGACTCCGATGAGACCCATGCACAGGCTGCGATCCATGCTGCATTCTCTCGAATGGAAGCCGTCGTGGCCATTGCCTCTTCCTCTGACCCGTCGGCAGAAGTCGCACGTCTGAATGCGACCGGGAGACTGGCGTCTCCCTCGCCGGATCTGATTGACATCATCGAACGAGCATTGGCGATCTTTGACCTCTCGCAGGGCACATTCGACATCACCATCGACCCACTTCTTGATCTGTGGCGCTATGATCCATCCGCAGAAGTGCAATTCTGGGACATTCCTCCAGCGGAACAAGAGCAGGTGATTGCCGAAACCTTGACGGTTGTTGGAGCCGATCGCATTGTTTTGAGATCCGAGCCCCGTTCCGAAATCGAGTTGGCGCCTGGAATGAGCATTACATTGGGAGGTATCGCCAAGGGCTATGCCGTTGACCAAGGCTTGCAGGTTCTCATCGAGCAAGACATCGAGCATGCGTTAATCAATGCTGGAGGCGATATCGCCGTGGTCGGAGGTAAGCCGGGCGGGCAACCGTGGGAAGTGGCCTTGCAGGATCCAGAGAACAGCGCGAATGTACTGGCCGAATTTGAGCTAGTTGATGGCGCAATTGCGACATCGGGCAACTATCTGCGCTTCTTCGATCCTGAGGCGCAGGTGGGGCATATCATGGATCCGCGCACAGGGCAGTCTGCGCACCTCTCATCGAGTGCTACAGTGATCGCGCCAACGTGTACAGACGCTGACGCACTCGCAACAGCCGTATTCGTTCTTGGACCGAAAACTGGCATTGAGATCATCGACCAGTTAGAGGGTGTGGAAGCGATGGTCCTGGCGTTTGAGGATCCCCTTTCAGTTTCTCGCTCGCGCAACTTGGGGAATTTCGAAATTCCGAAGAAGGATGGCATATGAAGGTAAATCTGCTAGAGCTATTGGGACTGCGCCGACCAGAAGGCGTACATCCGCCCGGTTTCAAGATTGCTGCGGGTCGAGCGATCGAACGCGCTCCATTGCCTGATCGCGTTGTGCTTCCGATGTCTCAGCACATCGGCGCACCCGCAAAGCCCAGGGTTAAGGCTGGAGATGAAGTGCTTGTCGGCCAGCTGATCGCAGAAGGCTGTGGCCGTTGTTCCGCCAATATTCATGCCACGATTTCAGGCGTCATCAAACCGCTGACCACCATCGTTAGCCCGACATCGGGAGGACCCGTTCCCGCCATCATCATCGAAGGTGACGGCGAAGGTCGTTGGGTTGATCTCGTACCAGCCGATCATGAACAGCTTTCTGCTGAAGAGATTGTAGCGCGGATTTCAGCTGCCGGAATCGTGGGAATGGGAGGCGCCGCCTTCCCAACACACATCAAGGTCAATCGGCCTCCAGACAGTCCCGCCCATACGTTGCTTGTCAATGGAGCCGAGTGCGAACCCTATATCACATCAGACGATCGCTTGATGATCGAATCGTCGGATCGCATTCTGGCCGGCGTTCGCATCCTCATGCAACTGTTGTCCGTCAAGCGCACCCTGATCGGCATCGAGGACAGCAAACCTGAGGCAATTGCTGCCATGACCCGCGCAATCGATCAGGCCAATCTGTCCGCCACTGTGGAGGTGGCTGCGCTGCCCGCCAAGTATCCGATGGGCGCGGAAAAGACGATGATCCGTACGCTACTTGGCATTGAGATTCCCGAAGGTGTCTTCCCAACTGACGAGGGCATCGTCGTGCAAAACGTCGCCACACTGGCTGCCATTGCCGACGCAGTTATCGATAGCCGTCCGCTGGTTGAGCGGGTCGTCACCGTAACAGGAGATGTTGCCAAACCCAGCAATCTGATTGTCCGATTCGGCGCTTCAGCCCAGTGGCTCATCGATCACTGCGGCGGGATATCAGGAGATGCCGATTCCGTGCTCTTTGGCGGTCCCATGATGGGCATCGCGCAGCCCACACTGGATGCCCCTTTGGTCAAGAGCACAAACTGCGTCCTGGTTAAGAAGGCCGATGTAAGAATCGAACATGGCTGCGTCCGCTGTGGGCGGTGTATCCTGGCATGTCCGATGAGCTTGATGCCGCTGATGTTCGTCACCCATGTTAAGAAAGGGATAATTGCCGACTTGTCCGACTATCACATTTTCAACTGCGTTGAATGCGGTGCTTGTAGCTACGATTGCCCAGCGAACATTCCCATCGTGTCCTATATCAAGGTCGGAAAAGCCAAACTACGACAATTGGGCGGGAGATCCTAATGGACAAAGTCAATCGACAGAACCTCGTCTTATCCCCGTCTCCTCACCTGCACGGTTCGACGTCCATCTCGAAGGACATGTACCTGGTGATTGGCGCTCTGCTGTTTCCTACAGTTGGCGCAGTCTATTTCTTCGGTCTTTATGTCTTGCTGATGCTAGCCACGTCCGTGCTGACCGCCATCCTCACCGAGTATCTAGCCAAGAGGATGCGCCGTCGTCCCTTCTTCATGGATGGCAGCGCCATCGTTACGGCCCTGTTGTTCGTGCTCGTCCTTCCGCCGCGAACGCCCCTGTGGGTAGTCTTTGTTGGCTCGATCTTCTCCATCGCCATCGTCAAGGAGGCCTTTGGAGGGCTCGGATACAACATTTTCAATCCAGCGCTCGCTGGTCGCACGTTTGTTGCCGTTTCGTTTGCCGGCGCACTCGGTCGGTGGATCGCTCCGACCAGCTCGTGGCTTGCCGATGCAGTGACCACGGCAACGCCCCTCAGTGAGGGGTTCACAACCACATTGACCAAGCCAGAGCTGTACAAGACTCTGTTTTTCGGCAATGTCGGAGGCAGCGTCGGAGAAACCTCCGCCCTTCTCATCCTCATTGGCGGGGCAATCCTGCTCGCCTTTGGCATTATCAAGTGGCACATCCCCGTCTTCTACGTCGCCACCGTCTTCGTCATGAGCTTGCTCATGGGGCAAGATCCGCTGTTCCACATTCTGGCGGGAGGGCTGATGCTTGGTGCTTTCTTCATGGCCACCGACTATGTCACCAGCCCACTCACAACGACAGGAAGAATCACTTTTGCAGTCGGAGCCGGCGTCCTGGTCATGCTCATCCGCAGGTTCGGGAACATGCCTGAAGGTGTGAACTACTCGATCTTGCTCATGAACGCGTTTACACCTCTGATTGATCGATACACGCGGCCGCACCCATTGGGGTTCGTCAAGGCCAAGAGGGGTGCCTGATATGGCAAAACAACGTGGAAGCCTTTACCCGATAGTCTTTCTCACGCTGGTTGTTTTTCTGTCCGTTGTGTCTCTGACCCTGATGGATGGGATGACGCGTGAGAAGATCCTAGCTGCCCAACAAGCCGAGATTCAAGAGCTGCTCTCAACCCTGTTTCCGAGCCTTGAGACCTTCACGGTTGATGAAGCCTCAGGCGAGTACACGATCCTGAATAATGCTGCTGCCATTGGGCAGGCACAGATGATTCAAGCCGTCGGGTATGGTGGCCCCATCGACATTCTCGTTGGCATCGAGCCAGGTGGAACCCTGCGGGGTATTCGCATCATTTCCCAACAAGAGACGCCGGGATTGGGGGCCAAGATCACCGAAGCTGCTTTCCTGGACAAGTTCGTGGGCGTAGCCATCACCGAGCTTGATTTGAGCCGTGACGGCGGGACGATCGATGCCATTACGGGCGCCACCATCAGCTCCCGCGCTGTGGTCGATGCCCTGAAAGAGACACTCCAAACCTCGGGTGAAGAGGGAGGCGATGACTAATGCAGGCCTTACTCAACACGTTGTCCAATGGCATCCTTCGTGCTAATCCAACGTTTATCTTGCTGCTTGGCCTCTGTCCAACATTGGCTGTCAGTACGTCCATTGACAATGCGTTCGGCATGACGGGGTCGGTCTTGTTCGTTCTCCTTGCTGCCAATGTCATTGTGTCAATCTTGCGTCACTGGATCCCTGACAGGACACGCATACCTACCTTCATCGTAATCATCGCTACGTTGGTCACCATCGTCGATCTTGCCATGAAGGCCTATGTGCCCTCGCTCAGCAAATCGCTGGGAATGTACGTTCCCCTCATCGTGGTGAACTGCATCATCCTCGGGCGAGCAGAGGCGTTTGCCAGCAAGAACAACGTCATCCATTCCATTGCGGATGCAGTTGGCATGTCGCTAGGATTTGGCATAGCCATACTCCTGATATCGTTTGTACGACAGGTACTTGGCTCGGGTACGCTTGAGATCTTTAATGTTCAGCTGTTCTCGGTTCCAGGATTGAACAGCAATCCTGCAGCCATTTTCCTCTTGCCAATGGGCGCGTTCTTCGTGATCGGCGTTCTGCTGGCGCTATTTCGCTGGATGGGGGTGAGCGAGTGTGAGTGAGCTAGTTGCCATCTTCTTTAGCATGGCGCTGGTCAACAACATGGTCCTAGTTAAGTTCCTGGGGCTCTGTCCGTTCTTTGGTGTATCCAAGAAAACATCGAGTGCATTTAGTATGGGCCTTGCTGTGCTGCTCGTGATGCTCGTGGCATCAGCAGTCACATGGCCGCTGTACCACTTGCTCCTCGTTCCCTACGGATTCGAGTTCATGCGTACGGTGATCTTCATCCTTGTCATTGCGTCACTTGTTCAGATGATCGAAATGTCCATCAAGCGAACGAACATGACACTTTACAATGCGTTGGGCATCTTTCTCCCGTTGATCACGACAAACTGCGCCGTGCTCGGTGTCACGTTCATCAATATCGACCAGCAGTTCGGATTTGCTGCGTCGATCGCAGCTGCACTAGGGGCAGGCGTTGGATTTGCGCTGGTCCTCCTCATCATGTCAGGCATTCGCGAACGACTTGATTTGGCAGATACACCCAAGGCGTTCAGGGGTGCGCCCATTGCCTTTATCGTTGCCGGCTTGCTCGGATTGGCCTTCTTGGCGTTTGGAGGGATGGTCTGATGAGCACAACAATCCTCACTGTCTCCTTGTTGTCGGCTATTGGATTCATTGCTGGCATGGCCATCTTCATCACGAATCGCGTCTTGCCCAAAGAGGATCCGTCCCTACAGAAGGCAAATGAGATTAAGGAACGGCTTCCAGGTGCCGATTGTGGCGCGTGTGGACATCCTGGCTGCTTCGCCTATGCTCAAGCCGTCTCCAAGAATGTTGGCGTCCTCAATGACAGCCCCTGCAGGATTCTGGCAAAGGATGAAGACGCTACCCAGCAGCTGGGAGATTATCTCGGCATCGACCTAAGCAACGCCGGTCCAGGCTCGAAAGCCGTTGTCCATTGCACAGGAGATTCGCCACGGATCGCTGACTACAACGGCGTGCAAACCTGCGCGGCTGCCATTCAAGTCGGAGCAGGCGAGAAGGAATGTCCCTATGCTTGCGTCGGCTACGGCGACTGTGTCTCTGTTTGTCCTGTGAACGCGATCACCAAGGATGCGGAGAAGAACATTGCCGTCGTTGATTGGGCAACCTGCATTGGATGTGGCATGTGTGTGGCGGCTTGCCCTCGCGGATTGATCGAGTTGATTCCTGCTGAAACGCCGCAATACCTCGGCTGCAACTATCTCTCCAGCAAAGATATTGCTGGCAGGAAGAAATGCTCAACCGGCTGTATTCACTGTCGAATCTGCGTTCGATCATCAGAAAACGATGAAGTGACGTGGAGCGAGGAGAAGGACCTTCCTCAATTCAGCCTGCCCGTAGCATCCGCTGCCATAGAGAAGTGCCCGCGGAAGATCATCATCAAGACAGTCGCCTATCCAGAACAGACAGAACCAGCAAACGCAGATTAGTCTGAAGGTCCGGGAAGCTATCAGCTATAAGACCCTGAGGCGGACTCTGCAAGGAGAACTCAACCTTGCAGAGTCCGCTTTCTTCTTGCTCGCTCCCTCCAAACGTCTGCCAAGGAGTCCAATTCCCCGCTGGAGATCCTACTGTGC
>CAZEYM010000020.1:0-21695 GCA_964516385.1 uncultured Thermotogaceae bacterium
GGTCAGATCTTGAATGTGGGTGACAGCAACCCCCCAATTGTCGCATGAGTATTCTGCCAGAGCTGAGAAACTACCGCTCGCATCATAAGAGCGCGACGTGAGTCATTTGCACCTATACTGACTCCCACATTCAAGATCTGACCCCGGTTGTGACTGTTGTGACTAGTCTTTGACGGCGGACGCCGCCGCCGCTATAATGCAGTATTGTGCATGAGTGCAATGACTGGCAGCTGCCCGTTGCCCTGACAAACGTGGGGAAGGCCCTGTCCCATCCTGCGCGCCTGCGCATTCTGGAGCTTCTGGCGCGCGGGGAGTGCTGCGGGTGTGAGATCGCCCCCCAGGTGGGCCTGGACCCGTCGGTGGTGTCGCGCCATCTAGCTCTCCTCGCCCGGGGAGGGCTGGTGCGCTCGCGCCGGGACGGAGCCCGGCTGGTGTGGAGTCTTGCCGGCGAGGAGATCGTCCCCCTTCTCGATCGTCTGGGACGCTGTAGTAAGGAGGCTGTGCTTTGAATCGCGAGCTGAAGGTATTCCTGTGGATGGCGGGGGTGTTCCTCGCCGCCTATTTCATCCCCTTCGACCTGCCGCAAGTCCGAGCGGCCCTGTCCGAGGCGTTCCTCATGCTGCAGGACTACGCCCAGGAGCACGTGCTCACATGTCTCATCCCGGCGTTCTTCATCGCTGGGGGGATCGCCGTGTTCGTGTCGCAGGCCTCGGTCATCAAATACTTGGGGTATGGGGCGAGCAAGATCCTCGCCTACGGGGTAGCCTCCACCTCCGGAATGATCCTCGCCGTGTGCTCGTGCACCGTGCTCCCGCTGTTCGCCGGGATCTACAAGCGAGGGGCGGGACTCGGCCCAGCGGTCGCCTTCCTCTACTCGGGCCCGGCGATCAACGTGCTGGCGATCATCCTTACAGCACGGGTACTCGGGCCCGAGCTCGGGCTGGCCCGGGCAGTTGGGGCCGTCGTCTTCTCCGTAGTCATCGGCCTTTCTATGCACTTCTTGTTCCGCAAAGAGGAGCAGGCCAAGGCGGAGGAGGCCGCCCTCGCCCCCCAGCCCCCGCAGGAGCAGCGCCCGCTGTGGAAGACAGCCGTGCTGTTCGCGCTCATGATCGGCGTGCTCGTGTTCGCCAACTGGGGCCGGCCTGGCTCGCTCACTGTCCATCTCGACGATGGCTCCACGCTCTCTGGGCTTCGCGCCGGCGAAGAGGCACAGGCGCTCCTGTTGCGGCTCCCCGAGACGGGCGAGACCGTCCGCGTGCCCCACGAGTCAATCGTCTCCCGGGAATACCCCCCGTCGGCGTACACCATGCTGTGGCAGAACCGCTTCCTTATCGCCGGCGTGCTTCTGCTGGCACTGGCTGTGGCGGGATTCCTGTGGATCGGCAAGAGCGAGGCCGTAGCCTGGGGGAGCTCAACGTGGGACTACGCGAAGATGATCCTGCCCTACCTGTTCGGGGGAGTGCTCGTGGCGGGATTCCTGCTGGGGCGGCCCGGCGCCGAGGCGCTGATTCCCCCCGGCTGGGTCGAGCAAGCGGTGGGCGGCAACTCCTGGGGGGCGGTCGCCATCGCCTCCGTGGCCGGGGCGTTCATGTACTTCGCCACGCTCACCGAGGTGCCCATCCTCCAGGGGCTGCTGGGGGCGGGGATGGGGGACGGCCCGGCGCTTGCCCTGCTGCTGGCCGGGCCGGCGCTGTCGCTTCCCAATATGCTCGTGATCCGACGGATCCTGGGGACGAAGAAGACCCTCGCCTACGTCGTCCTAGTTGTGATCGCCGCCACGTTAACCGGAAAGCTCTACGGATCGGTGATGGGACCGTGAACAGGTGCTATCTAAAGGTGGTGAATGAACGTGTCTGAACGTGCTCTTCTTGTCTGTTTTGGTGGCATGTCCAACGTGGGAACCTTGACCGGCTTGGCGGCAATGGATGTGGCCAAGTCCGGGGAGGCGACAATCTTCTGTTTGTCCTCCTTGGCCAACGGCGACCCAGTGGTGCAAGAGCGCCTCCGGGAGGCGGAACGCATCGTGACCGTGGATGGCTGCCCCTTGGCTTGTGCCAAGCGGATCGCCGAGCGGGCAGGATTCGCGCCCCATGAGGCCCTGATCTTGTCGCAAGACCTTGGGATCCAGAAAGGCCCGCCTTCGGCGCTGACTTCGGAGGACCAGAAGAAGGCCGTGGCGGCGATCGTCCAGTCCGTACACGGGAAGGACTCTCACGAAGAGCGAAAGCGTGACTGACAAGAACGACGTCCCGGGAGGAGGGGGCACAAGATGTGGACGCTGGCTGACGAGCGGTGCACCGGCTGCGGGACCTGCGCGCGGGTATGCCCAGCCGAGGCCATCGAAATAGAGGAGGGAACACCTCGTCTCGCTCGCCCGGGGTCCTGCACTCATTGTGGGGTCTGCGCCGACCAGTGCCCCGTTGGCGCGATTTTGGTGGAGCGGGTTGATGTAGGGGTAGAGGACGAGGCACCCACGGCCGCGGCCCTCCCCGAGCTGGTGGAAGCCACCGAGAAGCTCCGCTCCCTCCTCGACCTTCGCCAGCGCCCAGTTGGCGTCAAGCTCATCGCGGACGGAGATGATCTCCCCACCGATGTCCCCAAGCTGTCGGCCCCGCTGCGCCATTGCCAGGCCATCCATGTCGCGGGCCAAGGGAAGCTGTTGTTGATCCCGACCCAAAAGCAGGCTTGTTTCGCTGCCCGGGCGGCCTTGGGGATGGCTTCCTTGCCTGCTAGGGTAGCAAGCGGCGAGGTCCCGTACCTCCATGGGTTGGCCAGTTCGCGCGAGGTGGCAGCAAGGATCATGGCCGAGGTTCCCAAGCTTTCGCCGGGGAGCATCCGTGCTGAGGTAGTGGGGGCCCTAGATCGCTTGTCGATCGACCCCGATGTGGTGGTGCTCATGGTGACTCCGCTGCAGGCTATGTGGATCGCCAACGCCTTTCTCTACGACAGAGGAGGCCCCCGGATCGTGGCGAACTTCGCAGGGATGCAAGCTTCCTGCGGGGATGCTACCGTCACCCCCTATAAGACGGGCCAAGTGAACTTCTCCGTTGGCTGTTACGGCTGTCGCTCGGCCGGGGGCTTGACCCCGGACGAGATCTACGTGGGAGTACCTAGCCGCGAACTGCCACGGCTTGTGGGGAACCTCTTTGGGCTGAGGAGAGCCATGGTCAAGTTTCGAAGCGATGAAAGATGAGTTTGCTTAAGGGTTTTGCGAACATCGAGACATCCTTGCCCCCTTGTCACCCCGGGGAAGTGGAATGGCTGCGTGCCGAAGCCGCGCTCACCGACGACATCAGCCCCGCCTTTCCGTACCTGAACGCCCTCATGAAGGGGACAATCTACGATCCGAAGAACGAGACGCTCAACTTCCACCTGGGAGGCCGCGGCGTCACCCTGCACGCGCGGAAGGCCGTCGTCACCAGACTGCAGGACCGTGAAGACGCAGAGAAGGTACTGGAGCGATTGAGGAAGTTGATCAACAGGACCTACAACCGACGAGGTCAGATCGAGCCAAGCTACAAGAGCCGAACCAAGCTGACGGTCCTCGAGCTGTACAGACTTCTTCCCAAGACGAACTGCGGAGCATGTGGCGAGCCCACATGCATGGCCTTTGCGGTGAAGCTAGCCAGCGAAACTGTCCTGATCAACAGGTGCAAGCCCCTGTTCGAAGAAAGTCACGCAGAAGCCCGAGGACGAATGCTGCACCTATTGGCTGAAGCGGGCTACGAGACAAAAGTAGAGTAACAGAAGGAGGGAACCATGAGGAAAATCGAAGTACTGGGCACCGGGTGTCCCAAGTGTCAGATGACGGCGAAGAACGCCGACGAAGCCATCCGCGACCTAGGGATAGAAGCCGAGGTCGTGAAGGTCGAGGACATAAACGAGATCATGGCCCGTGGCGTGATGATGACCCCGGCCCTGGCCATCGACGGACAGGTCGTGGTCTCCGGCCACGTGGCCACGGTGAAGGAGATCAAGAAGCACTTGCAGGGAAGCTAGGCGCCCGCAAGCGCAGCGATGCGTACCCACGCGGAAGCAGCGCGCGGCGCGGCGGCCACACTGCGCACGCTCTACCTGGAGCCCACCACCCGCTGCAACCTACGGTGTCGTGCCTGCGTGCGCACCGCGTGGGACCTCCCCCAGGGGGACATGGATCGGGCCGTGTTCGACCAGCTGCTGGCGGGGCTGCAGGCTGCCGACGTCCAGGTACGGATGGTCCTGGCAGGGTTCGGCGAGCCGCTGTCTCACCCGGAGGTCAGCGCCTGGGTCGGCCGGGCCTCCCGGGCCGGGCACCGGGTGGAGCTCGTCACCAACGGCACGCTGCTCACCCCACATCTCGCCCGCGCGCTCGCCCAGGCCGGCCTGGCAGGGCTGTGGGTATCGCTCGATGGCGCGAAAGAAGATGTCTACAGCGACGCGCGTCAGGGCGGTGACTTCCCCGACGTGGTGGCCAACCTGCGGGCGTTCGGCCGGGCGGCGCCGCAGACGGAGCTCGGAATAGCCTTCGTCGCCACCCGGCACAACCTGGCCGAGCTGCCCGCGGTGGCTGCGTTGGCGCGAGACTTCGGGGCCGCTAAGCTGCACCTCAGCCACGTCCAGGCCCACAGTGCCCCCCTGGCCCGCGACGCCCTGTACCCGGAGGCCCTGGGCCTCCACGAACCCTCCTGGCGCAATCCGCTCACCGAGGCGCGGTGCGGACAGCCTGAGCTCACAGTGGTCGGCGCTGTGGGCAAACTCGAGCGGGACACTTGCCCCTTCCTCCAGCGGGACGCTCTCTCGGTACGCTGGGACGGGGCGGTGGCCCCGTGCCCGGAGCTCCTCCACCACCACGGAAGCTACCTCTGCGGGGGAGCGCGGCGGGTACGGCCTTACCTTTTGGGAAATATCGAGGAGATTTCCCTCCCTGAGCTACTCGCCGACGCGGAGTTCTTCTCCTTTCGCCAGCGGCTCAGGGCGTTCGACTTCGCCCCGTGCACCCACTGCGGCGCCTGCCCCATGTACCTGGACAACGAATCAGACTGCCTGGAAAGCGCCTTCCCCTCGTGCGCAGGCTGCCTGTGGGCCCAAGGACTCATCCGCTGCCCCTAAGGGGTCACTGACGAAGGGGACAGGGTGTGATCTCTTTGCAGTCAGCAACAGTCGTTTAGCTTCCGATGATCTCGTTCAGCCCTTCCACTACCTGCAGGAGCTCGTCCGGCGTCGCACGACCAAGACACTCCCCGATACGTTCTCCTGAAAGCGTACGAACTTGCGCAATCTTGACCCACGACGGCTTCGGAAGCGCTTTCGAGCTCAGCGGAAGCGTCAAGGGGAAACCCGCCCGTGGTGGCTGGCTGGTGAGGGCAGCCGCGACAACCGTGCCCGAGCGGTCGTTAAACACATCATGGCTGAGGATCAACACCGGACGCCTTCCGTATTGCTCTCTGCCACGGGTGGGGGACAGATCAGCCCAGCGGATTTCCCCTCTCAGTACTCGGGCCATCCTGCCAGCTCTCCGTCCATGCCCTCTTCAGCGAGCGCCCGTTCGCTCACCGGCTCGAGCTTCGCACACTCGCGGGCCAGCCGGCTACGGTTGATGCGCTCGATCTTCTCCGAGATGGCCTCCTCTAGGGCTCGGCTCCTATTGGGAAGACATCCCTCTGTCACCAGCCGATCCAGCTTGCTCAGGATGTCGCGCGAAATGGTGATGGCGATCTTCGCCCGCGGCACACCCACCACCTCCGGGTATGATGTTCGTGCATACCATTTCCCCTGTCAACCCGCTGCGGGAACTCTGTCACTCCTCTTCCTCGGCCTGATCGAAACGCCCGAACCAATGCCGCGTCCGGTTGGCGATGGACACCAGCGAAAGCATGATCGGGACCTCGATCAGCACCCCCACCACCGTGGCCAGCGCCGCCCCCGACTCCAGCCCGAACAGGGCGATGGCCACGGCCACGGCCAGCTCGAAGAAGTTGCTGGCCCCGATCTGCCCTGCCGGGGCGGCGACCGCGTGCCGAATCTTGAGCAGCCACCCCGCCCCGTAGGTCAGGGTGAAGATGAGGAACGTCTGGATGGAAAGCGGCACCGCGATGAGAAGAATGTGGAGGGGACTTTCCATGATGCGCCCCCCTTGATAGATGAACAGGATGATCAAGGTGAGCAACAGCCCCCCGATGGTCACCGGCCGCAGACGCCGCAGGAACACCCCGGAGAACCACTCTCCCCCTTTCCGCGCCAGAAGCCAGCGCCGCGAGAAGTACCCGAGCACAAGAGGGATGACCACGTACAAGACGATCGACAGGATCACGGTGTTGTAGGGGACGTAGATCTCGGACAGCCCCAGAAGCAGCGTCACAATCGGGGCGTACAGAACCACAAGCACGAGGTTGTTCACCGACACCTGGATCAGGGTGTACGCCGGATCGCCCTTGGACAGATAGCTCCACACGAACACCATCGCCGTGCACGGCGCCGCCCCGAGGAGAATCGCCCCGGCGTAGTACTCGCGGGCGAGTTCATGGGGGATCAGCCCGCCGAAGATCACGAACAGAAACAGCGCCGAGATCCCGGCCATGGTGAACGGCTTCACACCCCAGTTGGCGACCAGCGTCACCGCCAGCCCCTTGGGGCGCTTCCCCGCTTGGACAATACTGGAGAAGTCGATCTGGACCATCATCGGGTAGATCATGAGCCAGATGAGGATGGCCACAGGGATGGAGATCTGCGCCACTTCCGCCCGCTTCAGAAGCTCGGGTACGACAGGGAGCAACCAACCTATCCCGATCCCCACCAAGATGCACAGGGCAACCCACAGCGTCAGATAACGTTCAAAAGCTGATAGTTTCTTCTCGGCCATCGATCCCCCTCTCCCCCATCAACCGCGTCTGGGAACCACCAGCACCGGCAACGAACCCCGTCGCACCAGCGCTTCTGCCGTGCTTCCCCACAGGAGTTCGGCGATCTTGCTCTGGCCACGGCTCCCCACGGCGATACAGGTCGCCCCGACCTCCTGGGCGGCGTGGGCGATCTCTGCCGACGCAATGCCCACCCGCACGTGTACGTCCACCTCAATCCCGTGCTCACGGCGAAGCACTTCCGCCTGGCCGGACAACTCTTGCTCCGCCTTTTTCTTCTCTTGGCGGTAAAGTTCCTGTGCTGCCCCCACGACGTTCTCCACGGGGAGCTCCAGTACGTGAACCAAGGTCATCCGGCCTAGGCCCTGCAGCCCTGCTACGAACGCGAACATCTTCTCAGCGTTGCTGGAGAAGTCCGTGGCCGCCAACAGGTGAGCAAACGGCCGTTGACAAATCCTCCGCACCTCTCCGTCGTCGTCGCAGGCCACCCGCTCTATGAGGACGGGGATTGTGCTGGTACGGGCCACATCCGCCGCCACACTGCCCACGAACGCTCGACGCAGGAACCCACCTCCACGGGACCCGACGACGACCAGGTCGACCGCGTACTCCTGCGCCACCCTGACGATGGCCTCATGCACCCCGCCCGGCTCCGAAGTGGTGACCTCGATAACGACTTTCGTCCCTCCCTCCTGCAAACTATCCCCCATAGCAGCGAGCTCCCGGCGATGATCAGCGTCCAACCGCTCCTCACCGGCGCGGTCACCTTCGTCCTCCACTACGTGCAGGAGCACCACCTCGTCCAATCCCACGAGATCCCCCAGACACTCGCCGGCCTTGCGTGACGCGGCCGAGAAATCCGTTGCAAATAGCACCTTCATCTCCACACCTCCTACGCGCGGCCCATGCCTTTGGGTCCCACGACACACCGACCGCGCTCCCGCAGCGCGAGGCGCTCTCTCAGACGCCCGTCATCCTTGTCCGTCGGAGTCAGACACGGGCCCAGCGCCTCCCACAGGCGGGAAGCGACGGGCGTGTAGTAGACCCAGGGACCCTCGTGCTCCCCAACCACCCACCCTGCCCCAGCCAGCGCCTTTAGATGCCGCGATACGGTGTACTGAGGAAGGTTCAGCACATCGGAGAGCTCACACACGCAGATGCTCTCTCCCGCCGCTCGCAGGAGGGACAGTATACGGATGCGCACCGGATGACTGAGTACGCCCAGGCTGCGTGCCAGCTGGTCGATATGCAGCTTACCGCAATTGCTCATAACTGCAAATATTAGCCCAAGCGCACTGGTCAGTCAATGCTGCAACCCGCAACCCGGGGTCAGACCTTGGAGTTGGGCGACATCCACCCCACGGTTGTCTCACCTGCCCTGCGCATGCGACACTTGGTAGCTCAGTGACGCCCATGTTCAAGATCTGACCCCGTGATGTTGTCATGTTGTCGGCGTACTACATGGCTGACGGTTGAGTAGTGCAAGCCGAGGCACCGGGCTACCTCAGCGATGGTGTATTGATGAACGTGCACGGCCTCGTAGATCCTCTCGTTGCGAGAGCGCACACCATCAACACCAGAGAAGAGTTCGTCCAATGATGGACGGGTTGCTAGCCGATCCCGGCGTCGGAACTCTGTGGTAGCAGCCCGTCCTGAAAGGAATGGCTTCAGCGCTTTCACGAATGCGTTGTTCCCTAATATATTCCCCTGGAGCGATTTCCAAGGATCAGCATCTTGCCCTTGGCTGATGAACAAGCGGTAGGCCTGCTTCGCCTGTTCCGGGTCGTCATGGAACTGTGATAAAACCCAATCTACGTACAGGAAGTCCGGAGGGATAGACATGCCCGCTGTGGCCCGGTAACTACTCCACGACCAAGCCGCCGGATGCTTCACGAGACCAGCTCTCACAGGATTGAGCTCGATATACCTGACCACCCCCAACAGGTACGCCTGCTTCTCCACCAGCACCGAGTGGAATCTCCCCTGCAAAACGTGTCCACTTCGTCCGTGCCGACGGTTGAACTTCTGCGTGTACCTCGCGTTCAAGTACTGCATACCGCGGGAAAGATTGGCTAGCGGTGTTTCCAAGAGCAGGTGATAGTGGTTTCCCATCAAGCAGTAGGCGTGACACAGCCAGCCAAAGCGAGACACTGCGCTGGCTAAGATGTCCAAGAAGGAATGACGATCTGATTCGCTGAGGAAGATATGCTGCTGAGCATTTCCCCTTGTAGTTATATGGTAACACGCACCTTCATACTCAATTCTCAGCGGTCGCGCCATATAAGGAGTATAACGGATGACAAACACGTGCAAAAGTGTGCTTGGGTGTGCTTAGGGGTGTGCTTAGGGGTCAGATCTTGAACTTGGGATTCATTCTGCCCCAGAGTGTCGCATAACGCACCGGCAGCGAGACAGTTGGGGGGTTATTGACTCCCAACATCAAGATCTGACCCCGGGGGGCCGGTGCGGAGGCTGGCTGGGACGTCTGAGGAGAACTGGAGCTGCCACAGGGCCCAGAAGAGCCCTTTTTGCTCCAGGAGTTCACTGACCGAGCCTTCCTCCACCAGGCGCCCCTCACGGAACACGAACACCCGGTCGGCCTTGCGGATGGTGCTCAGTCGGTGGGCGATGACGATGGACGTACGACCCTCCATCACCTTGTCCAGCGCGTCCTGTATCAAGGCCTCGGTCTGGGAGTCGACGTTCGCCGTGGCCTCGTCCAAGACGAGAATCCGGGGGTCAGCGGCCACCGCGCGAGCCATGGAAAGGAGCTGGCGCTCGCCCACGGAGAGCCGCGTGCCCCGCTCCCGGACCTGGGTTTCATACCCGCGGGGCAGCCGCTCGATTGTCGGGCTCACCCCTACCTCCTCGGCGGCCGCGCGCACGTCCTCCGGTCTGATCTGGGGGTCCCACATGGCCAAGTTCTCCGTCACGTCGCCGGAGAATAGGAACACATCTTGAGGAACGAGGGCCAGCCTGCGGCGCAGCGCCGCAAGGTCCAGCTGGTTGATATCCTGCCCGTCTATCAGGATCCGCCCCCGCTGCGGCCGATAGAATCCGAGGAGCAGGTTCACCACCGTGGACTTCCCCGAGCCGGTCGGCCCGACCACGGCAATCCGCTCCCCGGGGGCCACGCGGAAGGAGACTCCCTTCAATACCCAGTCCCGGTCGTTATACGAAAACCACACATCCTCGAACACGACCTCGCCGCGGATGTCTTCGGGCACCACCTCGCCGCTGGGCTCGAGGGGGTGATCGATGAGCTGGAAGATGCGCTCCCCGGCCGCCATGGCGCCCTGCAATAGGTTGTACTTCTCGGAGAGCTCCGTGAGCGGCTGGAACAGCATCCGGATATAGCTGATGAAGGCGACGAGGGATCCGAGGGTGAACACCCCGTCCAACACGCCCCGCCCACCATACCAGATGAGCAGGGCCAAGGCGAGGTTCGTCACCAGCCACACGGTGGGACCGAACACTCCGTACACCATCACCGTGCGCATCTGGGCGCTGAAGTACTCCTCGTTGATGGAGGCGAACCGGCGAAAGGCGCGCACCTCCTGGAGGAAGAGCTGGATGATGGGCATCCCAGAGATGGACTCGGCGAGGTACGCGTTCAGCCGGGCCAGGTGTCGCCGCGCAGTGCGGTAGGCATCGCGGGCCTTAACCCGGAACCAGAACGTGGCCACCGCCAGCGGCGGCGCAAAGGCGAGCATCAGAAGGCCCAGCCGCAGGTTCAAGCTGAACATCACCGCCAGGACGCCGCCCATCATCAAGAAGTCCCGCAGAGCGAACACGAGCACCTCAGCGTACATCTCGTTTATGGCTTTGATGTCGTTGGTCGCCCGGGTGACGAGCCGCCCCACGGGCTGCTTGTCCAGGAAGGGGACCGGCAGGCGCAGGAGGTGCCCGAAGATGTCCCGCCGCATGTCGTACATTACCCGCTGCCCGCTGGCCTGCAGCAAGAACACCTGCCCGTAGGTCAGCGCAAACCGAACAAGCAGAAGCAACACGAATCCCAGCGCGAGATACCCTAGGATCACCACGACTCGACCCTGGACCTGGAGTCGCTCCACCGCGGACAGCGCAGCGAGGTCCCCCTCACGGGCGAGCAGCCCGAGCTCCATCTCCTCGAACACGTCCGGGTAGCGGGCCGCCACCTCCCGGCCCGGCTCGTCCTCCGCCAAAAGCAAAAACCGCTCCCCTACCTGCCCCTCGAACTCCAGCCGCTCCAGTGCCTGTTGGGGCATATCCCGCGTGTCGACCAAGAACAGCCCCTCCTCAAGCTCGTAGGCGCCCTGATATGGGGGCTCTTCGCTCCACACCTCCACCCACGGGAGCACCAGCACCTCGTCCACTGCCACCTTGGTGATGTAGGGAAGCGCCAGCTCGATCCCCGTGGCCAGCACGGTGAACGCAAAGGCTATCAGGAAGAACTTCTTGTACGGCCGCACATAGCGCAGCAGACGCTTGAGCAGCGCTGTGTCCATGGCCTTGCCTATTGCTACGTCTTCGAATTCGTCGTAATGAGCACTCATCTGTGCAACACCTGCTGATACTCGTTCAGCCTAGCGTACAGGCCTCCCTGCGACACAAGGTGGTTGTGATCCCCTTCTTCCACCACCTGCGCTCCATCCAACACCACTATCCAGTCGGCGTTCCGCACCGCGGAGATCCGGTGGGCGACCACGATCGCCGTGCGGCGTTGCAGCACGCTGCGCAGGTTCCCCAAGATCTCCTCTTCCACCTTGGCGTCAACGCTGGACAGGACGTCGTCCAGAATGATGATCGGCGTGTTCAGAAGTAGCGTCCGCGCCAGCCCTATCCGCTGGCGTTGCCCGCCGGACACGGACAAGCCCCGTTCGCCCACCACCGTATCCAAACCCTCGGGGAAGGTACCGACCTCCTCGGCCAAACCGGCCATACGAGCCGCCCACAGAACTTCCTCCTCCGTCGCCTCCGGCTTGCCGAAGGCGATGTTCTCGCGCACGCTCGTGGAAAAGAGGAACACGTCCTGAGGCACTACGCCCACCGTACTGCGCAGATCCTTGAGCTTGAGGTGCCGGACGTCCACACCCCCCACAAGCACCGTCCCCGGCGGCGGGTCATACAGGCGCGGGATCAGCTTGACCAGCGTGCTCTTCCCCGAGCCCGTGAGGCCGATCACCCCCAGAGTCGACCCTTCGGGGACCTTGATATCGACCTCTTTGAGCGCCGAGGTGCTGAGATCATCAGGGTAAGCGAACGTCAGCCGGCGGATCTCCAGGTCCTTGACCCGCGGAAGCCGCGTGGGGCGCTCGGGACTAATGATATCGGGCTTCTCGGCGAATATCTTGTCCAAGCGGTTCATGGAAGCCGAGCCCCGCTGGAGGATGTTCACGATCCACCCCAGGGCCATCATCGGCCACACCAGCATGGCCAAGTAGCTGACGAAGGCGACCATGCTCCCCAGGGAGATCGTGCCCGCCAGCACGCTCCGACCACCGAACCACAGGAGAAGCGCTGTTCCCGCCCCCGAAAGCAGCTGAATGAGCGGCCGGAACACTCCCCACAGCTTCACGAGCCGCAGGTTGGCCTCCAGGTTGTCTTGGTTGACCTCGGCGTAGGCGGCGTTCATTCCCGGCTCACGGGCGAACGCCCGCAGGAGCCGTACCCCGGAAAGGGCCTCTCTCGTACGTTCGGTAAGCGTGGCAAAGACCTCCTGCACCCGCTTGAACCGGCGGTGGATCACCCGGCCAAAGCCCAACACAACAACAGTGATGATGGGCATAGGGATGAACGCGTACAGCGTGAGCCGCGGGGAGATGGCCATCATCGCCGCTAGGGTGAAAGCCATCATCAACACTGAGTCCGCCGCGAGGAGGACGCCTAGAGCACACGCCTGTCGCACCGCCTCCAGGTCGTTGGTGGCGTGGGCCATCAAGTCCCCAGTGGTATGCTGGGCGTAGTAAGCTGGCGACAGCCGCTCCAGGTGAGCATAGAGCCGATTGCGGATGTCACGCTCAATGCGCCGCCCGGCCCCAAACAGGAAGAAGCGCCACACAAAGCGAAACACAGTGGCCACCACCGCCAGCAACCCCAGGTACGTGGCATACCGGAGCAACTGGTCGCCCTCGCCCAGTACAAGGTCGTCCACCGCCGTCCGGATGATCAGCGGAGAGACAAGCTGAGCCGCGTCCACGACCAGAAGCGCCAGCCCCCCCCAGAGGAGCCAGAACCTATACCGCCATAGTTCCCTGGCAATACCGCGCATTGAGAAAAGCGATTATACCCGAGGTTCGCCGGCCTCCCAATGCCGGACAGCAATCGATCCCGTTGCCCCGAGCACGTCCAGTCCGTACTATCCACACCTGGAGGTGGACCATGGCCGATGAACGCAAAATGCAGGTAAACGCCGATCAGCAGACGCGTCGGGGAGTGTACGCCAACCTAGCGATGATTTCCCATCAAAAGGACGAGTTCGTGGTGGATTTCCTTTTCCTCGATCCCCCCACCCAGACCCCGCAAGGTGGCCAGGCGATGCTCACCTCTCGGGTGATCCTCGCCCCCGGACACATGAAGCGCCTGTACAACGCACTCGGGGACAATATCCAAAAGTACGAGAAGAATTACGGGACGATCTCCCTCCCCCCGAAGCTAAAGTGACATCTGTGTCAGTACTGCCAAGAGGAGGCACATACCCTTCCTCCTCTAGCTTCAGGCAGGCTCTGAGCGAAGCAGGGGCTCCTCAGCACACGTCTCCTCTGCGGCCGAGGAGCCGCCGCTCCGATCGGTCTTCGCTACGGGCATTCCACTACTGGCCTGCCGGTCGAGTAGTACCAGGCCAGCTGAAGGAAGACCTCAGGGCTGAGGAGCTCTCTGGCGCCCGGTATAGGTTCGCCGACGAGCCCGGCAGCCATTTCGTACTGCTCCTTGCTGATCGTATACCTCTGCAGGTAGTCTTCTCTGTCGAAGTCGTCCGGCTCGATCTGCATTAACACCGGGTCGAGTAGGGCAACTGCAACGAGCACAGGCAAACGCTGCCTCACCTGAAGCTGCGTGTTTTCTATAGCACCGGTCATGATCTCCCCTGCAGTCCCAATCGTCTGAAATCGCCCACTGAGTGTCAGCTCTTGCTCTCCTTCACCGGAGGGAACTCGCAAGCTGTATATCAGTTCAATCTCGGTACCGGCAGCAAATGCCCCGTTCACGGGGAGGAGCGTCCAACAGGGGCCCGTACCGGCGCCCAGGTCGCAGTTCACAGGCACCACCCTTGCGTTCCCCGCTTCCTGCGCTTCTTCTGCCAGCCGCGGGGTCCAGTCCTGTGGCATCCTCTCCTGAACGATGATGGCCGGCACCTCCTCGTGCATCTGCACCCGCAGCCTCACCCACACTGGAAAACCTGGGAGGACAACAACAGGGCCATCACAACCCTCCAGAAAAGCCCGCACCTCCCTGGTCACAGTTATCGGCCTGCGCACGAGCGCAAGCTCAACCCGGTCGCTGACTGGTTGAGCGAAGCCCTCCACTTCCAGCTCGACCTCGAGCACGAACCCGAGACCTCCCTCGCCTGGCCGGAAATTCCCGATCTCAGCCGGCATCACCAGACGATGCTCGATCTGGGCTTGGCCCTCCTCTCTGTCCACCCACCTGAAATCCACCTCGGGATCAGCCAGGGACCTGTCGTCGTGGAGGTACCGTTGCCCAGCCCCTTCAGGGTCGTCCTCTTCAAGGGTGGAAAGCCACAACCTCAGCCTATCACCCTCTCCCGCTGTTCGCTCGGGGGGAAGCCCCTCCACGAGCAGCCGCAAGAGCACACGTTGGCCCACGCCGACTTCCGATGTGTCTGCAGGAAGCTCGATGTCGACCCCCAGCTCGCCAGGAACAACTTCTCCTGGGCCAACACCGACCCTTTGCTTGGCCGACAAGGGATAAGGCCTGATACCACCAATCCACACCCTGGCTTCCAACTCATACTCCCCCGGACTAGCAGCTGGGGGAACCTCCCACACTAGGAAAACGCTTGCTATCCCTCTCTCCCGATCCACCCACCGGAAGCTCTCCTGGGTGAGAGAAGTGAACCCAACGCTGGCTATCGGCTCGCCTAGGTCCACTGGACGGACCGACAACCCAAAACCATCTGAGAGAGGTCTAAGCTCCCGGTCGGGGAAACCCTCCACCCGCAGCTCCACCCTGACCTGGCTGCCCCGTTGTAGGCGCTCTCCGCTCTCTGGTGCTGTTATCTCCAAAGTGGGGTTGGCCATTCCCGCGGCCACCACCAAGAGAGATATCGTCGTAGCCAAGAAGAAAACCGCGTGCTTAGCGCTCCTGGTCATTCCCCACCTCCTAGGCCCACATCAGTCGCAATGCCCACCCGCTCACCCCCGGACTCGTGCAGCGCACCGACATCTCCGCGAGGATCCCCCCAAAACGCCCACACAACACCCTCTCCCGTCCCAACCAATATGTCTGACACTCCGCTGCCCCGCAAATCACCAACCAAGACGGAATTGGGCGTCTTCTCCGGGCAGAGGACCACGGGCTCGCGGCTAAATCCATCGGCTGAGTTCAGGTACATGCGAATGACGGCAAAGAAAAACCGTGGAGCACTATCCTGCTCCACGACGATCAGATCGGCCAGGCCGTTCCCGCTGACATCCGCCAGCACAAGCTGCGCCACGTCCCAACCGGTGGTGAACTGCTCGCGGACCTGGAACAGCCTCCCCCTCCTGTTCAGAACCGTGACCACCGGCTGCTCACCACCAGCCGGATCCCGCCCGAGCACCACGATGTCTTGGGCACCATCCCCGTCGATATCATCGATGGCTAGGTCCACCGGCGTCCAAGTGTAGGCACGGGGCAACAGATTGGAGAAGCCGCCTGCAGCATCATCCCCAGCCCGCGCAGCGGTGAACGGGTCCGCATGGAAGAGCACCTCACCGGCCACGCTCTCCAGCACTGCCAACCCCGCCTCCACTTGCCCTCTGGGACCTCCCTCCACAATACCCACGGCGCCCGGGCGTCCCGGGAAAGGTAGGTTCACCTCCTCCCACCCTGTGCCGCCGTTGGCAAGCAAGACTACCTGCTGCAGCTCAGGGAGGGAGACCGCCAGATCAGCGTAGCCGTCGCCGGCAAGGTCCCCCACAGCTATGTGCGCCGCCCTTCCAGCCAATCGCCAAGAGCAAATCTCCTTTGGAGCCTCGGCGCCGCCCCAAACTGCGAATATCTCATTTCCATGGTCAGGGACGATCACCACGTCCAAGTAGCCGTTGCCGGAGACGTCAGCCACGACGGACTGCAGGTCGCCGCCCAAAGGGAGCCGCAAACTCCAAACCGGCCACAGCCGATGGCTCCCCTCAACCAAAGAGAATGCCCACAAGGACGTCGTCGCCGGGCAGTACGCGATCACCTGGGGACCCCGTTCCGCTGGACGCTCCGCTTGGATGAAGGTCAGCTCTTTCGGCAGCACTGAAGGCTCGTCAGCACTCCTACACATCCACCCGAAGTCCAGCGCACCAATGTAGTGCGCCACATCTCTGTCCACGCAAGAGATCCCGCGGTACGCCCCCCTGGCCGTTGCCGCGTGCGTCCAATCCCCCTCCCCGACCTCCATCCTACGGGTGAATGACACGCTCTCTCCAGGAGCCAGCGACTCCACGACGCCTATGAGACCCAGCAAACTGTCGCTGATCTCAACGTCTGCCAATGCAAGGTCGCTGGTATTGGTCAGCTCATAGGTCAACGTCACTTCGTCCCCCACCCGGATCGTCGGCCCCGGCGGCTCGCTGACGCGCGCTCCGTCGATCAGCACCACAAGGGACAGCGCAGCCTGCCCACCGAAGTAATGAGCTCTGTCCTGCGCTTCGTAGAGCACACCGCCGTGCAGTGCCTCAGCTTTGGCTGTGTGCACTTGTTCTCCTTGTTCCACTCCGGATGTGCGAGAGAGCACCTTCGACGTGCCGGGAGGGAGGAATTCGACTATGCCTATTCGGCCCAGGACGCTGTCAGTGATCTCCACATCGGTGAGCTCTACCTGGCCTGGGTTGGTCACCTCGTAGACCAACTCCACGCTGCCCTCGAGCGGGACGGTAGGTCCTGGCGGCTCGCGTGCGTATTCGCTGTTCACCTGGACGCGCAGTGCAAGCGAGATCTCCTCCGGCTCACACGGGGCCAACGTTCCCAAGCCCTGGGCGTCGCTGATCTCCACGGGAACCCACTCCAAAAGCAGTTTGTCCTCCCCCAGACGCAGCTCCTGCTGGCTGCGCTGCCCTTCTTCGTGGGGGGAGATGATCCACACCTGCTTAGTACCGGGTGTCCAAACGACGACTTCACAACCCCCATCTCCGCTGAGATCGGAAAGAAGCATCCTGGTTCCCGTGCCAAACGAGCGCGGTAGGGCGATTTCGAACCGGTTCAACACACCATCGATTGAGGACAGAATGCTAAGCGTTGTGGCCCACTCGCCCATCACCACAAGATCGAGCCCGCCGACGCTCACAATATCCCCAGCTGCGGAGAGCATCGGCCAATAGTGTCCGGTGGAGAATCTGGGGGCCTGCCGAAGATCTGATCCCGCAAGCAAGCACTCCCAGTCCACTACCACTACGTCCGCCCTGTCCCTGTAGATGATGCACACCTGCTGGGTCTCGCTTCCGGAAAGCCCGGCCGCACTCACCGCCAGCGGCTCTCCCAAAACTGCCAACGTCTGCTGAATGCTCGGCCCCGTGTAGGCTCCGTGCAGCGACAGCTCGAAGGCATACAGCTTGTGATGTGACTCCAGAGTATCTGCGAGAACCGCCAGCCCCACGTTGCCCTGGCCCGGAAGCCTCAGGAAGGCGGCCGCCTTCGCTGCATTGCCCCCGAGGGGAAGCCTTTCGACGCGTACACTCCCGCGATCTCCTCGCTCCGCCACCACAAGCGAGCTTCCAGCGACGATGTAGGTCCTGGCGCCCGACCCGCCGTGGAACGAGAACGGAAAAGTTGCACCCGCAATCGGCTCTGTGTTCAACGTGCTGGGGAACTCAAGCTGCAGTTCGTCTTCCCCCACGCCCTTGCCCCAGTACACTGAGACCTTGCCAGTTCGCGGGTATAGGACGATCAGTTCCGCTATACCATCTCCATCCACGTCCCCTACCAGCACTCGTCCCGCTCCCAACTCCAGCGCCACCTGCCCTAGAATGTCATACCGAGGCCGTTGGAGCCCCGCGTCCCATTCTGCAGACACGAATACAGCGTGCAGCGGTTGATCTCCCAGTCCCTCATCCCGGGACAAGAAAACGAGCTCTTCGGCCCCGTCACCGGTGATGTCCCCTGCTGCTACGTCCACGACGATAGCACCCATCGGCGTCACCGGGACAACGCCGTTCCTCGGCGGGGTCAACTGAATGACGAACGTATCCCTCTGCTGGGCATCTCGACGCTCGGAGAACCCGAGCAACACGAGGTCCTCCCCGTGCCGGGCTGCAACAACCCCATCCAGGCCAACGGCATCCGCTCTTTCCCCGTCGAGACCGTAGAAACAGTCATTCGGCTCGATCTGAACCTCAGCGAACCCCCCGTCGGCGTTCCGGTCGAATGCCATCACAAAGGGGCGGGTGCGTCCGCTGAGCACGATGCGTGCCCGGCCAAAGCCTTCACCTCCCGGGAGGGCAACCACCGAGGTCGGCCTCATGCCCACCGTGCCCGTCCATACCTCGCCGTAAAGCCTGTATCCAGTCGTATCGACTGCTCCTTCGAACACCCTGATGCGGTACTCCCTCGTGTCGAGTGCCCCCGTCGCCTCGTCGACGACCACTAGATCGGGCACCTCATCCCCGGAGAGATCCGCCAGCGCGGCAAGGAAAGGAAGGCGCAGAGCATCCGCCCCCGCAGGCAGCGATAGCTCGCTTCCCACAGTGAAACCGTTGGTTTTCGTCCGCAGTTCCAGTCGTTCCAGATCCCGGTACAAGACCACCAGATCATCGAGCCCGTCCCCGGTGAGGTCAGCAGCGTACATCGCCGTGGGGTCCCTGGAAAGCTGCACAGTCTGCCCAACGCGCGCGCGCCCCAGCGCTGCGTCGTACTGCAGCAGCGATATGTTGTCCGATCCGGCGTTCAGCACTGCGAGATAGCGGCCGTCTTCCCCGAGGAGGGGAAGAAGCTGCACGGGACGCCGTCCCACGTCGACGATCTGCCAAGCGTCGTCGCCAGTCCGGCCTGCAACGTTGATAGCCACCACGCCAACAGCGGAACGTCGGTCGGGCAACCCGCTCACTGCAGCGTCCAGCCTCTGATCTCCTGTCAGATCTGCGAGGGCCACATCGTAGGGAAGTCCGATGCCAGGCACGTTTTGCGGATCATCGGGCACAAACGAAGGCAGGCCTTCATCCGTGCGGGGCCCCGGGGAAAGCATGCGAACAGCCCTATCCGCCGTCTTCACTTGGGCGACGCTGCCGGGATCCTCGGGCGCCACTGACATGGCCCCCACGCCCTGCCCCACCAGCGGTGCCGGGACGGCCTCGAACGTGCGGTTTCCTCGGTTGGCCAGGATGGCTATCTCTCGCGAGCTTTCGCTGACGATTACCAGTGCTGGACCCCGGCTCACCTCGTCGAGCTGCATGGGCATGACCATGGAAGGCACGAAGGCATCCGCCTCGAGCAGCGCGCGCAGCCCATCGGTGGTCAGAACGGTTCCTGCGGTGAAGTTGCCGTCGCCCCGGCCCCAGTAGAACCGCACCTCGCCCCCTGTGGCCAGCACGAGGTCCAGGCTCCCGTCTCGGTCGAAGTCGGCCACGGCCACACGCTGCGACCCGCGGTCGCTCAACCCAAACGGCGTCCGGGGGCCCTTTTCGAACGTGCCATCGCCTCCTCCGAAGAACACCTGCGCTTGCGTCCCCGGCTGACCCACAAACAGAAGATCCGCACGCCCCGAACCGTTGAAGTCGCCGCTGACAAGCGCCCGGGGATCCCCCTCCGTCCACTGAACCCCTCCGCTCACAGCGCGGAACGTCCCGTCACCATTGGACAGGTACACGTACAGTCGATCGACAAGAACGCCAGAGCATGCGACCACCAGATCGTCGTAGCCGTTCCCGGTGAGGTCTCCCACCGCCACGAGTTCAGGCGCTGCTCCCAACGCGCCCACAGGAAGCCTTTGACGCTCCTCGTACTGCCCGTCAGTTTCCCGGAAGACGACAAGCGGGTACCGCTTTTCCGATACCCCCGGTGCAGTCTCGAAACTCTCGGATTGCCCGCCGATCACGACGAACGTGTTGCCCACCTGTCCGTTGAAGTTCCCCACAACCACACGATCGCTTGCCTCCCCAAGCCGCAGAGCAGCAAGCCGATAGGGCCGGCTGTCGGAGACGAAGGACGCCCAGTTCAGCGGCCAGGCCTGTTCCCCCACCCCGTCCTCGACAGGGAGGAGAAACCCGTGCAACGGGGGCAGCTCGCCCACCTGGGGCCAGCCACCCCCGAACACGAGCAGTCCATCAGGCGTGGGAAAGGCATACGTTGCCACTTCCAGGCCAATCGACGCTGACCGGGCCTGGTAAGCTCGATCAGCCGTGTAGCTCCGCACCTCGTGCTCGAGGTACATCGGCCACTCACCTGCCGGGTCCCAGTACCTTCCGTCGCCGGCGCTCGTGTAGACATAGGCAACGCCCACCAAATCAGGGGCTTCAGGGCGCGGGAAGTGCGCAGGCAGGAGAATGTACCCCTTATCGGGATCCGCCGCGTCCGCCTCGATGCTCCACGGATCAGCTGTCCACGGCGCATACCACCGGTCAGGGACAAACGGCGCCCGGCCCACGACGAACAGGTCGTTCCCGTGTTCGCAACCGAGGTCGGCTATCCCCACCTGCACGACCTCAACGCCCTCCGGGAGCGGAATCGTCGCCTGGGCCGCGCCCAAACCGACCCATCCGAGCAGCACAAGGAGCAAAAGCCCCACCGCAACGGCTGGGCGGGTGAGGCAGCGGCCTCGTCCAGCAGAGCCTCTCTCACGGATCATGTTGCCACCACCTCTTACGCTTCAACGGAGGGCAGCGCTTTCCATCCACTACTCGCACTCCCTCTCCAGCGGGCCGAACTCCGCCCAGACGTCGTCATAGGACACGCCGTGCACCGCCAGACCGTAGTCGTCGAAGCGACCGACGGGAACAACGATGTCGGTGTGACCGTCTTCGTTGAAGTCGCCGGCCCCGACCCACAAGGGCAGCCCGCCCAGTTGCTCGGGCGTGCGGACGAAGCACTTGTCGAAGGTCACGTCCGCGTTGCCCCAGAGGATCTCAAGGCCGTCAGCAGAGACAACAGCGATGTCCTGCAGCCCGTCCCCATCGAAATCGCCTACAGCAACGTTGATCGGACGGGCCTCCAGCTCCAAGATCTCCACCTCGCGCAGCGTCTGTCCCACGCGGGCGAAGATGATGATCCTGTTGACGCCATCGTGGGCGACCGCGACGTGCTGGTAGCCCTCGTCCCCGAACTCCCCTGCAACCACGTTGATCGGGCCGCCCTGCGTGCCCGGGAGCTGCACCGGTTGAGATGAGTCCAGGATGCGCACCTGCGGCTCGCCTGCCTCGGCGTCGTTGCGCGTCAAAATGTGCAACGCATTCGAAGTGTAGTCGGCAACCACGAGCATGTCATCGCCACCGTTCTCCGCAGGTAGGGCCACGCCGGCCACGGGGTCCTTTCCGATCCACCCATACCCCACAACAGTGGTCGTGAGCTGATCCTGCTCAGTCTGGTCGTAGCCGATGTCTGCCCTCATCACAAGGGCGGATCCGGACCGTGCGTTCAGAACGACAATCTCCTTGCCGTCAGAGTCCGGGTCTAGGTCGGCCAGCACGATGGCAGTGGGCAGTGGGTGCTTCCACGGGAACGTCACCCGGTAGTCGTACAAGG
>CAZEYM010000020.1:21795-39547 GCA_964516385.1 uncultured Thermotogaceae bacterium
ATTTCATCCAGGCCGTCCCCGAGTACGTCGCCGATGGCCATGGCCGTCGGGTAGTGGTCTCTGAGCAAGGCACGGGGCACAAAACCGTCTGCGGCGTCGTCGTCACGCTCATCTTGAATATGCTGCAGCCACGCCGAAGCGGTGTCGAGATCCAGCGCGGGCCACATCTCGAACAGAATGCCCCTGCGGGTGCCCGGGAGCTTCTCCACGCCAAGCTGGTTGAGGCAATGGAGTACCCGGTCGGTGATCTTCAGCTCATGTTCCCACGTTCTTATCAAGAACATCTTCTCGTCCGAGCCCACAGCTTCTTTTTCTTCTTTTTGCTCACCGTGCTTTATCACGTCCGGGCCGTCGTGCGGTCCCACCGTCAAGGCTCGCACCAGGTTGGCTCCGCCTTCGCCATCCAGGTCACCCACCCCAAACTGCCGCCCGGCGAACTGAACCGCATCCGCCACATCGGGCCTGATATCAAACGTCCCGTTCCCCCGGCCCATGCGAACAACCAGCTCATCAGTGCCCTGGTTAGCTACGACAAGGTCCAGGATGCCGTTGCCGTTGATGTCGTCCACCGCCAGCGCAACAGGCCTCGCACCGGCCCCCATGGAGATTCTCTGTCCCGTTCTGAACGTCCCGTCGCCGTTGCCGAGCCACACATCCACTGTGCCGTCTCCCATGTTGGCAATCGCCAGGTCCATCTTGCCGTCGAGGTTGAAGTCAGCGGCTACGATCCCCACTCGGCCCTCGTAGTCGCCGGGGATGTTCACAGGTTGGCCGGGCTGCTTGGGGCCGAACCGCGGCGCTCCCCCCTCCCAGTCGGGCGCTCTCTCAAGCCCCTTCAGGAAGACGAAGTTGTTGGCGCCCACGACAACCAGATCGGGGATGCCGTCGTTGGTGAAATCAGCGGCCACAGCGGATCTGGGGGTAGCGGTAGCTGACATCGACGGTCCCAGGTGGATGACGCCATCGCCACGGCTGACAAGGATGCTGATGGCATCAGACAGAATGCCGCCGTGGGCCACCACAATGCCCAACGGAGGGTAGTCGGGGAACTTGCTGAGGTTGAACACGTCGACCGCCCGGGGCTCGTCACCCCGCGCTCCAAGCTCGTAGTTGGCCAGCAGGTCGTCCTCTTCACCGCCGAACGTGCCACCGCCCTCGCCTTTGTACACGCGCACCCGACGATCCGCCGGTGTCACCAGGGTGAGGTCGTTCGTGCCGTCAGTATCGAGATCGGCGAACGCCATGAACGGATCCCCCTCAACCTGCACGCCTCCAAGGATATCGACCTGGTCCAAGTCGAACCCGGACAGCACGAAGATTCTTTCGAAGCGATGGCTCAGCACGAACACGCGATCCTCTTGTCCAGAAGCGTATCCGCTCACCACCATGTGCGAGGGGTCGATCGCCGTGAAGGGCAGTGCATCCACCTGAAAACCTCTCTCTGGTGCCTGCTTCTCCGTGCGGACCGCTTGCTCCTGATGCAGGATGGTCTCGCTTCTCAACCACACGTGCCCGTCCCCCTGAACGCGGAACACCGACACGCTCGCCGCATCCGACGGCACATTGGTCCCCGCCAGCGCATCCCTGGCTGGATCCGTCAGGGCTTCCATCAGCACAACGATGCGCCCATCGCTCATCACCGCGACGTCCACAGGGGTCGCGCCGAGGGGAATGCCCCCCTCTGCCCTGCTGGCCCAGGCTGCGCCCGCTCCTGTGAACAGCAGCGCTGCTAACAACGCTCCGACAATCTGCTGGCCCCATTTAGGCAACCCGATCACCTCCAGAAACTGCTTTCCGTATCTGTGGCCGCAATCGCTTCTGTACATGCAAGTTCGACACATCCATCTAGCCCGTGTCTCATTTCACTATCGTATAGTGTACAGTGCTGGTCCTGCCGAGTATGTACTGCGCATTACAGGAACAGGCCTCAGTCGCTGGGACCATTACAGGACACCACGAGCCCTATAATGAACTGCGCTCGCATCTCATGGAGCCATCCCCTGGAGGGATGTTCAGAAGCATGGGAGGGATGTTCAGAGGCATGCAGCGAGAAGTGCTGCAAAGCTGGCGCAAGGGAGGTGGGAGGAAGTCCCCAAGGGGAAAGAAGAGCACGTGGAGAAGGAGTCCGCTCGAACAGCAAGTGCGGGACTGCCACGCGTGATCACCTTGCGTCTGGCCGCTTCTGGTTCAGCGACGGGTGTTGGGATGTGGAAGGTGGTGGATGATGCGAATGGTTGCTTTGGGGTCGATTGTGGGGCTATTGGTGGGGCTGGTGTCGGTGCTGCCCGCCGAGGCAAGCGAACTGGAAGGGGTGGAGATCGTAGCTTGGACCGGTTACGTCGGTGAGTTGGAATGGGGAAACCTACACGCCATTTTGAGCGAAGCGGGAGCCACGATCGTGGAGACAGACACGCGCTCGCCGGCTGAGCTCTCCGTCCTGCTGAGAGACGTTGGGTTTCTCCTGTTTCCCGAGCAGGCCGCCGCCTGGATGGAAGAGGTGGACCTCGTGCCGATCGGCGAGCAACTGGCCCCAGCGCTTCGTGCGTTCTTGAACGACGGGGGACGCATCGTCGCCCTCACCTGGGCCGTCGGGGGAGAGGACATACTGCGAGGGGCCGGCCTGAGCACCGCCGCCGACGAGCGGGATGTGACCGGCCAGGGGTTGATGGTCGTGGCCCCCGATGATGCGCTGGTCGTAGGGGTGCCCGATGAGTTCTTGGCCCCCGAGTTCAGCACGGACTTCTCGAACGTAGATCCCGACGCCACGGACATCGTCACCACCGAAGACTTCGCCCCCGTGGTGTTCCGGCTGTATCGCCAAGGTGGGGAGCTCGTGCTGCTCGGCTTCGACTTCCTGGAGCCCGTGGAGGCCACTGAGCGACTGGTGGTCAACGCGTTCTTGCCAGATAGTCCCCCCTGCATCGGTTTGATACCGGGCGAGGTAGTCGAAGGGCTGCTGGAGCCAGGCGCACGGTGGGATGAGGAGCAGTACGGGCTGACTCTACATCCCGACGGACAGTACATGCTCGTGGAGCTGGCGGGAGTGGTCGATCTTCACCTGCGCCGAGGCGAACCGGTGGAGTTCGTGGATGGCGTAGCCGTCGCCGACCTAACCCTACTGGCCTCCCAAGAGCAAGTAGCCATCCTGTCTGTCGACATGCTCGGGTCCAACGAAGTGTGCATGGCGCTGGCCAATCCCTCCGCCGAGGCGCAACCTTACCGACTTGCCGTCTGGGCGGTGCCCGATCTCGAAGTTGTAGACGAGTTCCCCTTCACGACAACTGACGAGCTAGGCCCCACGTCGCTGGCTGCGCTCAACCGGTTCGTGAAGACCTCTGATGGCTACCTGGCGCTCGCACAGTACAGAGTGCACGTCAGCGAGGGTAACGAGCGACTTACCCTCACGGTGCACGGCGAGGACATCCGCGCCTACATCCAACATGGAGCTGCCATCAGTGTCGTCGCCGGCAAAGTAGTGGCAGACGTTGCCTTCACCAACAGTGTGGAGTTGTCTGGTCCGTTCCTCATCCCCGGCGTCTACTTCCTGGCGATCGAGGGGCAAGCGCCCCCACAAGAGTACACAGTGGACGTAGAGCTGGAGTAGGCAGCTACGGTGACGTGACAAGAGGGCAGGGAGGCGCTCTCTTCTCCCCGCCCTCCTGTCCCATGGGCGGCCTCTCGCCGGAGTCCATATCTGTGTACATACTAACTTTGTTCCCAAGATGTAGCTCCGAGGTCCTAATATTGTCCCATCCAAAAGGTCAGTTCAGGCGGCGAAAACCCGATACCCCCCACAATGCCCTGAGAACGGTCCCGGGTGAGCACCACAGGAAGCAGCGGCGCCAATGGGCCAAGATCTGGACGCTCCTTCTCTGTTCTGTATACTAACTGCCTTTGTTGCCGGCAAGCGTGTAGGCGCTAACGATGCGGCGGTTCAGCGGCACCCGGGTGAGGTAGGCCGTGGACCGCTCCTCGTCCCCGAACTTCTGGCTTGTCTCGCACAACGTGCGGTGGGCGCGCTGTAGCCAGTGGAGCGCCTCGCCATCCCTGTCAGCAGCGTTGAGTACCACGTAGTGCCCGTATTCGATCGCCTCTCGCTCTTCCACGTACCCCGCCCCACCTGGCTTGCCCACGAGCTTCACCGCCTGGCAGGAAGCGTCCACCGCAGGGCCGACCTCATCGCTTCGCAGGTGGGCCAGGGCCAGCGTGGAGAGCGCGTGCGCCCGGAGTTCGGGCTGCTGCCCTTCGTCCAGCCACCTCAGCGCACGAGACAGGCAGCGCCGCGCCCGACGCACATCTCCCCGCGCAAGGTGGGCGGCCCCCAAGTGGCTGAGGTTGAGCCCTTGTCGCACTGGGTCTCGTTGCTCACGCCGCAAGCGGTACGCCTGGCGGAGCCATGGGATAGCGCGTCGTGAGTTCCCCTTTCGCAGGTTCAACTGCCCCAAGTTGCTGGCAACCATGGCCAGTCCCCGCTTGTCCCCCACGCGGTGGAGCATCACGTGCGCCCTCTCCAAGGCCGCCCGCGCCTGAGCGAAGCGTCCGCACTCCGCCTCCACCAAGCCCAGGTGCGACAGGGCAACAGCCTCGCCCTGCAGATCACCTGCCCGCCTGAACAGGTCAGCGGCTCTAGTGTACCAGTCCACGCCCAACCGGTACTCCCCCAGATCGCAGCTTGCCAACCCGGCGTTGACCGCCGCCTTGCCCATGGCCCGCCGGTCACCCTCCTGGCGAAACTGCTCGTAGGCCTCGCAGTACATGGCCAGCGCTTCCCGAGGTTGTCCGAGTGCCCAATGGACGTTCCCCAGGTTGACCTGCGTCTGGGCCGCGAGCGCCGACTCAGCGAACCCGCGACGAAGATCGAGCGCCTCCTCCAGACAGCGCAGGCTCTCCTGCAGGCGACCGAGAGCGCGAAGCACAACCCCACGGTTGTTCAACAGTGCCGCCTTCAGGCTCTCACTTCCTTCCCCGTCGCTCAGCACAGCCAGCGCCTCTCGGTAGCAGCGTTCGGCCTCATCCGGCCTGCCCTTCGCCCAGGCAACCCGACCTGTCAGATTATGGGCACGGGCAAGACGCTGGTCGTCTTGCGCACCCCGGGCCGCCTCGGCCATCGACCGAGCATGCGCCTCCGCCACGCCGTGACGCCCCACGGCCAGCCCCCACTCCACCCAGAGCTCGTTCCCCCTGAGCAGGCGAGATTGGTCGCCCCTCGCCCTGACCAGCCGCTCGAACTCCCCCAGCGCCGCCCGTTGCTCCTCCCGTAGGCTGAGGGCGTCGAGCAACATGATGCGGCGCTCCAGAAGCTCCAGCCTTGCCTCCTGCACAGCCGGAACCCGGCAGCCGAGCTCCTCGGCGGCCTGCAATCCGAGGTTTACTAGGCCCAAGGTTTCGCTCGCTCCTAAGCAAAGGCGAGGCTCGGCCAGCGCCTGGTTCACGTAAGCAAGAGCCTGCCCCCACTCCCCGCCCAGCGCGAAGTGACGGGCCAACTCCCGTGCCTGATGGCCTGGACGAGCCGCACACAGCTCCTCGATGGCCTCGCCGGCCCGCCGATGGAGAGTGGCCTTCTCCCTTCCGATGTGCTCGTACACGATCCGGCGCCAAAGCTCATGGGCAAAGGTCCACCAGCCGTACGCTTCCTGCACCACAAGACCCCGTTCAGCCAGTCTGTCGAGCAGAGGAGCGGGGTCTTCCCCCCGCCATAACCGCTCCAGCACATCAGTGGGAAAGCGGACACCGAGGACCGCCCCGTACTCAGCAAGGCGGCGTTCCTCGGGATGGAGCGCCTCCAACATCTGGAGGACGAGCTCCTCAATGCCCTGCGGCACGCTCAACCCATCGAGTGCGCCCTTCCGCTCCTCAGGGTCACGTGTGTTCAGCTCGCCCACGAGCTTGACCAAAAACAGAGGATTACCCCGGGCAGCGCGGACTGCCAGCCGACGCCTGTCGCGGTCCAGAGAAGGGGCAGAGAGCTGCGCCAGCTGTTCCGCCTCAGCCACGTTGAGCGGCGGCAGACGTACCCAGTAGGTGCCCTCGCACTCCCACTTGAGTGGGCTACGCTCGCCTAGCTCCGACCCGAAGGCTGCCACCAAGAGGACGGGGAGCTCGCTTGCCTTCGGCAGAAGCTTTGCCAGCCACTCCCTCGCTGTCCGCGGGGCGTAGTGCACATCGTCTACGCACAGAACGAGGGGACGCCCAACTCCCTCCAGCTTCGCAAGGCCACACACCAAAGCAGCTAGCGCTTCCTGACCCCAGGGGCCAGCCTGCGCCACGTCCGCCGTCACGGGCAGCGGCCGCTCGCTACGCAGCTCAGGATACATACTCCCCAGCGCCGACCACGCTTCCCGAGCTTCCCAATCCAACTGTGAACAACAGACCGAGTCGACCACCTGAGCCAGCCCCAGAACGACCGGCCTCAGCGGATCGGCCGCATAGTCAGGCGTGTACTTCGCAGACACGACAAGTTGCCCATCCATCCTGAGCTCGTCGGCGAAGCGTTCCAGCAAAGACGTCTTGCCAATCCCCGCCTGGCCGACGATGAACACCAACCTACCTCTCCCTCTGCGAGCCGCCGCCAAGTGACCTCTGAGGAGGACTAGCTCCCGCTGACGGCCCACGAACTTGCCCGCGCCCGTTCTGGCGCGAAGGGGATCCCCCTGGGCGAAAAGTCGTGGTGGCGATATCATCGTCGCCGCCCCGAGGACCCTCTTCACAGTGGAGGCCGTCTCCCCGACCACCATCGCCCGCCAACGGGACTGCAGCTCATCAGCGCGGCCATGGCGGCAGGCCAGCTCGAGCAGAGACGTGATCTGGGCCTCGAGCGATTGGCGGTCCTTGGTGATGATCGCCTGACGGCAATAGCAGCCTAGTGCCCCCAGATAGTCGCCCTGACGGGACATGCACTCGCCCATACCGCAGTGCACCGCCGCGAGCACCTGCTGCCAGTACTCCCGCAGGGGGAACGTCCACTCCGAGTAGCGATCATCCTCGAGGAACTCCCCCTTGTACAACGCTTCCGCTGCCTGGTACTCAGCGAGCGCCTCCGTCCACTTCTCCTCCCCCTGGGCCCGGAGAGCACGCCTGTAGTGCCGGTGAAACTCCTCTGCATCGACGCTGCACTTGTGGTTGCGCAGGAAGCGGTATCCACCTAGGCCCGTTTGGATGAACGAGGAGTCGCGCCCTCTGTTGAGCGACGGCTCGAGGATCCGGCGAAGCTCGTGCACCCGCCGCCGCAGAACGCCACGTGCCCGCTCGGGCTCTCCCGTCGGCCAGACCAGGTCGATGAGCTGCTCGTGCGGCATGAGCGCCCCGCGGTGGGCTACCAGCACCTTGAACAAGCTCCGATGTTTGCGGGAGATCCAGTCCGAATCGGCGATTACCCGCCCTTCGCGCCACACGGTAAACCTACCCAGCAGCTGAACGCGGACGGCGGCCTCGGACCCTCCTCGGTCACGCATCCCCACACCAGGTAGGGGGGCTGCCCCCCCTCAGCGGGTCACTGGCACCCGCGACTCGTGGAACGATCTGAGCAGGAGGTACAGCTCGGGTGTCATCACCTCGCCGCCCGTGTGCGGCACCTCTGCCTCGTCCCCACGGCGCAGAAGCTCCTCCGCGATCCTTATCTGTTCCCTGCCGATCAAATAGTCGTCCTCAGGAGAGGGGGCGCGCAGGAGGTAAGCGCTTTCCTCCTCTGCTCTTTCCAGATAGGCGATCGCTACAGACACGGGAAGCTTCGCTACCACCCTCACCTCCGACTGCCCAGGGACCGAAACGCTCCGATCCGTTGCTTCGTCCACCCGTACGTGTGCCAATCCCTCTACAGCTGCCCTCCGCCCCGGGGTCGCCTCCTCGGGGACGACGAGAACGTAGGTTATCGTCACCTCCGTGCCCGCGGAGATCACCGGCCCCTGCGAGGTTACCACCCACGTAGCTCGACTGGGCTCCCCCGCGGGCAAGCTCACCAGATCGAGCTCTTCGCCTTCCACATCCGTCCGATCGTCTATCGCCCAGCCTTCCGGCGCCTCCTCGACGAGGGAGAAACCAACGATATCTTCGCCAATGTCGACCCTCACCTGCACGCTGGCGGAGAACCCCGGCAGCACGCTCATCTCCTCGCTCCCCGGCACCGGGTAACCGTAGATCATGCGAGACAGGCTGACCGCTGCGGGCCTGGCGACAGTCACCTCAACCGCCGCGCTGACGTACTCGTCCCCCCGCAGTTCGGGCTCGGTGTAGGCAGTGACGGTAACGTTGAACGTGCCCCACTCCTCGTACGCATGCTCTGCAGGCAACGCATCGGAGGTGTTGCCGTCACCGAAGTCCCAGCGGAAGGAGGCGAATCGATCCGCGTAATCCTCCGGCTCAGTTCGCACTCCGAAGCTTACTGGCTCCCCAACGGAAACCTCCGCCCGCTCCAGCGACTGCCCCTGCACCAGGATCAGGACACGGGGAGACCTCTCGAGGAAAACGCGCGTGGCGTCCGAGGTTGCCACCTCGCCCGCTGCATCCTCTGCCCGCACCCGCAGAAGATGCGCTCCCTCAACCGGATCAGCGCGCCCTGCCAGCGGCACTCCCGTGTCCCACTGCAAGGCGAACTCTGCCTCGTCGAAATCTCCGCCGGCGATGACGCTCCAACCCTCGGGGCCTTCTTCCACCTGCGCCTCCAGACTCACCTGCACCGGAAGCGCTGCCTCAAGCACTCTCCCCTCCACTTGGACCGTCTCGCCGAGGGTAAACACGCTGCCCGTCGGCGGGTAAGGGAGCCTCACCTCCATGCCGGGAGCACGCTCTCGCACAAGGTGGAGCCGGTGTTGGTCGGTGTCGGCCCACCTGCCGAGGACGCCGTCTATATCCCTGTACACCTCGGCCACGACCTCGTACTCCCCCGGCACGAACGCCTCCGGCTCACGATTGCAGCGGATCGTCAGGCTTGCCTCTCCCGTTTCGCCGTCGATCCAGCTCAGCCAGGCACACGGAGCCTCGGCAGGGGAGTACTCCTCTGCCGCACGCACCAGGAAGGAACCCTCACACTCGGCGATGTGGTCCCAGTTAACCCGACCGTCCACCGGTCTGGCCCACACCTCGACCACCAGCCGTGTGGCGTCCTGCTGCGAAAGGCCCTGCAGGCGAACCTCGAGGTACCCCCCCGTGACGAGGGTGTCCCCTACAGGAGGAGAAACGATGCTCGCCTCTCTAGCCACTGCCTCAGGCGAGCCTGCGATCGCCAGCAACACCACGCCTCCCAGCACAACCAGCCAAACACTCCTTTTAAGCATGCCTTTTCAACCCCCTACACCGAGCTTTCGAACGGCTATCGCCTTCGCCCACAGCACACAACACGCGGCCGACACCGCCTACCACCAGGCGCCCAGCCAGTACCACAGTGCTGGTCGTTGCGCCCTCTGCGGTTTGCACATCCCGTGCTCGGGCTCCGGACACCATCACCATCTCCGCCGCAGAGCGACACCCCGTTGCCCTATCGGACATCGCCGTCGGACTCCCCCAAGCCTGCTGGTTCAGCTCCAGTTGACGGCTGGAGCTCCCCACCCCGCTGTCGACTTCCCTTCCGCCAGGCACGCCTCGGCAGGCGCGACCGTCGCAGTTCAGGGTGAATGCTGCAGCAGAAGAGTGTTCTTGACGTCCCAACGCCAACATAGCCTATTATAGCATAGGCTGAGGACCGCGGTCAGGCGAGCAAACATCGTTAGAATCCCAGCACCATGACCCACCCATCATGGAAACGCAATACTACGGATTACACATTCAAGTAAGGAGTGGGCTCATCTCCGCCCGCGTAACCCGAACTCGTCTTCCCCGGAGCAGTGGACGAACGGGATCGTGCAAACGACAGCACTTGCCAACTGAGTACTGAGTTCGCTCCTGGTCAGTGGGGTAAGACGGTCGGCGGGGGACGTCTGTTGCCCCCCGCCGACCGCATTCTAGGCGTCAGTCAGTGGCCTCATCGGCTCCCTCAACAGGGCGCAGCTGGTTGCCGACCTCGATGGGCACTACCTCCTCGAGGATCCGGCACACAGCTCGGTCCCGGCTTACGACTTCTTGCACTTCTATCAGTCCGCGGTATTCCTCGAGCTCCGTGCCATCGGCAAGTTGGACGACGTGGTACACCTCAAACTGATCCTCGGGGCTCACTCCGTGGATCGAGCCGAGGGAGATCACTGCCAGACCCCTCGCCCGCTGGACAGAGGTCACCACGGGAGTCTCATCCGGAATATCGACAGGGACATCCCGCGCTGTCCAAGCCATGGCGGTGGCGATACCCCCGACTCGCTCGCCCATGGCCGAGATGGTACCACTCAGCGAGATCTCGGCTGACTCCTCGATCGCTCTTCCGGTCACCACGTCGACTTGGTTCAGAAAGGCGAACGTCCCGTCCGCCACGAAGTTCATCCTTCCCACAAAGGGGTCGTCCTCGTATCCTTCTACCTGTAGGTCCCCTTCGTTGAGGAAGACAGCAACCTGCCTGCCATCTCTGTCTTCCAGACGGATGAACGTGACCGTCATCCTGTACAGACCGGCGCCTTCAGGAATGCCCAGTTCCTCCGCACTTTCCTCCCACTCGTGGGTCCACGTGTCCCCGACGGTGAGCCAGCGGGCGGGCCAGCCAATCCCCTCCAGCGGAACCCCTCCGCTCACGGGCGCTTCCCCCTCGATCTCCTCAAAGCCGCCGAGCCAGTGGAGCCTCGTAGTGTACTCCACCCCCTCGTCGCTGAGGTATTCCTCTGGGCTGCCCATGACGATGACCGTACCCTCGTCCTCGATGATCGTGCTGCGGACGTGAAAGTGATTGCCCCCGCCGTACTTCTCTACGATCTCCTCTTCGACCAACATCTGCGTTTCCATAAACATGGGCATGCGCATTCCCATGATGTCCATGGAGAACTCCATCTCCAGATCAAAGGTCGTCCAGTACAGCTCGCCTACGTTGTGGATGACCGCCAGCAACACAGCGCCCTCGGGAGGCTCAATCCCCGCCAGAGGGCTGACCAGAGGAAACCGGTCCGTCTGAGCTGCGCGTTGCTCGGTCGCTGGAGCGATCTCGTAGGGCGCAGCGCCTTTGCCATCACCGTTTTCGTCGGTCCCGGCGTAGCCTTCCCACCAGTTGCCCACCTGGCCGTCGTCCCATCTGGTGCTGAGGGCCTGAGCTGCGACATGGGGGCTGTTGCCGCGGAACGTGTTGGCCACGAAGGTCACCTCTGCCGTCACGCCTTCGGTCCTCACGCCCACGCCGTTGCCCTCAAACACAGAGGCCACGACCCACCCGTTGACCACGTTCTCCAGCCTGAGTCCAGCGTCAGCCGCCCCTCTGAACACGGAGTCCCGGATCACAAAGTGTGCCGTCGTGTTGCTGATGTGCAGAGCAAAAGGCTCACCCTCGGCGTCGAACTGACCCGTCAGCACGTAGGGGTCTGCAACAGTCCCCGAGCCCGTCACGCCAGGGACGAGGACGAACCCCTCGTCGCCGTCGACCTCGACCGTCGAGGCGAGGCCTGCGATACCCCCAGCAAGAAGCACACATACCAGGGCCAGTACCCTGGCTCTAGCTACCGCCCCCAAACATCCCTCTGTCCGCTTGCCCATCATTACGCCTCCTTCCAGCCTGACCATTGTGCCGGGCAACACCCATGGAAAACCAGTGCTGCTCCTCTACGGGCCGACTTCATGCTCTGGGTGTCCTGCACGCGCTTGTGATGCGCGCCACCCTTGACCTCCCGTGCTCCTGATTGACCCGGGGAAGTACCCGATCAGCTTCCATGAGGCGCTCAAGAAGCATGTTGGCCCAGCGGCAGCTCAGCCTCTTCCGCCTCGCAGTTCACGTACTCTTAGGGACTGCTCGCCGGCGGGCAGCCGTTCGTCCCGCGCAGCCTGCCCAGCTTCAGCGTCCAATAGTGGACGTAGGTACTGTGGGGAGCTTCCACATAGCCCACGCCCACATCGCAGAAGAATATCCCGTCGGCGGAGCTTCCATCGCGAAGTATGCTCCGCCTGTGGCCCGGGCTGTTCAGCCACGCCTCCAGGACTTCGATCGGGGTCTTCTGCCCCGCGGCGATGTTCTCCCCCGAGGCGGCCCAGTCATACCCTGCCGCCCTCATCCTCTCCCCTGCATCCATACCATCGGGGTTTATGTGGCTGAAGAAGCTGCGCCGAGCCATGTCACGGGAGTGCGCCCGCGCCGCGGCGGCAAGGAGTTCGTTCCATTCGTACGGGTAAAGACCATGAATCCTGCGCTCGTGGTTCACCAGGTGAAAGAGTTGCTGCTCGGCCGTCAGCCCCTGACCGGGGGCGCCGACAAGCGGCAGGAGCTCCGCGCTGTTGGCGGCAGACAGCTGGCGGACCAGGTGCACGGGGTCCCCATCGCCCCGAATCTGGTACACCGTCGGCCCGACCACAACTGTGCCCGACAGGCTTCTCTCGTCGAACGCGAAGACAACCCTGCCTTCTGATTCTCCCTCCACTCGGCCCACCCACAGTCGTCCCCCGGCGTATCCCTGTCCAATCCACTCCAACTCGGCCCCCACAGTCGTCCCAGGAAACAAGTTGAGCGAGAGCCTGGTCTCCGCCCGGAAGCTCCCTCCGGCGAGGCCCACGCCGAGCTGTGAGAAATCGACGGTCACGAAGCGGAAACGCTCCACCCCTTCCTCTCCGACCAGCACCGGGTCTCCCCAGGATGAGGGGACGGACTCAAACAGCCCCGTCCCCAAGGCGAGGCAATCCCCACCTGCCACCAGCCCCAGGCTGGCAAGCGTTACCCACAGCAGCCGCCGGCCGAACATCCCTATCATGAGCAGTACAAGTATACAGCCCCCTGTGTGAGGCTGATTACAGACTGAAGCCCCCTCAGGACAGTACACTGGTCGCATGGGAAGGGAAAGGAGGTCAGCATGTTGAGAACGATCAGCTTGTGGGCCGCGTTGGTTGTTGCGGTCGCATTGCCACTTTCGGCGGCCGGCTACTACAACGTGACCCAAGCTGGCCTGGATGAGACGATCAGCCCACTGGAGGGGGGCGTGTCCGCTGAGGACTTTTACGACTACAAAGACGACGTGGGCCGCAGCAAGAACGACTTGGTGGAGAAGCACGTGAGCTACCTGTTCCTCTACCGAGCCCCCAATGGGCAGATGTACCTGTTCATAATCCACGGTCAGAGCGATGAGTCAGTCCTAGCGGAGCTTCGGATAGCGAACGTACCTTTGGGCGCGGAGTGGTTGCTCAAAGACGACCCCCCGGACATATGGCCCAACCACCTGTACGACCTAGAGGGAGAAAGGGCGCGCTGGAGGTGGGGTGGATTCTGGATGTTCAACCGCACAGCGGGCGGGGTTCTCGGACCACTGGGTGAGGAGTTCGAGATTCTGGTTACGCCGGAGCAATTCCCGGGGACACAAGATCTGTACTTCCTGAGCGGCGATGCGAGCGAGCCGGAGCGCATATCCCTCAACCGCCGGGACACGATCGCCATCATCGGGGCCACCGAGGAGATACGGATCGGGCCCGAGGCGCGGCTGGACATACAACCGGTGGAGCCCCGCGTGCGCGAGGAAGTGGTGTTCAGCGCGGCGCAGAGCACGGCAGATCGTGACTTGCGCTTGGTGGAGTTCCTCTGGAACTTCGGCGACGGCATGTCAATGCCCACCACCGAGCCCGCCGTGCGCCACTCCTACACCGAGGCGGGCACCTACGAGGTATTGCTCACCGTGGTGGACAGCGCGGGCAACTCGGACACAACGAGCAGATTGTTGCACGTGGAGACGGTGGGCGTAGCGGTGGAGCGATCCATCTCCACCGAGGAGGCCACCCCCGGTTCCACCTTCCGCGTCAGCGTCAAGATAAGGGCCGACCAAGACCTGAGCGGAGCCGGGCTGGAGGAGTCGGCTCCCGTGGGCTGGGAAATCCAACCGGTGGAGTCCGCCGGAGCTGTGTACAAGGCCCATGCCACGCAGTGGGTGTTCTTGGACACCATTCACGGAGGGACGGAGCGCGTCGTGACCTACGACGTCATCGTGCCCAGGCCAGAGGAGCTCAAGGTACTCAGGCTACCTGAGTCAATCAGCATCGCCGGCATCTTCCAGGCCAAGTCTCCCGACTTCGAGATGGAGGTAGGCGGCGAGTCTCGCGTGCGGATCACCGACTGCCTATCGGTCGATGTCGCGATTGCCCACCTCGTACCCGCCAAACAGCCTGGGCAGCAGGACCTGATCGACCTCACCTTGTCGGAGGTCGTCACCCCCGAGCAGCTGACCCGCGCCGGGGAACTGTGGCGCAGGGATCAGGCCGTGGCAGGCACCTGCGGGGAGCGCGTCACCCTGTCCAAGCTGAAGGAGCTCACCGCCCACGCCGAGTACTGCGTGCCGGTGGACCGACCGCTGCCCGAGCTGGGCAACCCCGACCTTCGGGCCACGCGGACCATCATCCCGCCGGTGCCCTGTGCGGGCGTAGTGCTCGGCATCTACAACGCCCAAGGTGAGCCCGTCGGCAACACGTTCACCGTCAAGGTGGAGATCACCCCAGACGTAGACGTAGCGGGCGTGGGACTGGACGAGTTCCTCCCGGCAGGCTGGCGGGTCACACCGGTGCAAAACGATGGCTTCATGTACAAACCTGGGGGCGTACAGTGGGTTTACCTGGGCACCCTACGGGGAGGGCAGACCAAGACGATCGTGTACGAGGTGACTGTGCCTCCCACTACCACGATCGAGGCACCGCCGGACAACGACTGCAACGCCCTGGCCGCCAAGACCGTGGTCGGCCGGGTCGACTCGGGCTGGCCGTGCACGGAGGTCGAGGTCACCGGCGACACGCGGGTCGTCCTCAGCGACTGCCTGGACGTGGAGGTTGTCATATCCCGCTGGGACGTGCACGAAGACAGGATAAATCTCCTGCTGTCGGACAGGATCACCTTCGAGCAGGTCCAGCGAGCCACGGCGTTCTGGCTGGAGGGCGAGAGAGTACCCCACAGCTGCCCGCCGGGCATCGTGGACTACGAGACGCTGAAGAAGCTGATCGCCATGTGGCAGACGGGGACACCATTGTGTAAGGAGCTCCCCGAAGCTACCCCTGGCACGTGCGACTAGGGGGGCCTCAGGGGTCAAAGCTTGCGGGCTCTCGCAAGTAGAAAGCGGAGCAGCCCCCGCTCCTGGCACAGCCAGCAGCGGGGGCTGCCCTTGAGGAGGACGGTATGTCCCGAACATCATGTAGAGTAACTGCTGTACTGAGCCTGCTGGTAGGACTGGCGCTCCTCCTGGGAGGATGCAACGGTCCCCAACTACTCCCACGCATCAACGCCCACCCGGTCTCGGGCATCTCTCCTCTGACTGTGCGCTTCAATGCCTACGACGCGAGCGCCGGACCTGATAGGACCATCACCTCGTTCCGCTGGGAGTTCGGCGACGGCTCTCCAGCCAAGTACGGGGCGGCCGTCGAGCATACGTACCATCTGCCAAGCGGTGAGGACCACCGTGTCTACGCCGCGCGCCTCACCATCACCGACGACCGGGGGGCCCAGGGGAGCTCCACTGTGCAGATCTCGGTCTTTCGCTCTCTTCCCGAGGCGGAAGTCCTGTTCCGCCACATGGGCGCGGTGCGTTCGCTTGCGTTTGGCCCCGACAGCAGCCTCCTGGCCTCGGCGTCCGACGATGGCACCACCATCCTCTGGTCCACGGAGGACTTCTCTCCCCAACGCACCCTCACCGGTCACGAGTACGGAGTGCTGGCCGTATCATTCAGCCCCGACGGGGCGGTGATCGCCACCGGGTCGTGGGACAACTCAATCAGGCTTTGGCATGCTACAACCGGATCCCAGTTTTGTAGGCTGACTGGGCACAGCCGGGAGGTGTACGACCTCAGCTTCAGGCCCGACGGAACGGTGCTGGCATCCGTGGCAGCGTCGACCGGCTACAACATCCGGTTGTGGCGTGTGGCCACGTGCGAGCCGCTGGAGGAGAGGTTCGTCGGCCATCCCCATGAAGTGCACGCTGTGGCATTCAGCCCCGACGGAGTCAGTCTGGCCACGGGCTCGCGGGATCGCACAGTGAAGATCTGGGATGTATCCAGCCAGAGCGTCCTGCGCACGCTGCAAGGGCACACAGCCGCCGTGTGGGCTGTCTCCTACAGCCCGGACGGCCGCTTGTTGGCCAGCGCATCGGCCGACAGGACGGTCCGGGTGTGGGAGGCGGAAACTGGCGACCTCGTGCAAGTGCTCAGCAGGCACGACGCCGCCGTGCGCGATGTGGCCTTCCGCGACGATGGACGCACGCTGGCCAGCGCAAGCGAAGACGGCACGGTCCGCCTGTGGGATGCGCTGTCGGGCCGACAGCTCGCCACGCTGAAGGAACACACGGGCTGGGTGTACGCCGTGGCCTTCAGCCCTGATGGGACCTACCTGGCCTCAGGAGGCCAAGACCAACGGGTGTTCGTGTGGGACATCTCCCACATCGACTGGGGAAGTACCCGCACGCCGTAACTCCGACCGACAACACCTGTCCCCAGAGTGGGTCAGAGCAACGTTCTGTTTGGGCGCAGGGCCCGGGCCGCGTGGCTCGGGCCTGCGCCGCCAACAGTCGCCCGCAAGCAAGAGAGTCTTACCTTCAGCGCAACACCAACATCCTCTCCACAGAGCTCGTCAGCCACTGGCCGTCGACGAGCACATCGGCCACATACGTGTACACTCCGTTGGCAATAGGCTTACCATCGAAGCCCGTCACATTCCAGTTGAGCTCAGCTCCGTCAGCCGTGCCCCGCCATACGGCGCTTCCGCCCACGTCCATCACCCGCACCTCGATGGCTGCGGCCTCAAGGGCCAACGCCCCCACCACGTGGAACGACAGAGTCCCGTCCCACCCGATCGGGTTCGGGGAGCAGGCCACTGTCAAGCCCTCAGGGAGCGCCGGTCCCGGCGGGAAAGGCGGGAGCTCGGCCGGCTCGAACGCCGCCAGGTGGGTCTCCCCTTCAGCCGACAGCTGCGACACGATGCGCGACCTGTACACGAACCGAAGCGTAAGGCCGCTCACCTTCGCCTGCAGCCAGTACCCGTACCATGGGTGGAGCACTGTGGCGGTGGTGTAGTTCCTGTCCGTGGCCTTGTAGCCGTACACCGTGTTACTCACCCAGCCTGCGGATACGGCGTCAGCCCAGCTTTTGGCCTGCCCTCCCCGGACCACCACGATCGCCGACTTGGCGTACGGCCAGGGCGCTCCGATCTGCTGCCAGCCTGTGGCGCCCAACGTCAGGGTCACATCGCTGGTGGGGGGCGAGCCAGGGATAGAAAGCCGAGTGCTCGCGCCCAGCCGCGCCCAGTAGCCCATCTGCGGGTACAACGTGGTCGGCCGCTCGTATTGCCGTCTGGCTGGATTCCACCACCAGATGGTCATCCCTGAGCCGGGCCTGGCAGCAATGGGTACGGAAATCAGGTACCAGCCTGCCGCGCTCCCGTACGTGTGGGAGTTAGGGTCCTCCGGCGGCTGCGAACCCGCCGTGCGCACCGTGAACGACACGTTGGCCTCGTCTGACCCACCGCGCCCGTCGGAGACCACAACGCGCATCGTGTGACTGCCAGCACTAGGGCTTGACCAACGAACGACCGAGGCACCCTGGCTGACGGAAGTCTGCTCGGTCCCGTTCAGGTACCACCTGTAGGTGAGCGGGTCCCCATCGGGGTCAGACGCGGTCGCCGTGAACACCACGGTGTCGGCCGTGGTCGGGTTCGCCGGGGTGTACGCAAGGGAGACTGTCGGTGGTCGGTTCG
>CAZEYM010000021.1:0-33499 GCA_964516385.1 uncultured Thermotogaceae bacterium
TACGGCTCACTCTTTGTGAGCATCCAGTAGGTTGCCTCCGCCAGATGGCGCGCCACCGCTCCAATTGCTTGTGGGTGGCCCCTGCGCCGTTTGACCCGCTCGTACAGCTGGCTCACATGCCGGTTTCTCCAGGTAACCTTGTTCCGGTGGCGGCAAACGACATTGGCCGCCTCACCATAGGCCCACTTCAGGTAGCGGTTCACGTCCGGTCGGGTCTTGCCGTGTCTTATCTTCCCTCCGCTGGCTTTCACCCGTGGCGTCGTCCCAGCGTAGGAGGCCAAGTGGCTCGCCCGCGGGAACCGGCGTACGTCCCCCACCTCCATAGCGATGACCACCGCCAAGATGAAGCCGACACCCGGCAGGCTCAGCAGGTGCTCTACCTTCTGAGTTCTCTCGAACACCGCCGCCATCCGCTCCTCAAAGGCCTCAACTTGCCCCTCCACGATGTGCAACTGCTCCAGCAGTCGCTCGGTGGCGAACCGTGTGTGCACTGGAAGCCCAGGCAACAGCTGTTCAAGCACTCGGTGCCCTCGTACGCCGAACAGATCGCTCACCGCCTTAGTCTGAAGGGCGTACTTGGCAAGGGTGGCGTGGATGCGATTCTTAAGCCGTGTCCGTTCTCGGGCAAGCATCATCCGAGTGCGCGGAAGATCTCGTGCGTCGCGTAGCTCTCCCGGCGGGATCCATACGGTCGGTAGCGTTCCCGTCCGCTGCAGCCGATTCAGCCCCTTCGCATCCAGTTTGTCCGTCTTGTTCATCGTGCCCAACATCCACTTGGCGCGACCAGCATGGACCAGTTGCGGAACCATGTTCGCCGCCTCGATCTCGTCGACGATCCAGTACCAGTTGCCGATCGTCTCAACTGCCACCAGAGAACCGGGATCACAGCTCTGGAGAAAACTCCGCAAAGCGCCCCGCTCGTGGTCAATCCGCCCTTCCTTTCTTGCTTGGCCACGCTCATCCTCCACCCGGGCCCACGTGTAGTGCTTGTGCGAGTCGAACGCGATAAACTCCATAGTGGTGCGCCTCCTCCGGCGGCTCCGCCGCCTCCTCTATTCCACGCAGGATATTACCTGCCCGGAGGCGCGCCGCTTTCATAACATCACGTTCGTCGAAGACTTCCCCGAGCGCGAAACCTGAGGGGTGGACCTGTAGTCTTGCGACCCTCACCGTGTCCGAGGGCATCCTTGTCTGCTGCTCGGTGGTTGTCAGCCCCGGATTGGTTGTGGGGCCGGTAGTGGGGATGCAGTGGCGCATGATAACAGTACGCGCTACAATGTTATCACCATGGTGCGGACGCAGATCAGCCTGACGGAAGAGGAGTACCGAGCGGCCAAGAAGGAAGCCCGCCGGCTCGGCATATCCTTGGCCGAGCTCCTGCGGCGGTCGCTGCGGGCGACCCTTCCGGTGGACGAGGACAAGCCCTGGATGAGGTACGCGGGAATGGTCGAAACTGGCGATGCCATGTCCAGTCGACGGATTGACGAAGTGATCTATGGGCAGAAGGACTGAGACCTACGTAGACACTTCAGCTTTCATCGCGTTTGCCGACCGCTCCGACACGTACCACCCGTTGTTCCGCCGGCTTTTCTCCGACCCGCCCCCACTGGTCACTTCGCCGTTGGTGGTGGCGGAGGGGCACGGCTGGTTCCTGAAGCGGTACGATCGGGCGAAGGCCCTGCAGTTCCTGGCCATGCTGGAGGAGATGACCATGCTGAGGGTGATGCCGGTGGGACCCCAGGAACAGGCGGCCGCGGCGGGGTTCTTGCGCAGATACTCAGATCAAGACTTGACACTTGCCGATGCGGTGGGGCTGCACCTGATGACGGCGAACAAGGTCCAGTCCTGCTGGTCAACGGACTTTCACCTCGGGCTCACCGGCGTGCCGCTCGTCATCCATAGCTACTAGGCGCTGCGTAACTGGAGGACGTGCGAGACAAGCCGTGCGTTGGGCGATGCGCTCCTGCAATCCGCATTTGGTCATCGCCAACTACTTCCCGATCCCCAGCTACCGTCCAGGAGGGTGAGAACGCTCTTGCGAGGCGGGGGCGGAAGTCATGGTTGCCTGAGAGCAGTGCCAACGAAGCACACGGGCCGAAGAGACGCTACACTGGCTCTGTCAGGCGCATCATGGAGGTTTCGGGGCATGTCGGCTGAGGCAAATGGGAAGTGTCGGATTGGAAATCGGGAGGCAATCCTGTGGAAGCCACGAATCGTTTTGCTGGCGGAGGTAACGAGTGAACATCGAAATCCGTAAGCTGACGCCCAAACTTGTGGACGATTATGTGAGATTCTTTGATACGACGCCACATGCTACTAATAAAGATGAACATAAGTGTTACTGTGTGTGGTGGTGTAATGATGACTATGAAGGCAAAGATTTTACGTCATCGGTTGAAGTACGAAGGGATTACGCCATCCAATATGTCAAGGGTAGCAACATACAAGGCTATCTTGCCTATTGTGATGATGAGGTTGTGGGATGGTGCAACGCCAACACGAAAGCTGATTGCCTGAAATGCTACTGTTGGCGGCGGTTTATGGGTTCCGTCCCCACAGAAGAATCACACCCGGCCATAAAGGTGAAATCGATATTCTGCTTTGCTATTGCTCCGGAAATGAGAAGAAAGGGTATTGCTAAGCTGTTGTTGGAGCGTGTCTGTCGCGATGCGGCTCAAGACGGTTTTGATTTTGTGGAGGCATATCCGAACAAAGAGTTCGTTAATGAAGCGGAGGATTATATGGGGCCCCTCGAAATGTACAAGAGAAGTGGTTTTACCGTGCATTATGAAACAGCTCGGCAGTTGGTGATGAGGAAGCATCTGAAGTCGTCCCTTGGGAGAAGCCAGGGATAAGGACGATAAACTGCAGGCGCATCTGCCAACATGTGGGGAGTGGCGACCCCGCGCTCGCGGGTGCTGTGATCATCGGTAGACGTCGCGGCGGTGCCCTATCTTGACGACGGTGAGGGACACATCGAAATCCTGAACTTGGTACACGATCCGGGAGTCCCCGCAGCGGAGGCGGTACTTGTCCTTCCCCGACAGTTTGCGACAACCGCTGGGTCGCGGATCTTCCGCAAGGGTGCGAATGGTTTGTACCATGCGCTGCCGGGCTTTCTTGGAGCCGATGGCATCCAGTTCTTTCAATGCGGACGGCTTGATGTAGACGTCATAATCTGCCACGCTGGTGCAGCTCCTTGACTGCCTCCTCGAAGAGCAGGTTCGGCTCGGACGCCCGTTCGTCGAACGCCGCGAGGTCCTCAGCGTCCTCGGCAAGCGCAAGCCTGATGGCTTCGTTCACGAGGTCGGACACGGTTCGGTCGGTCTCGGCGGCCTTGAGCCGCAACGCCCGGTGGAGACCAGGATCCAGGTACAGCGTGGCCCGTCTGTGCTTCGTGCTCATGTTGCCACTCTAATCATGTGGCGTTGTGACGTCAAGACGACCAGATGGCGGTTACAGTTGTCAAGGCACGCCAGTGTTCACGTGCTTGGGGAGTGGGTTCGAAGGTCTTGATCCAGGGGTGGTACAGGCCGAACTTGCGGAACCCGATCGCCTCGTACAGTGGCGCGGTGGAGATCATGGGCACCCGGGTCGCCCCGAGCGCAGCAAGCTTGTGGAGCCCATGGAGCACCACCGCGCGGGCCAGTCCGCGGCGGCGGAAGTCAGGGTGCGTGCCCACTGGATCGGGATGCTCGATGTTGGTCATGCCGAGGATGTTGCCTCGCTCATTCTCCCACAGCCCGATCATCTTCTCCCAGGTGCGGATCGCCCGCAGCGCCCCCGGCGGAACGCCGGCCTCCGTTCCCTGCGAGCCGAGCATAGGGGCGACGATGTAGCGGGCGTAGTTCCAGCGCTCGATGCCCCAGTTGAGGGAGGGCGTGCCAAAGGACAGGTGTGTGTGGACGAGGAACGCCCGCACCCGGTCGAAATCCCGTTTCGGCTCGTATGCTTTGGGCTGGAAATGCCCCCGGGAAGATTAGCGGATGGCGCAACGGTCATCCAGATCCTCTCTTTGCGGCGGCTCCGTCTGCGCGACCAACCATAACATGCGCTGAGCCGCGGGTGTATACTCGCCTTCGTGGACCTTAGCACCCACCCGTTGACGGCGGAACGTTGGCCGGACCTCGAGGCGCTGTTTCTGGCCAAGGGTTGCTCCATGGCCCGTAGTTGCTGGTGCATGTACTACCGCGAGAGCGGGAATGTGCCCGTGCCCGAGGGGTTGACCCTGGCCGAGCACCGAAAGCGCCGCCTTCAGGAGCTGGCCTCGGGTGATCCTCCGCCGGGGCTGATTGGGTACCGAGACGACGTTCCGGTGGGCTGGGTGTCGCTCGGGCCACGGGCGTCCTATCCACGGCTCAGGCGCTCTCCGGTGGCCAAGGCGGTGGACGATCTACCGGTGTGGTCGATCGTGTGTTTCGTGGTGCCCCCTGCGTTCCGCCACCAGGGCGTGGCCACAGGGCTCTTGCAGGGCGCGATCGCCTTCGCCCGGGAGCGTGGCGCGGTGGCGTTGGAGGCCTATCCCATCGACAAGAAAGAACATGGCGCGGACGCGTGGCTGTGGAACGGTGCGATGTCGATGTACACCAAAGCAGGGTTCTTGGAGGTGGCCCGCCGGAAGCCCGAGCGGCCAGTGGTGCGGCTGATGCTCGACGGTTCGTAGGGGCGCCGGCAGCCAGTCTTCCGACAAGAGGAGGCGTACGATGAAGAACGCGGTGCAGTTTCTGTCGGTGTTGGTCATGACTGTGGCAGCGGTGGCGACTGCGGTTCAGCCGGGGATCGCTGCCGGGGAGCCCTCTAGCCCCCAGCAGCTCCTGGTGGTGGTGTCCCCCGACTTCCACATTGGCGAGCTCACGGGGCTTCTGGCGGGGTTTGCTGACAAGGGGGGCAAGGTGTACGTCACCAGTCCCGGCGACACACAGGCCCTCTGGGAGAGCATTGAGTCCCACCGGCCGGACCTCCTCCATCCCATGACCGACCGGGAGCCTGTAAGGGTGCTGGACTTCGACGTCGCTACTAAAAGCGGGGGCTTCGACAAGGTGGTGCTGGCTGGGGGAGGGTGGTATGGGCAATTCTTCGCCTTCGATCCGGAGGCGCGGGAGATGCGGATCGACATCCCGGCTTACGCGGAAGGTCTGTTCGGCCTGGTCGGGCAGACGCTAGCTGGAGGGAAGACCCTCGGCGCCTATGGTTCCGGGCTCTACCCGCTTGTCCTCTCGGGCGAGATGCCGCCGGGGACGGAGTTTGCCGCCTACGCCTGTGTGGATCTCGTTGACAGTGCTAGGGCACAGGGCCTGAGCCCGCAGGTTGTCCCGAAGCTCCAGCGCATGGACGACATGGGGCGCCCCGTTCCGGACGCTCAGATCTACTACGCCCACGGCAGCTGGCGCTTGGTCACGGCCTCCGTCCCCAACGCTTGGTACGGGCCGGACGAGGGAGAGCTCCTCGTGGAGCGGTACGGAGAGGCCCTCGAACAGTTCATCGACGCTGTGGAGGACGCGTACCACGACACGCTGGCGCCGGGGCTTGTGGCGACGATCGAGCCGGCCGGCGGCCCGTATCGCTGAGACAGCCGTTTGCTCCCCGCCGGGTCCCTGGACACGGCGTCAGGTATGAATGGCAGCGCATCCTGCGGCCTTATACGTCAAGGCGGGACCGGTGGTGACGGAGCAGGGTCCCGTCTGTCCAAGTCGCGTATTGGAATGGCAGCGTGTGGGGCAGCTCGTCCCGGCGACAGGATGCCCGGGCGGGACCTGACGCAGAGAGCGCTCGAGCTCTTGGCGATGTCCATGACCTGAGTGAACGGCCGGCGGCTTCAGATCCAGGCGCTTGAGCGTCCGTCGAAGGGTGAGTATGCGAAAGGTGGCTGACTTGGCTGGCTGGGCGCAGTGGGTCTTGTAGGATGGGAGGTGAGGAGAAGGGAGGAGATGACAGAGGACAGACTGATTGTGCTGAACAAGGACGAGGACAGCGTTTAGTTCGTCGACGTGGCAAGCAGCCAGACGGAGAAAGTGGCCGTCGGAGAAAGTGGCCCCGGTGGAGCCCATCCGCACGAAGCGGCTGTCGCGCCCGATTGGCGCACGGTTTACGTGTCCAACGCCATGGGGAACAGCGTGTCGGTGAACGACACGGAGCGCCATTGAGAGATCAAGCGCATCCCTCAGCACTCCAAGCTCAGAGCACTGAAGGGAAGCGGGCAGCAGGCTGAAGCGGTGGGCAAGGTGAGCAGCCCTGCCCACAGTAGGTGTTGACGCAGAAGGTTCCCAAGGTGTGCGCGGGCGGTTGACATGGTAAATCTACAGGTGCGGCTGTGCAGGGAAGTGGCCTTGGTCCGACCCCTGGCAGTGTCCGGAGGCCGGCATCGACCCCAGCTCGCTGCGATCGGTAGTCTTGCCGAACACGTCGGGCCCATCATCCAGGAGCCTTCCTGCCCCGACGTCTTGTATCTCGTAGCTGGCGAGCGTCTTCCGTGCATATTCCCGCAACGCCTTGCTGAACGCCGGGGAGAGGAGACTCATTCAAAGCACTTGCCAGCGAATGGGACTTGTGGCCTTGTGTGGTTCTTGTATCAGTGGGCGGCGCGTGTGGGCGCAGCCGTCGAGTACAATCGACGCAGGGAAAGCTCGTAGAGAGTACACCTACAGACCGACCGGCCCGCGTTCCACGGTGTGCTGGCCGGCGAGAAGGGAGGTTTTCGGTGAGACGCACGGATAGCGAGTTCCCATCGTTATGCCCTTCCACACAGCCTGTTACCGCTCATGTGCGATGCGATGTCTCCACCTTCCCGGAGACGATGAAGGTACGGGAGGTGTTGGAAGAAATGCGCACTCACGGTTTCCATGAGAGAATAGCCTACTTCTACGTAGTCGACGACGAAGGCCGGCTGCGTGGTGTCGCCCCCACCAGGCGCCTTCTGACCGCGGGCCTCGACCAGCCCCTGTGCGAGATCATGTCCGGACCGGCAGTGTCCATACCCCGGACGGCAACAGTGTTCGATGCCTGCGAGATGTTCCTCCAACACAGGTACCTCGCGCTGCCCGTGGTCGACGAGGAACAGCGAGTGATCGGCGTCATCGATGTGGACAAGCTTGTAGAGGAGAACGTGGACTTCAGGGATACGAACCGGATATTCGAGAGCGTCGGTTTCCGGGTTACGCAGGTTCGGGAGGCCTCGCCAGTGCGCGCCTTTCGCTTTCGGTTTCCTTGGCTTACGGCGACCATCACCGGTGGGCTGGTTGCTGCGGTGCTCACCAGTGCCTTCGAAGTCACCCTGGCTCAGAGCCTGGCCTTGGCTTTCTTCTTGACGTTGGTGCTGGGATTGGGGGAGAGCGTGACTATCCAGGCAGCCACGGTGACCATCCATGACCTCCGGGGGAGGTTGCCCACTTGGCGCTGGTACGGGCGAAGACTGCGTCGAGAGCTGGGTACTGCGGCCTTGCTGGGCCTCGCCTGCGGCGCGCTTGTGGGCTTGGTGGCTTGGCTGTGGCGGGGGGAGGGGTTTGTCGCCTTGGTGATCGGGACGAGCCTTGTCCTCAGCGTCTCAGCAGCCGGCGTGTTCGGACTCAGCTTCCCGGCGCTCCTGCACAGCCTGCGATTGGATCCCAAGATCGCCGCTGGACCGATAGCGCTGGCCATCACTGACATCTCCACAGTGCTCTTCTACTTCGGGATCGCAGCGCTTCTCCTCTAGCGTAGACCATGAGGAAAGGCCCTCGACATAATGGCCCCGCCCTTGCGGCCGGGTACAACGTTGTGGCAATTCCGCTGGCCGGTGGCGTGCTGGCCTGGGTGTGGTTTCTTATCCCCCGGCGGTCGGCGCGGCGTTGATGTCCGCCAGCACTGTGATCGTGGCGATCAACACCCAACTCCTGCGGCGCGCTGAGATGTGAAAGCCGTGGTCTGCGGTTGGTCACTCTGGTCTGTAGGTGCTTTATGGTCCTGCTTTTCTGACTTGGAATTCGGCGCTGACCGATTCACTGCCTAGGAGTCCCTATGTACTCCAGTAACACGGCCGACTATCAGGCTGAGCACGTCTGGCCGGGGGAGGAAAGAAGTGCGCGGGGCGATGAGGAACGTGGTCTGCGTTGAGGGGTCGGGCCGCCTGGGCTAGACTTCGGGCTTGGACACAAGGCTGGAATGGACGGATGTGTTGTGGCGGAGCGGGACTGCTTTGAGTTGCCGGTCCGCTGAAGCAAGAGGACAGGAGGTTGCATGAGCACGCAGAACAATGGGTTGGCGAACGTCGGGGCGCTCGGTCTGGGAGGATTTGCGCTCTCTACGTTCATCCTCAACATTGTGAACGCTGGGTTGGTCGACGCGGCAACGATTGGGATCGTGATGCCGGTGGCGATGTTCTACGGAGGTGTGGCGCAGTTCGCCGCTGGGATGTGGGATGTGAAAAGGGGCGACACGTTCGGCGCCACGTGCTTTTCGTCATTCGGGGCTTTCTGGATGGGGGTGGCGATGTTCTTTTTCCTCCGGTTGGCCGGGATTCAGGCGTTCGTCGATGTCCCCCCTGCCGGGATGGCGGTTGTGTTCATCGCCTGGGGTATTTTCACCGGGTACGCGACGATTGCGTCCTTGAAGCTGCCCAAGGCGATCACTTGGGTGTTCATCACGTTGACCATTCTGTTCTTCCTTCTGGCCATCGGGGAATTCGTGCCCGTGGTCCACACCATCGCCGGCTACGAGGGGATCCTGTGCGCGCTGATCGCCTGGTACGCCTCGGCGGCGCTCCTCATCAACAACGTGCACGGCCGGACGGTCCTGCCGATGGGGGAGAGGAAGTAGAGTCCGATTCGCCGACTGTAGCGCGACGAGGACGCAATCGCAGGCTTCGCTGACCCTACCGTCGGTCACGCTGTCGGTACGATCCCATCGCCGAGTGCGGCCATGGAGCTGGAGGTTTCTTGGCGACGCGACACGGACGTGGGGGCGTTGCTGTCGAACATGGGGAGCCGGGCGAAGGGTCCGAAGGGTTCAGCGGTCACGTCGCTGGCGAAGCGGGCGTCGCCGGACTGGGGGCCAGTAGTGACGGCGCGCTTGGCTGATGCGATCAGGAGGTGTATGGTGGTCGGCGGCTCTTCGGGAGCCCGGCGAGTGGGGAGAGAAGCTTGGTTCGGCTTCTTGTCACGTTGTCTACATCCCTCTTGCCCCATCGGGCAGCTTCAGTTGGGCGCGCAGAGGAGGTGATCGCCTGGGGGTGGCGTGCTCTGTGACAGCACGAATGTAGCCAGCCTGGCCGAGCTGCCTGCGGTGGCCGAACGCAAGGCGAAGTGCTCGTGCGTCAAAGCGAGGTGATGAAATTGCGCAGTGCATCGTTAGCAGCGGTGTTGGTGCTGTTCCTGTTCGGTCTGGGCCAGGAAGCGTGGGCACAGGCAAATCAGCCGTGGTGGGGTCAGGTTGCGAACAAGATGGCGCAGCCATTACGCGACTGCGACGCGCTGGTGTTTGCGATCGACAACTCGGGATCGATCAAGGCAAAGAATCGGCTGAACTGGGAGAGGGAAGCCGCGCTGCAAGTCCTGATGTGGTTTGTGGGAACCAATCTGGAGGTGCAAAACGACGTTCCAGCGATCAAGGCTGGGCGGCCGAACCCCACGGTGACCATCTACTCCTTCAACGCGGATGTAGCCGTGCTCACGTTGCCCTCAGGCCCAAACGCGCCGACCCGTCTGCTGGACCTGGTGGAGGTCCAAGGCGGACGGCTCGTGTTGAAGAAGGCGGTCACGGACGCGGTGAACGGGATCAAAGACACCGACAACCTTACCTGGCTGAGCGGGGCGGTGGACACAGCCTGCCCCTCTACCACGGGCAGAAAAGGCATTCTGTTTCTGTTCACAGATCACGAACCCACAACGCCGACCAGAAACGGGCCCTTCGCACCGGGCAGGGCGATGGCGGCGTTCAGAGCCTCCATCAACCGCTTCATAAGGAACTGCTCGACGGTCATCCTCACAGCGCTGGACGCAGCGGGGACCAGCGCCGATGCCTTCTTCAAGGAAGTTGTTGAGGAGGATATTTCAGAACATTACCTGTACATCAGCCAGCGCGTGTCTGACCCTCCCGCAGCTCGCCCAGTGACCGTCGCGTTCACTGAGACTGAGCCAGGTGGAAGAGCGGCGGTCCTGCCCGACGAGAGCATCTTCGTGTCTGAGGCCACGACGCTCACGTTCCACGTGTCGTGGAAGCGTCCCGCTGGCTTCGCCGGCGCGTGGGTGCTGCTCCGCGATGCCCGTGATAATGAGGGTGAATCCAAGGCCTGGTTCCACGGTGAACGCCTGGACCTAAGTGAGTATCGCATTGTGGCTCACGGAACTGGCGGCGAACCGATCGGCGGTGTCATCACTGCGGCCGAGGGCTCGACCACAGTATCGGTCCCAGTCCCCTCAGCCGAGCAGGACTCAGAACGACCGGGCTGGCGCTACCAGGTGGTGGTCGTGGAGGGATCCATGGACGCGCCGCTGTCCGTGGTGACTTCCAACGTGCTCGAGGTGGCCTTCCCGCAGCCCGCAGCAGACCCCGGCGTGGACACTGGCGCGGACACCGCTGTCGGGCAGACAGTTACGGGGCAGCTGGCGGAAGGCAGCGGTCGTTCGGCAATTAGGGGGAGCTCGTCCTACGCGCAGCGGCACACGTTCGAAGGAACCGGGGGCCAGCGGGTGCGGATCCTGTTGAGTTCCGAGGACTTCGACGCCTATCTCTACCTGATCGGTCCCACGGGCGACGTGCTAGCGTACAACGACGATGGCGGCCAAAATAGGGACGCCGCCATAACCCACACCTTGCCTGTGGGTGGTATCTACACGATTGAAGTCACCTCCTATGGAGGGGGCGGTACTGGGCGCTACACCGTGTACCTGACAGCGGCCGAAACATGCCCACTGGCCAGAGGGTCGTTGGTTGTGGGGGACGTGGACAGCGGCGCCCTGACCGCAGGCGACTGCCGGTCGGACGCAAGAGGGCTCGCCTACTATGCTGACTACTACACGCTCCGGGGAGCGCCCGGCCAGCGCGTTTGGGTGAGTCTCAGCTCGTCGGAGTTCGACACCTACCTCTACGTGAGGGGTACCGAGTACACGTTGCTCATGCGCGATGACGATGGAGGAGAGGGCTGGAACTCCTTGCTCAAGTTCGACCTGCCCGCCTCCGGCGAGTGTGTGATCGAAGTGACCTCGTACGGGGAGAACGAGACGGGGAGCTACAAGCTCTCTGTGACGGCCCCTTGAGGCGTGCGCCGCCGCGCGTGCGCAGAGACGCCCAGCCGGCGGTGTCAAGAGGTGCAGGCAAGAGGGATGACGTGCAAACTTCCCTCTTGCCTCCGCCTGCTCTCTTGCGCATCTGACGCCTCTCAAGTCACAGACTGGCGTCTAGTGTCCTCGTCTAGCTGCGTCGAACTCCTCTTGCCAGGTACGCACGATCCAGTTCTTTTGGTTGGTGTCAGCGGTGTGGAGCAGATAGTCCCTCAGGTCGCTGGCACACCTGCGAGCCCATGAGGGGTTGGATACGTTCCAGATCCAGATGTCGAGATGCTCGATGATGTCCAAGCTGTTCGTGAACTGGCACTCAGCGGGCGGCCACCCCTCCTCGAGCGACTCCTGCCCCAAAGAGCGGGCCAGCGATACCACGCAGTCGACAATGTCCTGCGGGACGGGTGTTTGTGGATCGGATGTTCCGTTGCTCCCAGAGGGTGGGGCCTGCCAGGCGGGGTCGTGAGTGAGAATCGGCCCCACTGGCTCCCCCTCTAGCGTCCAGCGGATGCTGGTGATCGCCACGCTCTCACCGCTGCTGCCTGACAAGCCGGCGACGGTCGGAAGGTCTGCCGGGAACGGGCCCGACGCAGGTAGACCGAACGTGATCGAGGCCTGTCCGGGCTGTGCCGGTGCTCCGGTGGCCCCTGCCCCAGGGCTCGCCGGCATGGGGAGTCCCCAAGCGGTTCCGTAGCCAAACGGGTTCTGAGATGAGCCGTGGGGGACGGACATCGTGCCGTAGTGGCGATTCCCGTGCGCGTCAATGAGGCAGTAGGTGACGTGGACGTCGATGGGTGATTCGCCACCGTGGGGTCCGTCGTGATCGTCGACTTCATTGTCTTCATCATCTTCAGCATCACCGTTTTCACCGTCTTCATCGCCGTCATCGTCATCATCGTCATCATCGTCATCATCGTCATCACCGTCTTCATCGCCGTCATCGTCGTTAGGGGGCGTGAGATCACTGGGCGGCTGGCCTCGTGGAACGGGGCCTCCCGGATACCCTGTAAGGTCGACAGTCACGCCACAGTCGATGTCGTCGCGATCAGAGGTCGCATAGAACACGTCGGTGACTCCACTGTAGGGGTAGGGGTCGCTGTCCGTGGCGGTGTACCCAGAAGGGGTGTGTCGGGCAGTGATCGGGTGAATGTAGAACCACAGGAAGTAACTTCCCGGGGACACTGTGAACCTGTAGTGTCCGGTGGGGCTCGATTGGGTGGAGGCAACATAGGTCCCGTCTGCTGCGTAGAGGAGAACCCGCACATAGGGAAGCGGTGGCTCCCAGGTATCCTGTTGGCCGTTCATATTGTAGTCCAGCCAGACATAGTCCCCGATGTCCACTTGGCCGGCCGGGTCAGGTGTGACGGTGAATGTGAACGGGATGTTGTTGTCGTAGCTGCCTCCGCACATCCCTGTCGCGTATTCGGAACCGTACCCGTTCAGGTAGTACGTGTAGGTTCCCGGCGAGGTGGGAGCGGTGAACGTGAGCGAGCCCACATGCCACGCGCAGGCGGGGACATCATGTGTGTGGCAGGCGATCGAGGGCCCCCCGTGCGAGGTGGAGATCCACAGGTGCTCGTAGGGGTAGGTGTAGCCTGTGCCGAGGAACTCGAAGCTGACTGTCACCAGTCCTCCGGGGGCAACTGCGGCGGGGCTCACGGTCACGGAGCGGAGCTCGACGTATGAGCAGGTCACGATTGGGCTGGCGACGACGTGGCAGGACGCTACCACCATACCCAACACGAACAGACCAATAGCAACTACCGTGCGGTACTGACCAAAGATGCGCATCGCTCCTCCTTCTGAGGTGGGCGTGTTTTGGGTGAGCCCCACCTGCAGTATGCACGCCTTGCGCAGCGTAGCACTGGATCTTTCACAAGCCAAATGAGGCGCCCCCAGTGCCGAGATGGAGAATGCAGAGCTTTACGGTGACGGGTCGAAGGTTGCGGAGTGCCGGCCGGCTGCCTGCCGGTCGGCAGACGCGCTGAGTGAGCTTGTTGCGTAGGTGCGGAGAGACGACCACCCGTGCTCACATGTGGGCCTTGCAGACGGTCCATTCGAGTCACGCAGCCCTGTGAAGTAGATCGACAGGCCGGAGCGAGGGACATCCGCAAGCCCAGTATTCCTTGCGATGAAGCTTTGGTCTCCCCTGTGTTGAAAATCCTAGATGCGGCCGAGGGCTGGCGGGAGAAACGCATGGCAGAGCCTAGGAGGCAACGCGCCCATGGAGGCCCCATGGGCACCGTCCAAGCTCACGCCAAGAAGAAGGCTCAGCTGTCCGGGGAAGGCGCTCACTTACCCCTTGTCGGGGCTGCTATGGCTTCGGCTGCCTTGATCAACGGGTAAGCGGTGGGCGGCGCGGTGAGCACGGGGTGCGTCCCAATCTGTGCGGTCAGGATCGAGTTCACGGTCATCCGGTTCTGGATGGCCAGGCCGATCAGGTTGATGAGCTCGCCCCCACTAACGCCACCTACTACCTCGCCGCCGAGAAGGACCCCCGAATCCTTAGCCACAATCAGCTTGACAAGCTGCGGGTGCGTGTCCGGCATTGCTCCGGGGTGCTTGTCCACCCCGGTGAAGGTTCCCACCACAACCTCAAAACCTTCGTGTTTCGCTGCACTCTCGGTGAGGCCAGCCGCCCCGAAACTCATGTCTCCGATGCCTGTGGAGAAGATGCCTATGGTGCCCCCCATCACCTTGACCGAGCAGAGCCTGTACAGGTTCATCCCGGCAATGCGGGCCTCGGCACACGCCGTAGAGGCAAGCATGATCCCGCTGGGCTTGCGGGTGAGGAAGTCGCGCTTCTCGGCGCAGTCTCCTACGGCAAAGACGTCCTGAAGCTCGGTCCTCATGTACTCGTCCACTCGGATGAAGCCCAGTTCGTTGGTGGGGATCCCGGACACCTCGGCGAAGGACGTGTTGGGGCGGTAACCCATACACAGAACGACGGAGTCGGCGGGTACGGTCTCTCCATTCTGCAGGAGGACGCCGCTTGTGCCCTGGTCGCCCACGATCTCCTTTGCGCCCACACCGGTCACCACGGTGAGGCCCCGCTGGGCCAGGAGCTCCTCCACGCGGACGCTGACTTCCTCGTCGAACACCAGGCTCAGCACATGGGGCAGGACCTCGACCAGCGTGACTTCCTTGCCCTGCTTGACAAGCTCGTCGGCAACCTCCACCCCGATGAATCCGCCCCCAATGACGGCCACCCGTCGGGCATCGTTGAGCTGCCCTACTGCGCTATCTAGATAGCGCTTGTCCTTGGGCACGGTGAACACCCCGGGGAGGTCGGCCCCGTTCAGCCATTGGGGGACCTTGGGCTCAGATCCCAGCGCGAGGACCACCTTCTCGTACCCGACTTCCAGCCCTCCCTTGGTGGTGCAACGCTTCCCCTCCGGGGACAACGACACCGCTTCGTCGACCTTCAGTTCCACGCCTGCCCTCTGCAAAACGCTGTCCGAGATCAGGTTCTCGCTGGTCGCCTTGAGGGTGCCGAACATGTAGGGGATGCCGCAGGGGACGACTGCCTCTTCGGCCTTGCGCAGGAGCAGAACGTCCTTCTCTGGATTGCATCGCTTAGCCATCGTGGCAGCGACGATCCCGGCCGGACCTCCGCCCACCACCAACACGTGCGTCTTCACTGTACTGTCCTTTCTGCGCGTCTTCGCCTGGGGCCTTGTTTTCTCTGGCTTTCAGGGCGCCCGCGTCTCCGGTGATGTGCCTATGCACATTAAACAGTATAAGCCGTGGCCTGGTTCTCGCTCAAGCTGCTGTTGGCAGCGGAGCTTGGAGTTCAGGAGCGCCGGTCCTATCTTCCAGAAGTCAGAACTCTTGCAGGTTCTCTGCGGCGTGGATGTGTGCCGATGGGCTCCCCAAGGGGGGAGAGACGGGCGGCAGATGTGCCGTCAACACCGGCAAGAAGGGGTGCATAGACGAACCACACTAGAGAGGAGGGTGCATATGCCGAGCAACGGCTACGGGAACGTTCTCAACCAGCTCCAGGCGTCCATGAGAGCCTATGAAAAGGCGCATCCCGAGGTCATGGAGGCCGGGGCCAGCCGCGACGAGATCGTCGAGGCGATCGGGGTGGCCATCGTGATGGGCGGAGGCCCCTCAGTGGTGTACGGAGCACCCGCCTGGATACTACTGTGGCCTGGTTCGATGACGGAGTCGGTACCAGCCGTGGACGCCGTGGCCCAGCAGCCACGGCAGCGTGCTCATAGCCAGCGCCCAGGACCACTCTCGCAGGGTCAGCGGCTCGGTCTTCAGCACTGTGGAGAGGCCCGGAAGGTAGACGGCGGCCACGAGGAGCCCTGTACACAGCGCAAGCGCGCCCCAGACGAATGGGTTCTTGACAATGTCATTGGCCAGCGGCCCTGTGCCCAGGTCGCGCATGTTGAACACGTGCCATAGCTGGGCGAAGGCCAAGGTAACAAAGGACATGGTGACGGACTCTTCTGTGGGGAGACCTAGCGCGTACCGCGCCACCGCTAGCGCTCCGAGGACAGCTGCGGTGATCACCATGCCGTACCCCCCGACCGCTAGCCAGTGTCCCCGCGTGAGGATTGGCTCAGATGGATCGCGGGGTCGACGCTTCATCACCCCGGGGTCGCCCTCGCCTCCGGCCAAGGCCAACGCGGGAAAGACGTCGGTCACCAGGTTCAGAAACAAGATCTGCATGGGCAGGATGGGGAGGGGCATGCCTGCCATCGAGGCCAACGCGACTGCCAGGATCTCGCTCACATTGCACGACAGGAGATAGAGGACGAACTTCCTGATGTTGTCGAAGATCACCCGGCCCTGGGCCACCGCAGCTACGATGGAGGGGAAGGCGTCGTCTTTGAGCACCATGTCCGCGGCCTGTCGGGCGACCTCCGTCCCCCTTCGTCCCATGGCCACGCCTATGTCGGCCTTCTTCAGTGCGGGGGCGTCGTTTACCCCATCCCCGGTCATGGCACACACCGCTCCGCTCTCCTGATAGAGGGTCACCAGGTCCAACTTCTGTCGAGGGCTGACCCGGGCGAATATGGGGACCTTGAGGAGCTGCGCTCGCTCGTCGGGGCTGAGCTCCGCGGGAGACTTAACCGCAGTTCCAGAGAGTACCAGGGGGTCGTGTTCCTCGGTCAGGCCGACGGCTAGGGCTATGCTGCGAGCGGTTGCAGCCTGGTCCCCCGTGACCATTATCACACGGATGCCGGCTTCTTTGCACAGTCCGATTGCCTCTGCCACGTCATGCCGTGGCGGGTCGTGCAGTGCCACCAGTGCGAGCAAGGTGAGGTCCTGGTAGGGTGCCTGGTCGGCGTCCGGGACGTGCTTCTCTGCCAGAACAAGTGTGCGCAGGCCCTGCTGGGCCAGTTGCTGGTTGGCCGCTCGCCATGCATCGCGCTGCTCCTCGGTGAGGGGGGTCGGACCATCGTTGGAGAGTACGGAGGTACAGGAAGAGAGGACGGGTTCCGGAGCCCCTTTCACTGCTACGCGGACTTGCTGCTCGGACTGGTGGTAGGTGGCCATCATCTTCACTTCGGGGTCGAACGCCTCCTCCCGCAGCTCGGGCGCAGTAGCGAGTAGCTCCTGGCGGTGTAGGTCAACTGGGGAACCGGCGGCAAGCAGGGCCACTTCCATGGGGTCTCCGACGCCGGTGCTTTCGTTGTCTCCGTTGTTGTTCAGTACAGCGTTGTTGCACAGAACACCAACCTCGACCGCAGCCCTAAGTACAGGTTCGTCGGAGAAGAACGCTGGTTTGCTGTCCCTGGTAAACCCTTCTGGTGTCAGCTCCACAGAGCCGGAAGAAAGAACATACCGCACCACCGTCATCTGGTTCTCGGTGAGTGTGCCGGTCTTGTCTGTGCAGATGATGTTTGTGGCCCCCAAGGTCTCCACGGCCGAAAGCCTGTTGATCAAGGCGTTCCGTTTGGCCATGCGCCACATGCCTCGAGCCAGGGCAAGCGTTGCCACAATGGGCAGGCCCTCAGGGATGGCGGCGACAGCGAGGGCGATGGAGGTCTCCATCATGAGCAGTGCCTCTCGTCCAGCGAGCACGCTGCTGACGGCTACCACCGCGGCAATGGTCAGCGTCACCCAGATCAGCCTGTGCCCCAAGCGGTTGAGCCGCTTCTCCAATGGGGTGACCTCCTCCTTGGCTTCCTCCACCAAGGAGGCTATGTGACCCAGTTCGGTGTCCATCCCGGTTGCCACCGCTATGCCTTCGCCGGAACCTCGGGTGACGGCCGTGCCCTTGAACAGCATGCTGAATCGCTCAGCGATCGGCGCGTTCCTGTCCACGGACTCAGTGGACTTGCCCACAGGGACTGACTCGCCGGTGAGCGTGGACTCGTCTGCTTGGAGCTTCGACGCGGCCGTCAACCTTAGGTCTGCAGTGACGATGTCTCCGGCATCCAAGAGCACGATGTCCCCGGGGACGAGGTCCTGGGCAGAAATCTCGAATACCTCGCCGCCACGGCGCACCTTGGTCTTGACCTGGCTCAGGCGTCGCAAGGCCTCCATAGAACGGATGGCCTGGAGCTCGGTGAAGAAACCGATCGCCCCATTGATCAGGATCACGGATGCTATGGCCGCGCCCTCGATCCACTCGCCCAGCACAAAGGACAGCGCGGCCGCCAAGGACAGGAGGAGGATGATGAGGCTCTTGAATTGATCGACGAGGATGGCCCACGTGGACCTTTCCTTCGCTTGCCTCAGCTGATTGGGGCCGTACTGCCTCTTTCTTCGTCTAGCTTGCTCCTCCGAAAGGCCCTGAGGAGAAGTGCCCAGCCTATCGTAGACCGACTCGAACGGGCTAGCTGCAGGTTGCCACTCGCGTTGTCCCGAAGGTTCTGACGGAGCTTCTGCTTCCATCTTTTGTGCGTCTACCTCCCTGTTTGCTACAAGTAACGGCCTGGACAGCCTACTGGGAAGATCCCAGCCGCTCCAACAGTAGCACATGCGTGGACAAGGTCAACTTCCGACCTCCTGGTGGCTGCGGAGCGCGTGAGCGGCAAAGTAGAGCGTTGTCCCCCTCGTTTTGTACGATGGAGGGGTAGACCTGAAGGGAGGCGAGATATGGCAGTGGAAGACAGACTGATCGTACTGAACAAGGACGAAAACACTGTTGGGTTCGTCGACGTGGGGAGCGGTCGGTGCCTGGAAATGGTCCCTGTGGGCGCGCATCCCCACGAGGTGGCAGTCGCCCCGGATGGACGTACTGTGTACGTGTCCAACGCCATGGGGAACTGCCTGTCGGTCATCGACGGGGTTGAAATGGAGGAGCGGGAGCGGATCGAGCACGCGGAGTTTCAGTTCCCCCACGACATCAAGATCTCGCCCGATGGGGGCAAGATGTACGTGGCGGTTACCTACGCCAACAAGCTGTTCATCTACAAGCTTCCGTCGCACGAGCTACTGAAGATCCTCCCCACGGGGCAGCGGCTCTCACATATGCTGGCCCCGACTCCTGACTGGAGGCGCATATACATCCCCAATCTGGGCTCACACACGCTATCTGTGTTCAACACGGAGACGGAGGAGATCGAGAAGCACCTTGTGGTGGGCAAGGGTCCCGAAGGCGTCGCCGTTCATCCCTCGGGCGAGTTTCTGTACGTGGCCAATCAGGACGAAAACAGCCTGTACGTTCTGAGCGCCGAGCACCACGGTCTTCTGGCCAAGCACCCGCTGGGGGCGAAGCCGGTGCGGCTGGTGTTCTCCCCCGACGGCAGGCTCGCCTTAACTGCCAATCGAGGCTCACATGACATCTCTGTGATCGACATTGAGCGCCATTGGGAGATCAAGCGCATCCCGGTCGGACGCTGGCCGGGAGGGATCGTGTTCGGGCCGGCGGGAGAAGTGGCCTACGTCGCCAACAACAAGACGAACGACGTCTCGGTGATCGACGTCCCGAAGCTCAAGGAAATCGGGCGCCTCGACGCTGGCATTCACCCCGACGGAATCGGCTACCTGTCAGGTTCATAGGTCCGAGGTCGGTCTCTCGAGGGGAGCAGAAGGCGCTGCTCTCATTGGGGGTCGAAGCACGTGCTTAGTCTGTCGACGACTTCGGATATCTTGCGCTCGCGGCTCCGTGACCAGTTCACGACTCCCGAGGCGCAGACGTCTGCGCCCTCGGCCTGGCAGGCCTTGCGCATCTGTCGCACGGCCCGGTTTCCACCCATCCAGGCGAACGGGAACGCCTGGGTTACGAGCAGGGCCACGCGCTTTCCCTTGAGCGAGGGGGCATTGCGGAGGTACGCCTGCATGGCCAGGGCGAGGGAGAAGGCGTGCACAGGAGCCCCGAACACGATCGCCTCATACGCTTGCACGTCTGGCAATGCCTTGAACTCCACGTCTCTTGCCCGGGGGTGGAGCTCACCGACAGGCTCCAAGCGTTCGAGTGCAGCCGAGTGGCCGACTGCGTTCAGCTTGTCCTGGATCTTCTGGGCGACGGACAACGTGTTTCCCGTCTGAGAGTAAGTAATCAAACCAATGTTCACTTGTGCCTCCTTCAGGACATGTGACCCCGGCAGTATAGGGACTCAGGAGCCAAGCAGGTAGCACGGCAGGAGATCGCGATCGGGCTCATGCCAGTGGACACCGTCCGCGCCTTCGGCATCTCGCTGCAGCTTAACATCCTGCAGAAGGGCTGAGAACTGAGGCTGTCATCAGCGCTTCCTGTCCGCGTGAAGCTCCTGCAGGCGTCCGAGCGCATTCGCGTGTACGGCGCAAGTGGACGCCAAGCCAAGCTCCCCGTCTGCGTTCTCTGTTCCTTCAGCTCAGGAGCGACTTGCCGCCACTGTCGCGTGGGTGTACAAGCGATTGGAGGTGGCACCCATGAAGAGCTTCGTTTTCCTCGGGGTGTTGTGCTCCATCCTAATGCCGCTGTCGGCAGACCAGGTGGAGGTCGAGTATCTGGGGCACTCGTGTTTCTCTCTGCAGGCGAACGCGGGGCCTGTGATCATCATCGACCCGTACGGCACGTTTGTTCCCTATCCCGCACTTCCACGGGCGGCTGACGTGGTCCTCATGACCCACGGGCACATCGACCATTGCCCGTACTGCTTCGAGTAGTGCAGACTGGGGTCAGAGCTCGAATCCGGGTGTTCCACACCCACATACAAGCTCTGACCCCAAGGTTTTCAAGGCTCTCGGCGGTGCGCGAGCGAGGTCAGCGGTTGGATCCCGTACGGTGGATGAAACGCTCGATGTCGGCCTTGAACGCCGCGAGTGAGTCTTGGTCCAGGTAGAACATGTGGCCGGCGTGGTAGTGTTTGATCTCGATGTTCTGGCGCAGGGCTGGATCGACGTTCATGTGGCTGAGCATGTACTGGGTGGCGAAGTGTGGTGTGGCCAAATCGTAATAGCCTTGGGCAACGAACACTTTGGTGTAGGGGTTCTTGGCCAGGGCGCCCCGGAGCTTCTCGCCGGTGGCGGGCATCGCCCCTTTCTCCCACTCCCACTTCTGGTTCACGTTCATGCTCAGCACTTCGTAGTCGAGGTCAGTCTGGATGCTCAGTTCAGTTCGTACATAGTGGTTGAACGCCGAGGTAAAGGGCGGCGCGGTGGAAACAGCCGAGGGATCGAACTCGGGTTGTTCGGTCACTGCCAGAGCTTCGACCCCCTTGAAGCGGGAATCCAGACGTCCTACACTTCGCCTTTGATCCCGGAGAAGTTCCTTGCAGAAGCGTTGGATGTGGACACGTAGGTTGGTCCCCAGTACGTAGTCTAGTTCCAACCCGGTGTACTGGGCCAGTTTCTCCCCGACGTTGCGGCGTTCGCTGTCGCTGAGCCGGTCCCCCTTCATCAGGGCCACGGTCAGCTCTCCCTCGGCCCAGCTCTCCGCCTCGGCGAGCAGAGCAGGAAGCTCCCGCTCTTGAAGCTCAGGAGGGAGTTGTCTGTGGTACCAAGCAGTCGCGCAGTAGGTGGGCACGAACAGCTGAAACGGAAGATCGTTGGCGGGCATGAACCTCAGCGTTCCTATGTCAAGTGCAGTGGAGATTAGCATGATGCCGGTGAACGCTATCCCCTTGTCCACGAGATGCCCAGCCAGGCCGGCCGCGCGCGTCGTTCCGTAGCTCTCTCCAGCGAGGAACAGCGGCGACGCCCAGCGGCCGTAACGGCTGAGGTACAGCCGGATGAACTCGCCGACTGATCTGACGTCTCCTTCCACACTCCAGAATTTCTTGTCCAGCTCTTCCTTGGCACCCCGGCTGAACCCCGTGCCCACCGGATCGATGAACACGAGGTCCGTTCGGTCAAGCCAGGTGTAGAGGTTGTTTTCGTACCGGTAGGGTGATGATGGCATCCATCCTTCCTTTTCCATCACCACCCGCTTGGGACCAAGTGCCCCCATGTGTAGCCACACTGACGAGGAACCAGGGCCTCCGTTGAAGGCGAACGTGATGGGCCGTTGGGAGCGGTCCTCGATTCCGTTGAGTTCGTACGCAGTGAAGTAGATCTCGGCCTCGGTCTCGTCGAACTCGTCCTTGAGGGGAATCACGCCCGCCCGTGCTGTGTAGGCGAGTGTCTTGTCTTTCAGAGCCAGTTCGTGATGGGTTTCAACCGGCTCTATGCCCAGCAGTTTGCGCTTCTTGTCCTTGCTTCCTTGGGCCTCAGCGGCCTTCTTCTCTTCACTTTGTGACTTCTCTTCTGGCATTGGCTATCGCTCCCTCCGTCTGTGGGGTAAGAAAAGCGCAACCATTTTACCCGCAATCGCGGCGACTGCGGGCCGCGGGGATGCAGGCTGTTCACAGGGGATGTAAGATCCTTGATCCTGCACAGAGTCTATCACAGGAGAGGGGACACATGGGACGTTACTGCCACGCGTGCACCATGCCGCTGGAGTCGCCCGAGGTACGCGGTCCGTCGGAGATCTACTGCAAGCACTGCACGGACGAGCAGGGCAACCTGCGCCCGCGCGAGGAGGTTCAGGAGGGGATCGCTCGCTGGATGGCCGAATGGCAGGGGATCGACCATCAAAGAGCTTTGCGACGAGCGGACCTGTTCATGCGCGGACTGCCTGCCTGGGCTGGCGACTGACTGCAGCGGGGAGGTAGGTGCTGTAAGGCGGGTGGGGAAAGGGCTGCGGCGGTACGGCTGGCTAACCCTTGACAAGGCGCTCGTGCCGTCGTAAATAAGAGGTGAGGCCCGCCGGTGGCGGGCCTTTTGCGTGCCGTCAGTGGCCTCGGAGTTCGTTCACTTGAGCAGCTCAAGGCCCGAACGCAGAGAGCGTCAGACGGCTTCCACCTCCGCAACTTCGGGCACTTGCTCCTTCAGATAGCGAGCCACAGTCTCTTGTAGTGTGATGGTCGCCATCGGGCATGAGTGGCAGGCCCCGGTGAGCCTGACCCGCACCACATTGTCCTCAGTGATCTCCACTAACTCCACGTCGCCGCCGTCTGCTTGCAAGGCAGTACGAACGGTGTCCAGCGCTTGGCGCACCTCTTGTTCCATACCATCCCTCCTACGCTGCTCTTGGCCACAGGTTACGGTAAGGTTACCCGCTGGCGGGAAGAAGTGCTCGGCCGGCGGAACTACAATAAAGCGTGGGGGAGCTGAGAGTACGACGAGGTCAGCGAGCCGACGCTCAGGAAGCCGTCTGCTTGTGGCAGGAGAGTTTCTCGGCGGACTGGGCTGCTGATGCACTGGATCTGTCTGGCGTACGACGCGTCGTGCAGTTCTTGTTGTCTGGGCGGCGCTTGCCTTTGAACGTCCTCCATCGGTTGGGGAGTGCCGCTGAGCTGTGGGTGGCCTACAGCGGCGACACGTTAGTCGGAGTCATGGGCCAGCTCGGTGAGCAGCTCCCGCGCTTGACAGGCCTTGTGTTGCGAGGAGAGCTACGAGGACAGGGGTGGGGGCAGGCCTTCGTGGGCGCTGTGTTGTGTGAGCATGACCGCATCGGAACGCTTGTTGTGAGAGCTCTGCCCGCTCGGGAAGGCTGGGCAAGGCGAGCACTGGTGAAATTGGGCTTCTGCGAGCTCGGGGATATTTGGGATTACGAGCTGTCGCTTCCATGGGTCGGGGGAGCATCAGAGACTCGCCCCAGGTGGTTGAGGAGGCGCCAGCGCAGAGGGTTGGTCTGCCATGCCCTGCGCTCGGGCGACCTTCGGCGAGCGGTAACCCTGGATGGTACGTATGGAGCTCCGTTACCATCGGTGCTAGGGCTGCAGGAAGGGATTGCTACGGAAAGCGGCGGAGCCGTTGCCTCAGTGGAGTACAACGTGTATCAATCGACGGCGCAAGTACGGCTGTGCCCACCTGACAGAGGAGACAGCGCTGCGCTTGTGCAAGGCCTGGCCAGCGAACTGTCCCGGAGGGGGGCACGCAAGCTGCGTGTAGCGCTGTGGGAGCGCGACGAGGGAGCACGACAGGTGATGGACCGATGGGGGGGAGAGCTGACCGGCGAGTGGGCCTGGCTGGCTCGCCCCCGACGCTCTGCCTAGTGCAATCCAACGGTGTCCCGCACTCGGGAAGGCTCCCTCAGCGATCCGCGCTCGGGAGAACCAAAGCGGGTCACGAGCGAGTGAAGAGGCGCCGCAATGCTTGGAGAGCTTTGTACAGAGCTCGGCCGCGTAGGGAACGCCGTAATGTGATCGCACCGTATCGACAGACCTCGTGACAGCACATGCATCGGATGCACTTGCCACTTCGTATGCGGGCTTTGCCTTCCTCTACGACGGCTGCCTCTACCGGGCAGATGGAAGCACAGGCTCCGCACCCCACACACTGGCGAAGGTCCACCGTGGGGCGGACGCTGAGCTGGCTGGTGAACAGACGGGCAATGCAGGGTGGAATCCTGCTCAGGTATCGTACCGGAGTGGTGGAGGGAAGCACGAAGGGTTCGGGGCGCACTTCCTCAATGGGGTCTCCGACGACTGCTATTGCGGCGAGATCACCTACGCCGACACTTCTGGAGTCGGCTGCCTGGGTGGTGCCGACGTCCAACGGATTCAAGCCGATGAGCGTAGCTGCTACCGCGTCCACCGCTACCCCATCGCCGCCGGCGATAATCAAGCCTGTGTTCCGGGGATTGCCCGCGGCAGGCCCCTCTGCTTCCATTCCCACCACTGCATCCATTATGTGGAGGGCCGGCGCAGCAGCAGCGTATATGTCGACCAGCACTTGGTTGAACTGGTCGGGTCGACTGTACTGCCCGTGGTAGCCTGACCGCATGCCGCTGGGGATGACGCCATACAGGTTCTTCACTGCCCCGGTGAGCGTGGTGAGAGAATGGGTCTTGAGCTTCGGGAGGTTGATCAGGACATCAGCCTCGAGCACCTCGCGCGCGATCAAGATGCGGTCGAGGATCTTGCCACGACAGTGTACTTCCGCGAAGCCGCGCTGCCTTAGGTTGACCAACGTCGCTCCCAGGTCGCCACACAGCTGGCGATAGCCGGAGAGGGCAAAGGGGTCTCCATCGGCCTGCACATCGTCGCCCAAGCTTACCTGGGAAGTGAGCTCGAGTACCTGTTCAAGAACTGACCGGACAAACAAGGGGTGGGTGACAATGGCCTTCTCCGGTGGCGAGGGTGGTGACAGGTGGTTCACCTTGACGAAGACGTGGTCACCCCGGCGGACATACTGCTCCAGCCCTCCGATTAGGCTGAGGGACCGTGCAATTGATGCTGACAGGACCTCGGATTCATAGCCCTCGCAACGGACGACGGAAACGCGTGGCTGGCGCATGACCTTCGATGATGCACCACGCTTCAGGTGTGCGCCACAGCCTGTGGCCAAGATCGGCCAGCTCAACTATCATTGTAGTGAACCCTACAAAAGGAGGCGGGCTATGCCGCGGTGCATCCCTGAACCGTACAAGATCAAGATGGTGGAGCCGCTTCGGGTCACCACACGGGAGTATCGCCAACGATGCTTGGAGGAGGCCGGGTACAACACGTTTCTGCTGGCAAGTGAGGATGTGTTCATTGATCTGCTAACGGACAGCGGCACCAGCGCGATGAGCGATGTTCAGTGGGCCGGCCTAATGCGTGGCGATGAGGCCTACGCTGGAAGCAGGAACTTCGACAATCTGTGCCAGGCTGTGGAGGACGTTATGGGGTACGCCTACACTGTCCCCACGCACCAAGGTCGTGGCGCCGAGCACCTCTTCTTTCAGAACTTCATTCGTCCCGGGGACATAGTCCCCATGAACATGTACTTCACGACCACCCGTCAGCATGCCGAGCTGGCCGGAGGTGTGTTCCAGGACGTGATCGTGGATGAAGCCCATGATCCCGCTTCTCGCTTTCCGTGGAAGGGTAACGTGGACTTGCACAAACTGGAGGCTTTGGTGAGGCAGTACGGCACAGAGCGTGTGCGCATGGTCAGCGTTGCTCCCAATGTGAACATGGCTGGCGGGCAACCCTTCAGCATGGCGAATCTCAAGGAACTGCGTCAGTTCTGTGAGTCCAAGGGGATTCGTGTTTTCATGGACATAACGCGCATCGCAGAGAACGCCTACTTCATCAAGGAACGGGAAGCGGGGTACGCAGAACGCTCGATCAAAGAGATTATGCGGGAGATCTGTGCCCACAGCGATGGGGCGTGGATGAGCGCCAAGAAGGACGGCCTGGTAAACATCGGTGGCTTTCTGGCGTTTCACAGTGGCCAAGAAGGGCTGTTTGAGCGGTGTCGCAGCATGGTGGTGGTGTACGAGGGTCTGCACACCTACGGTGGGATGGCCGGGCGCGACATGGAGGCGCTGGCGATCGGCCTGCGGGAGGTTTGCCAAGTCGACTACTTGGCGGCTCGGGTCAGCCAGCTGCGCCTGCTCCATGGGATGCTCGACGAGGTGGGAGTACCGCTTGTGCACCCTTGCGGGGGGCATGGGGTGTTCCTGGATGCACGCGAATTCCTGCCCCACCTCCATCAAGATCAGTTCCCCGCCCAGATGCTGGCGGCGCAGATCTACCTCGAGGGCGGTGTGCGCAGCATGGAACGAGGCAACGTTAGTGCAGGGCGCGACCCTGAGACAGGGGAGAACCGTCGGCCTCGGTTGGAGTTGGTCCGCCTCACCGTGCCTCGTCGGGTGTACACGCAGACGCACATGGAGTACGCAGCGGAGACTGTTAGCGACGTCTATGCTCGACGCAACAGCATTCCCGGGCTGAAGTTCACCCACGAGCCGGAGATGCTGCGCTTCTTTCAAGCGCGCTTTGAGCCCCTCTCCGCCTAGCTACTCCCACTCTATCGTGGCAGGAGGTTTGCTGGTGATGTCGTATACGATCCTGCCTACTTGAGGCAAGCGACGGGTGATGCGACTGGCAACGTGATCCAGGAAGGAGTGGGGAAGTTGGGCCCAGTCGGCGGTCATGCCGTCGACGCTGGTGACTGCCCGGAGGGCGATGACGTGGCCGTACCTGCGGGCATCTCCGCTGACTCCAGTGGTCTTGGCCGGAGTCAGCACGGCCAGAGCCTGCCACACTTCGTTGTACAGCCCTTGCTCCCGTAGCGCGGCAACGAACTCAGCGTCCGCTCGGCGTAGCAGGTCCAGGCGGTCAGCGGTGACCTGTCCCAGGATGCGCACCGCCAGGCCCGGTCCGGGAAACGGATGACGAAGGCGTAGTTCGTCGGGCACCCCGAGAAGCTTGGCCAACTCCCGCACTTCGTCTTTGAACAGAAGACGGAATGGTTCCAGGAGTTCGAAGCCCAGGCGTGCCGGCAAACCGCCCACATTGTGATGGCTCTTGATGTTGGCCGCCCCCGCGGAACCGGCTGACTCTATCACGTCGGGGTACAGTGTTCCCTGGGCCAGAAAGCGAAACGATCCCCGACGGTGGGCTTGCTCCTCGAACACTTCGACGAATGCTGCACCAATTGCCTTTCGCTTCTGTTCTGGGTCGTCCACTCCCCGAAGGCGCTGCAGAAATAGGGATGCTGCGTCCACTACAGCGAGGCGAACTCCAAGCCTTCGCACAGCGGACTCGACCTCTTCTCGTTCGCCCTGACGCAGGAGCCCGTGGTCGACAAACACAGCCTGGTGGTCGACTCCGGCCTGTGCCAGGAGCGCAGCCAGAGTTGTGGAGTCTACACCTCCGGACACGCCCAGGAGCACCCTCTGGGGCCCCACCTTCCTGCGAACCTCGTGCACCAGCTTCTGCAAAGCGTTCTCCGGCGTCCAGTCCCTGTTCACCCCAGCCATCTGCAGGAAGTTGGCCAACACACGTTCACCCTGCGGCGTGTGGGTCACCTCGGGATGGAATTGGACGCCGGCGGCTGTGCCATCCAGGGCGTAAGCAGCGGCAATCGGGCACTCGGGAGTGGAAGCGGCTATCTCCCAGCCTAGAGGCACTTCGTCCACAGCGTCGGCATGACTCATCCACGCTTCCAGCTGTTGTGGGAGGTGTTGGAACAACGGTCCGTGGGTTCCCGAGAGTGTGGTTCGACCGTACTCGCGCCGCTCGCCCTTGCGCAGCTGTCCACCGTTTGCCTCCACCAAGCAGTGCATGCCGTAACAAATTCCCAGCGTGGGGATGCCCAGGGCAAGGACCTCGGGCCGCGGGCGGGGTGCGTCGTGATCGAACACTGAGGCCGGGCTACCGGAGAGGATCAGAGCTTGCGGTTGGTGTTGCATGACCTCCTCTCGGGAGGCATCACCGGGGACGATCACAGAGAACGCGTTCAGCTCGCGCAAACGCCGAGCAATGAGCTGAGTGTACTGGGAGCCAAAATTGAGGATCACTACGCTCATGGGTACTTACTCTCCAAACTCGATCTGGCCGCTTCCGGGATCCATGCTGGCGACCGGGGCCAGTGATACCACTGGGACGCCGAACCTCTCTAGCTCAGCCCTTCCGCCGGACTGGCGCTTTTCGATCACAAAACCAAAGCCCGCTAGCTCAGCACCACAGCCGAGCACGATGTCCGCAAGTGCCGCAGAAGTGATTCCACGGTGAAGGAAATCGTCCACCACCAGTACCCTCTCCCCTGGCCCCAGGTAGTCCCGGGATACGAAGAGTTCGTGCTTTGTTTTCTTGGTGGGAGAGCGGAGTGAGCAGCTGACTGCGTTGGCCATTGTTAGTGCCTGACCCTTCTTCGCGTAGAGGGCGCAGACCTTGAGTCGACGAGCAACCTCGTAGGCGATCACGTTGCCGGCAGCTTCGGCTGTCAATACGCACGTGATTCCCTTGCCGGAGAAGGCTGAAACGAGCCCTTGCCCGGCTAGTTCTACGAATTCCGGGTTGATGCGATGGTTGAGGAACCCGTCCACGCGAAGAAATTCTGGGTCCAGTACGATTCCCTCGCGCCTAATCCATGCCTTGAGCTCTTTCATGAGCCCATTCTACTCCAGAGTAGCTCCCCTGTGTTCCGGCAGGAGAGCACAGACAAGTTCGTCTCTAAGGGGGTAAGTGATGTATAATGCAGCCATACACGGGTACTGCAGGGAGTTGGCATGTCGACGAGGAAGGACTTGCGCGAACTGCCGGTTGCGGACCGGCCGCGAGAGAAGCTGCGTCAACGGGGCAGTCAGGCGCTCTCCGACCAGGAACTTGTTGCTTTGTTGTTGGGAAGCGGCGGGCGAGGTCGAGGAGTGCTTGCACTGGCTGGGGAGATAGTCTCCCGCTTTGGGCAACACCCGGCGACAGTGCGACTGGAGGAGCTGGAGAGCATCCCCGGGGTAGGTGAAGCTGCAGCGTGCCGGATTGTGGCGGCGCTGGAACTGGGCCGACGGTGCCTGTCGAAGATAGGACCAGTGATCCGCCGGCCTGCCGACGTGGTGCCCTACGTTCGGGAGATCATCGACAAGAAGCAGGAGCACTTCGTGTGCCTTTCCCTCAGTGGTGCGGCCGAGGTGTTGGCTTCTCGCGTCGTTAGCGTCGGGTTGTTGGATGCAGCGCTCGTACACCCGCGGGAAGTGTTCGCCGATGTTGTTACCGACAGAGCAGCATCCGTTGTGCTCGCACACAATCATCCGTCGGGGGTGTGCGAGCCCAGCGCCGAAGACCTGACGTTGACCAGACAGCTGGTGGAAGCTGGGCACATGCTCGGCATTCCTGTGGTGGACCATGTGATCGTGAGTCGGGGCGGCATCGTGTCGCTGCGCGAACGAGGGCTGCTCTAGGGTTGTCCGAAGACCATCCGCCGGGTACCTTGAGCGAGCCATGGACCGCTACGAGCTTCCCCCCATGAGGGATTTGTGGACTCTGGAAACGCAGTATGAGCGTTGGCTGAAGGTGGAACTGGCCGCACTGCGTGCGCTTGAGAGTGTGGGTGTGGTACCGGAGGGAACTCACACCACGATCCAACCTCGAGTTCACGTCGATGTGCAGGGCACGTTGGCAAAGGAGAAGGAGCTCGGGCATGATCTGGTGGCGTTCTTGTGGGTTCTCGAGCAGCAGGCAGGGCCTGAAGGTCGTTGGTTGCACTACGGGTTGACTTCCTCCGACATCAAGGACACAGCCTTGGCGCTTGTACTCAAGGACTCCCTGGGGATTGTCGAAGAGAAGGCACATGCACTGCAGGAGGAGCTGAAGTCGTTCGCTTGCCGGTACCGCCGCACGCCGATGCTCGGGCGTACACACGGGCAGTGGGCCGAACCTACGACGCTGGGGCTGAAGGCGTTGAGTTGGCTAGACATGTTGAGTCGGGCACTCGACAGGTTGCGCCGTGCTCGAGAGACGGTCGCAGTGGGGAAACTTGCGGGAGCGGTGGGCACCTATGCCTTCTTCCCTCCGGAAGCTGAGGAACTGGCTTTGGGCACCTTGGGACTGGCCACGTGCGTCCCCTCCGGGCAGGTGGTGCCCCGAGAGAGACATGCGGAGGCTGTGTTCGCTGTGGTCTTGACTGGGACGATAGTGGAGACCATGGCACTTGAGATACGTCATCTGTCCAGAACTGAGGTGGGCGAAGTCTCCGAGTTTCGACCCGAAGGCTCGTCGGCCATGCCGCACAAGCAGAACCCCATCCTCTCTGAGCGGTTGTGTGGTTTGGCGAGACTGCTGCGATCCGTCGTAGGACCTGCGTTGGAGAACGTCTCCTTGTGGCACGAACGAGATATGTCACACTCCTCAGTGGAGAGAGTGATGTTGCCTCAGCTGTTCACTGTGGGCGACTACATGCTGACGCGGGCCAAAGAACTGATAGGGGGGTTGCAGATTCGGGAGCAGGAAATGCGCAAACGGATCAAAGATGCGCATGGCCTTCCTTTCTCTGAAGGACTGCTTTTGGCGCTTATCCGCGCGGGGATGAGTCGGCGGGAGGCCCATGCCAGGGTCCGACGACTGGCGATGAGGGCTGTGGCGCAGGGAAGAGACTTGGCACAGCTCGCTAGCGAAGACCCACAGGTGACCGAACTGCTTTCTTCCGACGAGCTGGCGCGTACATTCCAGCTATCGAGACTCATGGGGCAACTAGACACCAGTTTTCGCCGCATGCATCTTGGTGACTGAGGTCCGTCGCACGCTTGGGCTGCGCTGCTATAATGCTGGGGAGGTACTATGATCACTCGACCACGAGCCTGGCGCCGTATTGCCCCCTTCTAGGGGGCAGACTCGGGCGTACGGAGAGCAGCGATGCTACGGCGGAGGCTCGTGTTGTCTTTTCTGTGTCCCAACCACGGAGTAAGGAGGCGCTTGTGAGTTTTGCGAAGTTACCGGAGGACCCTGGAGCGCGCGAGGCAGAAGTGCTAGCTTTCTGGGAAAAAGGCAGAATCTTCCAGCGTTCCCTAGAGCAAACCCAAGGTGGGCCGCGGTTCGTGTTCTACGAAGGGCCGCCTACGGCCAACGGTCGACCTCACTTCGGGCACCTAATGCCCCGCGTGTACAAGGATCTGTATCCTCGCTACAAGACCATGCGCGGTTACTACGTGGGACGAAAGGCTGGGTGGGACTGCCACGGCCTCCCAGTGGAACTCGAGGTAGAGCGCCGGCTTGGCCTCTCCAGCAAACAGGACATCGAGAGCTACGGCATGGAGAGATTCATCGAGTCCTGCAAATCGTCCGTGCAAGACTATATTGGGGCCTGGGAAGCCATGCTGGATCGTCTGGGCTTCTGGATCGACACGGACAATCCGTACGTGACCTATAGCGACAGCTACATCGAGACCCTGTGGTGGGAGCTGAAGACCATCCACGAGGCCGGCCGTCTGTACCCCGGACACAAGATCCTGCCCTACTGCCCCCGCTGTGGCACCGGTCTGTCCTCGCACGAAGTGGCTCAGGGATATGCCGAGGTGGAAGACCCGTCAGTCTTCGTACGACTTCGCCTGCGCAGTGCTGTGGGAAGCGCGGCGGAAGGCGACGTGTCCTTGCTGGTGTGGACCACGACCCCGTGGACGTTGCCGGCGAACGTAGCGGCGGCGGTGGACCCAAAGGCGGCTTACGCGCTTGTGATGTGGCAAGGTGAGTGGTTGGTCCTGGCTTCCTCACGCGTACAGGCCGTGTTGGGTCCGAGGGCTACGGTCGCAGAGGAGGTGAGAGGGGAGCGACTTGTGGGTTTGGAGTACGAACCCCTGTATCAGCTGGTTGAGGGAGAGGGAGCGTACCGATTGGTGGAAGCTGACTTCGTGTCCATGGAGGAGGGCACGGGGGTTGTCCACATCGCGCCCGCCTTTGGGGAGGAAGACTACAACCTGGGACAGGCTGAGGGCTTGCCGATGGTGCAGCCAGTGGACTCCAGGGGGAGGTTCACCGATGAGCTACCACTTGTGCAGGGGGAGTTTGTCAAGGACGCCGACGCGCGGATAGTAGAAGACCTTTCACAAAGAGGATTCTTGCTTCGCGCAGAGTCTTACCGTCACGAGTATCCGTTTTGCTGGCGGTGTGATACCCCCTTGCTCTATTTCGCCATGGATTCGTGGTTCATCGCCACGCGGCAGGTGAAGGACACGTTGATGGAAGTCAATGGGCAGGTGAATTGGTACCCGGAGCATGTGGGTCGCGGACGTCTGGGGGACTTCCTCTCTTCCCTGCGCGATTGGGCCCTGTCCAGAGAACGGTATTGGGGGACGCCTCTGCCGGTGTGGACGTGCGAAACTTGCGGCGAGCGCTGCGTGGTCGGCTCGCGGGAGGAGCTTGTGCAGCGGGCGCAAGACCAGAAGCTGGCGGCATCTGTCGAGCTCCATCGGCCATATGTTGACCGCGTGGCCCTGAACTGCAAAGCGTGCGGTGGCCAGATGCGGCGAGTTCCGTACGTACTGGACACCTGGTTCGACTCAGGAAGTATGCACACAGCGCAGTGGCACTATCCGTTTGAGAACCAGGAACAATTCGCTGAGGCATTCCCGGCGGACTTCATCTGTGAGGCTTTGGATCAAACTCGCGGCTGGTTCTACACGCTCATGGCCACCAGCGTGCTTCTGCACGGGCGAGGATGTTACCGCAATGTGTTGGTCACTGGTATGGGGCTCGATGCTGACGGGCAGAAGATGAGCAAGTCCCGGGGCAACGTTTTCGACCCCCTGCCGCTGGCGGACGAGCATGGGGCGGACGCCATCCGCTGGTATCTGGCGTCGGAATCGGCGCCTTGGTCTGAGCGACGGCTGTCGGAGGAGGGCGTGCGGTCAGCGAGGTTCCGCTTTCTGGAGACGGTTCGCCATTGCCACGACTTCCTCGTTCTCTACGCGGGCATCGATGGATTTACACCTTCCGATGAATCCCCCGCAGACAGGCCCCCCCTGGATCGATGGCTCAGGACACGTACGTCGGCGGCGGTGGAGGAGATGACGAAGGCTCTGGACAGCTTCAAAGTGGTTGAGGCGTGCCGTTCGCTGGAGCGGTATGTGGACGACCTGTCCAACTGGTACGTGCGGCTGGCGCGGCCGCGTTTCTGGGGAGAGGGACTAAGCGAGGATAAAGAAAGCGCCTATTATGCTCTGTATGAGGCAATGATCACGCTGAGCAAACTCCTTGCTCCCATGGCTCCGTTCATGGCCGAATCCATATGGCGCTCACTGCGTGCCGACCAGGACCCACTGTCGGTGCACCTGGCCACTTGGCCTGCCGCAGGCGAGCGGGACAGAGAGCTCGAGGCGCAGATGGAGGTAGCACGCCGGGTCGTGTCTCTGGGGCTGGCAGCGCGCAATGAAGCTCAGATCAAGGTCCGTCAGCCGCTTGGCAAGCTCGTTGTTTCCTGCCGGGATGCGATGTGTCCAGAGCTCTGGGAACTTGTGCGCCAGGAGCTCAACGTAAACGAGATCCAGTTGGAAGCATCACTGAGCGACTTCCGCACCCCGGAGATCAGCCCGGAATTCAAGAGCTTGGGCCCGCGGCTCGGCCCGCTGGCCAAAGGAGCTGCGGAGGCGCTGGACCGAGCTGATCCGCAGGAAGTTG
>CAZEYM010000022.1:0-33041 GCA_964516385.1 uncultured Thermotogaceae bacterium
CCACCAATATTGCCCGAGGTGCTTGTGCAGAGCTGCCGTAGCTGTCCGCACAAGACGCGAAGAACAAAGGCCTGCAAGGAGCCATCAACTGAGGCTGCCACCGCTCGCCTCGCAGCCGTTGAGCCTCCGTTGCTCCTAGCCCCAACCTTTTCCATTACAGGCCAAGATCCGCGAACGGCAGCAGGCCCTGCCGAGCTCCCGCTCCACCCCTGTAAGGCGAGCAGCGCGCCCGAGGGCCAGCGCTAGATCCACTTCCGACGGCGGAAATAGAGGACCATCCCTGCCGCCACAGCCGCCATCACGCCCAGCACAACCGCATAGCCATAGCGCCAGGTGAGTTCGGGCATGAAGGTGAAGTTCATCCCATAGACGCCCGCGACGAACGTAAGGGGAATGAAGATCGTAGCGATTACGGTGAGCACCTTCATCGTCTCGTTCATCCTGTTGCTCAGGTTGGACAGGTAGATGTCCCGCAAGTCAGTGGTCATCTCGCGCAGTGTCTCGGCTGTGTCGATTATCTGCACCGTATGATCATAAGCATCCCTGATGTAGATGCCGATATCCTCGCTGATCAAGTGCGCTTGCCCCAGCTGCATGCGGTGGAGCACGTTCCGCAACGGCCAGGTTGCCTTTCGCAGAACCATCAGCTCCTGGCGAAGGCGGTGGAGATCTCCCAACACGCTTTGCTCGGGACCCCCAATGATCTCATCCGATACTCGCTCGAGCCGGTCCCCTACCAGCTCCAACACGGAGAAATACCGATCCACCACAGCGTCAACTAGGCAGTACGCCAGGTAGTCAGCCCCCATCTTTCGGATGCGCCCTTTTCCTCCGCGGATCCTGTCCCGCACGGGATCGAACACGTCGCCACGCCTCTCCTGGAAGGTCAATACCCAATTCGGCCCCAGAGCCAAAGCTATCTGCTCGTCGGTCACCTGCTCGTCAGCGTCGTCGTAGTCCAGCATGCGCAGGACCACGAATACGCAATTCTCATAGTCCTCGAGTTTGGGACGCTGTCCCGCGTTGACCACATCCTCCAAGACCAAGGGGTGCAAGGCGAACCTAGCTCCCAACCTCTCGATCAACTCTGGCCGGTGCACTCCGTCCACGTTGAGCCAATTGACGGGGGCACTGTCCAGCTCAGACCCATCCAGGGATGCAGGGTCGAGGACCTGCTCATCGAAACCATCCGGGCCATAGGCTATGCGTGTGACCCTGACTTCCTCCCCCAGGACCTCACCGATGTGCACCATCGTCCCGGGAGGTAGCCCCTCCTTTGCCGAACGCCGCACGATGAACCTCGATATCCTGGGCATCTGCCCCCCTCTGCGACAGGCTAGCACCTGGAGACGCCGGAGAGCCAATCTCCCAGACCCGTGCTCTGTGATGTCATCGCCCGCTCAAGTCTCGTCGTTCTGGCTCTCCGAAGCAGCGGGGCCCTGTAACGTGAGAGAACCTTGCCAGTGCCTCGTGCAGCCGACCTCTGCGCGTGCGCAAAGGAGCAGACTTTAGCGGCAAGGTCAAGCCCACCAGGCGCAGCTCACCTTGGATGGTGTGTTACGTGGAGATAGACTGCCTGCTGGGATGCAGATCACGAAAGCTACAGCCTTGGCACTCGGCGTGTTGTCGCTGGACCAGCTGACCAAGCTGGCTGTGGGGCTCACAATGTCACCTGGGGATTCGGTGGCCCTCGCGGGGCACTGGGTCCGTCTTACGCTGGTGCGCAACCCTGGCGGAGCGTTCGGCCTTCTGCCAGCTCACGGCACACTTTTACTAGCGCTTTCGATAGCGGTCTTCTTGGTCGCCGGCTGGGTCCTTCTTACAGGAAAACCTAATTGGATTCCCCGTCCGGGAGTAGCCCTGCTGTGGGCTGGCACCACAGGAAACCTGATTGACCGGGTTCGTTGGGGGCACGTTCTGGATTTCGTGCAGGTGCCTCACTGGCCCGTTTTCAACGTGGCTGACACCTCTATCGTCGTCGGAGCCGCATTGATCGCTTGGAGGCTCGTCAGGAGAGCTGATTGAACCATATGTTCATCGTACTGGAAGGCCCGGACTCCTCAGGCAAGAGCACCCAACTGGAGCATTTGGCCAAAGCATTGGAACAGAGGGGAATATCAGCGGTGACGACGCGGGAACCTGGGGGCACCAAGGTGGGCGGTGCTCTGCGGCGGTTGCTCCTGGATCCAGCGGTCAGAGTGCGCCCCCTAACTGAACTGCTCCTCATGCTCGCCGACCGTCACGAGCACGTGGAACAGGTCATTCGCCCTGCGTTGGACCAAGGGCGCTGGGTCATCTGCTCCCGCTATGTGCTGTCGAGCGTTGTCTATCAGGGAGTGGCGAGGAGGTTGGGTGTAGAGCTTGTCCAAGAACTGAATCGCCTGGTCACCTGTGGATTACAGCCGGACCGCACCTTTGTACTGGATCTACCCCCTAAGATCGCATATGAGCGTACGGCTCAGCGTGATCGGTTCGAAGAGGAGGGGCTCGGGTTTTTCTCAGAGGTACGCCAAGCCTACCTTCAGTTTCTCTCCTCCCAACCGGGGGCGGAAGTCATCGATGCTACCCTGCCTCCCGACCAAGTGTGCCACAACATCCTGGCCCGTCTGCCGCTCCCCTGATATGATCCCTTCGAGCGAACAGTGGGGGCGGAGCTTACGATGGCCGCAAGAGAGGACCGTGAGGAGGCTCTCGTAATGGTTGCGACAACTAGGAGGGAAGATGGAGATCGTCTGTGCCCGTGAAGACCTGATCTTCGGAGTCAGAGCAGTAGGTTATGCACTGGCTGCCCGCAGTTCCATGCCTATCCTCGGGGGGATCCGTTTGCAGGCCCGAGCTAACGGTCTGGAGCTGGGGGCAACAGACCTGGAGCGTTCTATCCGCTGCCAGGTCCCGGCCAAGGTCTCCTCCGAGGGAACCGTAGTGTGCCCTGGACAGGTGCTGACACAGCTTTCCACAAGGTTGCCCGAGGATGCCGATATCACTCTGACCGAATCCGATGGTCAGGTGCGCCTGAGCTGCGGAGAGGCCTCCTTTGAGCTTCTCTCCTTTCCAGCAGAGGAGTTCCCACAGCTTCCCCAGCCTCCGGAGACGCCACGTTGCCGGATTCCTCGAGAGAGACTGATACAAGCGATCACTCAGACTTCATTTGCTGCCCTGAAGGCCTCGGAGACCACACGCTTGGCTCTCACCGGGGTGGATTTACTCTTTTCGGGGCAAGGGCTGAAGCTCGCTGCGACGAACGGCTATCGGCTTGCAGTGAAGAGAGTTGCCACAGAGGACCTACCAGAGGACTACGAAGGCTCGTTCCTGATCGATGCCCAGATCTTGGGTGACCTGCAGCGAGTGCTTACCAACGTGGGAACCGACGAGGTCGTCCTCTACGAAGAACAGGCGCAACTCCACTTTGAGGCAGGACCAGTCTTGTTCTCCAGCCGACTGGTACAGGAGCAGTTCCCCGACTTCGAGCGCGTGATTCCCAATGACTCCGACCTTGGGTTATTCCTTCCCCGAGAGCCGTTGCTCGAGACACTCCGGCGCATGGAGATCACAGCAGCCGAGGAATCGGGAGCAGTGACGTTGAAGGTAACTGCCAAAGAATCCGCAGTGGAACTCACTTCAGCATCTAAGGAGAAAGGAGCAGGGAAGGAACGCGTGCGGCTGACCAAACCCGCAGAGAAGGAACTGGAGATCGCATTCAAAGCGGAGTATCTCATCGACGCTCTCCGTCGGATGACCTCTGAACAGGTGGCCCTCTGGCTCTCCGCCTCGGACCGGGCGGGCCTTCTGGAGCCTTCTGGAGAGATCACTCCTGGCGACGAGGGGTTCATCTACGTGTGCATGCCCGTCAGGTTGATCTGAGCGCCGCTCGGGCGTGCTCCAACGCGTCCTCTACTGCTCGGGGCAGGGCCGTCCTATCGGGGCCTCCCCCTTGCGCAAATGTGGGGCGCCCACCTCCCTTGCCCCCGACCCGCTCAGCAGCGACTCGGACGAGATCCCCAGCGGAAACCCCCGGAGCATCGGATACCTTTGCTACGAGCACAGCGCGGTCTCCTGCCTCTGTGCCCAAGAGAACAGCACATCTGCCCAGCTGAGCAGCAAGGGCATCAGCGAGCATCTTGGCTCGCTCGGCTCCTCCCTCCACCACGGCTCCCAGCAAACTCACTCCCTCTACGTCTTCAGCGCGACAGATCAGCTCTTCAGCCTCCTTGGCAGTGAGCTTCTCCTGCAGTGCTGCCGCTTGACGTCGCAGCTCTTTTAGCTCAGCCAACGCCCGCGCCACGCCAGCTTCGACCTCTCCTTCGGGAGCACCTAACAGATCGGCGATTCTTCCGCGCTCTTCCCTCAGGGTCGCCAGCTGCTGCCGGGCCTTCTCTCCCACCAAGGCTCGGATTCGCCTTGTACCCGAGCTAACTGCCTCTTCAGCCAAGATAACAAGCGGGCCGATCTCTCCCGTCCTGCGAACATGGGTCCCACCACACAGCTCACGGGAAACACCGGGAACCTCCACTACTCGCACTCGATCCTTCCCGCGGTACTCCTCCTCGAAGTGGGCCATGGCGCCGGACGCAACCGCCTCATCCAACGGCATCCAGCTGACACGAAGCTCCAGGTCGGCAAGCGCAGCGGCAAACGCTCTCCGCTCTACCCGCGATCGCTCCCCGTCGGAAAGAGAGGCAAAGTGCGTGAAATCAAACCGCACCTCCTCAGGCCCAACCCACGAGCCGGCTTGTATGGCGTGATCTCCCAGCTCTTCCCGCAACGCCGCGTGAAGGAGGTGGGTAGCCGTGTGAGCTCTCTCTATTCCCCGGCGACGCGCTCGGTCGACCTGGAGGCGGCAGGCATCGCCAAGTCGGAAGGTCCCTTCCACGACTCGCCCCACGTGAATCGTTCCGTGCAGCGTCTCCTGAACGCCGCTCACTTCTGCTCTCCCCGGGCGGGCCAGATTCTGAATCCAGCCAGCATCAGCCACTTGTCCGCCCGCCTCAGCGTAGAAAGGCGTTCGGGGGAAGACGAAGTGCCACTCCCCCTGCTGCTCAACCTGCTCATGGGTCACACCATCGCGGTCCACAACCGCCACGAGCTCGGTGTCCGTTTCCAAACACTCGTAGCCGACGAACTCAGTCTCCCAGCGTCCAGCTGGGGCCTCATCTCTCGCTGAAGCTCCTTCCGCCTGCGTAGCCTGCCGCGAGCGTGCCCTCTGGCGCTCCATCTCCTGCTCGAACCCTGCTCGGTCGACGGACACTCCAGCCTCGGCAGCAACCTCTTCGGTCAGTTGCACCGGAAAGCCATAAGTATCGTACAACTCGAAAACAACTCTTCCCGGAAGCTGAGCACCAGGCTTGAGCTTCCCCAGTTCGTGACGCAGTTGGCCTTCTGCGCTCTGCAAAGTACGCCTGAACGCTTGCTCCTCCCGTGTTATTACCTGCTCGGCCAAAACCCGCCGCTCCACGATTTCTGGGTAGACCTCACCAAAAGCCTCGACCACGGACGGAACCAACTCAGCCAACCCTCCGGCGGGAAGCGACAACTGGTCAGCCGCCCGTACAGCCCGTCGGAGAACACGGCGCAACACGTAGCCTTGCGCTTCGTTTGCGGGGAGTACCCCGTCGGCAACCAAGAACACAAGAGCCCTTATGTGATCAGCGATGACGTTGCGCTGGGTCAATCTGTCCCCTCGACAGGGATCACCCACCATCTCTTCCACAGCCCGGACCACAGGAGCAAACAAGTCGGTGTCGAAGTCGCTCAGTACTCCCTGTAGGACAGCCGCAGTGCGTTCCAACCCCATCCCCGTGTCGATGTTCTTGCGGGCCAGCTCAACCAGCGTTCCGTCAGGCTGCGCATCGAACTGCATGAACACCAGGTTCCATATCTCGCTGAACCTGGCACAATCGCACGCAGGTCCGGCACAGGCGGCGCCGCAGGAAAGCTCCTTTCCCCAGTCCCAGAAAATCTCCGTGTCCGGGCCGCACGGGCCACGATCTCCCACCGGCCCCCACCAGTTCTCCTCTTTGCCCAACCTGACAACTCTCTCAGCGGGCAAGCCCACCGCATCAATCCACATCTTCCGCGCCTGCTCATCTTCCTCGTAAACCGTCACCCACAACCGATCGGGATCCAAGGCGAGTTCGCGGGTGAGGAACCGCCAAGCGAGCGTGATGGCCCCTTCTTTGAAGTAGTCTCCAAAGGAGAAGTTGCCCAGCATCTCGAAGAAAGTGTGGTGATAGGCTGTTGTGCCTACCCGTTCGATGTCAGTAGTACGCATACACTTCTGACAACTCGTCGCCCGCCGATAACGCGGCGCGACCTTGCCCCAAAACATATCCTTGAATGGCACCATTCCTGCCGAGGTAAACAGCAACGTCGGATCGTCCGGCACTAAGCCTGACGAAGGCACAACTTGATGACCCTCCTTGCTGAAGTACTCCAGGTATGCTTTGCGCAACGCGTGTCCATTCATACACGGATTGTAGCGACGAATGCACCCTGCCGCAGGGTCAACCAACATCTCCACCAGGATCTCCAGGCGATCTTGTTGCAGCTGGCGAACCTACGCTGAGTGCCATCGTTGAATCCACCCTCGACAATCCAACCATCGGGCCACCGAGCCCCGCAAGCCTGGGTGGGAGTTGCCTGGTCTTTTGGTTCGGCCCAGTCAGCTGAGCGCTGAGGCGGCAGTCCCCGTCGGTACGGATTATTCCGAGGCACCCTGCCTTGACCCTCTTCCAGTAGCGCTTTATAGTGCTCAGTAGGTCATATCCTGTAGGCACTAGCTGACTCCGCGTCATGTAGCGGCTAGGTGAGAAGGGAGGTGAGAGAGGGAGCAAGCAGTGAACGGCGAGATTTCCCTCGACACGCTACTCTGCAAGGCAGGAGGTATGAGATGAGAGTCAAGAGTTTAGTTGGTCTTGTATTGTCTATTTCGCTGGCGCTGGTGATCAGTGGGGTTGCTGCTGAACCCCAGTATGGCGGCAGGCTGGTAATCGCAATCGGCGTAGAACCTGAGTCCCTCGACCCCATCGGGATGTCCTCGGCTCCCGCTGCAACAGTAAGTGAGCACATTACGCAACCCTTGATCTATTTGGACGTTGACGGCAGCCTGCAACCCAATCTGGCCGTCGATTGGGAGCCATCTGAGGATGGTAGGGTCTGGACCCTCCGTCTCAGGGAAGGAGTAACCTTCCACGATGGCGAACCCTTCAACGCCGAAGCGGTGAAGATGAATCTGGATCGCTTCCTGGACCCCGAGAGCGGCGCTCCGTTCCGCTTTCTCATTGCGCGCGTGACTGAGGTGGAAGTTGTAGACACGCATACCATAAACCTCCACACCGATGAGCCTTTCGCGCCCATGCTCTCCCACCTCTCTCACAGCTTCATCGGGATGGTGAGTCCCAAGCAGCTCGAGGGCCTGGAGCCGGGCGACAAGATCACCCATCCGATAGGGACAGGCCCGTTCAAGCTGGAGCGGTGGCAGAGGGGGGAGGAGATCCTTCTGGTCGCCAACGAGGACTACTGGGGAGAGCGACCTTATCTCGATGAAGTAGTGTTCAAGTTCGTGCCTGAGGATGCTGCTCGAGTGGTCATGCTGGAGACCGGCGAGGCGGATGCGATCATGCGCGTGCCGCCGCGCGACGTTCCCCGGCTCGAGGCCAACTCCGAGATAGACGTGGTCAACGCAACCAGCGTTCGCGTTGTCTACATCGGCTTCAACAACCTCCGCGGCCCGCTGACTGACGCGAGGGTGCGCCAGGCCATAAACTACGCGGTGAACAAGGAAGAGATCGTAGAGATCATCCTCGGCGGAGCGGGAAGGCCCTCCGATGCCCCGGTCGTGCCGGCCGTGTTCGGCCACTACCCTGCCGGGCCCTACGAGTACGACCCCGACGAAGCCAAGGATCTCCTCGCCGCGGCTGGGTACGAGGATGGGTTCAAGATAACCCTCTATCACCCCACGGGGCGCTACATGATGGACGCCACAATTGCAGAGGCCGTTCAGAGCTACCTGATGGACGTGGGGATTGACGCCGAACTCATAACCATGGAGTGGGCGGCCTACCTCTCCTACCTACAGGCCTCTCCGGAAGAGGCAGACTACGACATGTACCTCCTCGGCTGGGGAACCGTGACCTTGGACGCCGACTACGGTCTCTACGCACTGCTGCACTCCTCTCAGTGGCCGCCGGCAGGATGGGCGGTGGGATTCTACGAGAACCCCGAAGTTGACGACGCCCTCGCTCTGGCGAGAGTGACACCAGACCGCGACACCCGTGAGGAGCTCTACGAGACGGCTATCAAGGCCATCTGGGAAGATGCTCCCTGGTTGTTCCTGCACGACGAGGTGCAGATCAACGGCGTGCGTGAGGGGGTGTACGGCCTGATTCACCACCCGTTGGAGAACATCTCCGCTTGGGAGGCCTGGATCGACCGATAGTACCCAATGAGGCGAAAGAGGCCCGGTCGCCAAGGTGGCCGGGCCTCTGTTCCCTCCGTTTCTCTGTAGCTAAGAAGGCGACTCATGATCTGGTATGTGCTGCGTAGGTTGACGCTTGTGATTCCCACGCTCATCGGCGTGTCGGTCGCCGTGTTCGCTATGGTCAGGTTCATCCCGGGAGATCCTGCGTTGGCTATGGCAGGCCCACACGCGACGCCCCAATACGTGGAGCAGGTGCGCCGCCAGCTGGGGCTGGATGATCCACTTTACATACAGTATTGGAAGTTCCTGGGCGCCCTTCTGCAGGGAGACCTTGGCAGGTCCACCAGGACTGGGCGGCCAGTGACAATCGAACTGGGGGACAAGTTCCCCCACACAGTGGAACTTACTATGGCCAGCCTTCTGATCGCCACGCTCCTCGGCCTTCCTGCGGGCATCATCTCAGCCACGAAGCGGTACAGCATCTTCGACAACTTAAGCATGCTCATAGCGCTGCTCGGTGTTTCTATGCCTGTGTTCTGGCTTGGCCTCATGCTGATGCTTTTGTTTTCAGTCTCCCTCGGATGGCTTCCATCTTCAGGCCGGGGCACACTGCTCCATCTGGTGCTTCCGGCCATGACTCTTGGCGCGTCCTCAATGGCTTTCGTGGCTCGGATCACGCGGTCAAGCATGCTGGAAGTTCTGCGCCAGGACTACGTAACGACCGCACGCGCCAAGGGTTTGAGAGAGCGGCGGGTGATCTACCAGCATGCGCTGAAGAACTCACTGATTCCGGTGATCACAGTCCTCGGACTGCAACTGGGAATCCTGCTCGGCGGAGCGGTGTTGACGGAGACAGTGTTCGCCTGGCCAGGCGTGGGACGACTGATGGTCGACTCCATCCAGGCGCGAGACTACCCCGTGGTGCAAGGGGCTGTACTGCTGCTAGCGGTCTCATTCGTTCTGGTGAACCTGCTGGTGGACATAAGCTACGCCTTCTTAGATCCGCGGATCAAGTACAACTGAGCGGAGAGGAAACCGAGGACAAATGAAAAGAGCACTCTCCAGAATCGGATCCTGGGAGTTCGTTCGTCAGATGCGGCGCAACCGCCTCGCCCTGTTCGGCCTGGGGATCATCGCTGTGTTTCTCCTTGGAGCCATCTTCGCCCCCTTTCTTTCCCCCTACGATCCACTGCAGAGGTCTCTGCGCGAGTCGCTACAAGGCCCCTCTTGGGACGCCCCCTTCGGAAGAGACGAACTCGGGCGAGACATATTGAGCCGCGTCATCTATGGGGCACGCATTTCGCTGACCATCGGGTTGGTCTCCGTGGGAATAGGGGCGTTGGTGGGCGTGCCCGTTGGGGCGGTCTCCGCGTACTTCGGAGGAGCGGTAGACCTCACAGTGCAGAGACTCGTCGACATCATGCTCGCCTTCCCAGGGATTCTGTTGGCCATAATCGTAGTGAGCACGCTGGGGGTAGGGTTGACCAACGCGATGATCGCCGTTGGAATCGGAACGATACCTGCCTATGTGCGATTGGTACGAGGATCGGTTCTTTCTATCAAGGAGTATGACTACATCTCCGCGGCACGAGCCATCGGAGCGAGCAATTTGCGGATCATCTTCCGGCACGTTCTTCCCAACTCGCTGGGCCCGATCGTTGTCCAATCCACTCTGCAGTTTGCCACAGCCATATTGTGGGCTGCAGGACTGGGTTTCCTCGGCCTTGGCGCCCAACGGCCAACCCCCGAGTGGGGGGCCATGCTGGCCAACAGCCGCATGTATATCCGGGTGGCCCCGCACACCACCATTTTCCCGGGTCTTGCAATACTCTTTTCTGTCCTAGGGTTTAACCTATTCGGCGACGGTCTGCGCGATGCCCTCGACCCTCGCCTGCGCGGACGCATGTAGCACCTTTGGCGTAGGACAGTTTTCCTTGGCCGCCAATTCTCAGCCGGGGTACACTCGACCCACGGGTGAGGTGATGGGATGAGCATCATTCAGGATGTTTGGGCCAGGGAAATACTGGACTCGCGAGGGGACCCCACAGTCGAAGCAGAGGTGACCCTGGAGGACGGTACAGTTTCCCGGGCAGCAGTCCCCTCCGGCGCATCCACCGGAGTCCACGAAGCGGTGGAGCTAAGAGACGGAGGGAGCCGCTATGCCGGAAAGGGCGTCCTTCAGGCTGTACGGAATATAAACGAGGTCATCGCCCCAGAGATCGTGGGCCTGGAGGCCCTGTGGCAGGAGGAGATCGATGACGTTCTCCGGGAGCTCGATGGCACCCCCAACAAGTCACGTCTGGGGGCCAACGCCATCCTCGCAGTCTCCTTGGCCACGGCCAAAGCGGCCGCCGAGTACCTTGAACTCCCTTTGTTCAAGTACTTGGCGGGAGCACGCACAGGCCGCATGCCCATCCCCATGATGAACGTTCTCAATGGGGGAGCCCATGCAGACAACGAACTGGCGATACAGGAGTTCATGTTGGTCCCCCATCGCGCGCAGACGTTCTCCGAGGCACTGCAGGGAGGAGCAGAGGTCTTCCACACGTTGAAGAAGCTGCTCAAGTCGGCCGGCCATTCCACCTCCGTGGGGGACGAGGGAGGCTTCGCTCCCCGGCTCCGTTCAGACCAAGAGGCGATCGAGTTCCTGATCCGCGCCATTGAGGAAGCTGGCTACACACCAGGAACAGACGTGGCGCTTGCCCTTGACTGCGCGGCCACAAGCTTCTTCGACGAGAGCAAGGGCAGGTACGTGTTGCTCGGGGAGGAGTACGAAGCAAGGGGCCTCGTAGACATATACAGAGACTGGCTCCAGCGGTATCCCATTCTGTCCATAGAGGACGGTCTCCACGAAGAAGACTGGGATGGTTGGAAGGTTCTCACCGAGCATCTGGGCCACGAGACGCAGATTGTCGGAGATGACCTGTTCGTCACAAACCCTGAGCTCCTCGGGAAGGGCGTAGCGTGTGGCTGCGCCAATTCCATACTCATCAAACTCAATCAGATTGGCACAGTCAGTGAAACGCTTGCGGCAATGGACCTCGCAGCCCAAGCAGGATGGACGTGCGTTGTGTCCCACCGCTCGGGCGAAACGGAGGACGTATCCATAGCCCACCTGGCAGTGGGTACAGCGAGTGGACAGATCAAGACGGGGTCTCTCTCCCGTTCCGAGCGTGTGGCAAAGTATAATGAACTGCTGAGGATTGAAGAGATCTATGAACCTCCGATGGCGAGGTGGCCGAAGAAGGGACCAGCGTAGCCCCAACGTCCGCACAGGAGCGATAGTAGCAGTCGTCGTCCTGGTGGTTGGCGGGCTGGGCTGGCTATACGGAAGTAAGCTTGCCCAGCTTGTGAGCGTTTCGGCCGATGTCAGGGACCTGCACAAACAGGAGGCGTCCCTGCTGCGCCAGCGCAGCGAGCTGCGGGACCGCTTGGATGAGGCGGACGAGCCGGAGGTGGTGGAAGCCGAGGCTCGCCGCGTGCTGGGCTGGGGCTATGAAGACGAAGAAAAGCTGATCCTCCTGGAGGATTGACGATGGGGTTTGTCCACCTTCACGTGCACTCTGAGTACTCGCTTCTCGATGCCACCTGTAGGATAGGGGACCTCGCGCGGCGAGCAGCAGAGCTGAAGATGCCGGCAGCCGCGCTCACCGACCACGGCGTAGCCTCTGGGCTGGTGAAGTTCGCCACTGCATGCCATGGACACGGGGTGAAGCCACTTCTGGGCTGTGAGCTATATGTGGCCAAGGGGAAACGCCACGAACGTCGCGGGGCCGCTGGCGAGCAAGCGTACCACCATCTAGTGGTTCTGGCAGCTGATAGGACCGGCTGGCGGAACCTCATGACCCTAGTCAACAGAGGGCATACGGAGGGCTTCTACTACAAGCCGCGAATCGATCTTGAGCTCCTGGAAAGGCACGCTCAAGGACTCATTGCTCTCTCCGCCTGTGAGTCCGGCCAGGTCCAGCGCCGTCTGCGATCGGGAGTCGACAAGGCTGTGCTGGCGGCTGGGAAGCTGGCGGAGATCTTTCCCGAACGTTTCTATCTTGAGCTTCAAGATCACGGTTTGGAACGCAACCGAAAGCTCATCAAGGGAGGGCTGGAGCTCGCCCAGAGGCTGAAGCTGCCTTACGTGGCCACGTCCGATGTCCACTACCTTGATCCCCAGGATGCAGAAGCGCATCAGGTTCTGATCAACATCCAGGGGGGCAGACGGGTGGACGAAGACAACGCTCGCTCGCTGGACGGCGATGGCTACCACTTCCTCACAGAGCAAGAGATGCGCGAGCGGTTCCGAGAGGTTCCTGAGGCGGTGGACCGCACTGTGGAGGTGGCCGATCGCATAGAGCTTGAACTTGAGTTCGGAGCGCGGTGGTTGCCTCGCTTTCCCGTCCCCGAAGGACATCCCGACGCGCAGAGCTACTTGGAGAAGCGGGCGCGCGAGAGCGCCCAACGCAAGTACGGCGAGCCCCTGCCCACTGAAGTGGAAGAGCGGCTGGAGTACGAGCTGTCGGTGATAGGGCGAAAGCAGCTCGGCGCGTACTTCCTCATCGTCGCCGATTTCGTCGACTACGCAAGGCAAAACAGGATCCCCGTGGGCCCTGGACGCGGATCGGCAGCGGGTTCGCTGGTGGCGTACGCCCTCGGGATCACCAAGGTCGACCCGTTGGAGTACGGGATCCTATTCGAACGTTTTCTCAACCCCGATCGGGTGAGCCTTCCCGACATCGACATCGACTTCTGCATTCGGGGCCGAGACCAAGTAATCCGCTATGCGGCCGAGAAATACGGTCAGGATCACGTTGCCCAAATCGGAACATTCGATCGGCTGGCCTCCCGCTCGGTCCTCCGCGACGTGTCTCGGGTCTTGGGCATTCCCTATGATCGGGCAGATCGAATCGCCAAACTAGTCCCCTACGGCATGCCTTTGAGCAAGGCTCTAGAACAAGTTCCTGAGCTCAAAAACGCCAGCACCGCGGACGAGACCACCCGTCGCTTGTTCACCATCGCCCGCAAACTGGAAGGCCTGCTGAGGAATGCCTCCACCCATGCCGCTGGAGTGGTCATAACGCCCGAACCACTTGAGAAGTTCGTGCCGTTGCTTCGCCTCACCGATGGCGAGTACGTCACACAGCTTGACATGCACGACTTGGAGGCCCTAGGGCTTCTGAAGATGGACTTCTTGGGGTTGAGGAACCTCACGCTGCTTGACGATGTACGCCGCCTAGTGGCCACGGCCAAGGAGTCTGCTCCCGAGCTCGAGGAGATACCGCTAGATGATGCGCGCACCTTTCAGCTGATTCGCCAGGCCGATACCACCGGCGTCTTCCAACTGGAGTCCGCGGGGATCCGTGCATTGGTCAGGAGGCTAGAGCCAAGCGAGTTCCGCGATCTTATAGCCATTTTGGCTCTGTATCGCCCGGGGCCGCTGGAGTCAGGAATGGTCGAGGACTACATCGAACGCAAACACGGAAGGCAGCCTCCTTCACCCCCCCACCCCTCAGTGGGGAAGATCCTTGAGGAAACGCACGGCCTCCCGATCTACCAGGACCAGGTCATGCTGATGGCCCAACACGTGGCCGGCTTCTCACTAGCAGAGGCGGACAAGCTCCGCAAAGCAATGGGCAAGAAGAAGCCTCAAGTGATGGCGGAGATGGAAGCGCGCTTCGTACAAGGATGTTTGGAGAACGACATTGATGAGGCAGAGGCAAAGCAGCTGTTCAGCCACATCGAGAAGTTCGCAGGCTACGGCTTCGTCAAGGCACACGCCACCGCCTACGCCTTCGTCACCTACTGGACAGCTTACTTCAAGGCACACTACCCCACGGAGTTCATGGCAGCGTTGCTATCCAGCATGCTCGGCAACACGGACAAGCTGGTCTCCTACATCAGCGAGTGCCGCGAGATGGGAATCGAAGTATTGCCGCCAGACGTGAACGAGTCCGATGTCGACTTCACTCCCGTGGAAGAGAAGAAGATCCGCTTCGGCCTGGGGGCGATCAAACACGTGGGTCGGGCTGCCGTGGAGGCCCTGCTCGAGGTTCGCGGTAGCGGATTTGAAAGCTTCTTCGACCTCTCCAGGCGGGTCGATCCGGAACGCATCGGGCGGGAGACCCTGGAATGTCTGATAAAGGCCGGAGCGATGGATGGATTCGCCTCATCGCGCAAGGCGCTCCTGGGCCAGGTAGAAGAGGCGCTGCGGCTGGCCCACATCTCCCGGCGCGAGCGCCTGAGCGGGCAACAGTCGTTCTTCGGAGCCGATGAGCTGACACCCGCACTCCGCGAGGAGTGCGGGGAGTTCACGAAAGAGACGCTGCTCAGCTTCGAGAAGGAACTACTGGGACTGTACCTGTCAGGGCACCCTCTGGACGAGTACCGAGCCCAACTCCAAGCTGCTGGAGCTGTTCCCCTGGCAGAAGCCGCCGCGAGGGAAGGCACGTTGGCGGTGGCCGGACGAGTGAACAGGACCAAGGTCATCCCCACCTCGGGGGGAGGGAGAATGGCCTTTGTGACATTGGAGGATCAGAAGGGAGAGCTGGAAGTAACGGTCCCCCGGAAGTTGTTTGAGAAAACCCCTACTAACTTCGTGGAGGATTCGTTGCTTCTTGTGAAGGTCAGAACCTCTGCCCGCAGCGGAAGTCTGCGTCATACAGCAGTGCACGTGGAGCCCTTGGGTGATCCGCCAGAGCGAAGTGTCACAGCGTGTACCATCGTGCTCCCGGCGGAACTTGCTGAGCTCTCCACATTGGAGCGGCTCGCAGAGCTTCTGGCTGAACACCCAGGCCCCCTTCCCACTCGGGTTCGCCTTTGCCAAAACGGACGCGCTGCTACTGTACTCGCCAGTCCCCGCTACGGAGTGCGGCAATGCAACGAGCTGGCTGAGGAGCTTGTCAAGCTGGGACCCGGCGTCCGGTTAGACTGGCAATGAGACTGCATCCAGCGCTGCGGCTCCTACTTCCGGGCATTGGGGTCAAGCGCTGGATGGCCCTTTCACTTGCATCGACCGTCCTCATCGTGTTCGGAACTCTCTGCTTGCTTGGGCAAGAGGGCATGCGCGGCCTGTACTCTCTCTTCCTCCACCAGTTCCCGTTCCTCTGGCGTCCGGCGCTGGGCGCCGCTGCCCTCATCCTGGGTGTCGGCGGCGCCATATTGGGAATGGCCATGGCAGTAAGATCAATCACCGCTGCATTCTCCTCTCGGCGAGCGGGCTCCCTGGCCCAGGCACTCTACCAAGCCCGCGTGCTGCCCGCAGCGCCGCAGGTCGTAGCTGTGGGAGGAGGAACGGGCTTGCCCACCATCCTACGCGGGCTAAAGAACCACACAGCCAACCTCACAGCCGTGGTCACGGTGATGGACAGCGGCGGGAGCTCAGGTCGATTGAGACTGGAGCTCGACGTGCTTCCGCCTGGTGACGTGCGCAACTGCCTCCTTGCCCTGGCCGAGGACGAGGAACGCATGGCCCAGCTGTTTCAGTTCCGCTTCGGTTCGGGCGAAGGGTTGGCGGGGCACTCGTTGGGCAACCTCCTTCTCGCCGGACTGGACCAGCTGTCAGGGGGATTAGACCGAGCGGTGGAGGAAGCAAGCTACCTGCTGAGCGTGCGCGGCCAGGTGTTGCCGGCTACGTTGGACAAGACGAATCTCACGGCCCGAATGCAGGATGGGACACAAATCGAAGGAGAGGAGGTAATTGCCCAGGACCCGCGAGCCATCGAGAAGGTCAGCCTGACCGCGCCCGCCTACCCGTATATGCCGGTAGTCGAGGCCCTGAGCAAGGCAGACCTGATCACCCTCGGTCCGGGGAGTCTGTTCACAAGCGTTGTGCCCAGCTTGCTGGTGGAGGACATGGCCGAAGCGATAATACAGTCACCTGCAGAGCGATATGTGATCATGAACCTCATGACGCAACCTGGCGAGACCGATGGATTCACAGCGCACGATCATCTGCGGACCCTGAGCGACTACATAGACATCTCCCGCTTTCATGCAGTGGTAGTGAACATCCAGGAACCGCCGAAGGAGCTCTGCGAACGCTACCGCAAAGAAGGGAGCGTCCCCGTCAAGGATGACCTGCATGGCGCCAAGGCGTTCGGGCTGCGGGTGATCCGAGCGCCACTCCTGTCGGTCACAGAGGTAGGCGGAAAGCCCACATTAAAGCACAATGCAACTGCCCTAGCCCGAGTGCTCACCTCTGAGGCACGCTGTTTCCGTCGCTCTTGGACCCGCTGGTTCAAGGGGACAGTAGACTCGCCCAACAGCCACACTACCTTTTGAGCGAGGGACGCTCAGGAACAACCCCTAGATGGCCTTCCGAATGGCGGCAGAGAGGGGTTGCCCCCAAGGTTCACCCCTTGACGGACGCCAGAGGGAACACTCTTGCCACCACTGCGTTGAGGCCTGCCTGAACAGCAGCGTCTACCACAAGCTCCACGTCCTTGTATGCCCCCGGTGCTTCCTCGGCCACGCCGCGTGCTGAGTGGGCACGTAGCTCAATTCCCTGCCTAACTAAGTCTTCATGTACGTTGCCGCCTCGCCACTTCTTCTTGGCCTTCGCTCTGGACATGGCTCGCCCTGCACCGTGCACGCCGGAGCCGAACACCTCGGCCATGCCTCCCTCGGTTCCACGCATAATGTATGACGAAGTCCCCATAGTGCCGCCGACAAAGATGGGGTGACCCACACTGTCGTACCGTCTGGGGTTCTCCCGTCTACCAGGACCCAACGCCCTAGTGGAACCCTTGCGGTGGACCAAGAGCTCGCGTTCACGCCCGTCCACCACATGGCGCTCAAACTTGACATTGTTGTGACCTACGTCGTAGAGAGTGCGGATCCTCTCGTGCGGCAGGGAGAACATAGGGGCCATCACCTCACGAACCAGGTGGGAGATGATTTGTCGGTTGGCCAACGCGCAGTTCACCCCCGCGGCCACTGCCGACAGGTACTTCCGCCCTTCTGGCGATCGGATGGGAGCACAGACGAGCTCTCGTTCCCTTATGGGAATGCCGTACTTCTTGCTGGCGCGTTCCAGCTCCTGCAGGTAGTCCTGGCCAATCTGGTGGCCCAGAGCACGTGACCCACAGTGGATGGCCACAATTATCTGCCCTTCCTCTATTCCATAGGCAGCTGCAGCTTCCTGGTCCCGCACCTCCACCACTTCCTGGACCTCCAAGTAGTGGTTCCCCGAGCCCAGGGTTCCCATCTGGCGGAACTGCCTTTGCTTGGCCTTCTGGGAGACGGCCGCCGGATCAGCGTCCTCCATACAGCCACCCTCTTCGCTGTAGTCAAGGTCCTCCGCTACTCCAAATCCTCTGTTGACTGCAGACCGTGCGCCCTTGCGCAGAACCTCGTCTATGCCCTCTACGGAGAGCCTCAGCGTTCCCTCGGATCCCAGTCCCGCCGGAACCCCAGCGAACAATCGATCAGCCAGCTCTGCCTTCCGCGGACGCACTTCGTCCACACTCAATGGAGTAGCCAGAACTCGCACTCCACAGTTGATGTCGAATCCAACGCCTCCCATGGCCACGACACCTTCGTCCACATCGAATGCACCAACCCCACCGATGGGGAACCCGTACCCAGGGTGAATGTCGGGCATGGCGATTGACGCCTTGACAATGCCGGGCAGGCAAGCCACATTGCGCACTTGCTGCAAGGCATTCCACTCCTGCCCCCCTTCGGAATCCTGCAACAAGGGGCGCAGCAACTCCTCAGAGCCATAGATTCTGCCTGGAACAAGCATGCTTCCGGTCTTCGGTATCTCCCACGCGTAGTCGCCTAGCTTCTCGAGCTTCATGCCCTTCCCCCTCACAGGTCCAGCACGCACTGGGCGATGGTACGTCCGCCTTCTCTCTCCACCCGTACACCGTAGTAGGTAGCTGCCTTCACCTCCACCCGAGGATCGTGTCTCCCAGCATCCAACGGCTCCCCCCAGGCGCGAGCTTCCAGTCTCCAGCCGGGGGGAGCCGGCTCAATCTGCACCTGAAAGCGAGAGAACACAAGCCCCGAGATGTCCCGTTGAGCGAGGAGTTCTCCAAGCCAGGACACCAGCAGCGCCTCCTGGCTGTCTGCCTCGAGATCCACCCGTACTTCTCTGACTGTGCGCACTGCATCCAGGTCCACCATCAGGGAGAACATCCCTCGGGCCGCCTCAGCAAACGCCTCGCAGGCATTAGCACCGATGCCGCGTACTCCCGCGTCAGCGGTGTGTTCCAGTATCTCGAATGGCAAGACCTCACCCTTTCAGAAGCAGCCGCGCCACCGGAGTATAGGTTGGGCCGTCCGCCCTGAGCATCGAGCTCATCAGCACAAGTTGTTCCACCGGAACGCTAAGAGTTCCCCCCCGAAGTGGCGCGACCACGTGCTTCACATCTCTAGGGCTGCGAAAGCGGGCAAGCGTGACGTGCGGCAAAGGCCGCCGTCGTTCCGGAGGCAAGCCGGCTTTCTGGACCGCGCTCTCCAACCTGAAAGCAAGCTCCGCAAAGCCTTCGTTAGGCTTTTGCGAACCCACCCACAGAACCCGGGCACGTTCCGGCCGCGGGAATGCTCCCAACGTCTCGAGCTCGAGCTCAAACGGCTCGGTTTCACCAGCTACGAGGGCCGCCATGTCCTGAATCTCACTTGCCAGCTCATCTCCCAGCTCCCCCAAAAAGCGCAGCGTCACGTGTAGGTTCTCGGCACGCACCCACTTGGCAGTCCCCAGTTTCCGCTTGAGCTGGGCTACCTGCTCAGCCAAGATCCCCCGCACCTCCTCGGGAAGCTCCACACAGAAGAACAGTCGCATCGTGATCTCATTATAGCGATTGGCGTCTTCACTCCTTCCCCCTTAACATAATCTGCGGAGCGTGACGATGGCAGAGAACCAGAAGACGATAATGCTGAAGGTAGCTGAAGCACACCAGCAAGACGTGGGGAAGGGCATTGCTCGCATTTCCTCACAACACCTTGCGGAGCTCGACGTCTCCCCAGGTGAGCCGGTCGAAATAAACGGCAAAAACTCCACCGGCGCAATAGCTGCACCTGGATACCAGGCGGACGAGGGCCTTGAGATCATCCGCATCGACGGACTTGTGCGCTCCGCCGCCGAAGTGGGCGTCGGACACACGGTGGAGGTGCGCAAAGCTGAATGGCGACCTGCAACGAAGGTCACCTTGGCCCCAGCGCGCAAGGGGGTGCGTTTGGTAGCCTCTCCCGACAGTCTGCAACGTGCCTTGATGGGACGGATAGTGCAGACAGGCGATATCGTGTCCACAGCTGCCCGCATGCCACAATCCCCACTCGGCAGCGACAACCTCACTGAGAGGATATTCCGGGAATTCTTCGAAATGGGACCGCAGTTTGGCCTGGGAGAGGTCCGACTGCGGGTGGTGAAAAGCAGTCCCAAGGGGCTGGTCCGGATCGTCGAGGATACGGAGATCGAACTACTGCCAGAGTACGTGGAGGCAGAAGAGAGCGAGCGTGCCGTTCCCGAAGTGGCCTACGAGGACATCGGCGGCCTACGCGATGTGATCCAGAAGATCAGAGAGATGGTTGAGCTGCCGCTGAAGAAGCCGGAGCTGTTCGATCGGATGGGTATTGAGCCCCCGAAAGGCGTGCTCCTGCACGGGCCCCCAGGCACAGGGAAGACCTTGCTGGCGAAGGCCGTAGCACACGAGTCGGATGCACACTTCATATCTCTGTCCGGACCCGAGATAATGTCTCGCTATTATGGGGAATCTGAGCAAAGGCTGCGGGAGATTTTCGAGGATGCTGAGAAGAACGCACCCTCGATCGTGTTCATAGACGAGCTGGATTCCATCGCCCCCAAGAGGGCAGAGGTAACCGGCGAGGTCGAACGCCGCGTGGTATCGCAACTACTCACGTTGATGGATGGGCTGAAGGAGAGACGGAACGTCATCGTCATGGGAGCGACCAACCGCATCGAGGCCATCGATCAAGCACTGCGCCGGCCCGGCCGCTTCGACAGAGAGATCGAGGTGCGTGTCCCTGATCGTGAAGGACGAAGCGAGATCTTCATGATTCACACCCGCGGCATGCCCCTGGCACACGACGTGGACTTGGCCGAGTACACGGAGCTCACTCACGGGTTTGTGGGTTCAGATATCGAGGCCTTGTGCCGAGAGGCAGCGATGAACGCCTTGCGCAGAGTCCTTCCCCGGATCAACCTCGAAGAAGAAGGTATTCCCCCAGAGCTCCTGGAGGAGCTCGTGGTCCAACGCAGCGATTTCGAACAGGCGCTCAAGGAAGTCCGTCCTTCAGCCATGCGGGAGGTGCTGGTAGAGGTGCCTCGTGTTACCTGGGACAACATAGGAGGGCTCGCCCAGGTCAAGCAGCTGTTGGCAGAGGCTGTAGAACTACCGCTGAAGCGGCCCGAGGCCTTTCGCCGCGTGGGGATCAGTCCCGCCAAGGGTGTGTTGCTTTACGGACCACCGGGAACTGGGAAAACTTTGTTGGCTAGGGCTGTAGCCCACGAGTCTTCCGCGAACTTCATCTCCGCAAAGGGGTCGGAGCTTCTGTCGAAGTGGTATGGAGAGTCCGAGCAATTGGTGGCGGAAGTGTTCCGCAAAGCGAGGCAAGTAGCCCCCTCGGTGATCTTCATGGACGAGCTGGACTCGCTCGCCCCCCGGCGGGGAACCGCCGTCGGGGAGCCGCACGCCACCGAGAGGATCGTGAATCAGCTGTTGGCCGAACTTGACGGCTTGGAAGAACTGCGCGGGGTTGTGGTCATCGGAGCTACTAACAGGCCTGACCTTCTAGATCCGGCCCTTCTTCGCCCTGGCCGCTTGGGAGAGCTCATTTACGTTCCAGTCCCAGATGAACAGGCACGCTTGGCCATATACAGAGTGCACACCCGCGAGATGAGTCTGGGAGAGGACGTGAACCTGGAGGAGCTCGCACAGCGTAGCGCGCGGTTTTCCGGGGCAGACATCGCCGAGGTCTGCCGCAAAGCGGGGCGGCTGGCGCTGCGGGAGAGTCTGGAAAGCGAGAAGGTGGAAATGCGGCATTTCCAGCAGGCGCTGAAGGAAACGCAGCCTTCCATCACCCCCAAACTCGAGGAGCACTACCGCAAGCTGGAGCGCGAACTACGCCAATCGCCACGCGGATTTGGCTTCGAGGTCGAGGCAGGGGCTTGACACGAGAGGCCAATCGTCGTACATAAGAGGTGTAGCCCGCAGGCGCGGGCTTTTTTGTTGCTCTTCCCCAGGGACGCGGCAATTCAGCTCCCATCGCCACCTCAAGCCTAGTGAGAAGGGCCCGTGCAGACCACCGTCGCAGGAGGGCTGTCGGGCGCCCCCGGATCGTTGGCTCGGGCCAAGGGTTCCCCTATCACCCACAGGGACCGGCTTACCGCTGCTCCCTTCCGGGTCTGACGGAATTCACCAGTGTGTGTCGCAGGGGGCTCAGCCGTCAACACCCCGGTTTCCCGGTCGCTTCCAACTCCACTCCCTCTCGGGCGGCCCATCGGTCCCACATGTAGCGGGTTTTGGGTACAGGGGACCGCTAGCCCCCCACCGTGCACGGGCCCACTTAGCAGTTTATGTACAGTACCGTGGGCAGTCAAAGCAGTCGCCATACGAGCTGTATGGTACCCCCGCGGGAAGCTGGCGGAGGGGGTGGGATTCGAACCCACGGCACCCTTACGGGTGCACCGGTTCTCCAGACCGGTGGTTTAGACCTCTCGCCCACCCCTCCGGCACCCGAATTCTACGGCTCTCCATGTACACTCACAAGCGGGGCCCCTCGCGGGCAACACCGACCTTTCACCCTGGCAGCGCCCAGCCAATGGCCAGCCACAAAAGAGCACCCACAACTCCTGCAAGCACAGGGGTCAACACCCAGCCGAGGCCGATGGTGACTATCTGCCGCAAGTTGACGGTCTGTACTCCGCGCACCAGACCAATTCCCAGCACCGCACCTACCACCGCTTGAGAAGTGGATACCGGCACGCCGACGTAGGCAAACAACCGGAGTACGGCCGCCTGTGAGATCGCCGCAAACAAAGCGGGGAGTAGCCCCAAGTGAACCAACCGCTCACCCACTGTCTCCATCACCCGGCGAGAGTAGGTCAGTACACCCAGGGCGATGCTCCCGGCCCCCACCACCGCGGCCACTGGAACCGACAGAAGACCTGCACTCACGTAGACGCCAGTCACATTGGCGACGCTGTTTGCACCCAGAGCGTAGGCACCCAAGATGCCCACAATGACGATTCCCCACCGTAGCGCCAGGTTGTAGACAGCAAGCCCCCCCAACCAACGCTCCAATACCGGACTGAGAAAGCGGTGCAGCACGTACGCAAAAACGAGACTTCCCAGCGGAGAAGTCACCCAAGAAACACCGATCCGCAAGAGCACGCCCCACTCCACAGGACGACCCGCGACTAGCGCGACGCCTATGATCGCCCCCACCGCAGCCTGAGTGGCGGATACGGGGATTCTCCGCACCGTCATCATGGTCACAGTCGCTCCTGCTGCCAATCCTACGCAGAACGCCGTGGCCAAATCGTGTCCCGCCAGCGCACCATAAGTGGCCATGCCCCGCGCACCACCTACGTAGGCCCCGAGGATCACAAAGCAGCTTGTCAGCATCACCGCCGCGCGGTAAGAGACGGCACGCGCTCCTACGCCGAGGCCAAACACGTTGGCCGCATCATTGGTCCCAAGGGACCACCCCATCAAGATACCCGGTAGTAATGCCCACATGATGTGCCCTCAGCAGTATGGGGGACTTTATACGCCTATGTAGAGCGGGGGTCAAGCCCTCGACTAGTTTGTGAAGCGTAGTTCGGACGTTGCAAGGCCCTCACCCATAGCCTCGATCCCTTCTTCCAACACAACCTGTGGTCGCAGCTCGCCTGGTTGGGCCGACTGCAGGTGTGCTATGCTGGTCCAACCAACAGCTTGGCAAGGAGTGTGAACCATCAGCATGCGCAAAAGAGTTCAGTCGTGGACAAAAGGTGAACGCCGGCTCGCGGCGACCCGATTGGTGACACTGGCTGTGCTGGCGTGCCTACTTGTGGTCGTCACCACAGGCGCACAGTCGGCAGGCAACGAGGAACTATACCTCACCATCCTGCACACTAACGACGAGCACTCAGCTCTGCTCCCGCACTCACCGGCAGTGGATTACCATCCGGATCTCGATGATCCCTCAGTGGGGGGGTTCGCTCGCCTGGCCACAACCATCCAGGAGATTAGAGAGAACAAGGCCCAACAGGGTGAGCCGGTGCTGTTGCTGAACGCTGGCGACTTCCTGGGAGGATCAGCGTTTGCCTGGCTCGCACCCCGCGGTCACCCGGTCGAGCTCTCTCTTCTCCAGGCGATGGGATATGACGCTGTAACCATCGGCAACCACGAGTACGACTACGGACCCGACGTCCTAGCTCGGTACCTTCGCGAAGCTGGCTACCCTAACGCGCATGAGAGCACGCTTGTCTTGGCGAGCAATACTGTGCCTCCCGAGGAGCACCCTCTGGCCAACGCGGGGTTACTCAGATCCACAGGGATCCTGCGCCTAGAAAACGGGCTCACAGTAGGTGTGTTTGGACTCATCGGGAACGACGCTTTGGAGGTAACCTACGAGACCGGAGCAGTCCAATTCACAGACCGGCTGCTCACGGCCCGGGAGGCGGTGGCTACCCTGAGGGCTGCAGGAGCCGATATCGTTGTGGCGCTAAGCCACTCCGGAGTGGACGAGGACAAGCATCTGGCCCAAGAGGTGCCGGGAATCGACGTCATCGTGGGGGGCCACTGTCACACCGCGCTTCACGAACCTCTCGAGATCAACTCCACGTTCATCGTTCAGGCCGGCTCACTCGGACGTTACCTAGGACAACTCGAGCTCGCCTACGACCCAGCAACCGGGAAGGTCCACGTGTGCAACCAGGAGAACGACCGTCCGTTCCTGATGGCGATCGACGACAGCCTGTCCCCGCACCCGGAGATCCAACGCATGGTCGCTGGGTATACCACACTGCTCAACGAGCACATCAGCGAGATGACCGAAGGAAGGTTCGACGACATAATGGCCACAGTGGCCCAATCAGGCTTCACGCTGAGCGATCAGCCGCCGCTGCGAGAGACACCTGCGGGCAATTTCATCACTGATGCCATGCGCCTGGTGACCGAGGAGATCACCGGCCAAAGGGTGTTCGTCGCTGTCCAAGCCAACGGAAACATCCGCGGTAGCATTATCCCCGGATCCACACAGCACGCACTGGGCGCCATCTCCTTCTACGATCTCGCCGAGGTCGTCGGTCTGGGTTACGGGGCGGACGGATACGCCGGGTACCCAATCGTCTCCGCCTACCTGACGGGCGAAGAACTGTACAGGCTTTTGTACGTAGCAGTGGCGCTTGAACGATTCAAGGGAAACACCTACTTCCTCCAGTTCTCCGGCTTGCGCTATAGCTACCCCAGAGCCGGCTTGTCGGTGACCGACGCAGAGCTCTTCACAGGGGAAGGACTCCAACCCGCAGAGGGGAGCACAAGCTTCGTTCCCCTCCGACGCGGCGATACGCAGCTCTACCACGTGGTAACCGATGCGTACGTCTATGCCTTCCTCCCATTGGCCGCCGAGCTACTGCCCCACCTGACCATAGCGCCGAAGAATGCTGACGGTGAGCCCATCCCTCCCGAGAGGATGCATGAGCTGTTCGTGTGCCACGAAAGCGGGCGCGAACTCAAAGTTTGGGAGGCTGTAGTCAGGCACGCGGCCAACCAGCCCCCTGGAGAAGGGGGCATACCCAGAATCCTCGACTATTACCGCGCTACATCGGGGCGCATCAATCCAAATTGATTGCTGCAAGAGGCAGAACGGGGGAGATCTCTCCCTCTGTATGGTTGTCGGCCGTGCGCAGGCGCCGGGCAGGACCCGGGGGCGCTGCGGTGCTTTCAGGAGACTATTGCGCCTGCGCCAGGCTGACGTCGCAGGGTGTACAATGAGTGCCGTACTCATGAGTCGCTAGGAGGAGGAACTTAGATGCTGAGATCTCTAGCTTTGTGGGTGGTGTTGCCAGCCCTTCTGCTGAGCTTTGTGGTGGCTGGCCTGTGCTCTGAGGAAGGTCCGTTGGTACTCGCCGTGGCACGATTCGACGACCGGAGCAACTCCGGATTGGCCAACGTTGGCGAAGGAGTGGCTGATCTCCTGCTAGAGAGATTGCTGAACGCCGGCTACAGGGTGGTCGAGCGGCAGGAGATCGAATCGATCGTGCTAGAGCAAGGCCTCAATCCCTTGCTGGCTGGAGACGTTGCCCAAGCCGCCGCCCTAGTTGGGGCCGACCTTCTGCTCATCGGGAGTGTGACCAAGGTCGACATCCGGGAGTCTTCGTTCTCGTTGGGGTTCATCACTGTCTCTGGGGCGACAGTCGACGTCAGTCTGTCTCTACGAGCGGTGAGTGCCTACACCAGCGAGATCTTGGGGGCGACTTCGGTCCAGGCTCAAGCCGAAGGCCAGACCGGTTTTTCGCTCAATATTGGGCAGCTTATGACCACGCTCGCAGCTCAACAGACCGACGTCTGTGGCGGGGGGTTCCGCACAAACAAATCGAGTTACGTTCAGGGGGAGATTGTCAACTTCGGTCACTCTCCAACCCCAGCGGGGAACTACTCTGTGGCCGTGTACAATGCCAGTAACAACCTCGTCTGGAGCGATACTTTCTGGAATGGAACTCCCGGCAGCTGCATCACGCGCTCTTGGAACCAAACGAACGTTTTCACAGCCAACCCAGTGCCGCCGGGCAACTACACTGCCTACCTGTGCACGTTCCCCCCTCCGCCGCCTTTCTTCGGTCCTCCTCCCAATCAAGTCGCTCCTCCTCGCTCCTTCTCCATCACTGCAGGGACCCCTCCGGCCTGGATGAGCGAGATCACCGTGGGGACCCAAGCGTTCAACGAGACGATCGTAGGGCAAGCCGTCGACGCCGCCTTGGACAAGCTGATGGATGAGACAACGACCATGCTAGAGCAGGTGGAGGCCCAAGTGCTCGCCCAGCGGACGCAAGGCCAAGTGGAGGATACACAGGACGGCCTCGAAGGGCGCGTAGTTGACGTCTTCGCCGACGGGACGGTCGTGCTGGATATCGGCAGCGAGCACGGCGTGGAGACCTACGACGTCTTCGAGGTGTTCGACGCCATCGAGGTGCGCGACCCAGACACCGACGAGCTGATCCAGGTGATCCCCGCTAGCGACCAACCAAAGGGCGAGATCATCGTGGCACGCGTCGAACGGTTGGTGTCACTCGCCACCAAGATCGGACAAGCCTTCGAGGTGGCCGTGGGGGACATAGCGATACAGAAGGAGCCCTGAGCCCGCGGCCGGCCCGGCGTCTGTGCTTCCGGGGGTCCACTAGGTTCGCCCAAAGCCGAACCGAGGCGCACCTGTCGATACTATGACGCCGCGGGGGGCGAGCTACCATGTGCAGCGAAGGCTTAAGCTGAGCTACAGGGCGCCCGCGGCGCCTTCAGCTATTCATTGCCGCCTGTCGAGCTCGCCTCCGTCCTCCTCCAGCAGGAATACAAGCTCCACAGGACACACCCCCGGCGCAGGGGCTCCCTCCTCGTCGGCCAGTTCACTTATCGTGTTGCCAAACCCGCTCACGTAGCCGGAGAATGCCCCTTCCACCCCGAAACACGGGGATTCGAGGAGGACAACACCGTAGCGGCCATTGCCGACAATTTGGCTCTGCTCAACGGAAAGGTACGCCGAGTCGCGCGCCAGAATGCCATCCCACCGATTGCCCTCAACGACGGAGTTGTCGACAAGGACACGCGCAGAATCTCGCACCCAAACCCCGTAGTCGTTGCCCTTGACGATGGTGTTCACCACCAAGATGTTTGCGCTGGCCCACCCAAATACACCACACCAGCTCCCCTCGATGGTCGACCTCTCTATGGTGACCTGAGCGTTTCCCGTAACGCGAACCCCATCGCTGCCCCAGCCAGAGCTTCCCGTTAGGCTGAGACCCACCAAGCGAACTACGCTTTCCTCCTCGCCGGGTGAGTGGACGAGTATGACAGGCACGCCTTCTTCGTCCCCCTGGATTGAGGACAGCCCATCCTGCTCGGCCCGCAAGGTGAGCGCCTTGTCGATGGTCAAGCGCTCCACCCATTCTCCCTCGGCCAGGCAGATCACCGCTCCAGCCTCAACCTCATCGATCGCCTCTTGGATGGACTCGCCCGGACGGACGGTGATCGAGCAGCTGACCGGCTCAGCGTCCGCACACGTGGCAGCCGACACGAGTATGGGATGGACCACAGAATCTGAGAGAGGCAGATTGGACGGCTCGACACCGATAGCCATGAGATACTGACCGTTGGTGTCAGGCTTCGTCCGGTACGCCAGCCACATGCAACTTCCGACATTCTCCCCCACATGGAGGTCTTGGTCACAGTACCTCTTCCACACCGCACGCTGTCCGGCAAACGCGTCATCGCTGGGCGCAACGCTCATCGCATCCTCGTCGGCCTCCAGCTCATCGATCAGTTCTGCCAGGAACTCTTCGCTCAGCACCATAACCAGGACGTAGGTTGCGTGGTCGTGATCATCGTCTTCGATGTCCACGCTCGACCAGAACCCAAGCACAGTGAGCCCTTCCTCGTCGAGCGCCTCACTGGCCTCAGCCGTCAAATCGTACCAGAGCGCGGGGATCCTGAGGCACACCTCGGCAGCGCGCACGTCTTGCCACCCAGCAGGGGCATGGTCCGCCCTTCCCCCTGCCCCCCACACCACCAAGACCAGCACTGCCAGACCGGCGCATACCGCGCGCGCAGAGCTCAACTCCATCACTTATTCCCCCTTTGACAAGTTGTAAACACAGTATAGGGGACACGGCCCTAAGAACCAGGCGCTCCCAAGGGGAAACCAAAGCGGAGAACTCCTCCAGAAGCACACTCAGTGTGGCTACCTCGCTCTGACCGCTCGAAGCCCCTAAGACCACCTGCTGGGCACAGTCCTGCTGAACCGACCTGGGAACCCCTCAAGGAGGCTACGCATGGTTTGGTCCTTCTTGCAAACCAGTTGGCGCCATCGCCACTCATGACCGCTTGGCACCGTTCCATTGATATATAGGCCGAACGCTTGTGCTAGCCTTCCAAGAGACGGCGCTGTATGCTGGCTTCGGTTGGGGAGAAAAGATGGACGCACGCAAGTGGAATTGGCCAGTTCGACGCTCGACCCGAGCCTTCGTCAGTGAGGGAAGGCGCATCTCGGGGTACGGAGTGCGGGGCTTCCTCCACGGTTATGTGTACGGCCGCTGGATCTACCTTTACATCGGCGGAGCGACGCGTCCGGAGACCCTGCCCGGCTTCCTCCGACTCGTCCATCGCTTGGCGCGGTGGGTCTTCGCCGGTTCGGGACGAGTGACCGATCCCGCCCGACGCCTGGCCGACACCTACCACGGCAAGGTGGTGCCCACCACGGCCGCCGAACAGCTGGTGACCCTGAGTGTGGAGGTCGATCTTCGCGAGCTGGAGAGGGTCATCCCCTACGCGTCGGCTCGTGACATCGTGTTACGCGGACCGGACAAAATTGCTGCTTTGGATTGCCCGTGTCGGGCAGCGCGCGACAACCCCTGCCTCCCCCTCGACGTGTGTCTGGTGGTCGGCGAGCCCTTCGCCAGCTTCATCGTCGACCACCATCCGACCCGCGCCCGGTGGATCACCCAGGAGGAGGCCGTGGGGGTCCTCCGCGCTGAGCGTGACCGCGGCCACGTGCATCATGCTTTCTTCAAGGATGCGATGCTGGGCCGCTTCTATGCCATCTGCAACTGCTGTTCTTGTTGCTGCAGCGCCATGCAAGCGTGGAGACATGGGACGCCCATGTTGGCCTCTTCGGGCTACTTGGCCACGCTCGACGCAGCACTGTGCGTGGGCTGCGGCACGTGCGCCTCCCGATGTCCGTTCGGGGCGGTCACAATGGAGGACGGTCAGCCACAGGTGAATGTAGGCAAGTGTATGGGGTGCGGGGTGTGCGTGTCCCATTGCTCCGCAGGAGCTCTGAGCCTCGCGCGGGCCCCAGAGAAGGGGGAACCACTCGAGATCCACGCGCTAATGGAGAAGTAGGAACCTCGGGGCGCTCCTCCCATCCCTGCCTGGCGGCCATGGCAAGGGGAAGTCACTCAAGTTGCCCCGCAGGGTTCGCCCGGTTTCCCAGGTCTTCCTGGCCACCCCTTCGCCGCAGCGCATGGGCCGGCCAAGATCCTCCACACCTTCCGTTGAGGCCACCTTGACCAGCTATTCGCCTTCCGCCAGCCCCACATTGCACTCGGCGGTGCCCAACACCTCGGAGGCGGTGCGCACAGCGGTCTAGCAGAGCTGCTGGATGCTCGAGCAGCGCTGCATGTCATCCACAGCCCCGTGCAAGCGTTCCGGCTTCCGCGACAACGTCCACACGTCCTCCAAGCGCTCCAGTCCAGCGAACGACACAACCATGTGCGCAGCCATAATCTCGGTGGGGAGGCCAGGCTGGCCTCCCCACTTGAGACTGCGAGAGCACTCGCTCCTCAGTCCGATGGGCTCCTGCCAACGCTTCAATTACTTCCCATAACCCGCCTGGTGAACGGTGAAGGTCCGGCCGGCGATAGTCAGCGTACAGGAGCGCGCCGAACCGTAGTTGGGATCCACACGCAGTGTCACCGTTCCGCTGCCCGTTCCGCTGCTCGGACTGACCGTGACCCAGCCGCAGGGGCTCGATGCGGTCCACCGACAACCAGGTTGCGTGTAGACCTCCACTGTCCCACCCATCTGAAAGTTGGTGCCCTGTGCATCGACCCACTCTTCGTAATGCGAGAGGCTGTAGATGCAGAGGGCGACCCCGTCCTGCGTGACCTGGAAGGGCTGTCCACAAATGGTCAGGGTACAAGAGCGGGCCACTCCAGTATTCGCACTCACATGCACATGTACCGTGCCATCCCCCGTTCCGCTCATCGGGATCGGGGTGATCCAAGGGCACGGGTTTATGACTGTCCAGGCACAACCCGCATCGATGGTGACCCAAACAGCCACAAAACCCCCGGATGCCGAGAAGTGCTCGCTTGTCGGCCGGATTGAACACACGCAGTCAGGGTCGGGATCAGGGTCCGGGTCCTTGTACCCCGGACCGGTGGTGTGGAACAAGTGTTGAGGGAGCATGATAGGCAGGACCATGTCCTCGCCCACGTAGAACGGACACGGTAACGCGCTCGCGTCCTGGTACTCGTCCACGGTGGGGCCGGGCACGACCAATCCCATCTCAGCCGCTTGGCCCGGCGGGATCCCACAGCTTCCCAACGGGGCCACCCAATGCCATTCAACCACCCAGGGGTTGATCAGCCATCCCTCGGGGCCCCACTGGTCGAGCGTCGGGTGTCCGTGGAAGTTCGGGAGATAGAAATTGCACAGCCCGCAGTCACTATACAGGTAATCGATGTTGGTGATCGTGTAGACGTATCGATCGTGGTCACCCTCCCGCACCACGCACTCCTCCACTGTGAACCTGCCGTATTCGGTGTCCACTTCGTCCAAGTGGTAGCCGATCGCCCCCGGCGGGCATGGCCCCGGCTCCCCCAGAACCGGCAGGTGCACGCGCTGCAGGGCCAGCATAAACTCCAGCGGCTGCCACCCTGCGTAGGCCACGAACCAGTGGGTCCGCCCCTCCCGCATGAACGTGTGGAGTACCTGCCCCTGCACCTCCGGCTCGAACGGGTCAGGGCTCGTGTCAACGAAATCAACCGGCCACTCCTCGTAGTACTCCTCCGTCCCAAACGACCGGCCCACGAAGTACGTGTTCGTCCCCCCCTCCGGGCCCACGCCTGCAATCACCGGCCGTGCCGACTGTAGCTCTCTCGTGTAGTCCTGGTGGGTGGCGATGGCACACAGCTCGAACTCGATCCCGGGGTAGTCGGCCGGGTTGAACTCCTTGCCGAAAACCTGTCGGTACTCGCCTTCGAACGTGTCGTCGTAGATCCTCACCAGGAACTTGTGCGGATACCGCTCTGCTACGTACCTGGCCAAGGCGTCCACAAGCTGCGGATCGCTGGCCGGCTGGCCCGGTCCCACCTCCATCGCTGCTGCCAGCTCCTCGGCCAGCAGTTCCGTGTCCCGCTCGTCGATCACCCCATCGCGGTTTAGGTCTTCAAGCAGTGCACGGAAGCCGTGCTCGGCGTACCACGCCAGCACGATCGCCGTACTCACCGGCCCGCTGTAATCGGGTGTGCCCCCGGGCACCCCTGCGTAGCTCACCAGCTGTAGGTCCACGATCTCGAAGTAGTCCCGCGCTGGAAGGCGCATTTCCGTACCCAGCCCCGCAGCGCCTGAGACCAGCACCATCAGCCCTACCAACAACAACCGCACCTGCCCCTTCATCCTCGACCTCCCCCTTACTTGGACCATACCAGTAGACCTCGACCCAGAACACTCCTCGACCCTCGGGCGCACCTCCCTCCCCCAAACGGCTCCACGCGATGGAACAGCAACTGGCGACCCGCAGTCACGCCTGCAGCCCGTGCTCGCCCGGTAGCGACCGCCACCGCCTCACTGGCGCGTTCAAGCAAACTAATTCATCCTATACTACACCCTGCGGCCGCAGGAGTATTCGTCCAGAGCTTTCTCACAGGAGATGAGTATGAAGGCGGCCCGTGTTTCTCGTGGGAGATGAGCATGAGGGATGGAGGGCCAACCGTATGAGTGGCGGTCTAGGAGGCGATGACCATATGTGTTCCCGAATCCTCGGTTACAGTGATGACAATCGGCGATTGGTACTGGGTTGCTGATGAGCTCGTGGCAGCGGGGATGGTGTCACGACTTGTCCATATAACTCAGGGCCAAAACACTAATAAGCTCGGTCAACAACACGGACAAGCTGGACGTCCGGGGGATGAACCGCCTCCAGAATCAGGACCGCTCCCTACAATGTGGTGGACCCCCCGCAGCAGCTTCGGCAAGGGTGACAGCGTGTTCTAGTGGGTTCCAATCCGGTTAGGGGCATCTAGGAAAGCATGACGGAAAGGGACTTTCAGTAGCTGGTACCCCATAGAGGACTTTCAAACTCCCCATGGGCTCGTAATCCCTCATGAGATCGTTCAAAGCGCAACCATGTGAGGAAGCCTGTTAGGCATGTAGCGCCGGTTAGTCGGAGCAAGGCAGACCGCTCACTCAACACTTCCTTGGAAACTCGGAACGAATTCAGCCTGCCAGCTAACGTGGCGAGTGAGTCCGTCCAAGACACTGCTTCAAGGCCATCTGAGGTTGCCCAGGCTGACACCGCGGCGACTCGCTTTACCTGCACATCTCCATCACTGAGCTACCGGCAAGCAACGGTACGCTTGAGCAATCGTCCGGTAAAATGCCCTAGGGAGGTGTACGTGGAAGAGTAGATCTCCAGGCCCTTCGAACAAGTGAACCAAATCTTGGACATGATCAACGCCGCTCATGGTGCTGAGTTCAGGCTGTTGAGCCGATTCAGCACTGGAGAGTGGGGAGCCTACCGTATCGCCGAACCGGGAGGCGCTCCTGCTGTGCTAAAGTTCTTCACAGTCCTCAGGGACACGAACATCCTTGACCCCGACCCTCACCTTGCGGGCAAGATCACCGACCGATTGCGCACTCTGGGTTACCCTGTGCCCCGCTATCTCCTGACGGGGCGGCTGCAGGAGGAG
>CAZEYM010000023.1:0-27018 GCA_964516385.1 uncultured Thermotogaceae bacterium
TGCGGGAATCTTCCGCTAGAGAGCGGAAGGGGACAGGCCCCCACGGGGGCCTGTCCCCTAGAACCTCAAGACCCGAACCGTATTCTGATGCTAAATCGCCAACCGTGCTCGGGATCAAGATACCAGCAGAGTTGAGCCTCTGTGGGGCAGTTACCTAGGAACAGATGCCAGCTGCCGGAGTGGTAGTACCATCCCCAGCCAACCGGCGGGTAGTAGTGCGGGGGACTCCCGCAAGGGGGGGTGGGATAAGGACTCCATCCCCAACCAGGCGGGCAGGGAGCCGGCCTTGAGAGGACACGGAACGTTGTCCAGGCTGTAACGCAGTGGCCGGGACCGGGTTCGGGGACCAGGCCTTGGATGACAGCGCGGCCCTCACGGGGATCCGGGGCGACAAATGGGTAGGGCTGTTCGGGTGAGCCGGTGCCGAGAGGCAGAGGTTGGTTGCTGGCGATCACCTGGAGGGTATCTACCCCCTCCGGTCCGGTCACACGCAGGCGATAGGTCGGGCGGTCGGGCAGGACATGAGTGCCGCGAGGAAGGTATGGGTTCCGTGAGTACCAGTTGGGGAAGATCTGCCTCACCGCTCCCCCTGCATCTATGTTGAACACATAAACGTACGCAGCGCGAGACAGACGAATATAGATTTGGGCGTACTCGTCAACCGTGTACTCGGACTTGTCCGTCCACACCGACACTTCAAAGCCTGGGACCGGTTCCTCCACCAATCCCAGCGGTGACGCCCCTGTGCTTGCCTGCACAGAAAGGCTTCCCCACAAGACCATAGTTGCCAACAGGGCCATCTTCTTGACCACGGTGATCCACCTCCAGCTCATATACCCCCTGGGGGAGGAGAAGGTTTCATCGTGTGTGCTGCGCAGTACATTTCTAGCCCCTGAAGCCCACGGACGAGCCTTATCTGTCCTGCTTGGTAGACGTCCCATAGCTACAGAAGGATCCGCTTCCGGTGAGCTACGCGATGGGCCATCTTCCACCAAGGGCTGCGCTGTCGTATCGTTCTCCTTGCTCTCTCCCGCCAACCGGGACAAGCTCTGGCGATCAGCCCACCCTCTGCGGCTCGAGCACCCGGCGCAGGTGTCGTCCGGTATACGAAGCTGGGTTCTCACACACTTCCTCAGGAGATCCCTCGGCCACCACACGACCCCCTTGGTCGCCACCTTCCGGACCCAAATCGATTATCCAGTCGGCGCTCTTGATCACATCCAGGTGGTGTTCGATGACTACCACAGTGTTGCCGCTGTCAACTAGTCGCTGAAGCACGCCCAACAGATGTCGAACGTCGTCGGCGTGCAGTCCAGTGGTAGGCTCGTCGAGGAGGTACAGGGTGCGGTCAGTGCTACGTCGGCCGAGTTCGCGAGCCAGCTTCACCCGCTGTGCCTCGCCGCCGGATAGCTCGGTGGCGGGCTGCCCGAGTTTGATGTAGCCGAGTCCTACGTCGTAAAGGAGTTGCAACCGATCGCGAACCGGCGGAATGGCTGAGAAAAAGCGCGTTGCCTCCTCCACCGTCATGTCCAGCACATCGGCGATGTTCTTGTTCTTGTACCGCACTTGCAGCGTCTCCCGGTTGTACCGAGTTCCCCGGCATACCTCGCAGGGCACGTACACGTCAGGGAGGAAGTGCATTTCGATCTTCACCTTGCCCTGCCCCTGGCATGCCTCGCAGCGCCCGCCCCGCACGTTGAATGAGAAGCGGCCGGGCGCGTAGCCGCGCATCCTGGCCTCGGGTGTGGCCGCGAACACCTGACGTATAGGGTCGAACACCTTGGTGTAGGTGGCGGGGTTGGAGCGTGGGGTCCGCCCGATGGGGGCCTGGTCGATGACAACCACCTTTTCTATGTGCTCGAGGCCCTCAATGTCGTCGTGCAGCCCAGGTTTCCCTACTGCATACCCCAGACGCCACGCCGCGCCGCGGTACAATACGTCCTCCACCAGGGTGGACTTCCCTGAGCCAGAGACGCCGGTCACGCAGACGAGCAGGCCCAATGGAATCCGCACGTCTATGGCCTGTAGGTTGTGCTGGCTGGCGCTGCGCACTGTGAGCCAGCGGGCGCCGGCTTGCCGTCGTTGGCGGGGAAGGGGGATGCGCAGCTCGCCGGAGAGATAGCGACCTGTGAGCGAAACAGGTTGAGCAGCCACCTCCGCAGGGGTGCCGGAGGCTACCAAGCTTCCCCCGTGTACGCCTGCTCCTGGCCCCAAGTCCACCAAGAAGTCCGCTTGCCGCATGGTTTCTTCGTCGTGTTCCACCACAAGCACCGTGTTCCCCAAATCACGGAGGCGGCGCAACGTGGCCAGGAGCCGCAAGTGATCGCGGGCGTGGAGACCCACCGAGGGCTCGTCTAACACGTACAGCACTCCGGCCAGCTGTGAGCCGATCTGAGTAGCCAACCGGATTCGTTGCGCCTCGCCGCCGGCAAGGGTGTTCGCCGGTCGGTCCAGAGTCAGGTAGTCCAATCCGACGTCTCCCATGAACTGCAGCCTGTAGCGGATCTCCTTCAGGATCTGCTGGGCAATCAGCTGTTCTCGCGAGGGAAGCTCCAGCTGCTGGAAGAACCCGATGGCGTCGCGCACGGGAAGCTGGGAGATGTCCCAGATGCTTCGGCCACGTAAGGTGACAGCCAGGGCTTCCGGCTTGAGGCGTGCTCCGCGACAGTCCGGGCAGGGCAAAGCCGACATGTACTGCTCGATCTCCCGCCGGGACTCCTCTGAGGTGGCATCGCGGTATCCCTCGGCCAGGCTAGAAACCACACCGCCGAACGCCCGGTGGTACACACGGGTGCGGCCCCGCGAGGTGGTGTAGCTGAATGGGATGGTCTCTCCGTCTGTTCCGTACAGAAGAATGTCCAGCTTCTCCGGCGGAAGCTCCCCCAGAGGAGTATCCCGTGAGATGTCATAGGCCTTGCAGACTCCGTCCAGGAGTGCCCACAGCCAGCGGGATTTGGAGGTAGCCCAGGGAAGGAGACCTCCATCGCGTAGGGATTTTCTGCGGTCCAGGACCATATCGGGGTCGACTACCATACGCCGGCCTAGGCCATCGCAGGTGGGGCAGGCACCGAACGGGGAGTTGAAGGAGAACAGCCGCGGCTCGATCCTCTCGACGCTGATCCCACAGTCAGGGCAGGCGAAGTGCTCCGAGTACAGGTTCTCCCCCTGGCCGAGGACTTCGACGATTACCTGTCCTTCCCCATGCTTGAGGGCGGTCTCCACCGAGTCGGCGATACGACTCCGCTTGCGGTCCGCGACCTTGATCCTGTCCACTACGATGTCTACGGTGTGCCTCTTGTTCTTGTCTAGTTGTATTTCTTCGTACAGCGTACGCAGCACTCCATCCACTCGGACGCGCACGAAGCCTTCCTTCTTGAGCTCCTGGAACACGTGTTTGTATTCCCCCTTCCGGCCACGCACGACCGGGGCCATGACTTGGACGGCGGTGCCCTCGGGGAGAGCACAGACCTGATCGATGATCTGCTGAGCTGTTTGCCGTTCAATGGGTTTCCCGCACTGGTGACAGTGAGGTTTTCCTACCCGAGCGAAGAGCAACCTCAGGTAGTCGTGAATCTCTGTCACCGTTCCCACTGTGGAGCGTGGGTTGTGTGAACGGGTCTTTTGGTCGATGGAAATGGCCGGGGACAGCCCTTCTATGAAGTCTACATCGGGCTTTTCCATCAACCCCAAAAACTGGCGGGCGTAGGCCGACAGAGACTCGACATACCGCCGCTGCCCCTCGGCGTAGATGGTGTCGAAGGCAAGCGAAGACTTTCCCGATCCGGAGATACCGGTGATCACCACGAGTTTCGCCCGGGGAATCTCCACGTCGATGTTCTTCAGGTTGTGCTCTCGTGCCCCTCGTACGATCAGCTTGTCCATGGTATATACACTAGAGTGGGGTGCTCTCCCCCCTCAGTCAGGCATACCTCCAGTAGCCTAATCTTAGCTCCACTTCGGCAGGATCACCACGCTCGATGGTGGGGGGGAGAGGCCAGAGGTGGGTGTGCCGGCTGGGCTACCTCAGCAGGCGGCGGAGTTCCCGGATCTTGTCGCGGAGGGCAGCGGCGAGCTCGAACTCCAGCTTCTCGGCGGCATCCTGCATCTTCCTCTCCAGGTCCCGTATGGACTGGCGCAATTCCTCGTAGGAGAGCTCCTCTGGGTTGGGGGAAAGCTCGATCGGCTCGTCCAGTGGCCGAACGTCGGAGAAGTAGTCGCGAATGGCCTTCTCCACGCTCCTGGGCGTGATCCCTTGGCGACGGTTGTGATCTAGCTGTATCTGCCGACGCCTGTCGGTCTCCCGAACCGCCTCTCGGATGGCTCCTGTGTCGTGGTCGGCGTAGAGGATCACCTTGCCGCGGACATTGCGAGCGGCGCGTCCGATTGTCTGAATTAGAGAGGTGCTCGAGCGAAGGAAGCCTTCCTTGTCGGCGTCCAGGATCCCCACCAAGGAGACCTCAGGGAGGTCTAGACCTTCCCGGAGGAGGTTCACGCCTACTAGCACGTCGAACTTCCCCAGTCTGAGCTCGCGCAAGATGTCCACCCTCTCCAGAGTATCGATCTCCGAGTGGAGGTACCGTGCTCGCACGCCGAGCTCCACGAAGTAGTCGGTGAGCTCTTCGGCCATCCGCTTGGTGAGCGTGGTCACCAGCGCCCGCTCGCCGCGTTCTATCACCTGTCGCACCTCGTCCAGCAGGTGGTCCACCTGCCCCCGCACTGGGTGTACCTCCACCTTTGGGTCCACCAGGCCTGTGGGCCTGATGATCTGTTCCACGATGGCACTCGACACGCGGCTTTCGTAGGAGCCGGGCGTAGCCGAGGTGAATAGCACTTGGCCCAACCTCTCTTCGCACTCCTCGAACGTAAGCGGTCGGTTGTCCAGCGCTGAGGGGAGGCGGAAGCCGAACTCCACGAGAGTGTTCTTCCGTGAGCGGTCCCCGTGAAACATAGCGTTGAGTTGGGGAATTGTCTGGTGCGACTCGTCGATCACTGTGAGGAAGTCGGGCGGAAAGTAGTCCAGCAACGTCCATGGCGGCTCACCGGAGTCGCGGCCATCGAGATGGCGAGAGTAGTTTTCTATTCCAGGACAGTAGCCCATCTCGCGTAGCATCTCCAAGTCGTACATCGTCCGCTGCTCCAGACGCTGCGCCTCAAGGAGCTGTGCAGCTGCCTGGAGTTGCTCCAGCCTCCTGTCGAGTTCCTGCTCGATCGACTCGATCGCTCGCTTCAGCCGCTCCTGGGGGGTGACAAAGTGGGTGGCCGGGGAGACTGTGATCTCGCCGCGTTGTCTGAGTGCGTCGCCGGTCAGCTGATCCACCTCGGTGATGCGCTCCACTTCGTCACCGAACCATTCCACGCGCCACCCGTGCTCCTCGGAGGCCGGTATGATCTCCAACACGTCGCCGCGCAGACGGAAAGTACCCCGTTCGAAAGCGATCTCGTTCCGCCTGTACTGAAGCTGCACAAGTTGGCGCAGCACCTCGTCCAAGTCGTATTCGGCACCCTCTCTCAAGGTCAGGGAGAGGGCGGCGTAGTCCTGAGGAGAGCCCAGCCCGTAGATGCAGGAGACGGAAGCGACTACGATCACGTCTCGTCGGGAGAGCAAAGACGCCGTCGCCGCATGACGAAGGCGGTCGATCTCCTCGTTGATCTGCGCGTCCTTCTCGATATACGTGTCCGTCTGTGGGATGTAGGCCTCAGGCTGGTAGTAGTCGTAATACGACACGAAGTAGTGCACAGCGTTGTCCGGAAAGAGTTCTCGGAACTCGCCGTAGAGCTGCGCAGTGAGCGTCTTGTTGTGAGCGATTACCAGAGTGGGCCTCTGTATCTCCTGGACAACGTGGGCTATGGTGAAGGTCTTCCCGGTTCCTGTCGCCCCCAGGAGCGTCTGGAAACGAGCTCCTTCGGTCAAGCCCTTCACCAGCTCGCTGATCGCCTTGGGCTGATCTCCATGAGGCCTAAGCTTGGTCCTTATGTGAAAGCGATTCTCCGCCGCCGCTGTCTTTGCCATACCCATATTCTAGCCAGCCGCCCCGCTGGTCGCTGGCTTTTAAGGCCAGTGGGAGGATAAGCTTGCGTGCTATGAGAACTATCGGTCTTGCGTTGACGGTCGTGTCGGTGATGGCTGTGGCAGTGTCGGCCTCTGTGGAGCTGCACTACTTCTGGTCACGTGGGTGCCCAGAGTGCGCCGTTATGAGCACGTTCTTGGAAGGGCTGCAGGAGAGATATCCGGAGCTTGAGATCCGTCGCCACGAAGTGCTCTACGATTCGGACAACTGGCGGCTGATGAAGGGCATGGCTGATGCTTACAACAAGGATACGACGCGCGTTCCCATGGTGTTTGTGGGTGATGAAGCCACAGTCGGCGTTGGGGCCAACGTGGAGCTCGTCATCGAGGAGGAAGTAGCCAGATGCCTCGAAGTGGGCTGCCCGTCTCCCATGGAGCGTGTGGGGGAGGTACGCTGGAGGCCGAGCCCCCTGGAGCTTGCCTTGGCTGCGGGGGTGGTGGTCGTAGTCCTGTTGATCCTCCTAGACCTTTCCGAGTAGCGTAGTTGGGTACCGTAGCGGCTCGCCTGCTACGTTGCTGGGTTGCAGTGGTACATCGTCCGAGACGCATTGCCGGCGGAACGATGAACAACGGCCCGCCGACCTCGGTCAAATGGGTGTTCCGGCTTAGGATGCAGGATGTAGGATTGGTAGATGGGGAACCGCTGGCGAAACTGGCGCGAGGTGGACACAGAAGCCTTGCTTGGCGAGCTGCGCACGCTTGAGGAAAGCGGCCAAAGCGGGAGCCAGGAATGGGCTGCCCTTCAGAGTGAGTTGGTTAGCCGTCACGAGGGCCTGGTCCGATCGGTAGCGGCTCAGTTCAGATTCACGGGTGAGCCGATGGAAGACCTTGTGCAAGCCGGGTACCTGGGGCTGCTGGGCGCCGTGGCCAACTTCGACCTGAAGCGGGGAACCAGATTCAGCACGTACGCCACCCACCTGATCAAGGGGGAGATCCGACACTACATCCGCGATAAGCATGGGCACATCCGCGTTCCTCAATGGGTCAGGGCCCTGTCCCAGCGGGTGAGAGAGTGTCAGGATCGCTTGTACCAAGAGAAGGGACAGCCTCCTACGTTGGAGGAGATCGCCGAGGAACTGGAGGTCTCTCCGGAGACGGTGGCCGAGGCGCTCAAGGCCCGGGACGCGATGACGTATGTGTCGCTTGACGCCGAGCGGAGGAGCTCAGATCCCTCGCCGACTTTGAACTTGAGCAGGCTGTTGTCGTCCGACAGTGAGAAGCTTCCCTTGGAGGTGCGCTTGCGCATTGCCGCCGTGGTGGAGAGGCTCTCCAACTTGCAGCGGAGGATAATCGACGGGTTGTTCTACCAGGGACGCACTCAGGCCGATGTGGGTGAGGAGCTGGGCCTTCCCCAAAGGCAGGTAGCCAGGGTGAAGGATCGCGTGTTGAGGGAAATGAGTGAGCAGTTGTTCGGCCATAGTGATGGTCTACAGTCCCGACGAACGAGGAAGAAACAGGATGAGGCGGACGAGGGCGGCCGATGAACGTAGTGGAGATGCTAACGCTGCTTGCAGAAGTGGTGGACTCTGTGCAACGGGCGGTTGAGCACTTCGAGTCCGGGGAGACGTCCAGCGGGATGTCTGGGCTTGACAGCTGCATTGCTCGCATCGAGCACGCGCTGGACGGGTCTTCCGGCGAAGGCACAGCTGAACACAGCGATCTGCCTGAGACAACAGAGATACGCGGTGAACTGGAGGCTGTGCTGGAGGACCTTCGAGCAGCCAAGGCTGTTCTTTCCGCCACCGGTTCTCAGGAGCGAGAGAACTGAGCTGGGCCGCTGCGGACGCTCGGTGATGGCGGATCTTCCTGCACGCGGCAGTACGATGTCACCCCCCTCATGAGCCAACTGGTGGTCTTTGCCGGAGCGCACCTGGGCTACGACATCGCCGAGCACCCTCTGGGCGGGGGAGCTCAGGTTGGGCTCCACTTGATACGAAGATGGTCCAGGACGCAGCCCTTCCACCTGACTGTACTGGGCTCGGGACCTGGCGATGACTGGAGGGGCTTTGCGGGGGCGGAGTATCGGCAAATGCCCTGGCACGTCCCGGGTGCCAGGGCGCACCTGACAGACCTCACTGTGCGGGGGTATGCGAGTTTCTGTCGCCAGTTCGAGCGTGAGGTGACGACTGAACTGAGGCGGATCAGGGCCGATAGAGGCACGCACGGCGTTTGTGTATTGCACAACGACATCTGCGAGGCGGGGAACTTCCAGACCATTCGGCATATGGGATACCGGCAGGCCACTATCCTCCATGTGGACGTGGTCGACTACGTAGCCAGTGTCTACCTGCACGGTCTGCTGTCGGCTCGACGGCTGGCGCAGGCCGCCCGCTTGCTGGACAGGGCAGGCGGACTGAGACTGACGCCAGACGTGCTCCGTCTGATCTTCCGCAAGCAGGAGAGCTGCGCGCGCTGTTCGGAATTGCTTGTAGTTCCCTCTTCCGATATGCGTCGCGTTCTGCAGGAGGCCTATCCATGGCGGACTTCAGATGATGTTCTGGTGGTTCCGTGGGGCGCGTTGCAGGGTGAGTTGCTTTCGGACGATGCAGCTGGAGTCCGACGGCGCTTGGGGCTCCCCGGCGACAAGCCCGTGCTGATAAGTCTAAGCCGGATTTCGCCAGAGAAGGGACAGGACCTCTTGTTCAGGGCGTTGGCCCTGTGGGAGAAACGTGGGGGTCCCCCCCTGTGTGTGGTGTTCTGCGGAGCCCCGGCCTACATTCACGGCCAGCGCTACATGAGGAAGGTGGAACAGCTTGCTCGCGGGCTCCGATACACTGACGTGCGCTTTCCCGGCTATGTCTCTGGGCGTGACAAGGCACAGTGGTTGGCGGCGGCCGACCTCTACGTGTTCCCTTCTCGCCACGAGTCCTACGGGCTCACACTGGTGGAGGCAATGTACCACGGGCTCCCTGTGTTGACCACCGATCACCGCTCGGCGGGAGAGCTGGTGCGACCCGAGTTCGGCCGTGTTACCCCTCCCACAGCGGCGGGGCTCGTCCGAGGCCTGGAGGCGTTGCTGGCGGACAGTGTCGAGCTTGCATCGATGGGACGGCGGGCCCAGCAATTTGCCGCGAGCCTGTCGTTCCCCGAAGCTGCCGACCGGTTGGCAGACGCGTTGGTCGTGTTGACAGGCGGCGCACAGTCCCGGGAAGGCTGAGCTGGCAGGTCGTCCGGTTCACCTCTTCCCGCGAGACCCAGGGTACGACGACAACAGGAGCGAGTCTGCTCTATTCTCGTTCCAGGAGGAAGATGGTGCTCAGGGGAATGTCGGCCATCCGCATCTCTCTGGCGAGGAGTAGAACGGCCGACCGGGAGATGATCTCGGCGCGGAAGGGGACGAGACCATCGTCAGGAACGAAACCAATGACCCCAATCTGAGGAAGGTCGGCAAAGCGCGGCGATCTCAGCCTCTGGTGCCAGAGTCCTACGAGAGAACTGAGAGGAATCTGATCGGGAGGAGCCTGGAGGTCTTCGGGGAGGAATCTGAGCCTGACCGCTTCTGGGGGAACGTTGTGCACGCGCAGGTGAAGGCGAACTAACTGCGCATCTACCTCGGTGGCCACGCCGATGACGAGCTGGTTTTGCGTCTCGTCAACATCGATGTACAGAATGCTTTCACCGTCTGCCAGGTGAGCGACTCTCGCCTTCATGGCCAGCAGATCCTGCATGGAGTGGTTCGCCTGGTGCAACACCACGGTGTCCACCGTTGAGGGAGCGTCATCTTCTCCCGCGCTGCTCTTGAGCAAACCGTCGCCGAACACACGCTGCAAGGCCGCTGTGACCTCGGCGTTTCGTGCTGGATCGGGACTCAGAACGTATATGTTCAGCGTGCCCTCGGGGCTGAGGAACACCCCTCCGAAGTCTGGCACGAGCTCCGCAACCTCAGCCCAGTAGTCTTCGAATGAGAAGGGCGGGGCGAATGAGATCCTCTGAGAAAGGCCAAGGATAGCCTCGGGAGCCAGACACAGGACAAGCCCCAGCATGAGGGTCGTGCCTATTAGCCTCAACATGCTGCCATACTCTTTCACCTTCCCGTGCGGTCGGCCCCCTCAGACAAGACCGGAAGACCGGCCTGAGTCATTTTCTCACTATCTACCCTGTACCGGAGGACCTGACTGCATCCAAGCGCGATCCCTCCGGCCGTGGGTGCAGCAGTGCAGCGCTTTAACTACTGGCGTGTCACCTCCACCCGATCGATCTCAAGGTCGCAGCCCATGTCGTAGATCACCGCCGTGATCCACTTGTACAGCACGATCCTCTGATCGGCAAATGCGTATGAGACAACGTACCGGCAATCGTTCTCCTCGCCGTCGTCGTCGAAGTCTCCCACGTAGGCATCACGGGAGGCCACGATCTGCACGCGCGCATCGATGATGCCGTCGCTGTCGAAATCGATGACGGCCACATCGACAATCCCGTCTCCGTCCGCATCTGTGAGCCACAGGCGATCGTTCTCGCGACCGTCAAGGTCTAGGTCTGCAGAGAATGCCAGCGGATAGCTGTCTGGGTCGAACGGGTCTGTCCCCGCTGCGAGCTCATCTTCATCGGCGAAACCGTCCCCGTCTGAATCCAACGGGAGCGCAGCTATTGGACGGATGATGGGTATGGGGTGGGAGTTACAAGGATCTCTTTCCAGACCGTCGATGAAGCCATCGGCATCGGAGTCTCGATTGGTGGGGTCCAGGTACTCGACGTAGCGGATGTAGTAGCTAGTGCCGTCAATCATGGTGCTACCGGCGATGGCACCTGCGTCGTAGGACCACTCCCCTTCGCCTTCGGGAAGCACCATGTACAGGGCGACACACTCCCAGTCGACCTCCTCGGCGTCGAGCAACCAGTCGTTGTCCGTATCGTGGTCCAACGGGTTGGTGGGGTAGAACGCTCGTCCGCTCCACTTCCGCGTGCCATGGCGCTCTTCGTAGTCGTCGAGCCCATCGCCGTCCGTATCCGGATCGCAGGGGTTGGTCTCAATGAGTCGGTTGAAATCCCAGTCCGTGTAGTTGATGAGGTCGAAATCGCCGGTGTGGAAGTCGAAGTGGCCGTCGTGGTTCAGGTCCTCTTCGCCATCGAGTAGCCCGTCCCCGTCCGTGTCGGGGTTCAACGGGTCCATGCATCCCGTGGAGGGATACACCACCAGGATTGGTCGGCCGAAGCTGTCGTGGGTGGGGATGCTGGACTGGCGGTTGACCGAAAAGCCCAGGACTTCGAACCCGTCGCCCACGGCGTCGCCGTCCGTGTCCGGGTTGTTGGGATCAGTTTCCACGTTGCTGTCCCAATCCCCCTCGCCATCCTCATCCTCGCCGATCCCCTCCGGGTTGGGGTGACCTCCGATGCCGGTGAGGCAGCGAGGGTTGATGACCACAGTAGGATGGCCGCTCAGCATGTACGGGGTTCGGTTACCGCCGTCACAGAGCCCATCGGCGTCGGTGTCGCAGTTGACGGGATTGGTGGGGTTCGAACCGAACACCTCCGCCGAATCTAGGAGCCCGTCGTCGTCCGTGTCCGGGTCGAACGGATCCGTAGGGATTGGCCCGCCGCCGGTTACCTCGTGCCAGTCGTTACGGCCGTCGCCGTCGGTGTCCCAGTTGCTGGGATCGGTGCCCAGGGCTACTTCCTCTCCGTCAAGGAGACCGTCACCGTCGGAGTCAGGGTCGCAGACGTTGCAAGTGTCGTCGTCCTGCTGTTCGCCAGACGCCTCTGTCACCACCGTCCGCACTGTTCCCGGCCAAGCCACTTCGGCCGCGGGCAGATCGATGAAGTCCTCGTAGTGTTCCCAGGCGTACACGACGCCGTTGGCCGTGATGCTCCTGGTGATGCGCGCGCCGTCCTGCACGCCATCGTCGTCGGAGTCTGCGTCGTTCACGAACGGACACTCCGTGTCACGTGAGCCAGCGGGTGCCCCACCGGCCGCCGCACTCAGCCCGCTCCCGGCGTACTCCTGGGGATCGAACAGATGATCCCCGTCGGTGTTCACGCTGAGTGGGTCCGACTCCTGGTCGAACGTCCGGCGCGGCCAGGTGCCGCCGGTGGCGATCAGCTCGTCAGAATCCATCAGCGTGTCGTTGTCCGAGTCCTGATCGAGTGGGTCGGTCCCTGTGATGTTCACTTCCTCGTAGTCGGACAGCCCGTCATTGTCCGAGTCGCTGTCCAGCGCCGGGATTGTCTCGATCAGGGAGCCCCCCGCCACCGGAGCGAATGTGTACGGGGCAATCATAACATCGTTCGTGCCGGGGATCGGCATGGGATGTGTGAAACCAGCCGGCACCGAGTTTGTCCCCTCCGGGAGGTCGGTCGAGACCGCTTCCGGAATGAGCGTGTCGAATCCTGGATATGGTTGATTCGCTGGCCAGTCTGCCGGCCGCCCGAGGATCGGGCCGCCGCCGATCAGTTGGACCTCTTCGCCGTCGAGAAGGCCGTCACCATCGGTGTCTGGATTACACAGGTCGCACTCCCAGTACTCGACCGTCTTCGACGCCTGAGAGTCCCAGTTGCCAACGGTGATCCCCGAGCCAGCCACACCCCAGGTCCCGTCGTGGTTCGCATCCTCCACGCCGTCCTGGAGCCCATCGTCGTCGGAGTCGTCGTCGTTCACGTACGGACAATGCAGATCATCGACACCTCCCAGCCCGCGGCTTGTGCCAAGCCCGGAGCCGGGGTACTCGTTTTGGTCCTGAATACCATCGTCATCCGTATCCGGATCAAGCGGGTCAGAGACCTGTTGGAACGTGCGCTTTGGCCACGTGCCGCCGGTGGCGATGAGTTCGTTTGCATCGCTCAACGTGTCGTTGTCGGTGTCCGCATCCAGCGGGTCCGTGCCGGTGATGTTTATCTCTTCGTAGTCGGACAGGCCATCGTTGTCGCAATCGTCGTCCAATGGAGGAACGGTCGGATCCAGGGCCGGGCCATCCTCACCGAACACAGTCGAGACGCCCTCCGGGGTTACCGGCGTGAACCCATTCGTCCCGTCGATGGGGAGCCCACCGAGTAGCGCAACCTCCTCCCCGTCGGTCAGGCCATCTCCATCGGTGTCCGGGTCACAGAAGTCCGTTTCTCCCGACGGACTAATATCCGCTTGGGTGTCGGTGTTGCCGATTGTCCCTGTCGTGATCGTGGCATCGCCGTTCCAGCTCTCCGCACCGTCCTGAAGTCCGTCATCATCGGAATCATCATCGTTTACATACGGGCAGATCGTGTCGGGATCCCCGGCGGGTCCGTCCGCGCGTGCGTACAGAGTCCCCAAGCCGGTCCCGACGCCGTCATTACCGTATTCAACATAGTCGGACAGGCCATCGTCATCGGTATCCGGATCCAACGGGTCCGACTCCTGACTGAACGTACGAATCGGCCAGGTTCCACCGGTAGCTATCAGCTCGTCCGCATCCCCGATTCCGTCTCCGTCGGTGTCCCAATTGAGAGGATCGGTCTGGGTGATATTGGTCTCTTCATAGTCGGAGAGACCATCATCATCGGAGTCATCATCTAGAGCGGCCGTTGTGGTTGTCCCCAGAGGACTGTGCACCTCAATAGGTCCGCGGCCGAAGAGGGCCTCCTCCTCACCGTCGAGCAGCCCGTCGCCGTCGGTGTCTGCCAGACAGAGGTGCGTTTCACCGCTCCCCGTCGTGCCCGTGCTTCCGATCTGTGTGTAATCCCATACTGCGTCGCCGTTGGTCGACTCGTGCCCGTCGAGAATCCCGTCCCCATCGGAATCGGGTTGATTGACGTAGGGGGAGTACGTCGTGTCGTTGATATCACTGGCCAGCTTCCCGGGGCCGAACTCGATATCGTCTCGAAGCCCGTCGCCGTCGGTGTCCCCTTCTCGCGGGTTCGGATGGTCTCGTGGATCGGCAAACGGGAAGGAGTAGCCGCTGTATCCCAGCGCACTAAAGCTGTCTACATCAAAGCCGTTGTCTGCAGTCGGCTCCGTGCGGCAGGCCACCTCGATGCCGTCAGGTAACGTGTCGCAGTCGGTGTCGGCGACGCACACATCCGTATTGAACGGCTCCATCTCGTACCCATCCAGCAGTCCGTCGCCATCGCTGTCCGGGGTGTTCGGGTCCGGCCTACGGCTGCCGCCGTAGTACCCTGCGCAGTACCCGATCTCATCCATGTCCCCCATGGCGTCGCCGTCGGTATTCCTATTGTACGGATCTGTTCCTGTGGTCCCGAGTTCGACCACATCCGGAATCCCATCGCTGTCCGAATCTGTACATGCGATCAGCGAGTATGTAGACAACGCCACCTTGGTCCAACCAACAATTGACGCCAATATATCGCTGGTGGGGATGGTGGATCCGGTGATGACGAGGAAGCCTGCGCCAATGATTGGATCGGGGATCGGATCGACAAGCAACATGCCGGCATCCATGACAAGGGCAAGGGCATCTGCTGCTAGACACCCGGCCTTCAACCCATCGATGATTGCGTAGACGTCGACACCACCCTCTCCGCATCCGGCGGTGCAGCTCGTCGCATCGCCAGGGGTAGGATTCGGGCTGGGCATGCAGTCTGAGCGATCGACGTTTTCCGAGCCGGTGGACTTCTGGTAGATGTTGTCTGATGGTTTGTATTGGATGGTGACGTTGGTCATGATCAAGTTGCTGTCGATCTGGACCGTCGCTGAGGGAGCGTTGCCAACATCCACTTCTTCAAGAACGCCGTCCTCATCCGTGTCCACCCATGCGTAGAAATCGCCTGCTGGAGCTGGGATACCTGTAACAGGAGAGCTGTTATCCGGATCATCTTCGACGGTCACATTGCATTGAACGCCATCTTGGTTGCAGCTGCAATCGGAAACAGTGGTCACCGTCGGTCGGCGGATGATCGCCTGGCCGTACCCGATGCCGGTGTCGGCATGAACTCCGTCGTTGGCCGTATACTCGACCTGGAGTATGTCGTAGGCACCGTCGTTCTCTAGGCTCTTACGGTAGTAGTCAAACGTCCAGGTGGACGTGGGATCCGTCAGGGAGGGTCCGCTCTTGTTGTAGATAACGCTATCCGCGGTCGGTGAAAGGGATGGAGTGATCGTGATGGTTCCGCTTGGTGCCGAAGTAGTTCCCACGCCCGCCGTGTCTTCGACCTCAATCGTGAAATCGCCCTTTTCGTACACAAGAAGGGCTTCCGCAGGTCCGTCAATGGACATCGTCGTCGGGCGAAGCCGGACCGTGAGCGGTTGGAAGGTCTCGGCATCTGCGTGCTGGGGGGAGCCGGCGAAGGTGGCCGTAATCGTCGCGGTCGCCTGCGATTGCGCCACAAGGGGAACCCCTTGGTCGGCATCGGTGTCCCACGCCGCGGGTGTCCAAGTAAACGTTCCGACGCGGTCGTTGCCGACCGTGGACCAGCTCACGGTGCTGAATCTCGTCGGCCCGCTGTACCGATCGTCGGACAACGTGAGATACGCCTCGTCCGGCACGATGGCCGTTCCCGCCGTGGTATCATCGGAGAGGATCACCGTGCACTCGACCGGTTGGTTGATGTAGGCATCGACTGGTGAGCAGATCAACTGCACGTCAACCGCGCGTTCGAGGATCGATTGGCTGAACGTCCTTTCCGTTGTTGGATCGGTTTCATCGCTTGCGTAGTGAGTCGTGTCCCCCGTGTAGGTAGCCGTGAACATATGCGGCGTGGTGGCCGCGCTGTCCGGAGTGTAGGTGAACGTCGCCCGCCCATCCCCGTCGAGCGTGACGGTGGAGGCAGACAGTGTGCCTTCGTCCCCCGGCGAAACCGAGATATCCACCTCTCCAGAGGGCGCGGACGGCGTCCCCGGAGAAACATCCGTCACGATGACTGTGAAGGTCGCCGTATCGCCGACAACAAGCGGGGTGTCCGACCCCTCGATTCTCGTCTCAGTGGCCCGCTTGGTGACGGTGACTGATATGGGGCTGGACGTGCTTGTGTCATACGGACCATCGGATGTGTATGCAGCGGTCACGCTATGCTCGCCGATCGAAAGATCGCTTGTGGTGAGGAACGCTTCACCGGAGTCTCCGACCGCACCGGTGCCGATCTCCGTCGTGCCGTCCTTGAACGTCATCGTGCCAGTGGTCACGGGGTCACCGCCATTCGTCTCCGTGACGGTGGCAGTGAACGTCACCGGTTCATGATACGCCGCAGTCGATTTGTCGGATGCGAGGGTGGTCGTCGTGCCGATGGGGTCGACGACTTGGCTGACTGTGTTGGAAGTGCTTCCCTCGTAGTCCTCGTTGCCAGAGTACTCTGCGGTCATCGAGTGTGTTCCGACGGCAAGGGCGCTGGTGGAAAAGACCGCCTCTCCATTTGCGGGATCGACCGCCGACGTTGCCAGCTGCGTGTCGTCGTCGAAGAAGGAAACGGTTCCGTCACTTGGCGCCGGGCTAACCGTCGCCGTGAACGTGACCAGCTCTCCGTAGGTGCTCGGGTTGTTGTCGGAGACGAGGTTGATCGATGTGTCTTCCTTGGGACGCTCGGTGAGGGTGATGTTCTCCGCATCAGTACTTCCGGCGAACATGGCATCCCCCTCGTACGTGGCGGTGAGCTGCGTCACGGATGAAGAACTTGAGGTTAGGGAACACTGCCATGAACCATCGCTCTCGAGATTTGCCGCGCACGTCCCGCCGTGGCCGTCATCGACGCTGACGGTGCCGGTCGGCGTGATCGTGCCACCGCAATCCGTGCTCTCATCCACCGGCTCGATCGTTCCGGTCACAAGGTACGGCTCGTCTAGGTAGGCGCTGGACGGCCCAGTGATGAACAGCGTGGTCGCGATTGTGTCAACCCTTTGGTCTAAGGAGCCCGTGCTCGACTCATAGTCATACCCAGCACCGCTCGCACCGCTGTATTCAGCTCTGATTGTATGTTCTCCCACGCTCAGGAAGCAGAGCGTGAAATCCACGGACGCGGACGTATCGGGCAGGTCCTTGGACTCCACGAAGTTGTCGTTGTCGTACAGTGATACTGTGCCCGACGGGTTCTGTAACGGGTCTTCACCCTCGTACACCGTGACGGTGAAGGTCACGTCTTCACCATAAGTAGAGGGATTCACGGAGGACAAGACCTCTGTCGTCGTCGCTGTCTGCCCGCTTCCTACAACTACCAACCCGGCCGTCAGGATCAGCGCCGCCACGAGGGCGATCCAGGCGGGGGGAAACCGATCCCGCTTGCACGCGAAGGTACCTTTATTCCCTGTGCTGCGCTGCACCATCCTTATCATCGTCACTCGTCCCCCTAGAGCGCGGCGGCGGAGTTCACCGACGCATTTGTTCGCCTGTCTCACCTGAAAACCACCTGCATCGCCGCTGGTAGCCAACGTAGCCCTGCTTTGGTCTCCTCCGATATCCTGTCTTTTTGCCGAGTACGTGTTCATCTCAACTCCTCTGCCCGCTTTGGCCTAGAACACATAGCCGGCGCTGATGCCGAAGGTGGAGAGTCCCCCGCGCCCGAAGACAAGCGGAACGCTGAACTGCACCGGACTCAAGTTGAGCGTGAACCGCAGTCGTAATGCGGAGAAGGCCAAACCCCTGTCTGATCTCCAGGCGTAGCTCAACCCATAGCTCGACGAAAACAACGCTTGGTTGAGCGAGAGGTTGTAGTTCATGGCTATCACGCCGCGCCCGGTGATGTAGGTCCCTCCGAAACCGCATGTCCCCCTGGTCCTGCCGACGATGAACTGGTGCCTGTAGGACCAGTTAAGGCTCGCTGAGGAAAGGCCTCCGCTTGCGTCGAGCTGAAGGTTCAATGTGCCCAGACTGTGGGGTATGGTGATGGAGATGCCCCCCCAGCTTATCCCAGTTGTGGACACGCTGAACGACGTGCTCGCACGAGCTATCTCGAATAGGACCACGGAGGCGCTGCCCGTTAGCGTCCACAGGGGGTCACCCCAGGGTTTGAATCGGGCCGAAAGCCCTATCTGCGGTTCACCAATCGGGCCAGTGCACCACGGGCAGGGAACGCCGAGCCGGGAAAGCGACACCGTCAAGTACATGGCGTTTGGGTCGACCTTTCCCGGGAGTGAGTAGCCCTTGACGTTTAGCGAGCCGGGTTGGGCTCCGAGTCCGATCTGAACAGAGAGCGGAAGGCCTTCCCCGATGGTTGTGGAGAGGGTGATGACGCTGCCCATCTCGTACTGTTGGTGTTCTTGCCCGTAGAACTGTGGCTCGCCTGGCGGCCACCCGGGGGGATCGTAAACGGAGTACGGACTGGGGAAGTTCAGATCCTGAAAGGTCCACAGCCAATGGACCGTAGAGCCAGTGAAGCGCAGCGTCGCCTCGAAGGTCACCCCGGCGAAGAGCAAATCTCCGTACGGGATGACGACGGCGTTGGGGAGGTTGTAGATATCGGTCACCGACTCAAAAGGCATGGCGAAGAGCAGCGTGGCCTTCAGCGTGTGGTCTCCCCAGTTGAGCTCCCCTCCCGGGGCAAGGTACTCGATTCCTGCTATGCCGAACACGGTGTTCAGAAGCACAGCCATGTTGTCAAACGAGCACTTCAGGTTGATGTTCGCATCGATATCCCACGCCAGCAGGCTCCACTCGCAAGGTGTGTCGAGCAACGTCTCTTCGACAATCGTACAGGGCAGCGGCTTGATTGCGATGTTCACCGTGGTTCCGCCGCTCAATATCCCCGTCGCCCCCGCCGAAGGGGGTGGCAGTGAAGCACAAGCCAACACCAACACAACCCCCAGCCCCCATCTACCCAAATGACGTTGCCACTCCCGCCCCACAACCCCCTCCTCTGTTCCACTGCCCAACTGTGTCTGTGAGTTTACGAACGAGCACAATACATCCTAGCAGGCGGTGCGGACAAATCGGCCCAGTACCTGTCGCGGTCTGAGTTCCAACCGTTCGCTCGGGCTCGATCGTAGGCAGCCCGCAGAGCGATGCTGGGGCGTGATCGGCAACAGGGGGAGGTAAGCCGGCGAACAGTGCGAGAGGCAGTGCTCTCTCCTTACAGGCATCCGGTTGCGTTGACAGGAGCTGTCGCAGTCCAAGGCAGGCGTTCTGCGAATCCCGCCCTCGCTAGGAAGGTCCTCCTGGCGTAGCGGCCTGAACCATGAGTAGAATGCCGCGGGCTGGATCCAGTGGAAGCCGAAGGTGCAGGAGCGTTGATCCAAGCCTTTGACGTGGGCCTTCATAACGGGCTCGTTTTCAGGCCGCAGTCCTGCAGCAAACCGTGTGGACCGGCTCCAACGCGTTGGTGTGGTGGCTGATAGCGAAGGAGGATTCGCAGGCATGAGCCAGTTCGAGATGGCGCTCAGCGATGGTCCAGTCTGATGGAGTACCTGTTCCTGGCGGTTGCTGCTACGGTTATCGGTGTTTTCGCCAGCATGATCGGGGTGGGGGGTGGCATCTTCATGGTCCCCTTGTTGACCGTGGCGTTCGTTCCTTCCACCCACGCCGCGGTGGCCACAAGCCTGGCTGCCATCGTGTTCAACAGCGTGTCAAGTACGATCGGCTACGGGCGGCAACGCATAGTCGACTTCAGACTTGGTCTCATGCTCATGCCTTCGGCGCTGGGCGGAGGGTTCCTGGGGGCATACCTGACAGTGTTCGTATCAAGCGACGCCCTGGCGGTCGCCTTCGGGGCGCTCCTCGTGTACGTGGCCGTCTTGATGCTGTGGGGCAGAACGCCCAAGGAGCTGGCCGCACGGTTCAAGCGAACGTCAGAGGACGGTCAGGTGTCGTACCGGCCGCTGCCGGTGGTGGGGGTGGGGTTACTTGCCGGTGTCGCTTCGGGGTTCTTCGGCATCGGAGGGGGCACGGTGATGGTGCCGGCGATCACTCTGTTGTTGGGGACGCAAGTCGTCGTCGCTGCGGCCACCAGCTTGTTTGTCATGGGCCCCACAGCGCTGGCGGGGCTGATCCAGCACAGCTTCCAAGGCAATCCCCGCTTCGACCTGGCTGTCCCTCTTGCCATCGGGATTGTTGTTGGAGCGCAAGTGGGAAGCCATCTCGCACCCCGCGTGTCGCAGCTCTTGCTTCGCCGACTGTTCGGCGTGGTCATGCTGTACGCAGCCGCCAACATGATCTGGAAGGCGCTGGGCAGCTGAGCCAGGACGGGATGGCTGAGGCGAAGCTTGTCGATGGAGGTCAGTCGCTTAGTGCGAGCTTCAGGGCGGCCTCGGCGTGGATGTAGCATGAGTCGAAGACCGGTACTTGGCAGTCCTCGGGGCGGACGAGAAGCGGTAGCTCGGTGCACCCGAGGATCACGCCCTGTGCGCCTCGGGCGACCAGGCGCTCGATGATGTCCAGCAAAGCAGCGCGAGAACGCTCTCGGATCTGGCCTACGACGAGTTCCTCGTAGATGGCCCGATCGATGATCTCTCGATCCTCGCCCTGGGGGACGATGGCTTCGATCGAGCTCTTTCCCAGAGCGTCGCCATAAAAGGGCAACTCCATTGTGTGCCGTGTCCCCAGAAGAGCTACGCAGTTCAGGCTGTGGGATTCGATCTTCTCTCTGACAGCTTCGAGCAGGCTGAGGATCGGGATCTCGACCTGCTCGTTTATCTGCGGAAGCACGTAGTGCATTGTGTTTGAGGCGAGGACGAGGAAGTCTACCTCAGCCTCGCCCAGCACCTTCGCTCCTTCCACGAGCCCTTCTGCGACCAGGTCCCAGCGACCATCGTCCTGCCAGTCGATGTACTGCTGGAACGAGACGCTGTGGATGACGATCTCCGGATAGGCGCAGTTGCCGAAACGCCGCGCGTAGCTGCGGGTGATGTGCAGGTAGTACTCTGCCGTCGACTCCGGGCTCATGCCTCCGAGAATGCCGATGCGCTTCATCGTTCTACTCCCCCCTCTCCTCCGCTCCGTTGTGCCCACGCAGCGGGGCAAGTGTAGCAGAGTTAGCCCTTGTCAGGGCACCGCCCAGAGGAGAGCTCGGCTTGTCCGACTGAACTTCAACGGCATTGAAGGGTTGGCCGCGTGCTCACAGTCTGCTATGGCTGCTGCTGGGAAAGGCGAGGGACGGAGTGGCGCAGCGAAAGCAGCGCAGGGGCGCTAGAATGGATTGTGAAAGGAGTGGGTCACATGGGTGCGGGCGCGCGGAAGTCGAACCGACGACGAGGGCGTGCTCCTCGTTCCAGCAGCGGACCCAGGAGGCAAGGGAAGGTGTTGTTTGAGTGGGCGGGGACGCTTCCCCGGTTTGCACCCCTGCGCGAAGGCGGGCCGGGTAAGCCTGCCTCGCTGGTGGTCATGTTGGCGATGGCCCTTGCCCTGGTCGCCGGAGGTATCCGCCTGCTGGCGCGACAGGGAATGGACGGGGCCGGCCCGGTGCTTTTCTTCCTGGGATGCGCTTGGCTTTTGTTTCTGGCGTTTTGGGTTTTCATCAAGGCAGGACTGCGCGGGAGGGCGGTGTCCTTTGTGCTCGGCGATCGAGGCGTGGAGATCGTCCCCTCGGCAAGGCAGGAGCGCATGGACAGGTGGATGAGATTCATCGCGCTGATCACCTTCCTCTTCACCCGGAAGGGCGGGCAGTGGAGTGCATGGCACCCGTACACACCGTGGAAAGACGTGCGCAGGGTGGAGATCGACGAGACGTCGGGACAGATAGTGGTTGGTGGCGGAGCATGGGATATCCGGCTGATTTGCGGTGGATCCCACCTCGAGCAGGCACACGGCATCATCCTCGATCGCATACCGCCGCGGGCCAAGGTGATCACCACACAGACGGGAGGAGCTGAACCTGACCAAAGCGCATAGAGCAAGCGTCTCGGGCCTAGTGCCCGCCTTCGTCCTCTGCAAACAGTTCCGCGCTCTCCCGAGCAGCTCTGTCGAGACTTTGCTCTATTTCGTCAACCTCGACTTGCGATAGCTCTCCCCGCTGGACCTTCTCTCGCAGGTCGGCCAATGTGTAGGTGTTGAGCTGCACAACTATGTATCCATCAGGCCAGGCGACGTCCTTCAGCGTCGACAACACGACGGTTGTGACCGACTCACGCAGTTCGGGGTCCCAGTGTGTCTGCTCATAGCGGTTCTCCGCCGAGTAGCTGACAGCGCGCGCCATCAGGTCGCTGCCTTTGGCCCAGAACAGGGCGATGTGGCCGACGTGTGGGCCTAGGTCCGCCTTGTAGCGCAGGGGGATGTCGCGGAAGGCGAAGTGGAGCTGCACCGTAGCATTACCATAGTCCCTGACGGTTGTGAACTCGATATGGGCAAGCGACAGGCCGTCATCAGCTACAGTGAAGGCGCAGCGTTCATCCGGCCAGCGGAAGGTCCCGGTGATGAGACCGTGTCCGTCCCAGAGAGTGCGATCGTCCTCCGAGTCGAATTCAAAGTGCGCGGTGGCGAGCTGTTCGTCTGATGTTTCAGGGGCTCCCGTCACTGCATAAGTGTAAGGAAGCTGGAGGCGTGCCCCCGCGGAGGCGTAACTCCCCTCTTGTTCCTCGAAGGTGATGGTCGCCGAGTCCTCTGAGAGGAGTACCTTGTCCACGGCATCGTAGTCGTTGACGTGCCCGTTGTGGACGCTGACCGATCTGTCGGTAACGAGGTAAAGCTTGACTGTGACGTGAACCTCGCCTTCCGTTGGCCACATCATCCAGGTGTCCGTCAGGGTATCCGCGAAGTGGGACAAGCCTCCTGCATGCACGTCCTCTTTCACCTGCCACTCGTGGTAGTAAATGCCTGTGCGAAGCAGATCTTCGTAATCGAGGGTGTGTAGCTCGACCGAGAGCAGGCGATCCTTCAGGTCGTCCCGGTAATCCGCAAACTGTACCCGACCCGCGATCTGCCAGTGCATATGCTTGTCCGCCTCGATCGTGACGTAGGTGAACGTGTCGCCTCTGTGGAAGCGCACCGGCTCCCCGAGGGCCTTGATGGAGACGCGAACAGGGTCGCTTCTCGACAGCTCTGGGAACAGATCATCCATTTCGTCTCTCAGCGACTGAAGGAAAGAGTAATGGCGGTAGTAATAGCTCTGTTCTGCCTGGATCAGGAAGTCGACGTAGTCCTCTTGGGTGCCAGAGAGGAGGAGGCCTTCCCGCGGCATGTGCGCGTAGCGGGCGCGCACGGAAGCCTCTACGCGATGGTACTGTGATCTGTAGGACTCCTGTGATTGGTTCAGCATCGCTCGATGGTCGTCGAACACAGCCTGTGCCCATTGCATGCGCATTGGCCCTTCGACAAGCATCTCCCGGAGCCGAGAGTAGACTTGGTCTTGTTGCTGCCGAGCCTGCTGCTTGAACTCCGACAGCATCATTTCGTAGAACCCCAGCCGTTCGTCACGGTGTTTCGCCTCGCGCAGATCCTTGGCCCGGTAGTAGTGATCGATCACCATCTCGGTCAGGACGGAAGCCAGGATACCCGCTGCTATCGGTGCTGCAGCAGTGGAGCCCGTTCCCAGCACGAACGCTGCCCCGGCACTGGTTGCCTTTGCGGCCATGGCTTTCCCCAATCCGGAGAGGGACCAGCGCTGAGCTCCAACCGGATCTCCTTCGTAGTAGGATGTAGCTGCTCCGGTCCAGTCTGTGTACGGGATGGACGACAGAGTTTCGCCGAGGCCGACTAACTCCGCCTTCACGGCGCGGTCACGCAACATCTCGACGATGAGGGCCTCGTTGGTCTCGCTGGTTACGATCTCAATGAACGCCATGACCTCCTCTTCACTGATCTCGATCTCCGCGGCCGAAGGCCGAGGCAGCGCGATCAGCGTAAGGATGAGCAAAAGAGTGGCGAGCGGAAGACAGCGCGGTCGAGGGAGTTGACACCTAGCCCCCGGCGGGGCGACTGACGGAACGTGATTCACCATATCCTCATCCTGCATATGACCTGCTGAGCAGGTTCAGATCGCCTTCGCGCGTGCTGCCCGCGGAGCCAGCCGCGGATGCTAGAACGGGATCCAAAGCGACAGCCACCATGTGTCTCCAGATGAGACGAATTCCACCAGATAGTGACCAAGGCCGGGAACAAACACCACGTACAGGGCCTGCGAGTCGTCCAGTGCGATCAGCTGCCTATGCGCAAAGCCTTGGCCAAGGTGGGCCAGACTCTCTGCAGCCTCCCCGAACTCTCGGACAGACACCTCGCGCCGGTCTGGATGGACCAGCTGTTCCAGAAGCTCCAGGTCAGCCTGCAGGAGGGCATCCGCAAGACGTGCTGCAACTGCACGGAGCTCGGGCACATCATCTTCACTGCGTGTGACTGGGGAATGGGTCACCCGCGTGCGAGGCACGCTCGAAGAGGAGGCCTGGTTCGCTGCTGCATCCGAGCTGGTTTGTGGTACGGCGGTCGGCTCCTCGCGGGCCTGCGCTTGGCTTTCGTCTTCCGGGATGCTGGGGCGAGGACACCCAATCATCTCATCCCCCTCCTGAACCATCATAGCACGCGCCCCCAAGCAATGCTGCGCTTCGCCGCACACTCACTTGTGCTGTTCTGGGAGAACGAGCATTGGCGACCGGAAGCTTGAGGCAATGGGCCTCGACGGGGTGCCGAAGCTGGCTGAGGTACACCGGACACGAGACGGCGGTGTCTACCACCAGCAACTGTCTCTCCTCATCTGCCCTCCCTACAGTTCCCTGCGGTCGAAGACCCACACGGCTCATGCAACTGGAGAGGTTTGCGAGTGCTGCGTCAGCCAGGGACCCTCCCATGAGGCCAGAGCAGTAGCGCCCCTGCCGCTTCTGACGACATGCCGTGCGGTACGCCGAGCATCGCCTGGGTGACAACTGAGGTGGCCAGAGCCCCTCAGATCACGGTGAAGATGAGCACGGCCTGCGAAGAGAACGTGGCCAATGTGAAGCCAGAGTGGCTCGGAGGATTGGTGAGGACGGACACGGCCGTCATGGGTGTGGAGCCATCTGTCACGACCTCCGCGAGCATGGCCACGAGATGAAATTATCGTAGGGTATTGCACCTCCCCGTCGCGATTGTGCGTCGGTGCGCTCCGGCGCCCCTAAGATGCAAAACGCGCATATTGACTGCCGCAGGGATGTGGGAAAGATCGCCGGCCCGAAGAGGGCGGGGTGGCAATATGACACCGCCTAAGGACGCTGCAAGTTGCCTACAAGTATACCGATACAGCCAGCAGTCCGTGGAAGGTAGCCAAGGCCACCGTCACGTAGCCCAGCCAATGGTGGTACTTGAACGGAATGCGGACGATCTTCCGTCGGGTGAGGACCATTACTGCAGCGGTGGCCAGCAGCCCTGCATAGGACAGGATTCCCAGATAGAACAGCACCGGGAAGGGGCCCAACAGGTGATAGGCTATCTGCCTCAGGGTGTCCATGGCTTCTCCTCAGTCGTCCAAGGTGATACTGGTCGAACCCCGCGCTGTATGACGAACGGCGAAGCTTGTGGATGATCGGTGGTAGGCCAGGAGCATAGTATAGCTCTCGCCCGGCACAAGCGAGTTGTCCTGCGGATCGCCGCTGTGGAGGGGGATGACGAACTGAAGCGCCCCCGTTCCCTCGGCGATTTCGCCGCCCGCCGCCAGGATGTCCTCGTGACCGTCGCGCCGGTGCCCGGTTGGCAAGTGCCCGTGATGGTCCTCCACTGTCAGCCCGGCACCGGTCAGTGCGCCGATGATGAAGTCGGCCCCGAGCATCATCCTCTGCGGATCGAACCCCACGCTTACCCAACCGGTACCCGGGGCACGCACGCCCGCGAGCAGGACCACCAAACCGTTGCGCCACCAGAGATCGATGCCCGTAGCGCTCTCGCGCACATGGTGAGTGTAGGCTTGCTCGTCTATGGTCTCCTCCCACGCGGGGGCGGGGCTGTCCGCGTTCAGCCCATCGAGCACGATGAGGTCTTCGGCCAGGAGCAGGCCGTCTGCGTCGAACACCAGGGCGGACGCCATTCTCACCGTCACAGGCTCTTCCACATCGCGGAGGGTCCCTGACAGAGTGAGCTCAGCCCAGACCAGGTTCCCGTCAGGGAGGACGCGTTCGCTCACTATCTGCAGCTCCTCCGGGGTTATCCAAGCCTGCAGCGAGGACCATGCTTCCTCGGAAGCCTCGCTGTAGTAGAAGCCATCCCAGGGTGTACCCATGAATACTGTGCCCCCCGTAGGGTGCAGCGCTTTGGCCAGGGCCTCGGGCGCTTCGCTTGCGTACGCCTCCCAGCGGGCGCGAGCCTGATCCACGAGCCTGGCTTCATCGGCGAGGGCCGGGAACGCCAAAAGGCCTGTGACCAGCAGGACGCACGTCATCAAACCGTGTTTACGCATTTCTCCCTCCTTTAGGAGATCGACGGCATTCTACCCTCCACAGCTTGTACGAGAAAGTCGGGGCGCTTTGGTGAGGGGTTGGCGCCGAGGCGTGCCCAGCGACGGAGGGTCGGGGTACTGCTGGCCAGCTATCCGGTTCACACCGGGGCGTCGCAGTTGTTATCCTGGGGCGGTGGATCAAGTGGCCAGAGACAGAAGATTGGCTCCCGCACCGCGTTGAGCGGCGGCGCCGTTTTACAGTGGCACACTCTAGGAATGGGATGTGAGGGAGGCAAAGTTGAAGGAACAGAGCCACCATGCTCCGGATCGCAAGCGGCCCAGCTCTTCGTCGGCGGGCCAGGGCAACACCGGAGCGCAGCAGAGCGGGCACGACAAGCACGCGGGTCACAGCGTGCAAATGTTCCGCGATCTCTTCTGGGTGTGCCTTGCGCTCACTGTGTCCACGCTGGTGTGGGAGCCGATGATCCAGCAGTGGTTAGGCTACCGGGCGCCGGTGTTCCCAGGCTCGGATCTGATTCCCGCCGTATTGGGCGCCGCGGTCTTCGTCTACGGTGGGTGGGTGTTCCTGCAGGGGGCGGTGCGGGAGCTGACGCAGCGCTTGCCGGGGATGATGTCGCTGATCGCCCTGGCCATCACCGTGGCCTTCGGCTACAGCGCGGCGGTGACGCTGGGCTTCCCTGGTCAGCCCCTGTGGTGGGAGTTGGCCACGTTGGTGACAATCATGCTGCTCGGCCACTGGATCGAGATGCGCTCTATCTTCCAGGCGCAAGGCGCGCTCAAGGAGCTGGCCAAGCTCCTTCCGGACACAGCACTAAGGC
>CAZEYM010000024.1:0-26158 GCA_964516385.1 uncultured Thermotogaceae bacterium
GTCGAGCTCGTCCAGATCGGCCGTCACACCCAGAGCGGTTCGAAACGCCTGAATGGCCGCCTCCAGCTGCGCGCGGCCCTCCTCATCGTAGGTGATCATCACGTCGTGCTCAGGGATAAGCGCCAAGGCTTCGTCGAGGTCCATTGCCTGTCCCGCAACGGCCAGGAGGCCAGTGGCGCACAGCAATACAGCCAATGTCTTCTTCACCGGTCACCACCTCCGTGTGGATGTCTGGACTATAGGGCCCCTCGGCCAGAACGGCAAGTATGGCGCTGAGCAAGAGGCCATGGTAAGCTTGGGAAATAAAGGGAGACGTGTTAGGAGGTGTCATGGCTGTCAAAGTGGATACGGACCTGTGCACGGGTTGTGGGCTTTGCTCACAGATCTGTCCCGAGGTGTTCGAGTTGGGGGACGATGGCTACGCGCACGTGATCGCCGGAGCCGACGAGTCTCTTGATTGCGTCGATGAATCCGTAGATCAGTGCCCAGTTGGAGCGATCAGCCGCTAATCACCGTGCGAGGGCCGAGCTAGACGAACTCGGCCCTCGCCGATGCCCCTGCCAATGCGCCGACTTGGCCTGGCGCTGAGCTCCGGAGGGGCGCGGGGGGCGGCACACCTGGGTGTTCTTAAAGCCCTCGAGGACGCACGGGTCTCGGTGCACGCCATCGCCGGAGTGAGCGTGGGTGCCCAGGTGGGAGGGTTGTACGCTGCCGGCGCGCCTTTGTCCGCAATAGAGGAGTTCTGGGCGCGGCTGGGCAACGCCCAGGTGGCCCGTGGGCTGCTGCCTACATTTCCCTACCGTGGTTGGTCCAATGGCCAAGAGGTAGCTCGTGCCGTCCGCGAGCTGGTGGGTGATTGTCGGGTAGAGGACGCGTTGATCAAGTTCGCCGCCGTGGCCACCGATCTTTCCACCGGGGAGCCTGTGGTCTTGGACCGGGGGCCGCTGGTGGAAGCTGTGCGGGCGTCTACCTCCATTCCCGGTCTATTCATTCCTGCCCGTCTGGCCGGCCGTCATCTAGTGGACGGGGGCCTCAGCTCTCCCTTGCCCGTGAAAATTGTGCGCGGGATGGGCTGTGACGTGGTGCTGGCAGTCGACGTCCTTGCCTCGCCAGGGGAGCGAGCGTTTCGTCGACTGAATGTGTTCACGATCCTCTTGCAGATGAGTACGATCTTTCAGAGGCGAATTGCCGAGCTACAGGTGCAACTGGAGACCCCCGATGTGTACGTCCGCCCGAGCTTTGGCAGTCAGCCGCCCACATACGCTACGGCAGGGATGGGGGCGACCGCTGGGTATCGGGCAGCCGAAGCGGTGATGCCCGACCTCAAGACGTTGCTTCACAGCTGACATGCAGCGCCTGTGTCCTACTCCTTTGGTGCTTGGGCTTGGAGTGCTGATCATCTCCTTTGGAGCGATCCTCGTTCGGTTGACGGACATGCCGTCGGCGACAGTGGCTGCTTGGCGAATGGTGTTCGCCGCTTTGGTCTTGCTTCCGGTGGGCTTGGGGAAAGCTCGGCGGCTCACTCGGCGAGGAGTGTTGTTGGCTCTGGGAGCTGGCGTACTCCTCGCGGTCCACTTTGCCGCCTGGATCGAATCACTTCAGTGGACCACTGTGGCCAGCTCCACAGTGCTAGTGAACACGCACCCAGTGTTCGTGGGGCTGATCAGTTGGGCACTGGGTGAGCGTTCCGATCGCGCTCTCTGGCAGGGGATAGGCATGTCCGTGGGGGGTGCTGTTCTGATCTCCTGGGGCAACTTCGCCATCGGCGGGGAGGCCGTGTTGGGGGATGTCCTTGCTCTGACGGGAGGCATTGCCGCCTCCGGGTACCTTGTGGTGGGTAGGGTGATGCGTCGCCACGGCGACCTCTTGCCTTATGTGGCGCTTGCCTACGGTTGTGCAGCCCTTTTTCTGTTGGCGATCGTCGCTGGCGCGAGAGCCCCAGCGACCCCCTGCGGCATGAACTGGTTGTGGATAGCGCTCCTCGCCCTTGGACCCCAGTTGATGGGCCACACCAGCGTGAACTGGGCGTTGCGGCGCATGGCTGCACCGGCAGTCGCGGTGGCGGTGGTCGGTGAACCCGCTGCGGCCACGCTGTGGGCCTACTTGGTATTCGGCGAATCGGTGGGCGTTGTACAGGGGCTGGGGATGCTGTTGATCCTGTCGGGCATCCTGCGTGCGCTGTGGCGCCAACCAACGATGGCCGGGGGAGGGAAACGATGAGCGACAGTGAGCTATTAAGGGGAAGTCAGAAGATAGAGTGGGTACGGGCGCACATGCCTGTCTTGGCCCAGGTGGAGCGGGAGATCAGCGAGCAGCAGACCTTCGCCGGTTTGCGCGTGGGGGTCTCGGTCCACCTGGAGGCCAAGACGGCGAGGCTGGCCCTTGCACTCAAGGCAGCAGGGGCAGAGGTTGCCGTAACCGGTTCCAACCCACTGTCCACTCAAGATGATGTGGCGTGCGCTCTGGCTGAGAGCGGGGTGTCCGTGTACGCCCGCCGGGGGGTGGCAGAGGACGATTACCGTGCGCACCTCGAGCAGGTATTGCGTCACAGGCCGCACTTGGTCCTCGACGATGGCGGCGACCTGACACAGCTTCTGCATGGCCCGTGCGCGGAGTTGGGAGCCGACGTGTTGGGGGTCTGTGAGGAGACGACTACGGGCGTCCTGCGGTTGCGGGCGCTCTCCGCCTCCGACCGGCTGCGCTATCCGGCGTTGGCGGTGAACGACGCCCGCATGAAGCGTTCATTCGACAACCGATATGGAACTGGCCAATCGACCTGGGAAGCGATCATGCGCTGCACGAACTTGTGCGTGGCGGGGAAGACCGTGCACGTCGCCGGGTACGGATGGTGTGGCAGAGGAATCGCTCTGCGAGCACGCGGTTTGGGGGCACGCGTGCTCGTCAGCGAAGCTGATCCGGTCTGTGCGGCGGAGGCCATGATGGATGGGTTCGAACCCCTGCCAGTGGCCAATGCGGTGCAGCGAGCCGACTTCGCTGTGACCGCCACTGGGTGTCGAGACGTGATCACCTACGAACACCTACAGGCGGCCAAGGACGGGCTTGTGCTTGCCAACGCAGGCCATTTCGACGTGGAGATCGATGTGGCCTCTCTGCGGAGGCGTGCAGTGGGCCGGAGCGTTCGTGCAAACGTGGAGGAGTACACACTTCCTGGCGGACCGACGGTGTATCTGCTGGCTGAGGGGCGCCTGGTCAACCTGGTGGCGGGGGACGGCCACCCGGTGGAAATAATGGACCTGTCGTTCTCACTGCAGGCGCTGTGCCTGGGTTGGCTGGTCGACAATGCTGCGCCGCTTTCTCCAGGTGTGCATCCGGTGCCCGAGGCGATCGACCGGTATGTGGCCCGGTTGTTCCTCGCAAGTCAAGGAGGGGCAGTGGAGGAGCTCACGCCGAGTCAACGGGCGTACCTCGCAGGACGCCAAACCTGACCTTTCTCAGCGCGAGATCGACGATAAAGGCCGCTGCCGCCGCCCATAGGAGTTCACGGTCAACCGGGACCCAACGCCTGCCAGGAGCAGCGACCGGGAGCACTTCGTCCCCCAGCATTTCGCCCCCGGTCAGCACGGCGAGGTCGCTGAGCACCCTGAGTTCTGCCCCCAGGCGGGCCAGTTCTTGCTTGTAGGGTAGAGAGAGCGCGAACGTTCCGCCGTACTGGCCGTCCTCATCCCACACACTCAGCACCTGCGGCCCCGCCCCGGTGTAGGGGACGATGGCCTCGTAGCGCCCGGGGGCGGAAGGACGGAAGGTCAGCCTCTGCGCCTCTCCGGCTCCGGCCAGTTCACCCTGGAAGGCCCTCCCGCTCACCCAGCGACCCTCTGCCTGAACATCAAGCCTGATGATCAACTCATCGCCCTCTACAGTCCACTCCAGAGCCACATCTTCTTTGGGAGCCCACAACCAACCCACAAGTGAACCCCACAACTCGCCCAGAGTGGGTGAGACAAGCCAATCGGCGCTCCAACGACCGTTCAGATCAGAATTCACAACAGCCGCTCGCCCCAGACCGAGTTGCCAACCAGCCACCAGGGGATCACCCTCGGGCGCTATCAGTCCTACCTCGGCCGCGGCTTTGGGAAACGTCAGCGCATATCCTCCCAGGCTCGGCAGCTCAAGGCCCGCCAAGCCCAGCGAGGAGGCGTCGGGACCGGGCAGGACTGCAAACTCTCCCTCCCGGAAGCGAGGACGACGCGCTTGCTGGGCCTCCGCGACGAACACCTGCCGCAGATCGCGGGCATCGCTCACCACCAGCAGGTCGCCCCGCCCCGCGCGTGCCAGCTCGCTGAGGACCTCCAGGTCAGCGTCACCTCCCAAGGCGATCGAGGTGACTCCCACGCCAGATTGTGCTACTTCGTCGTACAGGTCGGCCAGCTCTGGACGCTGTACTGTCTTTCCGTCCGAGAGGATGATCACATGTCTGACGCGAACATCGACCTTCTCCAAATCCGTCAGCGCAGCGCGGGTCCCAGGAACAAGGTCGGTGCCGCCCATCGGGCTCAGGCCGTGCAGCGCTTCGTAGAGGTCTTGCTCTACCTCGCTGACCTTGCCTGGCCTGGTCAGCCAGTGGGCGTAGCGGTCAAAGGCGATTGCGCCCACCAAGTCATCCTCGTGCATTGTCTCCACTGCAGAGGCGACCGCTTCCTTGACGAGGTCGAGGTGCCGGGCACCAGCTGTCACCGCGGCCATAGACGCCGACCTGTCCATCACGAACACGATAGCCGCCGGCGCCTCCTGCAACCGCCCAGGGACCGAGTAAGAGACAGGGAGAATCCGCTCCATACCTCCAGCATAGCCTTGGAGGGCCTGCCGCCCTTGCACGACGAGCAAGCCACCTCCGCCGACTACGTGTGCCCGCAGGGCATCCAGGTCGTCTCGGCTCAGGCCAGCCAGGGGCCAGTCATCGAAGACGACGATGTCCACTCCGGCCAGGTAGGTGGGCGCAAATGATGAACGAACGCGGGTTGTCAACCCAGCTTCACGCAGAAGTTGGTCAGCCGTGCCCCCTTCGCTGACCACCAGCGCTGTGCGCGTCTCCCCAGCCATCACCACTCGCTCCATTCGGTTGTTGCCGGGCAGGGGATCACCTTCTGCCAGAACCTGGAGAGCGAAAAAGTGCAGCCCTGGTTCCGCGAGCTCAACCCTAAGCTCCACCTTGTGCCTGCCAGGAGGCAACTCCTCCGTGGTGCGGTGAACTACCTCACCGCTTGCCTCCCACACCACTTCCGCCTCCACGGCTTTCTCCACTACGAGCTGGCCCTCCAGCACGATGGTGCCCAACGGCACCTTGTCGGGACCCTCCAACGCGGCTACCCGCACAGGATCGAGCGCTCCCGTCGGGAAGACAGACACGGGGACCCCTCGTTCGCGAGCCCGGACTGCGGCTGCCCACAGATCACCCTTCGTTGGCTGCCCGTCGGAGATGAGAACGAGATGGGTTGCCGCGTTTCCGGCCACCCCCAAAGCAATGTCGATGGCTGCGCCGATGTCTGTGTCCGCGGCCTGGACAGCCAGTGGCGCAGCGCTCAGCCGGGGGACACCGGGTCCTGGCAGACGCGAAAGCTGTGGTGTGGCAGCGAACTCGATCAGTCCCACTGCGCCAGAGTGGCTACGTATGCCGGCGGCCACCTCACCGTACGCCTCCTCCACTACCTGGGCAACGCTCGCCGAGCGGTCAACAAGGAGGATGATGGATGGATCGATGTCTCGACGGGCCATCTCTGGCTGGGCCAGGGCAACAGCCAGCAACACCATGGTGACTGCTCGACCCCAGAGCGCCCTGCGTCGTGAGAAAACGAGCACGCACAGAGGCAAGAACAGGGCGGTCAGAGCCCAAGGAGCGAGCAGGCGGATCACACGCCCCTCCTTGTGGCCAAGTACCACTCGCCGCCCAATAGGACCAAGGCGAGCCCTGCCACCCAAGGCCACATTGGAACCTCCTGCGGCGCTACTTGGCTCTGGGGCGACGTAGCGTCGGTCTCGCCGGTCAGGCTGACCCGAGGCACGTTAGCAGCCACGTACCTCCACCTGTTGCCGTCGTGCAACTCGTACAAGCCTGGTTCCTTGGGCACCCATACGGTATCCACATTGCCAGCAGGAGTACGAACGACCGTCTCTCCGGGCAGAGCCATAGATGTGCCCACGGTGACCGCTGTCCCATCTGCACCAGGCACAAGCCAGGCGATCGCGTTCCTCAGCAGGACGGGGAAGCCCACTGTCAACGGGAGGTTGGAACGAGCCAGCTGGGCGGTCAAGGCCACCCGACGTCCCTGCGGTGTTTCCCACCGGGCCAGCGCCGGAACACCTCCCGATGACAAGGGGACCTTCGCATCGTCCGGCAGAGAGAGCTCGTACAGCGATGAGATGGCCCACGGGCTTATGTCCACGTGCTCCAGGAGCACGTCCTCCTCTGCTGTCCATGGACCTGCGGGCACGAGGCTGCCTCGGGGTGCCTCCGTGGTTCCTCCCTCCACCAGCAGACAAGGCCCTTCTACTGGGGACTCGAGGGTCTCCCCCACGACGACTGTGAGGTCCCACGGAGGTAACTCCGCCCGCTCAGCCCTAGCCGCTGCCTGCAGTCCTGCCCACAGATAACGATCCTCTTGGCCGATCCATCTCACACGCAACGCCGAGGGCATGTCCAAGGCGTAGTAACGAATGTTGTCATACAGGAAGTCGTCTTCTGGGAGGAGTTCAGCCGCATAGGCCGGCCCTACAAAACCCCACAGCGGGAACAGGAACACATCGGTAGTCTCAGGAGGCAACAGGCGCGCCTGTTGGAAGGCCTGTCCGCCGGCAATGTCTCGCACAGTAACCACCACATCGCGGTATTCGCCGGTGTCATTGTGCACGCTCACCAGAGCTTGATATCCCGAGCCGTCGGGCTGGGAGCGCACAGCGAAGTCGACGATAGCCAGGTTATCCACCGGCGGCAGCACCACGATCTCCGTCTGTGCCTCCACGGGCGGCGCGCCGCTGATCACCACTACGCGATCCCAACCCTGAGGGACCAACGCCAAGGCGCGGGACAGCGGAGGTCGTGTCGACAGGCTATACGAGAGACGGTTTATCGCCGCATATACTTCTTCTCCTCGCTCAGTCGGGCCGACAACGACTTCCGGGGGGTCCCCCCAAGCGACGAGCAACCACGGACCGGCCGATCCTCTTATGAAGTCCCGTGCAGCCTCTCGCGCCTGCTCCAGACGCCCCTCAGGAGCCAGTGTGATCGATGTGTCCACCACCACGGCAGTCGCCCCTGCTGGCCTTTGCCGAACTAGCACCGGCGCAGCCAGTGCCAAGGCCAGGAGGAGGACGATGGCGATCTGTGCCCAAAGGAGCAAGTCGGCGCGCGGCAACCACCGCGCAAACCGGCTCAGCGCATCCGGCGGAATTTCCTCCCACAGAAACAAGGCCGACACATGAACCTGTCGCTCCCTACGTCGTAGCATGTACAGAACCACGACGGCCGAGCTGGCTGCGGCCCACGCCAGGGCCCAGGGAGCCAGGAAGCTCATACAGGCCTCCTTGTGGACACCGTGAGCGCCGCCTCCACCGCAGAGACGTCAGCGCGGAACAAGAAACGATTGACATTCAGTTCCCGGCACGCCTGGCTCAGGCGCTCGTTCCACCGTCGCAGCGCTGCTTGGTACTCTTGCCAAGCGGAGGGCCCCAGAACCAACGGACGGCTGCGACGCGTCTCCACATCCCACAGCCGGACTTCACCCAGCCGAGGTGGATCGAGGTCCACATCCGCAAGCACCTGGACGGCCGTTGTCTGGTGTCGGGAGTGCCGTAGAGCCTTGAGTCCATGTAGGTAACCCTGTGGGGAAAGGAAATCAGACAGGATGACGCAGGTCCCAGGCATGCGGGGAACCACTCCCCAACGGCGCAACGCTTCGTCGAGTTCTAGCTCTCCAACTGGCTCGAGCTGGGTCAACAGCCGGAACGCCTCCACCAGCGCCCCCCGCCCACGACGCGGTGACAGCCGGTCGTCCTCAGGAGTTCCAAGTCGGCAGATAACGAACCGATCCTGACTCCGATGGGCGAGAAAGGCGAGCGCTGCAGCCAGCCGACAGCTGGCCAGCAGCTTCGGCGGGTCGCCCTGCCCCATGGAAGCGCTCGTGTCAAGCAGGATGTACAAAGGAGCCTCCGCCTCGCGCGAAAACACCTTGGTCATCAAGCGACCGAGCCTTGCGTACACCATCCAGTCGATCAGCCGGTAGTCATCGCCCGGCTGGTAAGGTCGGTGGTCGGCGAACTCCAGCGAGAGCCCAGACCAGGGGGACGGATGTTGCCCTGGGAGGGTGCCACGTACCCTGCTCAAGCGCGCTCGGGCCCGTGCCAAGGCCTTGAGTTCAGCATCGCTCAGCAACACTTCGTTCATGGGGATCGAACAGCGTCGACCACAGCCTCGAGGACGGCGGCGGGCGTCACCCCCTCCGCCTCGCCGCGGAAGTTCATCAGCACTCGATGGACCAAGGCCGGTCGAACTGCCTCCGCGATGTCGTCCACCGCTACGTGGTATCTTCCGGCCAAGAAAGCCTGCGCCTTCGCTGCCCCTACCAAGGCCAGCGCCCCGCGGGGGCTGGGTCCGTACTGGACGAAGTCGTTGACGAGGCCAGGGGCTCCCTTTCTTCCAGGATGGGCGGCCAATACAAGGCGAACTGCGTAATCCATCAACGGCTCCGGCACCGCGTAGTTGGCCACCACCTCCTGGGCCAACAGCACTTCACGGCGCTCCATGACAGGAATAACTTCCGGCGGCAGCTGCCCCGTGTTGCGGTGCACAATCTCCAGCATGTCATCGCGGTCTGGCATGTGTACTTCTACCTTGAACAGGAAACGATCCACCTGGGCCTCAGGAAGCGGGTAGGTGCCTTCCATCTCTATGGGATTCTGTGTGGCAAGGACCACGAAAGGCGCCTCCAGAGCGTGCGTAGTGCCGGCCACGGTGACTTGGCGCTCCTGCATCGCTTCCAGGAGGGCTGCCTGCGTCTTGGGCGTCGCCCTATTCACCTCGTCAGCGAGCAGGACATTACTGAACAGCGGACCGGGTAGGAAACGGAACGTGCCCTCTTCCGGAAGGAAGACGTTGGTGCCAATGATGTCCGCAGGCATCAGGTCGGGGGTGCACTGCACTCTGTTGTGGGTAAGCCCCATTGCTTGACTCACCGTCCTGGCCAACAACGTCTTTCCCAGGCCAGGGACTCCTTCGATCAGCAGATGTCCTCCACACAGCACGCCCCACAGGGTGATCTCAACCAGGCGCTCTTGTCCCACAATCACCCGGGCGATCTCAGAACGCAAACCGGCAACAGCCTGTTGAGTTCTCTCAACGTCCTGCCGCGTTATCAACGCTCACCTCCGGCCTCCGTGGCCACGTGTTCAAAGTAACGGCGCACAACATCGCGCAATTCGGAGGGTACAGCCCGTGCACGCAACAGCAGGTCCACCTCCTGCGCAGAAAGCACTACACGTTCTCCCAGCTCGCCTGGGTTTTCACCTGGAACTCCGACCACCAAGTAGGCCCTCCAACCCCCATCCTCAGTGCGAACCGCAACCGGCACAGGAGACTCGTCGGGGTCCACGTGGGGCTGATCAGATTCGCCTCCCGCGGGGGGCTGGGCCGCTGCGCTCCCCGGCGGTCCCCCACGCTGACGGTCGACGTCCTCGCCGGGAAATCCTCCCTGCGCTGTAGGATCGCCTTGTACGCCGTTTAGTTCAGGTAAACCGCCGACCCCCTCCGGCAGATGCGGTTGCCAGTCGGTCCCATTGGCCCCTCCGGGAGCCGGCCCTCCGTGCTGGCTAAAGCCCCCTGCCTGACTCTCGTCCGCCGCAGGCACAGCGTCCTTGGGGTCGCCCTCGGAGCCTGGTTGGTCGGTCGACTCGGCGCCCTCCTGCAGGGGGTCGTGGGTTGCCAATACGGCATCCAAGGCATCTCTGGCGACGGCTACCAACTGCTCGTCCGAGCTCCTGGCTGCCTCGAGCACGAGATCCCTGAGATCTTCCCGCGCTAGCTCGCTGGCCAGTTCGCCGACTTGGGCGACTCGGTCAACACCCACAGCCGGAAAGGCGAGCTCGCTGAGTCGGTTGCTGAGCTCTCGCAGCAGTCCCTGCTGTCGCCCCAGCGCCTCGGCGAACTCATCTGGGTTCTCCCAGAGCTCCGCCGCCTCGTCTAAGCCGAAAACGGCAGCCACGATGTCCTTGTACGGCGTGTAGCCAGCAGTTCCCTTTCCCTCCGCCTGGGAGGGTCCAAGAGGAGTGTGCTCTGCGCGGCTGTCAGCCGGAGCACCATCGTCCTGGGCATCGCCTCCCGGGTCTGGGGCAAGCTGCTCGCGTCTGCCAAAAGAGTCGGCTGCGCTGGGCCCCTCAGCAGAAGGAATCCACAGCACCCCCACCAGCACGATTACGCAGAGGCACGCCCCCAGTTCCCACTTACCGGCAACGACCCTCCACGGTCTCCACGGATGTCGTTGGAGGTCCGCGGCGAGCAGTGCGGCCACGCCTGACGTGGGCCGATGGGAGAGCGCCTGCAGGGAAGCGAGGCGCTCTCCCAACCCTAGAGCACGCCCGAGGGACAGGAGAGCCCACTCATTTGGGGTGGGCCACAACCATCCCACAGTTGCCCCGCCAACCACAATCGACCAAGTCTCCCTGGGCAGCGACCAACCCCAAGCCCGCGCCACCATCGCGGCTGCAGCCCACGCAACACTGGCCGCTAGCGCTCCACGGAGAGACCTTCGTGCTCTGCTCCACCGCCGTGCGCGACGGAGGATCGCATTCGTCTTCTCCATAACCACACCCCCAAGCTCAGCAGTCCAACAGCTGCCGGCAGGCTGCTGCCCACGCCGGGCCACCAGCACTTTGCTTCCCAGACCTTGGTGACGGCAACGAGGGGACTCAGTGGAAATGACGCAGGCAGCGACGCAAACAGAGCAGCAGCAAGTAGCGCGTACTTGGCCACGAACCTTCTCTCGTCCAATGTTATCACAGTGGCCAGGGCGACCCCAGCAAGAGACCAACAAGCAACGTGGAATGCCAAGAAGGAAAGCGAAAGCATACAGCTGCTCCAGGAACTGCCTGTCCACGCTCTGTAGATCACGAGGAACGGACCTGCCAGCATTAGCCCCAGGCCATCCAGGCCCGCCAGGTGGAGTATCTGCCTTCTCACCGGGAGCTGGGTGTACGGCAAACCGCCAAGCTCCTCCCCAATCTGCAGGCCCAGGATGCCCGTAAGCACGGTCAACGCATACAAGAACAGACGTCCCGCGTGGGCCGCTTCCAGACTTCCCTGGTATTGTCCGACACTGCCCGGGACCAGCGAGCTGATCAGCAAGAAGAGCCCTACAAGGGCCGTGAACCAGGAGAACGGTCCCACAAGCCTCTGCGGCAGGAAGGACTCAACGGCCCTGTGGCCAATAAAGAACACGGGTCACCTCCCTTGTCCCCCTCTCGCCTTCCACATGCTCGGCAAAGCCGAGCTCCTTGTGCAAGCCGCTCTCCTCCCACAGCCAAGCGACAACGGGGTCTAGATCATGCTTCGGTAGTTCGCTGGTTTCGGCTTGCAGGGACGGGTCAGCGGGCTGAAGCGCCCACATGATTTGCGGGCGTCCCCTCTCCAGGGTCACGCGCGTCTCCCACCCCTCGGTGCCCCAGGACCAGCGGATCTCCTGGGGAACAAGCGGCTGGTCGACGACTGCCGCGTCTATCCACAAGCCGTCCAGGAAAACCTCCTCCGCCGCCCGACGCGAGAACAACCCGGACCAAGCCACACTATAGTTGGTAACACCGGGGTGATGTAGCACCCAGTTATAGCGCACACTGCTCACTGGGGTGTAGGGCGAAACGGCACCAAGGAGGATCAGACCACACACGCAGCACGCCAGCTTGACCGCTGATCGCCTGCCACTTGCCTTGCTCCATCCCCTGAGCAGGAAGGCGACTGCCACGACGTACGCCAAGGTCCCTGCCAAGTGCCACCACCACACCTCTCCGTTCAGGCCGGCCTGGAAAAGAGCATTGCGAACGAGTTCGGCCGATGGGTGAGGCACCGAGCCGGGCGCCCGATGCCTTCCGGCGAGCAGCACCTCCCAGGCCGCGAATGTCTCGCCCAGCTGCGGGCCTATGCTCTGCGGATCCTCCACGCGGATAGCGGCAACGCTTCCGTATACCGTCGGGTCACCAGGCAAATCAGCCGCGCGGACCACGGTGGTATCAGAGCTCACCCCTGCGCGTGGCCTCCCCACTACGAGGGTGCGAGGCTGTGCCGCCGCTTCGACGGGCACTTGAACTGTGTACAGGTTCATACCTTCCGCTTCGTAGCTCACCGTAAGGGGCTCTCCGGCCAGCAGGGGCCAAGGGAGTACCAGCCGTGAGCGCCCACCAGGGACCAAGGGCAGGCGTCTTGTCATCCATCGCTCCCCCTCGCCGCGCCAGGCGGAACCGGCGCGCTGGTGCACTACCAGCTGGCCGTTGATCGGTGTTGTTGCCCCACTTGTCACCTCTATCCACAGGGGGTTGACCTCCCCGACTACCGCCACGCCTTGCCATCCGAGCTCTCCTTCCAGGCGCACTTGGCCCTGAGCGGAGAGCGATACCACTGCCAGGAGAACAAGAACGAACCTCATTGGGGCAGGCTGTTCACCGCCTCCCAGGCGTCTTGGGACAGGACGTCCGCGTAGATCTGGGTAGTGCGAATCGAGGCATGTCCCAGCTGCTTTTGTACCAGCCGCAAGTTGAACCGGGAGGAGCGGTACAACATAGAGGCATAGGTGTGTCGGCAGGAGTGGATGCTGAATCTTTCGGGTAGATCGGCCTGACGGCCCAAGCGCTTGAACATGAGGTACACCGCTTGCCGGGTCAGCTTCCCTCCCTGCGGCGAGGGGAACAACAGCGCGTCCGGTGTCGTCTCTTCACCGACGAGCCCCTTCCACCTCAAGTACTCCTCGAGGTGCTCTTGCAGGGGGCGACCGATGTCCACCCCCCGCTCGCGCCCCCCCTTGCCGTTGCGCACGATTATCGCGGCATGGCTCGACTCAAGCAGGAGATCTCCTACCTGCAGGTCAGTGATCTCCGATACGCGCAGGCCAGCGTCGAGAGCGATGTGCAGTATCATCCAGTCGCGCACAGGCCCTGTCCTGCCCCTCTTGCGTCCCTCCTCGGCGGCCCGTCGGGCCACGGTCTTCAGCTGACGCACTTGTGCCAGCGTCATGAAGTCCTCTTGAGTCAGGTCCAGGGCCATACCCCCTCCTGTCTACAGTTTACTCATGGCACCACGCGTTTAACAAGAGAACAAGGCTTGCGGTAACCGTTGTTGTAAACGGTGCTTCCAGCTGGCGCGACTTTACAAAAGGGCGCTTTTGTAAAGCAAGTCCCTCACCTCACCCGATGGCGTACTTCTCGATGATCTTGGTCTCCTCGCCCTCGATCTCCGCCGACACATCGATGTACTGCCCGAGGCCCGACCGGTTCAATTTCTCCTTGAACAAGGAGTCCAACTGAAATATGCCGGCGGAGTTGGACATCCTCACGTGTATGTGTACAGGCTTCTCCGTCCCCTTCTTCACCTGCACCTTCTCGATCGCCAGTGCGGAGACGGAGTGGATCGTGGGCTCGCCAACCCGGAACGGAATCCGTGCTCGTCCTTTCTCCATGTCCAGAGCGTCGGCGACCTTGATGATGCCTGCCTCCACCGTCAGCGGCGCGGCGTCCCTCCGGTGTGAGTAAACCGCGTGCATCACCTCCATGGTCACTGCTGTCAGCAGCGGCTCCTCGTACACCCCCTGGAGGAGATCTTCGAGCAGCCAAGGGGCCAGCACCACCGACAGAAGCTCGTGCTCAGTGCGATGGACGGCATGGCCGACGTCGTGCAGCGCTGAAGCGAGGAACACCACCACCTCAGCGTCCCCAATCCTTCCGCCGTGGTCCGCGATTCCAGGTTGCACACCGGCTTCGTGTAGGTAACGGAGCAGCTTCAGCGCCAGTCGGGTGACAATGCGGACGTGGACAGGTCCATGGTCGTTGACCCGCATACGGTCTATGGCTGTGATGTTGGAGGCGGCCCAAAGCGCGCGGAGTCGGGCGGATTGGGCAACTCGTTCTTTGACTTGGTCCAGCTTCGTTTGTGACATACTCGATGATCCCCTATCGCCACTTGTCCCACCAGGGCGCCTGTCCCGAATGCCCTTGCAGCTTGGCCTCCAACGCCGCCACACGTGCCTCCAGGGTCCGCAGCTGTTCGGCCAAGTGCTGGACCAGCAACTGCCAGGCAGGAGCGTCCGGGGACAGGGCTGTTCCCTGTGTGGTCCCGTATGTGCCGGTTTGAGGCGCGTGTCCGTGAAACCCGATGTCCTTTGTATCATCTTCATAGCGAATAAGCGACGCCGCTTCTTTCAATGTATGTCCGGTTTCGCACAGCGCCTGTAGCGATCGCAGGAGCTCCAGACCCGACTCGGTCAGCAAGAGCTGATTGTTGGGGCCCCGGCGCAGGTGGCCTACAAGGCTGTCCCGCAGGGCGTTCAGTCGATTGCGCACCTGGTTCTCGGTTTGCAGGTTCAAGATGTCCACCAGCTGGGAGACAGTGTACACTGGTTCAGCCTCCTTTGGTCCCGTTTGTCATCAGCCTAGCGCAGGCTGGGTGGGGGTGCAAGTGGCGCAGGCTGGGCGACGTGGATAGGCTAGGTACTGTGCGCATTAGAAGGCTGGACGAACAGGTGATCCGCCAGATCGCAGCCGGAGAGGTTGTAGAACGGCCAGCGTCGGCGGCGAAGGAGTTGGTGGAGAACGCGCTGGACGCTGGAGCTGCCTCTCTCGATGTGGAGATAGCCGGGGGCGGGGCGGCCAGGCTCAGCGTTGCCGATGATGGCGCGGGCATGACAGGTGAAGAGATGCGCTTGGCCATTGAGAGGCACACCACCAGCAAGCTAGCTCAGGAGGAAGACCTGCGACATGTGCGGACTCTGGGGTTCCGCGGTGAGGCATTGGCTGCGATCTGTGCAGTGGCCCGCGTCACGGTCGTGTCCCGGCCCGAGGGAGAACAGAGCGCGCACCGAATGCTGGTTGTGGGAGGGCAAGTGGTCGAGGAGATGCCAGCAGCCAGGGCACAGGGCACTACGGTGGAGCTGCAAGACCTGTTCTTCAACGTACCGGCGCGCCGCAAATTCCTGCAGGCGCCGTCCACCGAAGCCCGCCGTACGTTGGGTGTACTTCGCCGGCTGGCCCTGGCTCGCCCCGGTGTCCGGTTCCGGGTGGTTTCTGAGGGAAGGGTGGTGCTCAACGCGTCGGCCGCCGGAACTGCTGAGGGGAGGATTTCGCAGATCTACGGAGCTGAAGTGGTCAGACGCCTTCAGCCCGTGGAGGTGGCCGAGGGGGGGCTAAGGCTCGTGGGATGGCTGGGCCCTCCGGAGATGGCGAGGGCAACCCGTCTAGACCAACACCTGTTTCTCTCCGGTCGCCCAGTGCGTCCTGGCGCCCTGGGGGCAGCAATTCAGCAGACCTATGCCCGCTATCTACCACGCGGACGCCACCCGCTGTATTTCCTCTACCTGGAACTCGATCCCGAGCTCGTCGACGTCAACGTACACCCACGGAAGGAGGAAGTCCGATATCGTGCTGAGGGAGCGGTAGTCGACTTCATCCGCCGGGCCACCATTCGTGCGCTGGGCGGTGCACAGGTTGCGCCGGGAGAGGCTCAGGCCGGCGCCAGAGGAGCGCAGGGGACACCCGCTGCCTGGAGGGTGGCCGATGCAACACGCAGCCCCAGCGATGAAGGTAGGCTAGACCTGCCATCGGAGGGTACTGCGCCGTGGCGAGTTCTGGGGCGGCTGCAGGGAGGCTACTTGGTGGTAGCAACGCCCGAAGGTGTGGAGCTAGTGGACCAGCACGCAGCACACGAGCGCGTACTATTCGAAAGGTTCGATGGCCAGGGGGAGGTGCCGTCCCAGACGTTCCTTGTGCCGGTGCAGATCGACGTCCCCTTTGACCGGGTTGACGCGCTGGAGAGGGCGATCCCCCAGCTGTCACGCCTAGGCGTGTTGCTGGAGCCATTCGGCGGGAACGCCTTCCGTCTGCGCGGATGGCCAGCGCCACTCGCTGATCGACAGGCATCGCTGGGATTCCACGAGCCCCTTGTCGCGGCCACCGGGCTGTTTGCCGGAGGGAACGAGCCGCCGCTGGGTGAGCTGTGGCGTAGTGTGGCCTGTGCGGCCGCAGTGAAGGCTGGGGAGGTACTCGCTTCTGTAGAGCAGGAGGCCTTGGTGCGGGAGTGGAAGGCGTGTCGAGAGCCTGCCCGCTGCCCTCACGGTCGTCCTGTCGCGGTGTTCATCGCACGCGATGAGCTGGACAGGCGTGTAGGCCGCTGATCGCACCATGTTCAGGCCACGACTATGAGCCCTCCCTCAACCACCTCCACCTGCAGTTCCCTCACTGGCCGGGGTAGGAGTTCCCCATCCATGTGCACAGGCACGGGACGCTCGGTCGTTATCCTCAGCCTGGCTGCGCGGTGTGTCTTCATTCGAGACAGGCTCAAGTAGCTCCCGTCGCGCGTCTTGGGAAGCATCCACAAGCGCACTGCCCGCGGGTAGTCGCCCATCAGCACAACATCCAGCACGCCATCATCCACTGCTGCGCCCGGAGTCAAGCAGAACCCCCCGCCGGCGTAGGGTCCGTTCATTACGGACACCGCTAGCTGAATCCCAGTATGGTCCCACCCGTCGGCGGACACCTCGACTTGAAACGCGCGAAAACGGGCGATCTCCAGCAGGGCGGCCAGGTAGTAGCCCAGCTCCCCCTTCAGCCACCGAATCTCCTTGTAGTCCCGAGCGATCTGCCCATCAATGCCCAATCCCAAGGAGTTCAGGTAGTACCGGTCGCCGGTCAGTCCCACATCCACCTGGCGGGTCTCACCCCGTACAAGCACTTTGGCCGCGCCAATCAAGTCCCTGGGGATGTTGAGAATGCGGATAAAATCGTTCCCCGAACCAAGAGGGAGAATGCCCAACGCGGCGTCCGATCCCACAAGCGCTTGCGCCACCTCGTGCACGGTACCGTCGCCGCCGGCTGCCACCACTAGTTGCTCCCCGTCAGCGACAGCCTTTCGCGCCAGTTCCATGCCGTGTTCCGGCCTCAGGGTGCGAGCCACGGTGACGGTGAAGCCCAAGGCCGCCAGAACCTCGCGCATCTCTCTCTCCCGCTGGCCGGCGTTGCCGCGATCGGCGGCGGGGTTCAATATGACGTATGCCTTCGACATGGCGGCATTCTACCCACAGTCAGGGCGCGCGGCAGCCCACCATCACCATCTATAATGTGGCATGTTCTGCCTGGGCGTCGCCGGTGCACGGCTGATACTCTGTTGGTTAGACGGTTCACGGTCGATGGACGGGCTGTGGCGGTGATTGCCCGTGCACATGACAGCGCTGGACTTGCGCACAGCTGAGCGTGCTCTGGCCTCCTGGCGAGAGGATTTCCCTCGCCCTTTGGTGGACCTCTCCTCGTTGCGGCAGTTCGATCCGTATGGCCTTCTCCTCCTGGTGCTCGAGGGCAGGCGTTGCTTTGAAGCAGGTGGCCGGCTGCGTGTGCTCGTGCCGCCCGACCCAGCAGTGCGAGCCGCGCTGGCCATGTGCGACCCGTTTCGCTTCCTGGAGGGCTCCGTGTGGTTGAACGCGCGGCTGGAAGTGCCTGAGCGAGGTCCGCTTGTGATCATAGTACGTGCCCAGGAAGAGGCCGGAGTACAAGGGCTGGTGGACGAGCTGGTGGGCCGGTTGCAAAGCAGGTTTCCTTTGGCCGGTGCCAGCGTGCGGGTCCTGGCAGCCGCCATGCTCGAGCTCTTTCAGAACATCCCACAGCACGCGAACCCCCGCGGGGCCAGACTTGATCCATTTGGACTGGGAGCTCTGCAAGAGCTCCCCGACCACATCCACCTAGTGATAGCAGACAAAGGAGTGGGACTAGTGGGCAGCCTGGTAGGGGGAGGGCGCATCTGCCGATTGAACCACACCGAAGCGCTGGAAGCAGTATTGGTGGATGGCATGTCGCGTCTGGAGCAGCCCGGACGGGGTGGCGCCTTGCGGCGGATACGTGAGCTGGTACTGCGCGAGGGCGGCGAGTTCTATGTCCGTTCGGGGCGGGGAGCGTTCTTGCAGCAGGGGGTGGAGTGGACGGTAGGCTCGCTGCTTCCCTTCCCCGGGGTGCAGGTATCCATACGCTTGCCCCGTGCCCTGTTCGAAGGATAGGAGGAGATCGGCAATGGATCGGATGAGCGCCAAGACGTTCCCCCTGGACGATTACGGTCTGCGACTTGGAACTCGACAGGAAGGGCGTCGCGTCCGCTCTGAACTTGTGGAAGCACTGGAAGAGTTGCCCGAACGCACCGTTCTGGTGGTCGAACTTAGGGCCGTAGAGGTCTTGAGCGGATCCTTTGCAGATGAGGCGCTGGTGGAAGCAGTGGTGTGGCTCACGGAGCAGGGAAAGCGTGGGCGTTACCTTGTCGTGCGGGCTCGTAGCGGGGAGGCGGTGGAGGATCTGGGAACGCGCCTCAGCCAGCGAAAGCTGTCCGTACTCGCTTTGGTCAACGACGGGCTGCGTGTGTTAGGACATCTTCCGCTGTACTTGTCTCAGGCGCTGGACTTGGTCCACGCGCGAGGAGAGCTGACCAGTCAACAGCTGGCCTGTGAGCTTGAGGTGTCCGTACAGGGGGCAGCGGTGCGTTTGGCATCGCTTGCCCGCCTGCGGCTGGTTCATCTGGAACCGGAAGCGCGGCCCATGGGGGGCAGGCAAAACCGTGCGGTGGCCCTGTTGTCCAGCGTTCCGCCCTCTGAGGGAGCTTAGGCAGGTAGCGTTCGCTTTGTGGGGGAGGAGACCCTCACAGGTGTCCCATTGACGGCCGCTCGATAAACAAATACTCTTTACTGAGAGGAGGCGGCCGTGCTGCACCCCGTGGACGAACCTGTGGACATAGAGGCCCTGTTTCCGGCTCGTACCCCCTATCCCACACCCCTTCGGCTCCGGTGGCAGGGCCGACCCTTGCCGGTCGAGGAGATCCACCTGATCCACGAGCGCTGGGAAGGCAGCACCCGCCTCCTCTTCTACTCCGTCACTGCAGGAGGTAGTCTTCTGCGTTTGCGGTACGACGGTACGAAAGTCCGTTGGTTTTTGGAAGGGTTCCAGTGGGAGGAGGGATCTTATTGATCATCTTGCACCTAGATATGGACTCCTACTTCGCCTCTGTAGAACAGCAGGCCAACCCTGACTTGCGCGGCCGCCCCATCGTGGTCTCTGGACGGCCGGACATCTACTCGGTGGTGGCCGCTCCCTCCCGCGAGGCCAAGCGCTACGGGATCCGAGCGGGTATGACGACCTGGGAGGCCCGCAAGCTCTGTCGACACGTCATCTTCGTCCCCGGTGACCCTGATAAATACGAGACGGTCACCCGCCGTTTTCTGGACGTCCTAATCGATTACACCCCTATGGTAGAGGTGTACTCCATCGACGAGGTGTTCATGGACGTCACCCAAGAGGCACATCGACATGGGGGGCCATTGGCTCTGGCCCGCGAGATCCAGAGCCGTCTGCAAGACACACTAGGCGAGTGGATCACCTGTTCCATCGGCATCGCTCCCAGCAAGCTCCTGGCCAAACTGGCCGTGGAGCGGGCCAAACCGACGGGAGTGCACCAGATACATCCTCAAGATGTGCCCCAGGTGCTCGTTTGTACCCCGGTGCAAGAGGTGTGCGGGATTGGCCCACGCGTCGCCCGACGCCTCTCGCACATGGGCATCTGGACCTTGGCCGATGTGGGACGCTGTCCGGAAAGCTACCTGCGGGCGCGGTTCGGGATGTACGGCACCACGCTCGCCCTGTGGGGACGTGGTCTGGACCCCAGTCCTCTTAAGCCATACTGGAAAGAGGAGGAGGTCAAAAGCGTCGGGCACTCCCATGCCGTACCCAAAGCGTTGCGTCATCCTGAGGGCGCCCGCAGTGTGCTTCTCTACCTGTGTGAGCGCACCGGACGCCGCCTGCGGGCCAAGGGGTTGGCTGGGCGAGTGGTGCACCTGGATCTGCGGGACGCCGACATGCGCCACCGTGGTGGCCAACGAGCCTTGGAGACTCCCACCGACGATGAAGAATTGATCTTCCAAACCGCACTCGACTTGGCCCGCGATCGTGGCGGTTTCCCTGTCGAGACCACCATGGTCGGCGTGCGAGTGGCCTCGCTGATCTCCGGTGAGGAAGCGCCGCGCCCGCTGCTCCCCGAGCAACGGCGCCGCGAGCAATTGGAGATCACTGTGGATCGCATCCGTAATCGTTACGGCGAGAGCGCACTGTGGCGGGGTTCCGTCTACGCTTGTCGGGTTCTCACTCAGGCCACCGGAGGGATGGGGAAGCAAAAGGAGATCGCCCTCGCTCGCCGGAGAGCCGAGCGCTGAGGGAAACAAAGCCCCCAGCCAGGTAGGCCGAAAAGTGTCCGCCGCTCGCTGCGCAGTCCACGGTGGCAGGATGTGCACAAACACGACTTCTTGTCATCCTGCTTGTCCACCTGTCCTGCGTGCAGTAATCTGCGTGCAATGGAACTAGCCTTGCTATCAGCCGTGGCGTTCGATTTGCCCAGTGCCATGGCCGGCTTCGGCGACATCACCTTGGGGCCGACACCCACGCTGGTGCTCCCGCTGGGGGCGTTTCAGGTTTCGCTTTCCGTTCCCGGACCTACGGGGTTCGTCAGGCTGCGTGTGCTTGATGGGCCCAGCTTCCTGTGGCTGGACATACCGCCGCCCTGCTTAGGAGTGGGCCGTGCCCTCGGGCAGGCCTTGGTCGCCGTGGTGCGCTCCCCGGCGGGCCCCCGCCTCTCCTGGGAAGTATCTGCTACTCCAGCCCTTTCCATCCTCGGTGTGCTAGGAGACCCCTCCTCCTGTGGGGTCCGGTTCCGGTACGGCAGATGGCACACAGGTTTTGCCATTGAAGGGGGCGCGATCCGCCTATGGTTTGGGCGCTTGTTCTAGTTGTCGTGGTGTGCACGCCCGCCTATGGTTGGGAGTTGAACATTGCCTTCACGGGCGATCTGCACGCCTCCTACGGCCGCATTGAGGCTCTAGCCCCTCTGCTTGCTGACGCCGATCTCATTCTGGACGCAGGGGACGCGTGGGAGGATACGTGGCTGCAGACAGGAGCCAGAGCGGCTCGCCGGACAGTGGATCTGATGAACACCATCGGCTACACGACCATGGTGCTCGGCAACCACGAACTGTACATGGGACCTGTAGTGCGCTCCTTGATTGACCGAGCGGATTTTCCGGTCGTGGTGACCAACTTGCGCGGGGATCTCCCGGTCGTCCGATGGATCGTGGTGGAGTCGCAGGGTATCGGGGTGCTCATCCTGGGAGTTCTTTGGGACCCGCTCCCCTGGTCTTTGTGGCCAGCTGTCGAGCTTGGCGACCCGGCGGAGGCTGTGCAGCAGACTCTGGAGGAGGCCCCCGAGCACGATGTCCTCATCATCCTCGGTCACCTCACACTTGCTCATGCCCGGCGGGTGGCCGCCGCGGCCCCGGAGTGCAGACTGTTCATCACTGGGCACGAACACCTGTGGCTGGAGGAGCCAGTGTGGGAGGGGACCGTCCCCATCGTGCAGGCCGGCCACCGCGGCGGAGCGGTGGGCCGGGTCCACCTCACCCCGGAAGCAGCGGAGTACGAGCTTGTGCCCGTCGATGATGTCGTTCCTCTTGGCTATACCGGCCTCCTGACCGTGCTTGCGGCACTGCTCCTCCTCCTGTGGCCGTGAGGACATCGTCCTCCTCCGTTGGTGACGGACGCGCTGAAGCAGCGAAACCACCCTCGCCCCCATCGAGTGCCTGGATAGCAGCTGGGGGAAGTTGGACTGCACAGAAGCTCTGGCGCGAAACTGCCGAGTGAGTCGCTGTAGTGACAGGATGGCGGCCTATGTCTACAATCGCCGGTCATGACTCACTTTCGCGCGTACGGCAATCAACTGCGGCAGTTCGGCCACAACGCGCGGTTGTACCTCGTATACACCTTCTTCAGTGGGCTTGGCTTTGCCGTCTACCGCCTGTTTTTCAACTTGTACGTTCTTGCTTTGGGCTACGAACCAGCATTTCTCGGCGTACTGGTTGGCCTTCCTGCGCTGGTGGCAACGGTTTGTGCAGTACCGGCGGGGATGATCGGCGATCGGGTCGGACACAGAAAAGTGCTACTCACTGCACTGGCACTGGTAGCGACTTCCCTTATCTTGATCGTCGTTTTCCCCACTCGGGTAGCGCTTCTTGTGTTCGGGGCAGGTTTTGGGCTCAGTCGCACGCTTATCGACGTTGTCAACGCTCCATTCATGGCCACGCACAGCAGAGAGGCCGAACGCACGCATCTGTTCAGCGTGCAGTTCTCGGCTCGGACGATGTCAGGTTTTTTCGGTTCGCTCCTGGCGGGAGGGCTGCCTGCTTTGTTCGCTGTGCTGCTCCACGTGGAAGCAGGGGATCCAGCAGTGTACCGGGGCACGCTGCTGGTGGGCGCGCTGATCTTCGTGGCCTCAGCTTTGCCTCTTCTGCGACTACAGGTTCGGCCGCCGGATCCCGCGGGCAAGCCTCGGTCACCCAGACCGCATTTCCGCCTGCAGCAGCTGTTTCGCAACGGTGGCTCCATGCTCCGCTTCGTCGCTCCCCACGTGGTGGTGGGAATAGGAGCTGGGGCCCTGATCCCGTTTATGAATGTGTTCTTCAAGACGAGATTCGACGTTTCGGACGGTGTGTTGGGGGCGTTGTTCGCTGGCCAGTCGTTGTTCATCGGGGTGGCCACGTTGCTCGGCCCTGTCCTTGCCGAGCGCATCGGTAAGGTGCGAGCCGTAGTGCTGACCCAAGTGGTCTCCATCCCCTTTCTGATTCTTCTGGGACTCTCCCCGCTGCTCGCTCCTGCTGGGGTGGCGTTCCTGTTCCGCGCTGGATTGATGAACCTAGGAAACCCACTGTACTTCGCGTTTGTTATGGAACAGGTGGACGCTAGGCGCCGGGGCACGGCGAGCGCACTTCTCATCATGAGCTGGCAAGGGAGCTGGGCGGTCAGCTCGTGGGCCAGTGGACAGCTCCAACAGGGCCCTGGTTTCGCGCCGATCTTCGCTCTGACTTGCGTGACCTACCTTGCAGCTTCGCTGCTCATGTACGCCCTGTTCGGTCGGGTCCGCCAGGCGACACCGGAGTCGACGAGCAAGAGCAACGGGGAGCCAGGTTCCCTGTAACCGAGCTCCCCGTTGCCTGTTGGGCAGGAGGTTGGGACGGTCGGGCTCTCGCGTACCGTTCAACCACTGCCATTGTGCCACTGTGCTGTCAACGACCAGTTCAGGACGAGTGGAGAGCCGATGGAGGTGATTGTCGTAGCTGCAGGTTGTGAGAGGGTCAGGTGGGCACTGTTCTGACTCATCGGCTACCCTTTCCCGGCAACGTTAGTCGAAGGGGGCGGTGCACAATGCAGGTGTTGGTGCTCTACTACTCGCGCAGCGGGAACACCAGACGGCTGGCCGAGGCTGTGGCCGACGGCGCAGCTGGGGTGCAGGGAACGGATGTACGGCTCCGCACTCCTGGCGAGGTCACGATCGAGGAGTTCAGGGACAGCCACGCTGTGGTGGCTGGGTCACCAGTGTACTTTGGCGGGATGGCTGCTGAACTGAAGAAGGTGTTCGACGACTTCCTCAAGGTTCGCAAACACATGGAGGGGAAAGTCGGGGCAGCCTTCGCCACTTCCGCACATCACACTGGCGGCAAGGAGACCGCGATGATGGGCATACTCCGAGCACTGCTCATCTACGGGATGATCGTTATGGGTGATCCACTCAATGCTGGCGGCCACTACGGCGTAGCCTGCGCCGGGGCGCCCGACACGGACACCCTCGAGGCAGCGCGCAAACTTGGGTCACGCGTGGCACAAACCGCGAACAGGATCCTCGCCTGAGCAAGGCGAGCAAGCATCGCGAGTACAGTGCTGAGCTCCCAAGCTGCCGTGTGCTGTTGAGCAGCAGACTAGCTATAAACAGGGGGACTAACGAAACCGCTTGTAGAAGGTAGAAGACGCAGTGGGCATCTTCCGAAACTACAAGCAGGACCGGCTGCGCACCTTATGGCGTGTAGTAGTCCACGCCGTGGGCGTCGTGGCGCTGACCGTTGTTGCTAGCTCTCTGGTCTGCCTCTTGGCGTCAGAGCTTGCCCTGCACTTCGCTATCCAGTGGGCGGCGGCCTGGTAGTTCGCATGGCACATTGTCAGAGGCCTTGTGCGGACTACAGGATGTCCCGACGGCGGAAGAAGAGGCCAGACAGCAGGACGAACAGAGCGAGGTAACCGGCCAACACGCCGGCTGCCTGACCGGGATGGACAGTGGGTATCCTCCAACCTGGCAGATCAGCGAAGTGGCGCAACAGAGCCGCTGTGTTGAGCCCGGGGAGAGCTGCACGTAGCACTGTCGCTATCTGTTCCGGCCAGGGCACCGCGGCGGTGAGAAGTGACTCCACGAGCAGTTGGTAAACGAGCCCCAGACCAATGGCCAGTCCTGTGCCCCGCAGCGCCACAGCCAAGAAGGCCCCAAACGCAGCCCACATAGAGAGGATAAGCCAGCTTGCGCCCAAACCAGCTACGATACTGCCTGGGGCTGGGAGGTCTACTGGGGTCCCTTCAAGGCCTGCCACCAGCAGGCTGCACAGCAGGGAGAGGACGAGATAGGCGGCAGCGAAAAGCAGCGCCACGCCCACGAGGACTGTGAGCTTGCTCCCGCCGAGGGCTAGTCTCGACGGACCTTGGGTTGCAATCGTCTTCAGCGTGCGCCACCTGTATTCGCTTCCAACAGCAAGCACCCCGAGGATGAGCGCAAGCGCAACGCCGAAGCCGCCGGCCCCATTCACAGCCATCGCCACAAACCCCGATGGCAGAAGGCTTTCGACCGAGAGCTCATACCTCTGAACTCCTGTGCCCTGAGGGACTCCGTCTTCGGTGACCATGACCGTCGAGACGAGGTAGGGAAGGACGTAGCTGAACAGCACGAGCGTTGTCACCAACACCGCGAGGACCACCCAGATCGCCGGCCGCTTGCTCAGCTTGAGAACCTCTGCCCGCACTGCCCCCTCCATCACTGTTCCTCCTGTGTGAGCTCTAGGAACACGCTCTCCAACGATCTTTGGATCCTTATGAGCTCATGCACACGCACACCAGCCCCTTGTAGCACCGCGTTGAGGTCGCCTACTCGGTCGGGGTCGATGCTGAGCTCCAGCCGCCCGCCTACTACCTCGATGTCCGCGGTGCCGGGGAACTCACGGCACACCCGCTCGGCGACATCGAGCGGTTCCCCCGCCACCACCAGCCGCCCCCCGGCTCGTAGCTCGGCAACCGGAGCCTGCCTCACCATGCGTCCCTTGTTGATCACGCCAACACGGTCGCAAGTTTGTTCCACCTCTCCCAGCAGGTGGCTGGACAAGAGCACCGTGCGCTTCCCTCTGCCCACAGAAAGAACCAAGTCACGCATGTCGGCCATTCCCTTGGGATCGAGTCCGCTCGTAGGCTCATCGAGAATCAGGAGCTCGGGATCCTTTAGCAGCGCCGCCGCCACGCCCAGTCGCTGGCGCATGCCCAACGAATACGTCTTGACCTTTGAGTTCGCTCTGTTGGCAAGTTCGGCTGTGCGCAGTACTTCGTCGACGCGGTCCGTCCCTACCCCGCAGTACTTGGCGAGCACTCTTAGATTGTCCCGACCGGTGAGGTAAGGGTAGAAGGCCGGCTCTTCGACCAGCGCGCCCAGTCTCGCCAGCGCGGCAGGTTCCCCCGGGGCTCCCCCGAGCACCGTTGCCGAGCCCCCCGTGGGCCGTACGAGCCCGAGCAGGATACGAAGTGTCGTCGTCTTGCCTGCCCCGTTGGGGCCGAGCAGCCCGTAGACCTCCCCTTGGTGTACATCAAGATCGAGGCCCTCCACAGCGATCACATTGCCGAAACGCTTGCTGAGCTTGTTGGCGCCAATCACCTGAGACATGTCTCGCACTCCCTGTCGTCCTCTGTTTTATCGCTGACCATAGCATGATCTCCTCTTTCCGCCCTATCCTACCATGATCGGGGGGACCTGGACCAGACAGGGAACGAGAAGAGAAGTTCGCCGGGCGTGTTTGTGCTGGGTTCAACAGGC
>CAZEYM010000025.1:0-20287 GCA_964516385.1 uncultured Thermotogaceae bacterium
GCGCAAGGCGCGCTCAAGGAGCTGGCCAAGCTCCTTCCGGACACAGCACTAAGGCTGAAAGACGGGGACAAGGTGGACGAGGTGGCCGTGGACGAACTTCGGCCGGGCGATTTGATCTTGGTGCGTCCGGGGGCGTGCTGGCCTGGGCTGGGTTTCTCCTTGCCCCGGCGGTCGGCGCGATTCTGATGTCCGCCAGCACCGTCGTCGTTGCGCTCAACGCACAGCTCCTAAGGCGAGCAGAGCTGTAGCCGACTTCGGGGTTACTGGGGGGGAGGACCCCGGCTGACTGGACTGCCATCGCCTCCGGCGCCGGAGCAGAATGCGTACTCCCGTTACTCATACCTCACTGCATGGGCGTTCTTGAGCCGTGGGTCATTCGTACTCCGCAGCTGTAGCAACGATCGCGCGCAGCGGTGTGAGGCTCAGGTGGCTCACAACGCGATCTCCCTCGTTTCTCCTGCGTCTAGCTCGACGACGGAGTCCCTGACGCCGATTGTGATCGGTTCCTGCATGTGCGCGGGAGCGGTCACCTTGAGGCTCCGGGGCGTGATCTTCACCTCTAGCCAGTGTCCCCGAAAACGGATGTGCATGGCCACGCTCTCCAGCGGTTCGGGGAACCGAGGGTTGAAGTGCAGCACCCCACCTCGGCACTCCAGGCCGGTGTAGCCGCGCTGGATCAAGTCCACGCAGCCGGCCATTGCTCCTAGATGTATGCCCTCTGGGGTGGTCCCCCCCTGAATGTCAGCCACATCCGTCTTCAGGGCTTGATCAAATAGCTCCCACGAGTGCTTGCGATCGCGGCGGGCGGCCACCCAGGAGTGGATGACCCAGCTCAAGGAGGAGCCGTTAGAGGTCCGTTGCAGGTAGTAGTCGATGTTCTTGGGGATCGTGTCCGGGGTGAACGGATAACCGAGCCTCTCCATCAACTCGGTCAGCTCCTCGGAGGAGAACAGGTAAAACAGCATCAGCACGTCGGCCTGCTTGGAGGCCTTGTACCGGTTGGGGGTATCTCCCTCCGCCTCCAGGATGCGGTCGAGGCGCTGGATGCTCTCGTACCTCTCGTGGTAGCCATCCCAGTCGAACTCCTGCAGCTCTCCGTAGCCTTCGAACTGGCTGATGATTCCCTGGTCGTGAAAGGGAACCAGCATCTTGCGGCTCAGCTCCTTCCACCTGGCGATCTCTCCGTCCCCGATTTCTAGTTGATCCCGGAGTCGCTGTATCTCCTGCTGAGGCAGGATGTCGAAAAGATCAAGCGCCCGGTCCCACACGAACACCGCCATGATGTTTGTGTAGGCGTTGTTGTTCAGGCCGGGAGTCTCAGCGTCTGGGTAGGCGTCGTGGAACTCGTCCGGCCCCATCACCCCGCGGATTTCGTAGCGATCCAGCTCTCGGTTGTAGGTGGCCAGGCTGGCCCAGAAGCGGGCTATCTCCAGAATCATCTCCGCGCCGTAGAAGGAGAGAAACTCCAAATCGCCGGTGACCTGGTAGTACTGCCAAACGTTGTAGGCGATCGCTGCGTTTATGTGGCGTTGCAGATGGGAGTTGTCGGGGTTCCAGTTTCCCGACCGCGGATTGAGATGGAACTGCTGGGTTTCTTCTCTGCCGTCGCTTCCGCTCTGCCAGGGGTACATGGCTCCTTTGTACCCTAGCTTCCGGGCCGCCCTGCGGGCCTCGCGCAGCCGTCGGTAGCGGTACATGAGCAGTGTCCTGGTGATCTGGGGAGCGCGGTAGTTGAGAAAGGGGAAGATGATGAGTTCGTCCCAGAAGATGTGCCCTCGGTACGCCTCGCCGTGCCAGCCCCGCGCGGGCATCCCCACATCGATGTCCGTAGAGTGCATGGAGGCACTCTGCAGGAGATGGAAGATGTACAGCCGCAAAACCTTCTGGACGTGATGGTCAGCGGAGGCGACGCCCAACTGAAGTTTAGTGTGGAAGCGTCGCCATAGTTGTCTCCAGGCTCGGGCATGGGGGATGAGCAGCTCGTCGAACCGGCCGGCCCGCTGCACTGCCTGTTCCGCCGCCAGGCCGCACTCGGAGATGGCTTGGTCCCGCGAGGTGTACAGACCAACAGCTTTCTCCACGGTGAGCGGTTGACCCTGGACCGCCTCCAGGGTGAACCCCTGACCGATGTAGGCTGTCTCTTCCTCGACAGCCCGCTCCACCACGACCTGGCTTTTCCCCCGGAAGGCCCGGGTCCTGGCCGCCTGGGCGACGGTGAGCTTCGACTTGTTGGTGCGTACTTTCAGAAGCACGGTGTCCTCGTCCAGCTGCCGCGCCTCTACCGGCTCCAGGTGCCTGTTGTGGAGAGCTCGATACCTGGCCACTCCGGAGTTGATCACCCGGCCGTCCAAGGAGGACCTCACCTCCAATACCCCGGACCAGTTGGCGGGAATGATGGTCACCTCCAGTGCAGCCATGTGCATGTCGGCCATGCTCACAAAGCGGCGGGTGAACAGCCTCGTCTCCCTTCCATCCTGGTCCTTGAAGTGGATCCTGCGCTGAAGGATGCCCCGTTTGATGTCCAGTCCCTGCTCATAGGAGAGGATTTCCATGTGGTCCAGGCTGAACCAGTCTCCACCCGCGATGCGGAAGTTGATGGGGAGCCAGTTGGGCAGGTTTACCAGGTCTTCGTTCTCGATCGTACGCCCAGCGATAGCCGTCTGGAGCCTGTTGTACCCCCCGGCGAGATAGGTCCCCGGGTAGTGGATTCCGTCTGCCCAGCACTCGAAGCCGGCTCCGCGGGTGGCGAAGTAGCCGTTGCCGAGGGTACACAGCGCCTCCCGCAGGCCCTCCTCCTCGGGAGCGTATCCCTTGTAGGTCAGCTGCCAAGCGCTCGCCTCCTCCAGGCTGGCGGTGAGGCGTTGCAGGAAGTCCTGCACCTCGTCCGTACTCACCAGCTTGTACTGGGCTTCGGTGCGGCGGGATCCCTCTCCCACCACAATCCCGATGCCCCGTTTGGTCAGCACTCGGAAGGCGTCCTCGTCAGTCAGATCGTCGCCGATATACAGAGCAACAACGTCGGGCCGGTCCAACCCCAAGGCCTGCAGGAGCCACAGAAGGGCCTTCCCCTTGTCCCACTCGAGTTCCGGCCGGAGTTCATAGACCTTCTTGCCGGAGGACTTGCGCAGACCATCGTATTGGGCAACTGCTCGGTCGACGATCTCCGCCACGGCCTGTTCGTCCTTCACTTGGACATTGCGGTAGTGGACGGCAATAGAGTACTTCTTCCGCTCGAGTTGGGCTCCGTCGATCGGGGCCAGTTGCTCGGTGAGCTTCTCCTCTGCCTCATCGAGCAGGGGAAGAAGCTCCTGCGCCTCTGGGTGCTCAAGCTGAATGTCCCCGGGACCGCTTATCTCGAACCCATGGCTTCCCGCGTAGTACAGCGCGTCGATCCCCACACGTTCGCGGACGTCGCTCTTCCCTCGTCCGCTCACTATCGCCAGTGGGCACTGGCCTGCCAACCCGATGAGCGTTTCCCGCATTTTGGTGGTGAGTACCGCGTCCTCCGGGCGAGAAACGATGGGGGTGAGGGTACCGTCGTAGTCGAGAAATACGATTACCTGCCTCCCCTCCATTCTCCCGTCGAGCTCTTCCTTGCACTGGAGCGCCGAGGGAAGGTCGTCTATATGCACCTCTATGGCAAGCTCCTCTAGATCCTTTACTACTAGCCCGGCACCTCCCTCGAGGAGGGACTGTTCCTGGTCGGCACGGTCCACTCCGATGACGGCCCCGAAGCCACCGCGGCGGCCCGCCTGAACGCCGGACACGGCATCCTCGAGCACGACGCACCTTTCAGGGCTGACCCCCAACCGCTTGGCGGCCTCCAGGAATATGTCCGGGTCAGGTTTTCCTTTGAGGTCCAGGCTTTGGGAATCGACCCCGTCCACCTTGACCTCGAACAAATGCGTGAGATCTGTAGCGGCAAGTATGTCAGCGCAGTTCTTGCTGGAGGAGACTACCGCAACCTTGAACCGTTTTGCCCGCAGCCGCTCAATGATGTCCACAGAGGACTCGTAGACATCCGCACCTTCCTCCCTTACAAGTGCCACAAACAGCTCATTCTTCCTGTTTCCCAGGCCGCAAACGGTTTCCCTCTCCGGGGAGTCAGTAGGATCGCCCCAGGGGAGCTCGATAGTGCGGGACCTGAGGAAGCTTCTCACCCCTTCGTAGCGGGGTTTTCCGTCGACGTATTCCCGGTAGTCGGCGTCGATGTCGAACGGGCGGTGGTCCTCGGACCTCCCTTCCAAGTAGCGGTCGAACATCTCCTTCCACGCCCGGGCATGGAGGCGCGCCGTCTTGGTGATCACCCCGTCCAGGTCGAAAATCACCCCGTCAAACTGGGCACGAGAGATGGCAAATGCATCCTCTGGCTTCTCTTGGTTGCGCATGGTCATCGGTTCTCCCTCCTATAGTACGACCTTGCATTGGCCGAACGCCAACGGCCGAGGGCACTACGTGAGACGTTGCCAGAGAGGCGATCCGTGCCTCGGTCGTGGGTTGCTGGGAGATGGAGTGACGGCTTACACAAAACGGGGCCGACGAGCCGAGCAAGAAGCGGAGAGGGAATGACCCGCGGGGACTGGGATAGGCTCCACAAATGACGCTCAGCTGCGCCGTCCTTGAGCGGATGCGCAACCAACCGCTTACAACTGGTGGAGGTGGCGGGATTCGAACCCGCGTCCGAATGTACCATCAGTTCAGCTTCTACAAGCTTAGCCCGTGCTTTGCAATTCGGATCCGGGCCTCCCACGGGCAGGATGTCCGGGTCCTAAGCCTACTGAACTTCGCGAACCGCAGCGGCAGGCTCACTGCGCACGCTAGCCCACTGATCGACGCCCCTTCGCACCCCGTGGGCGAAGGTCCGAGGGACGACCTACGCTAATTCAGGGCGTAGGCAGGTACGTTTGAATAGTCGGCGTTTGTTTTTGCCGTCCCGCCAGTTTTTGGAGATGGCAGAAGCTCCGCTTGCCGCCTTACCTAGGTACACCCGTCGAGACCAAGTCACCCCCTGTGCTCAGCTTTCGGCTCAATTATACTGCTAGTGGTGAGGTAGGCCAATGCGTCGTTGCCTTCTGCTAGGTGTTGCGGCTGGGTTGACATCTGGCGCTGCGCTGGGAGCGGCGGGCGTGAGTGTCTGGTGGGCTGTTGTAGTCGGGCTACTCCTGGCAGCCTGTGGGTGGTGGAGTCGCTCGGCTGCGTTTCTGTGGGCTGCCGCATTTGTGGGCGGCATGGCGTTGCCGCAGCCGGGAGAGGCCCCACCGTACCTCCTGCATCAGCTCCCGCTCATGCAGGAGGCCAGGGCGCGGGTGGTGGGCATGCCGGAGCCTCGTGCCCGGTCGACCGAGGCGTTGGTGGAGTTGGAGGGCCACCCCCGAGGGGTGCGGTTGCTCGCCTATCTCCCGGTTGAGGCAGAAGTCGGTCCGGGTGACCTCGTGCGACTGGAGGGCCGGGGAGCTCGGCCTCGGCCGCCGGAGTGGGAACGGCACCTGCTGCGCCGAGGGGTCCACGGACTGTTCTTGGCCGAACGGGTCGAGGTTATCGAACGCAGTGGCTGGGGACTGCTGAGATGGGCGTACAGGGCGCGCCACAGGCTCCTGGGTCGGTTGGAAGTATCGCTCTCCGACGAAGGGGCGTCCTTCCTGTCAGCTCTCCTCCTCGGTGTGAGAGGAATGCTGCCTGGGAGCAACCAAGAGGCTTTTCGCAGGGCTGGAGTGGCGCATCTGCTGGCCCTCTCGGGCCTGCACTTGGGTTTGCTGGTGGCGGGAGGGTGGTGGCTGCTGAGGCTTCTCCGCCTCTCCCCGCCCGTTCGGTACGCTGTGCTCGTCATCTTGGTGTCCTGCTACGTGTTGATGGCCGGGGCTCGGGTTTCCCTGGTGAGGGCAGCGATTATGTTCGGATGTGCTGGAGCTTTCTGGGTCCTTTGGGAGAAGGGGTGGGTCCTCCGCCAGTGGCTGGACCCGCTCCAGCCACTGGCACTGGCTGCAGTGATCATCGTTGTCATCTGGCCATGGTCACCGGCCGACACAGCATTCCAGCTGTCGTTCTTGGCCACCGGCGCCATCTTGGTTCTGCTGCCAGGCTGGATGGAAAGCGGAGTACGAGCGCAGCTTCCTAAGTGGTCTCTGCGAGCCGCTGATCTGGTGGCGGTCAGCTCTTGCGCGCAGGCGGGGGCCCTGCCCGTGGTCGGCTCGACCTTTGGGTATGTGGCTGCGTTTGGGCTCCTGGCCAACCTCCTGCTTGTCCCCTGGACCGGGCTGCTCTTGTGGGCGGGAGTAGGAGTACTTGCCCTCGGACCACCGGGCGGCAGTGTGGTGGAGAAGCTGGTGCTGACTCCTTACTTGGCCGTAGTTCACAGGCTGGCCGCTCTCCCTGGCGCCGAGCTTTCTGTGGGTACGCTGTTCAGCCTGTGGTGCGCGGCTGCCGCCTTTGGGATTCTCGTGCTGCGTGCGGCCCTCGAAGAGCTTGATGGGAGGCTGGTTGGAGGGCCTGCACGGCAACGGGAGGGTCATGGCAGATGGAGCTGTGAACGAAGGGGGCGTAGCCTAACTGTTTAGGGTGAGAGCAGCGTTCAAGATGCTGTCGAGCATCTGTGGCCGGAGTCGGCCTGTCTGGGTGTTCTGCCGTGATGGGTGATAGGAGGCCAGAAGCAGCCGGCCGTCGGGCAACGTCATCGTTGCCGCGTGGGTGAAGCGAGGACGGGAACTCGTCTTGCCAACACCGGTGGCCTGGAGACATCCGTCAAAGGCCACTTGCCCCAGAGCCACGATCGCCCGCACGCTTGGCAAAAGCTCGAGCTCCTTCTGAAGGTATGGCAGGCAATTAGCAATCTCATCGGAGCGCGGGCGGTTGCCCGGTGGCGCACAGTGAACGACGCTGGTTAGGTATGCTCCGTTGAGAGTCAATCCGTCGTTGCTTTGCTCCGACTCAGACCGGTTGGCTAGGCCTGCGCGGTGCAGTGCGGCGACAAGCGTGGTTCCAGCCCCGCCTGCACCATCACCAGTGAACATGCGGCCTGTGCGGTTCGAGCCGTGAGCGGCGGGGGCCAGGCCCACCAGCAGTATGCGGGCGGACGGATCTCCGAACCCGGGTACGGGCCGACCCCAGTACGTCTCCTCGCGGAATGCGGCGCGCTTCTGACGCGCAGCTTGCTCTCGGTGATCGACCAGGCGGGGACAAAGCCGACAAGAGATGATTCTGGAGGCCAGCTCATCCAACGTGGCGGCGCGAGCTCGTTCTATTGATCCAACCTCCATACGCGCATCTCCCCTGCGATGTCTGTGCTGACGAGTCGGTCCCCATTGTCCACGAACACTGCCCCCCATACCCCCTCGGAGTGCCCCTCCAGCTCTTCAAGTAGCTGGCCGGTGCGGGAATCACGCAACTGCAAAGCTCCGTGGGCGCCGCCCGTGGCAATTACGGAACTGTCAGGAGAGACGGCAACCACGTATGTGGCCGTGGGACGGGGGGGTGTGTAGGTCCAGAGCTCTGTCCACTGCCCCGCTCGGTATGCCTTGGTCTCGCCTGGATTGGTGGCTGCTACCAGTAGTTCGCCGTCTGGCGAGAACTGCACAGAGTAGGCGTTCACGCCGGCACGAAGCGGGGGATGGACTTCGCGCAGCGAGGCCACGTCCCACAAGCGTACTGTGCCGTCGCAGGATGACGAGGCCAGGACTCTGCCATCAGGGGAGAAGGAGAGACTTCTGATCCACCCCCTATGATCGGCCAAGACACCAATCTCCATCCCCGAGTCCACGTCCCACAAACGGATGATTCGATCATAGGCTCCGCTGGCGAGGATCTTCCCGTCGGGGGAGAAAGACAGCGCCCAAACCGTAAACTGGTGGCCGATCAACTGGTCGACGGGTTCGCCAGAAGTCGGTGAGGTCCAGGTGACTTCTCGCCCCGTTTGGAGGTCCCATACGCTGATGCGACCCCCCGACTTCTCCCCCACCGCCAGCAGGCGTCCGTCGTGGGTGGCTGCCAGGCTCGTAACATCCGATGCGTAGCCGCTCAGTGTCCGTCGAGGGGCGCTGAGATTCCTCAAGCTCCAGATCTCGACGCTGTTCCCCCGTGCAACTGCCCAGCCGTCCTGCCACGCGGCTAGGGCGTGCTCGTGGTACGCCCCGGCGCGAGAAACCTCCGACTCCGCGCCTGCTGCCGACCACCCGAGCAGGAAACTGCACAGCATCATCACGCAAAGCGCGTTTCTCATGGAACCGCCTCCTCACAGTGCATGCTAGCCGGATGGACGGCTCTTGTCCACGACGGCCAGCGTGAACAGGGGTCTCTTCAAGTGGTAAGATGGTATATAAGTCATATGGAGGAGAGAATGGCATGGCTGGGGTTGAACATGCTCCCGTCGCTGACTCCGCGGCGCCTGCAAGCTTTGCTCGGCGCATTCGCAGAGCCCGGCCGGGTCTTCCGTGCTTCCGCCGGCCATATGGCCGGAGTGGTCGGCCAGGATGCTGCCCGGCGCATAGCGAAGGAGAGGAGACGCGTTGACCCGCAGGCGGAGGTGGAGCGAGCCCGACGGGCTGGTGCCCAGATCCTCACGTTGGCGGACGATGATTTCCCTCCGAGCATGCGCGAGCTTCCAACGCCTCCGCTCGTACTCTATGTCCTGGGGAGCTTGGAGCCGACCGACAGTTCAGGGGTGGCCGTCGTGGGAACTCGCCGCTGTACAAGTTACGGTCGGTTGGTTGCCAACAGGCTGGGCAGGCACCTTGCCGAACGCGGAGTCACTGTGATCTCGGGAATGGCTCCTGGTATCGATGCTGCGGCACACCAAGGGGCGCTTTCGGCCGGACGAACGGTGGCTGTGCTGGGCACCGGCTTGGGAAAACCCTACCCCGCTGGTGTCGAGCGCTGTCTGCAGGCGATTGCCAAAGCGGGTGCTGTACTGTCGGAATACCCGTGGGATATGCCGGGTGCCGCGTGGACCTTCCCCCGGCGCAACCGGCTTATAGCGGGGTTGTCTCGGGCAGTGGTGGTCGTGGAGGCTCCAACGCGTTCTGGCGCTTTGATAACCGCCGAACGTGCGTTGGAACAGGGTAAGGAGGTGATGTCCGTGCCGGGGCCGATCACCTCGGAAGCCTCTGCAGGGACGAACCGTCTTCTTCAAGACGGCGCCAAGCCAGTCACCTCTGTGGGGGATGTACTCGAGGAGTTGGCGGGAGTGGGGATGGAATACGTGCAACAGCGGCTACCCCTGCCCACCGGTGACGCGCTCACGGTCTACGAGGCGTTGGCCAGTGAGATGTTGGACACAAGCCAGTTGGTGGATCGCACCGGACTTACACATGCACAGGTGTCTCGGGCCCTGCTGGATCTGCAGCTCTCCGGGCTAGTGGAAGAGCATTCTGGTCGCCGCTACCTGCGAGTGGGGCCGGCGGGACCAGGGTGGTGAGGGGACCTCGAGGCAAAGCTCTGACCGCATCACCTGCGTCACCTTGCGGCCGAGCCCGCTTAGTGGTAGATATTCCAGACTGCGATTAAATCGCCGGGTCGCGGTGCCTATGTCCCGCCCTAGCGGCAACATACCAGGAGGCGAGAGTGGAACAAACGCTAGTGTTGTTGAAGCCGGACGCATTGCAGAGGCGGCTTGTGGGCAGGATCGTCTCTCGATTCGAGGAGAAGGGATTGCGGCTTGCCGCTATCAAGATGATGTGGCTCGCGCGTGAGGTGGCAGAGAGGCACTATGCCGAACACACAGAGAAGCCCTTCTTCAACCAGCTGGTGGAGTTCATCACAAGCGGGCCGCTTGTGGCGATGGTGGTCGAAGGTGACAAGGCCATCGACACCGTACGCCGACTGATGGGCAAGACCGATCCTAAGCAGGCCGAGCCGGGCACAATTCGCGGTGACTTCGGCCTGGCCGTCACCTGTAATCTGGTACACGGGTCGGACTCTCCCCAGTCTGCCCGACGGGAGATACCACTTTTCTTCGTCGACGAGGAGATTCTGGACTACGAAATGCCGGACGGGAAATGGTTGGGTGGGTGAGATGGAACTGCCAACACGGTACGACCCCCGGGAGGTGGAGGAGCGCCTGAGCCGATCTTGGGATGAGCTGTGGACGTGCGATCCACACAGCGGCAAACCGCCGTTTTCCATCGTCATCCCTCCTCCCAATGTCACCGGCCGGCTGCACCAAGGGCACGCGCTCAACAACACCCTTCAGGACATCCTAACGAGGTACAAGCGGATGGACGGGTATGAAGCTTGTTGGTTCCCCGGTACGGACCACGCCGGCATTGCCACCCAAAACGTGGTGGAGCGAGAGATCGCTCGAGAAGGAACTGACCGGCACAAGCTCGGACGGGAGGTGTTCGTCGAAAGAGTGTGGCAGTGGAAGGACAAGTACGGCTCTGAGATCGTTGACCAGCTGAAGGTGCTAGGGTGCTCGTGCGATTGGTCGAGGTTGCGGTTCACCTTAGATGAGGGGCTGTCCAAGGCTGTGCGTACGGCCTTCGTCACACTGTACAGGGAGGGGCTGATCTATCGGGGCGACTACATGATCAACTGGTGCCCGCGTTGTGAGACCGCCCTTTCGGACATCGAGGTGGAGCACGAGGAGATTGACGGCAACCTCTATTACGTGAAGTATCCCCTTGCTGCAGGCGGGGACGTGACCGTGGCCACCACCAGGCTGGAGACAATGCTCGGCGACACTGGCGTAGCCGTGAACCCGCGGGACAGCCGCTACAGCAACCTGATCGGCAAGACGGCACTGCTGCCCGTATTGGATAGGGAGCTGCCCATCGTGGCGAGCGAGCAGGTCGATCCTGCCTTTGGTACGGGTGCCCTCAAGATCACCCCAGCGCACGATCCGGTGGACCTGGAGATCGGGCGCAAGGCGGGACTCGCTTCGGTGAACGTGCTCGCAAGCGACGGGACGATCAACGAGCACGGCGGGCCGTTTGCAAACATGAGTAGGGAGGAAGCTCGTCAGGAGCTCGTGCGCCGGCTTCAGGAGGAAGGCCTGCTGGAGAAGGTAGAGCCATACCGCCACAGCGTGGGGCACTGCCAGCGATGCGGCGTTGCTGTCGAGCCGCTCGTTTCTACCCAGTGGTTCGCCCGAATGAAACCTCTGGCCGAGCCGGCGCTCGGGGCAGCACAGGCCGAACAAGTGAGGTTCGTCCCCCCGCGTTGGGCGAAGGTATACACAGACTGGCTGGGCGGCATTCGTGACTGGTGCATCTCCCGCCAGCTGTGGTGGGGCCACAGGATTCCAGCTTGGTACGGGCCGGATGGGACGGTGTTCGTGGCCATGGACGAGCACGACGCGCAGGGCCAAGCGAGGGAACACTACGGTCAGGATGTCGAACTCCGACAGGATGAGGACGTCTTGGACACGTGGTTTTCTTCGTCCCTTTGGCCTTTCTCTATCATGGGTTGGCCGGAAAGAACGCCGGAGCTGGAGCGATTCTACCCCACCACGGTGTTAGTGACAGCGTTCGACATCCTGTTCTTCTGGGTGGCCCGCATGGTGATGATGGGGATTCACTTCATGGGGAAAGAGCCCTTTGGCGAGGTGTTCATCACCCCGCTTATTGTAGATGATCAAGGTCGTAAGATGAGCAAATCGAAAGGGAATATGATTGACCCCTTGGAGATCAAGGAAACGCACGGCATGGACGCCCTTCGTTTCACCCTCGCCCGCAGTGCCACCAAGGGGCAGTCCTTGCGGCTGAGCATGGGGGAGCTGGACGAGGCGAGGAACTTCCTGAACAAGATATGGAACATGGCAAGGTTCGTGCTCACCAATACAGAGGACCTGGCGGTGTCTGCGCCTCCAACCCGGCTGGCGTGGGAGGACAAGTGGATACGCTCGCGGCTCGAGCGCACCGTGACCAAGGTCCGGGAAGAGCTGCAGCGGTACAACTTCCACTTGGCGGCGGAAGCCGTGTACCGGTTCACTTGGCACGAGCTCTGCGATTGGTACCTCGAGCTGGCCAAACTCAGACTGTATGGAGACGATCCCCAGGCCAGGCAGACGTGCCAGGTGGTGTTGCGGGAGACGCTGGAGATGGTGATTTCCCTGATGCACCCGTTCATGCCGTTCATCACCGAAGAGATCTGGCGGTACACTGGCCGAGAGGGCCCGCTGGCCCATTTTTCCTTCCCTCAGCCCTCAGAGGAGAGGCTGGATGAAGAGGCAGAGGCTCATCTGGAGCTCCTGCAGTCAGTGGTGGTCGAGCTTCGTGCCCTGCGAGCTGAGCTGCGGGTTCCGGCGAGTGCGGAGCTGGATCTGATCGTGTCGGGGCCGGAAGCGCAAGGTCGTGAGCTGTTGCAGAACTTCATGGAGGCGCTGCAACGGCTGGCAAGGGTGAGGGCTGCAAAGTACGAGCCGGTCTACCGACCCGGCAGGGAGACCGCCAAGGGCGTGGCGGGAGAGCTCAGCGTGTACCTGCCGCTGGAAGGCGTGGTGGACTGGGATAAGGAAGTGGAACGCATTGAGCGCGAACTGGTGAAGCTGGATAAGGAGCTTGCGGAGCTCACGTCTCGCCTGGGGAACCCGAACTTCCGCGCACGGGCGCCGGAGCACGTTGTTGCCAAGGCGGAGGCGGAGGCCGAGCAACTGCGAGATCAGCGCGAGCGCCTGGCGAGGCACGTGAAGGAGGGAGCTTGATCCAGGGCGTTCCCGAGGGGCTTCTGAACCCCGAGCGGGTGGTGAAGCCTGGGCTGGAGAGAACCCAGGCCCTCCTGGCTCGGCTGGGAAACCCAGAGGGCGACTTTCCCGCCGTGCATGTGGCGGGAACGAACGGAAAGGGCTCAGTGGTTGCATTTTTGGAGTCAGTGCTACGCGCCGCCGGCGTGAAGGTCGGCGCGTATACATCCCCCGATCTGGGGGATCCAAGGGAGAGGATCAGGGTGAGCGGAGTCCCGGTGGACGCTGCAAGGCTCGTCGAACTCATCCTGCAAGCAGTGGAGCCGGTGGAGGAGCTGGAAGAGGGTCCGGGGAGGCCCAACCAGTTCGAAGCGTTGACCGCAGCTGCTTTCGCCTACTTTGCAGAGCACAAGGTGCAGCTGGGTGTTGTGGAGGCGGGGCTTGGGGGGCGCTTCGACGCCAGCCGCTGTCTTTCCGATCCGCTTCTTTCCCTGATTACGTCGGTGAGTCTGGATCATAGGGAGTTCTTCGGCCCCGGTCTGGAACGCGCTGCCTGGGAGAAGGCGGGCGTGGCCAGGCAAGGCGTGCCGCTGGTGACAGTCGAGGACAAGCCAGGGATTCTGCAGGTGTTCGAGCGGGAGTGCCAAGAGGTGGGGGCCGCACTGGTGAGAGTTCCTCCGGGCGACGTGCAGCTGGTGGACCTTTCTTGGGAGCGGGCCGTGTGGCGCTCTGAGAACGACCTGCTGCAGCTGGGCGAGTTCGCTACCCGGTTGAGCGGGGCGTATCAGGGCCCCAACCTGGCCCTGGTGCTGGGTGCCCTCGCTGAACTTGTGGGGGGGCTGGAGATGAGCCGTGAGGTCATCCAGCAGGGACTGTACGAGGCGTCTTGGCCGGGGAGGTTCGAAGTACTGCATCGCGAGCCCTACATAGTCCTGGACGCAGCGCACAACCCTGCTGGCGCCCGAGGTTTGTCGGAGACGCTCGATTTGCTGCCCCGTGTGCGCGGACGGCGGACGCTTCTGTTTGGGGCTCTCCGGGGCAAACTGATCAGATCCATGGCCGAGATCTTGTTCCCGCGTTTTGACTCCGTGGTGTTGGTGACGCCGGCCTCGGACCGAGCGCTGCCCGCGGAAGCACTGGCCCATCAAGCACGTCGATGTGCACGGGAATGGGAAGTGTGTGGGGGAGTGGGAGAGACTGCCTTGGCGCTTGCGGGAGGGCTGGGCAAGGACGACGCGCTGGTAGTCTGCGGTTCGCTTACGGTTGTGGGAGAGGCAAGGCGTGTCCTGGCAGAGTGTGCTTGAGCGAGTGCGCCGTGGTCCTCTGCCCAACCACGTGGCGGTTGTCATGGACGGCAACGGGCGCTGGGCGAAGTCCCGCGGCCTGCCGCGCGGTGAAGGACACCGGCGGGGAGCTAAGGCTGCGGAGCGTCTGATACGACTGGCGGGGCGAGAGGAACTGTGCAGCCACCTTACGCTGTTCGCTTTCTCCACAGAGAACTGGGGACGTCCGGCGGGTGAGGTGCAGCTCTTGCTGGGGCTTTTGGAGGAGTTCATCGCCCAGAAGACCGAGGAGCTTTGTGAAGCCGGGGTACGTCTGAATGTTGTCGGGCAGAGGGACCGTTTCCCGTCGAGCCTGCTCGCTGCAGTGGGGCGAGTGGAAGAGCTCACTGAGGAAAACCGGGGGCTCCGATTGCATGTGGCTTTGAGTTTCGGTGGCCGCTGGGCAGTGGTGGAGGCAGTGCGCCGGGCTGTGGAGGAGGCGCAGAAGGGGCAGCTGAGCAAAGAGGCCATTGACGAGTCTCTCGTTCACACGCTCATGCCGACCGCCGGACTCCCCAACGTTGACCTTGCTATACGCACGGCAGGGGAGCAACGTCTGTCGAACTTCCTTCTTTGGGAGGCGGCCTACGCGGAGTTTTACTTCACTTCCGTGTTGTGGCCTGACTTCGATGAAGAGGCATTCCTGGATGCCCTGGATACTTACCAGGGGCGGCGACGCAGTTTCGGGGGGGTAGACTGATGAAGGCGTTGGGGGCGCGACTGGCCACAGCGCTTGTCGGCATGCCTGTGGTCCTCACTCTGTTTTGGGTTGCTGGGGTGTACCAGCACGATTGGCTAGTCGGATTCGTTGTGTCCGTGGCGGGAGTCATGGCTGGTTGGGAGTACATCCAGATTGTCAGTCGCTTGGGGATACCTCAACCCAAGGAGTTCCTCATGGTGGCCATTCCTCTCTTTCTCATGCTTTCGGTGTTGTGGGAGGGGCGCTACGCGCTGGTTGTGGGCTGGGGAGTGGTGTACTTCACAGTCATCTATAGCTTCTTTCGCAAGGGACCACAGGAAGGTTTCTTTGCCGCGTTGGCAGGGATATTCGGCTTCCTCTACATCCCGGTCCTCCTGAGCATCTTGTACTTCCTGTACCGGGGGGGATTTCCATACCTACTGCACTTCTTCCTGATTGTGTGGGGGTATGATGCGGGAGCATACCTAGTAGGCTCGGCGCTTGGCCGACATCAGATTCTGCCCAGGATCTCCCTCGCCAAGTCCTGGGAGGGCGTTGCCGGAGGAATGGTGTTTGGCATGATCGGGGCAGCGGTATTGCCTGCGTTCTGGGACGACTTCCTCGGTTGGCTCCCTCACGTGGTAGTGCTCGGCGTGTGGGTGGGTGTGTTCGCTCAGTTGGGAGACCTGTTCGAGTCACTGTTCAAGAGGGCAGCGGGGGTAAAGAACACAGGCTGGTTGCTCCCAGGACACGGCGGCATGTTGGACCGGATCGATGGGGTGTTGGGTGCGCTCCCGGTGTACTTCTTCTACATGCGGTTTGTGCTTGATCTGATTTGAGACGGACATGTGGTGAGCGAGCGCAGAGGATTCGCCGCAGATCTTGTTGTGACTTGGACCGGGGCTGCCGCCAACGTTGCGCTGATGTTAGTGAAGCTGGGCGTGGGCATCATCTCCGGATCGGTCGCCCTCGTGGCCGACGGGGTCCATAGCTTGTCCGATGTGGCCACGGACCTCGTGGTCCTGGGTGGGCTGCGCATCGCTCAACGGCCGGCGGACGAGGACCATTCCTATGGCCACGGCAAGTTCGAGACTCTAGCAGCGGCCGTTGTGGCACTGGCTTTGGGAGGAGCGTCAGTGTGGCTCGCTCGGGAGGCTGTTTCCGACCTGGCGGCGGGAACGCAGCGCGTAGCAGGGTTCTGGCCGCTGATCGTGGCCGCAGTGTCCATCGGGGTCAAGGAGGCTTTGTACAGGGCCACTTCCAAGGTGGCTCGGACGAGCGGCAGTCCCGCGACAGCGGCCAACGCCTGGCACCATCGGTCGGATGCCCTTTCGTCGGTGGCCGTGCTCATCGGCGCAGCGGCAGCGTTGGCCGGGTGGCCCGCAGGCGACCGCATTGCAGCCCTCGCGGTGGCGGGGCTCGTAGCCCTGGCAGCGGTGAAGATCCTCCATGGCGCAGTCCACGACCTAACAGAGGGGGCACTTAGTCCGGCGGAGCAGAGCCGGGTGCGCAGGGCTGTGGAAGGCGTCCCTGGTGTGCGCGGATGGCATGCTCTGCGCACGCGGCGCGCCGGCCGGGGCGCCTTTGTAGACATGCACATCGAGGTCGACCCACACCTCACCGTAAGCCAGGCGCACGAGATAGCATCCGAGGCGGAACAAGCTGTGGACAAGGCCCTGGGCGGCAGAGCCCACGTGGTTGTCCACATCGAACCGAGAGAGGAGGAACGGGCGTGAGCAAAGCGATGGACAGGCTGTGCGAGATGGTGAGAATAGGCTCTGAATCCGGTAACGAACAGCGTTTCATTGACTGGTTGGCCCAGCGGCTGACCAAGGAGCTGGGTGCAGAATGTCGAAAGGACGAGCACGGCAATCTTGTCGCCAAGGTACAAGGGACAAATGAGGTACTGGACCCAGTTATGCTCTGCGCACACGCTGACACCGTCAAGCCCGGCGCAGACATCGAGCCAGTGCTAGAGGACGGAGTGCTGCGCTCGGCAGGGGAGACAGTGCTTGGCGCGGACGACAAGGCGGGGATCGCCGCGATCTGGACGGGCCTGGAGAGGGCGCGTCGCCGACCACCAGTGGAGATCGTGATCACGAGACAGGAAGAGGTCGGACTGAAGGGGGCCAAAAACCTCGATTTGGCTGGTCTAAAGGCGCGCATGGGCTTCGTGTTCGACGGTGATGAGCTCGATGTCATAGTCATCGGAGGCCCGTCACACTACGTGATCGATGCCGTAATCAAGGGAAGGGCCGCGCATGCAGGCATGCAGCCGGAGAAGGGTATCTCCGCCATCAAGGCCGCGGCACGGGCCATAGCCCGCCTTCCCGAAGGCAGGCTGGACGAGGACACCACTGCCAATGTAGGTATCTTCGAAGGCGGCCGAATCCGCAACGGAGTTCCGGAAAAGGCAACGGTGCAAGCCGAGTGCCGTAGCCTGAGACATGAGCGTGCCGAGGAGATCGCCCAGCTCTACCGCAGGACGCTGGAGGAAGAGGCCGAAGCCCTAGGGGCCAAGGCCGAAGTAAAGGTAGAGCTAGAATACCGTGCCATCCAACTCCCTGAGGATGCGGAACCGGTCGAGCTGGCGCGCCGAGCGGTGGAGAAGGTGCTGGGGCCGGCGCAGCTCAAGGTCATCTGTGGGGGGACAGACGGTTCGGTCTTCAACGCGGCCGGTCTGTCCACTGTGGTGTTGGGGATGGGCGCGCGCGACGCGCACACGACCAACGAACACATTATGGAGGCCGATCTTGAGCGAGCCGTGCAGATAGTTGCGGGCCTCCTGGAGGGAGCCACGGACGGAGCTTGACCGTGTGCAGTGGGCCGACGTATGATTGACTGACGGTCCCCGGTAGCTCAATTGGCAGAGCGGCTGGCTGTTAACCAGTAGGCTGGAGGTTCGAGTCCTCCCCGGGGAGCCAGCGCTGGGAAGCCATTCCAGTCCGTATTACAGCCTCTTTCGTCTTAGAGTTCAGAGGTTTCGAACTACTGGGCCGTCGGGGTGAGTAAGAACTGGCCCATGCTCCGTTCCGGGACAGCTTTCTGTGCTCTTGCAGTCCCCCCCAAGCCCTCGTGCTCCCTCACCACGCGCCTGCTCGCACCCGGCCTCCGGAGGGTACCTCACGCTTGGCCTCGCCACTACACCATCCTTTCACCCAGAACCCTCCGACAATCCCGGGGAGGTCCACAACAATGTTGACATAGGCGGTTGAGGCAACACGGAAGGCGGGCCGGTTTCGTCGACAACTGAACCGCCAGATGTGGGAACAGCCTCTGTGACGGTCTAGAGACACTTGCCACCACGTTAGAGAGCCTGAGCGAGCCTGTGTAACCTTGAGCTGGCCGGTCTCTAGCAGGTTGCTCCTCACCCTCCAGGTTGGTGGCCATGGAGTGGATGGCCTCTTCACCTTCCCGCCTTGGTGGATGGGCCTGCGAATTCAGACACGGTGGGGTGGACAGAGACGTGAGCGGGGACATGACCCGCGGGAGTGAGCGTTACAAGGATCCTACCCTCCGGCGGCAGATCATGCCTTGCGCTGACTTCGTGCGCGGCAGTGCTCGCCGCCATCTCCTTGTAGAATGTGTCGAGGAGGTGGCGATGAGGAGACACCGTTTGTGGGGGCTGTGCGGAGTGTGTATGGGGCTGGCTGTGGCTTTCTCGACCGCAGCGGCGGGCATCGAGGTGATCGAGGATGCTGGGTTCGAACCGCGGCCGTTCAACCCAGGTGACAGCGGTCTGGTTCAGCGAATACGCCTGCTGGACAATGATACCGACCCCCATTCTGTTGTGCTCACCAAAGTGTTGGTGGAAAACCAAGGCACGGCCGGTGGGGGGGAGTTGGACTGGATACGACTATTGCTGAACGTGGGTGGCAGGCAAACAGTGCTGGCTGAGGGGGGCGAGTTTCCGTTCATGGTTCACCTTACATCGCCGGCGGCCGACAGGCAGATTCCCGACGATGAACTCGGCTTCCTTGAGGTGTCCATAGGCACGACCACGGAGATGGTCGACGGGCACACGGTGCAACCCCAAGTGACATTCTGGTACACGGAAGGAGAGTTCGGTGACTCTGCACTAGTGACCGCAACACATCCGGCGGTGTTTGCTACGCAGTGTTTCTCAGCGGACTTGTTGTCGGAGCCGCCTGTTGGGGCGTTGAATCCGGGCGATGAGTTCACAGCGCTGCGCATCCAAGTGGTGGACGATGTTGACAACAACCTGAACAGCATCTCCCTGACTGATTTCAGGGTCGAAGGCCTCGGCATGCCGGATGTTGCTAGATGGATACTTGTGATTGGGTCGGGGGGCGTTGGGTCGCCTACTGTGGAGCTTGAGGCGCCTGGGCAGGCCCCACTTTCCCCCGACGGGGAGTTCGTGGCACCGGCTGGCGGGCGCCGTGTGCTGGAGCTACGCGGGGTCGTCGGCCGGGATCCAACCGATGGGGTGGGGGTGCAGCCGTCGGTTGCCCTGACGCTCCAAGAGGGACCGAATACTCGCCGTTTCAACTTCACCTCACCACAGAGAGTCACGATTCGCAACGCGGGCTTCGAGACGTTGGAGAACCGGATGCTCGTGCGGCCTGGCCAGATTCTGGAGCGTACGTTCCAGGAGGTAAGGCACTCTGCCTTGTTTGCCGAGGATAGCGATGCCAACGAAACACCCGTTACATTGCGCGCTATTGGAGTTACGAACCGTGGAACAGACCTCGATGTAAGCTACATCGAAGTGTGGGACGAGAGAAATGTGCTTCTCGGTGTGGGGAACGACTGGGGGGACATCGAACTGGGTTGGCCCGATGGGCGGCCTCTACGTGTCTCAGATGATGGCGAGATCACGCTCAACTTCGTCTTGGCCACGGGCGGCGAGGCACCACTGGGAAGCTCCCTGCTTGTGTGCAAGGAACTCGTCGTCGACGAGATCCATCCTGCGCTGACGACCCCCACCCGGTTCAGCGGACGGCAGGAGGTATGCGACTCCCAGGCGGTGTTCTTCGGACAGCCTGAGATCTGGCTGCGTGCCGTCGCCGAGGAGGAAGACTCCCGTGAGCTAGTCGAGGCGCAAGTCGGGTCCGACGGAGAGACGGTGAAGCGGCTGGAGGGTGTCCTGCGGTTCGACCACGCTACGTGTGTTGAGGTAGCGGCGATAGAAGCCGTGAACCCCTACCGCTTGACTCAGAGCGAGGTTCACGTTGACGAAGAAAGTGGGGAAGGTGAGCTTCGCTTTGTGCTTGAACTGACAGGGCGAACTCCCCGGCCCGGCGAGCTGCTCTCCGTGATTTTCGGCTGGGCTTGGGCCGAGGACGAGGTTCAGGCCGAGGACGAGGAGCGTGTCCGGCCGGAGGAAAGATGTGTTGAGGCTCTGTTGATGCCTAGCGAAGAGGAACTGGAGGAAGCTGGTGACGAGGAACTGTTGCCCCTTCTCCCCGTTGCACTGAGGCTGGAGATCGTGAGGATGGTCGATACGGCAGACATTGAACTGCCTTTCGCCTTGCGTGAGGACGATGTAGGGCTCAGGCTGCCCGCTCCTTTGCCACCTGAGCTGGATGAGGACGTGCCCGAGGAAGAGGTTGCTGACGAGGACATCCCAGAAGAGGATGTTCCTGAAGAGGATGTTCCGGATGAGGGGTAGAGTTTACGGTACGCACTACCAAATCGGGTAAGGTACTGAGGAGG
>CAZEYM010000026.1:0-4653 GCA_964516385.1 uncultured Thermotogaceae bacterium
TGTTTGGGCTGACGCTTAGATTCAAGGACGCCGAGTCGCTCCTGAGCCTGGTTGGTAATGTGGCCCCTCTTCTGGGTGGAGTGTTCTTTCCTGTCGCCTTCCTGCCGCTGTTCCTCCGCCCGCTATCCTACCTCTTCCCCTTCACCTACGGGGTGGACGCCCTGCGAGCCCTGTGGCTGGGCACGCCCGCCATGTTCCCCATGGGTCTGCAGCTCGGGTTTCTCGGGGCGCTGGCCGTGGCCTATGTGGCGTTGGGCTGGTGGGCGCTCGTCCACTTCGAGCGCCGCGCCCGCCACCACGGCCTGGAGGGTTTTTGACCGTGGGCCATCTCTCAGCCCCGGCGCCCGGGCGCCTTGGTGAAGGTTGTGGGAGTCCGCTCTGCCATGCTGCTATACTCCGGCGTAGCACAGCCGCCTGCATAGCGATGCTGGCAGACCAACAGGACGTGTGGTGTGGCCCAGGATCGGGCAAGGAGGAATCGGTTCATGCTGTATCGGCTTACGGCCGTGATCTGGAAAGAGGGCGATGCATACGTGTCCAAGGCCCCGGAGATCGGCGTCGCGAGCGCCGGCGCGTCAGCCGAGGAGGCCCTGGCCAACCTCCGGGAGGCAGCCGAACTATACCTGGAGAATGCTCGCCTGATCGGCACACTTGACGCTCTGACCCCGAGCCTAGCCTCTCAGGAGAAGTTCACCTCCACAGTAGAAGTAAGTGTATGACGCCGCGACTCCCATTGCTTTCCTCCGCTCAAGTCATCCACAGGCGCTAACGAGGGCTGGTTTTGAGTACGCTCCCAAGCGGGGCAAGGGCAGCCACGTGGCAATGGTCCGACTTGAGCCGTCTGGCTGAGGCAAGCCGCCCATGTGGTGGGCCGCCTTGAGGGCAGGCAATGGCGTGCACAATTATGCCTGCGCAGGTACACTGATATGTATGAGAACGACCATCGAGATCAACGATGATCTGCTGCGGCAGGCCAAACGCCGGGCGGCCGACGAGGGGACTTCCCTTCGTGCTGTGGTCGAGCGTGCACTGCGCTTGCACCTCGCGGGCAAGCAGCGAGCGAGCGGGTACAAGCTTACTTGGCGCACAGAGACGGGCAGGATGCTGCCGGGGGTGCGGCTGGACGATCGCGATGCGCTGCACGATGTCATGGAGGAACGTTCTTGATCGCGCTCGACACGAACATCCTGGTGTACGCCCGTCGGGCGGAGACACCCCAACATGAGGCGGCTCTGCGCCTACTGCGTGAACTCGCCGAAGGCGATCGGCCGTGGGCTCTACCTTGGCCGTGCGTCTACGAGTACCTGCGCGTGGTGACCCACCACCGCGTGTTCGATCCCCCGACGACCGTCGACGTTGCCCTTGAAGACTTGAGCTCGCTGCTGGCTTCTCCTTCGCTCGTACTGCTCGGTGAGGGGCCGGGCCACGCTGGGCACATGCGTGCGACCATCGCCAACGGCCAGGCAAGCGGGAACCTCGTGCACGACGCACATATCGCGGCGCTCTGTGTGGAACACGGGGTGAGCGAGCTCTGGACGACGGATGCGGACATGCGGAGGTTCCCAGGGCTGACGACCCGCAATCCCTTCTCCGATGCCTGAGAGGTCTGCAAGTCTGCTTTGGGGTTCATACGCCGCGCCCGCCACCACGGCCTGGAGGAGTTCTGAAGGCGCAGTTACCCTTCCAGTTCTCTAAGAAGCTCAGCCGTGCTGAAGCACTCCACCCCGGTCGCCTCGAAGTCGTTGTCGTTCGTCCAGATGGGGGCGTTGAGCATGAGGGCGAGCGCCAGGAGGTCAGCGTCCGCAGGATCTCGATCAGCTATGCGGCCTGTTGCCTCTGGGAGGGTTTTCCAATAGTGCTCACGCAGGTACACGGTGAGGGGCATCACCGCGAACGCGGCCCACAGGTCCGCCTGGGCGACCCCTGCAGCGGCAATCCTTGGTTTTTTCGCAAGCTCGGGGATGTACCGCTCCACTTCACCAAGCGTGTGCCGCGTGGTGACAAGCTCTCCGATGTGGGGGGAGAGGAAGACATCCTTGGCTCTGCCGCCGATGAGGGCAGAAAGGACCGGATTGGCATCAACGACGAGCTTGTCGATGCCGTTCGAAATCTTCAAGGATCTCCTGTTCGTCCACGCCTGCTTCCTTCAAGCGTTCTGCGATGTTCGCCGTGAGTGTAGAGAACAGCTCCCGCTTGAACTCGAGCGGCAACGTTTCGGTGGGGTAGGGAAAGTAGATGCCCGCCACCTTCCCCCTGCGGAGAACGACAACAGGATCTTTCTCCTGCAGCATGCGTGTGGCCTTGTCGCGGAACTCGCGAACACTGGCAAACCGTACCATTGTGGTCACCTCAGTGTACACAATAGCTCCTGATCTCCAGCCTGACAAGTGTCTGTCCCTGACGCGCTCGCGCTGCGGCAGGCTAAGCGCACGGCGGCCGACGAGGGGATCCCGCTTCGCGTCCTGGTGGAGCGGGCACTGCGGTTGCCCGGAGCTCCTCAAGGGCACCCGGGTGACACCGGTTGGATGCCAGCGCTGAAAGAATTGCACACCATGACGAGACTGTTGTGAGCGGACCAACTACGCCCTATACTGGTCGGCGACTGGTCGAAAGGAGGACCAATGACTGAGGTGGGGGCGTACGAGGCCAAGACGCATCTGTCGCAGCTTCTGGACCGGGTGGCACGGGGGGAGCGGGTGGTGATCACCAAGCACGGCGTGCCGATGGCGGTCTTGGCTCCGGTGGGGCCGCAGACCGATCCCGAACGGGTGGCCGCGGAGCTCCGCCGGTTCCGCAAGCGGAGGAAGCTGAAGCCGATCCGCGTTCGCGAGCTGATCGAGGAAGGACGGGATGGAAGCTGAGCCTGTGTTGGTGCTCGATGCGTCCGTAGCGGTGGCCTGGGCGTTTGAGGACGAGACCAGCCCGTACACCGAGGCGGTCCTGGACACCGTGACCCAGGGACGGGCCGCGGTGCCGCCGGTATGGCCGCTTGAGGTGGGGAACGCGGTGGTGGTGGCTGAGCGTCGCGGCCGGCTGAAGGAGGCGCATGGGGTGCGCTTCCTCTCGCTTCTTTCTCAGCTGCCGATCGCGGTGGAGGAAGTGCCGGCGGAGCGCGTGCTCGGCGACGTGGTGAGGCTAGCCTGGGCACACGCCTTGTCGGCCTGCGATGCGTCGTACCTTGACCTGGCGATGCGGCTGGGAGTGCCGCTGGCCACGTGCGATGAGGGTCTGCGCCAGGTGGCGTCCCGCTGCGGCGTGAAGGTCTTCCAGGAAAGCAAGCAGTGAGTTCCTAGACTTCAGCGCGACACTCCCAGCGTGTTGACCGGTCGCACCTCGCGGGCCTCCTCGCTTCGCAGGCTCGGCTGCCGTTGATCGCCCTCTCGAGCGGCTGCTGGTCCCGGGGAACGGGTACATGTTGAGCCGCGTCTCGGCGTTCCATGCGTTCGGCGCGTTCGGCGGCCTCTCCTGCTCCTGAGCGTACCCATGTGGCGCGGTTTGCGAAACGCGTCCAGGAGCAGATAAACGGAAGCGACTGTACGGGTTTCGTCGAGATATCCATCGATCGCTTCCCGATTGCCGAGCCGGAGTTCGAAGGCGTGCTGATCCACGCGCGCTAGTACTGCCATGATCGGCGATGAGCGCGACCGGCCTCCAGAGGTTGAATGGAGCCTCGTCTTGCAACGGGAGGTGACAGCATGAAGCGGCTGTACAGGTCGCGTGACGACAGGTTCATCGCTGGAGTCTGCGGAGGGCTCGGGGGATACGCAGGTGTAGATCCGACACTCGTCCGCCTCGGGGTGCTGCTGGCGACGGTGTTCACCACGATCTTTCCCATGGTGATCGTGTATCTGGTCGCGTGGGCGATCGTCCCTGAACGTCCGCAGGGATCCGAATAGCGGCCTCCGAGGTCGTGGTGGACTGGCCCGACGCGACTCGGGCAGCGCCTACTCCTACAGCCCAAACTTGTGGCGCCAGTCGATGGTCCGTCCTGGTCGGTAGAACCGCTCGATCATCTCCTCAAACAGGCCGGGATGCTCCAGCACCGGAACGTCGCCTGATGCGAGCGCGGCGTAGGCTTTCTCGGACAGCACTTGGGCGAACACGTAGCTTTTCATGTCGAGCGGATGCAGGAAGTCGGAGAGCGGGAACGCTCCTGAAGTATCGTCGATCCCTAGCCAGTCGTGGCTGACGCTTCTCCAGAGCTCAGCGAAGGGGACCTCCGGACGCTGCAGTGCCTCCAGGGTGAACATGGCGTCGCGCATCAGAAGGAGTGCGCCAAGCGCCTCGTGTTCCCGCTGGGCATCGGCCACCGCGCGTGCCTGCCCCGGCGCGAGCCCCATGAGCTCGGCAAGGACACGCGGTTCCTTGAGAAACTGCGGCCAAAGGTCGGCCATGATCTCCCGCGACAGGTGGCTATCGAGCAGAAGCTCCGAGCCCACAGGGCAGAAACAGTAGTACACGGCGTGCCCGAACTCGTGCAGGAGGTAGTAATGCTCCTGAAACCCGTTGAGTCCAGCATCTAGCGGATGCGGATGTCTTCCCCCGGGCGTACGCGGTAACAGGCGCCGCTGAAACCGATATCCCGCTCCTCGATGCTGATCGGCAGCGTGTCGAGGGCAGCCCCTAGTCGCAGCAGGAGCTGCCGGAGGAATG
>CAZEYM010000026.1:4663-12931 GCA_964516385.1 uncultured Thermotogaceae bacterium
GTAACGCCACCGCCACCAGCACGAGCATTCGGGAGCCCCCCTCCACGAGGGAGGAGGTCAAGCGGCCGCCCGCGGCGTGCCCGCAGCATGAACAGAAGATCATGGGGACTGACGGCATCGCCCAGCGCCCGAGAGGTCTCGTAGAGCGCGCGCTCCCATCGGGGCCAGAACTGCTCGCGCCACTGGGCGAAGTACCCTCGGAGCTCGTCCACCGTAAGGCCCTCGTAGGCCAGCTTGGCCTTGACGTAATCGGCGTAGCCCTGGCCGTGCGCAAGGTCGTTACACAAGTTGGCGAGCTCGCGACAGGATGCCTCTGCCCTGGCGCTTCCTCGGGCGAGCTCCTCGAGCGCTCGGCGCCGCGCGGTACGGTCGGCATCTTTGCCGAGCACATGCATGATGCGTCCTCGGTCCACAGCGCTTGCCTCCTGTCGAACAGCATCTTTGGCCCGGAGGAGCTTGGGGCTGTTGTCGATCGCGGAGAACCTTATTTCCTGCTTGAGCAGCGCAGCCTTTCTTTCCAGCACACAGTCGCCATGCGTGCTGGCGTGCTCCTGGCAGCTGCGGGCGGACGCAAGCAGCTCCGGCGCGCTGAGCAAGGCGTGGATACGACGGCGGACCTCGACGATCTCCGCGCTGGCTTGTTCGTCGCCCAGATCCTCTCGGTACTCGAGCTCCGAGAGCGCGTTGTTGAGTTCGTAGAGCTTGCAGCCCGTCTCTTCGACTTGTCGGCAAGGTGAAGCGCAACCGCCGGTCATGCCCCGCTCCTTCGCTCAAGCGGCTTGGCGCACTTGATGACGTACATCGGCGGGACGCTCAGGTAGCCGTCGTCGTGCACTTTCTTCCGCACCACGGCGATGCTGGAGCGGAGCGACTCTTTGAGCTCAGGCCACGGAAGCTCGTCGATGGCCGCCAGCATGACCTCCTCCCATTCGCGCATGGCCGGTTCGTAGTCCTCGATCTTCTTGGTCGGGAAGCGCTTCTGTCCAGTGATTGCGAAACCGACTGTCTCCAGGGCCAGGACCACCTCTTCCGGGCCCGGTTCGCTGGACCAGAGCTCGCCCTTCAGCGCCCACACGGCCTTGGCCAGGTTCCACCGTCGCCACTGCCCCATGTGCTCCTGTTCGCGTTCCACCGGGAGCTCGGAAGTGATGATCAGCTGGCCGCCGGGTTTCAGCACCCGGTGGAACTCCCGCAGGGCGGAAAGCAGCCGCAGGGGCGGGTCGTTGAGGAAGATGATGGTGTCGTCGCAGTTGACGATGTCCACCGACCCGTCCGCGAGGAACTCCAGCGCGAAGATGTCCGCCTCCCTGATCTCCACCAGTTCGGAGAGGCTGCCCAGCCGCTCGGTGAGGCCGGCCACGATGTGTGCGGGTTGGTCGATATCGACGGAGATGATCCTTCCTCCGCCGCCGGCCGCATCCAGTCGCCGTGCCCACACTTCCGTCGAGCCTCCAGCGCCGGTGGCGGCGTCGAGGATCACCTTCCCTCGCAAGTCCAACCCAGCGAAGATGCAGTCTTGAAGTTCGCTCATGCAGGCGCCTCCTCGCACAGCTGCGCTTGCCTCAATGCCCCATCAGGCAAAGCACAGCCCGTACTGCGTTGCCGACTCCACCCGGCACCTCTGTCAGCAAAGCACTATCGAAGAGCCAGATGAGCAGCTGCTTACCTGGCTTCTCAAGTGCTCGTTCACAAATCTGACGCACCCGGGAGACGAACGACGCGCATTCCTGGAGGATCGTGCCTCGAACCTCTGAACAAGCGCTTCACCTGCCAGAGCTGCTTGTACCCCAAGCGCGGCATCCTCCGCCGACCGGTGAGCCTCTGATCTAAACTCAATCCACCAGGAGCCGCTCCAGCGGAAGCCCAAGTCCACGAGCCAGAGCCAGGAGAGTCTCGTAATGGGGATCCTGCTCCCCGGCTTCCAGGCGGGCGAGCGTCACCCGACTAATGCCTGCCCTGTTCGCGAGGGACCCCTGGGACAGCCCCGCTGCCGCACGCAGCTTCCTCAGGCGCTCTCCCAAAACCCGTTTACCGCGCCTTGCTTCCTCCTGTGCACGTAGTCGATACTCCGGTTCGACGAACGCACGCACATAGTCCCAGGGCAGTTCCTCGCGCCGCCCATCCTGGAGATAGATTTCCAGCAGATACGGGCTAGGCAACCGAACCTCCCGAGGCTCGGCACCCAGTTCCAACGCCTCGAGCGGCAGGAAACCCTCCTTATCGTCAGCAAATCGCACCGTGACGCCCTGTGAACCGAGAGCGGCCCTGGTGATCATCCGCTCCGCATCCTTCACGTACGCTGTGGCCTGAGCCAACTTAGCTCATCTCCCTCCGTGGATCTCGCTCCACGCCTGCAAGATACGACCCGCATGCAGTCTGTAAGCGGTCAGGATACTTCGGCGCTTCCCGGCCGGCACTTTGAATTCGTCAGGCCGCATAAACGTTCCTCCTGCCAGTTCCACTCGGACATCAGTGCCGTTAGTGAGCCGCACATGCACATGAGCAGGCTCGAACGGGAACTCACGAGTGTGCACGACGAACTCGATCTCCCCCTCGCGAGCCACCGTCGGCATGACCAATTGTAGCGTTGGCGCTACGTAGCGCCAAGCCAACGTCTTGTATACCGACGGCTGGATGGGGACTGCCCCCCTTGGTCGCTACATTCTGAGCGTGGAGCCTCCGGTACAGGATCCCGAAGGGCTCCAGTTGATCAGGGTGCGGGTGCCGAGCGAGCAAGGGCCAAGGCGAGGCCTGGTTCGTCAGCACCTAAGTTCGGGTGGGGTTGCGAGCAACACGAAGGATGTTGGTCCGGTATGGCGAAAGAAGGCAGAGCGAACTGGGCGTGAAGCAACCACCGCAATTGCACTGCAGCTTGACTGCAGCTCGGTAGGTGGCCACCGGCACCTGTTCCATGGTAGGGTCTAACTGAGGCCTGAACCTTGCTGTTGTGGGCAAGCTCTGGCAAATGAGCTACGTTGCCGCTCCACGCCGCAACCTTGCTTCGAGGCTCCTCACCTGCCGCCCAAAGGGGTGCAGGTATGTTCCGGCACCGCGATATGGCACTGAGGATAGCTCATCAGCTGCGGAGACACCTGTGGCGCTTTCCATGGTGGACCTTGCTCCTGAGCATTCGCTTCGTCGGCCACTGTCGCACAAACTCACGCTTGACCTCATCAGGTGCCTTCATACAATACCTGCCCGTACTTGTTAGCAGGATAGGCAATCCCCCCGATGACCTCTTTCGTCTCCTCGAACCTTGAGGCCGGCATCACCAGGATGTCAAATGGCATCGCGAGATCCATCAGCGCGGCTCGGATCCTACGGCTTACTTCCCTGGGGTCTTCGTCATTGTCCTCCAGGACAAGGAGATCGACATCGCTGTCCTTATCTATGGCTCCCAGCGCTGCCGATCCGAACAGCATGATCCGCCTCGGCTGAGTGACTACGAGGCTGCGGCGCACAATCTCGTTCTTCAGCGGCACATCCAACTCGGGACCCGCTATGGCCTTTTGTCCGGCTTGCTCATTCGCACCCCCGAAACCGGCCCCCGTGGTGTATCGCATTCAAGCGCGCTCAGGTTACCGGCAGCACTAGGATACTGAGTGCCAGCGCCGTTGGCCAATTACACACGCGAGTCCCGCAAGAGGCCGCTGCTTGAGCCGCTGGTTAGGACCTCGGTCAGCTGCCTTGTATGGCAACCGCACTGACCACCGTGTGCTGTTAGCCGAGACCAAAGTGGTGGGGGGTTTCACACGGCTACCCGACTAGAGCCCAGCCCGAGTCAGCTGAACACGGGCTAGCGACCCTCCCGTCCGGTAGTTCCGGAAGCGACGGGGTCCCGATCAAATGAGTATGTTGCTCCGTCCGAACGGTAGTAGAGTTATTTCATGTTTGATTGGTCTTCCTGTCCAGCCGTAGAGCGCAATCCGGAGCGCGTTGGTGGGGCTTGGGTCTTTCGAGGCACCCGAGTACCTGTAGCAGCGCTGTTTGAGAATCTTGAGGACGGCGCCACGGCTCGAGACTTCGACGATTGGTTCCCGGGCGTTACGGTTGAACAAGTGCGGTCGGTCCTAGACTACGCTGCCCAGAGTGCACTGGCGCCAAGATAGATGAAGGTGCTCTTCGACCAAGGCGTACCCGAGCCCCTTCGGCAGTACCTTGAACACCACGAGGTGGCCACGGCGTACGAGCAAGGCTGGGCGACGCTGACAAACAGCGAACTGTTGAGGGAGGCAGAGCGGAGGGCTACGACATCGTCACGACCGACACGAACATCAGACACCAACAGGACCTGAGCGAGCGCAGGACTGGCTTCGTGGTACTCAGAACTACAAGTTGGCCTCGAATCCAACCGGCGGTTGGATCCGTAGTCGAGGCAATCGACACAGCAACTCTAGAGAGCAATAGAGAGGTTCAGATTCCCTGATCCTGCTTGGCCTAGCTTTGGGCGGGGCCCTTCCCCAGCGTCCTTCTCTACGCGCGGCGGGAGCGGCTGGGATCGCAAGGAGGACACGATGGTCCTCCACCACCTGCTACCGTGGTCCATCATCACCTCGTTTTCGCCACAGCCCTCGCTCGACGGCATCGACTGGGCCACGGTGTACAGGACGCTTCCGTTGCGCGAGGCGGCGGCCCGCGCCGGCTACGATAACGAGCTCTGGCGGCACTGCGCTGACCATCCGCGCAAGGATGCTACCTGGACACCGACGGACCTGGACGATCTGCTCGCGCGGGTGGATGTACCCGCGCTGCACATCACCGGGTGGTACGACCTGTGCCAGGGGACGACCCTCGCGTTGTACGAACGCTTTGCCGACGAGTGCGAGAGCCCTCAGCAGGTCATTGTCGGTCCCTGGAGCCATAACGGCGCTCTGCGAGGGCCGACGGATCTTTCTGGTGTCGACTTCGGACCCCACTCGCGCCTGGACATGCCAGAGGAGATCGGGGACTTCTTCGATACGTATCTCGGGAGGAAGGGAGCAGTGGAAGAGGGAGGACCCTCGGAGAAACAGCATCGTGTTCGGGTGTTCTTGACCGGAGAGAACCGCTGGCTTGCGGCCGGCGAGTGGCCGCCAGCCCGGGCGGAACCCCTTGAACTTCTCCTCTCCGACACGGGGTTGAGCTTTCAGGCACCTACAGAGTCAGGGGCGGCCTCGTACACCTACGATCCCTGGCAGCCGACGCCCACGCGAGGCGGAACCGTGTGGGAGTTCCCCGTTGCCGGATTGGAGCCCGGACCGGCGGATCAGTCTCCGCTCCACACCCGGGCCGATCTGCTGGTGTTCGCGTCTGCACCGCTCAGCGAGCCGGTCACTGCTGTGGGGCGGGTTTCTTGCCTTCTGTACGCGGAGACGGACGGCGAGACCACCGACTTTGTGGCCAAGCTACTCGATATAGAACCGGACGGCACGGCCCGACTCATCTGCGACGGGATCGTGCGCGCCCATCTGTGGGCGGATCCGAGCATAGTGCAACCGGTGCAGCCCGGCGCGGTGGTGCAATACGAGGTAGAGATGTGGTCGGCAGGCCACACCTTTCGTCCAGGACACCGGATAGCCTTGGAAGTAGCCAGCGCGAGCTTCCCCAAGTGGGACCGGAACTCCAACACTCTGAGCGGCGGGTTGCGCACCGCACGGCAGCGCGTCCATTGGGGCGGCACGCATCCCTCGATCCTGCGGCTGTGGGTGTGCTAAGTCCATGATCGGCTGAATCCAGCCTACGCACGCGTCTCTCGTCAGCGTCCAAGACCGCGCACATCGCTGAGCTGTTCGTGTGGGAACGGGGCGAACTCGAGGTATCGATCGACCGTCACCGCTTCGATGTCAGCCCCAAAGCTGTCGTCCCTGACGAACACCGGCTGTCGGCCCTTAATAACCTCGTCCCGAAATGAGAGCGGCGCAGCGACACCAAAAGATGGTGACAGCCTCAGCTGGCGGGTTCGCGAATCATCGTCAGGAGGAACTTCAGGGCCTCCCGCGCGGTCAGGGCGTGAGGGACGTTTGCCGGCATGACGATGGCCTGCCCGCGGTGAACGCGATGCGCTCCCCCGGCGATCGTTACCTCCAGCTGGCCCTCCAACACATGCACAAGGGCGTCGAAGGGCGCCGTGTGTTCGCTCAGTCCTTGCCCCGCATCAAAGGCGAACAACGTGACTGTACCCGTCGGGCGCTCGATCAGCGTCCGGCTGACCACCGCTTCCGCTTGATAATCGATCAACTCAGCCAGTTCCACAACTTCGCTATGCTCCATCGTTCTTCCTCCCGGTACGCCAGTCTATCATGGACGGGCGCTGGGTGTAGGGCCAGGATATGCTCTCTTACGGCCTGTGCGGTCAGGAAACGATCACTCGCCGCATGGCTGGGGCAACTCCAGGCTTCGTCCAGTTCTCCATCCTGCACCCCTGCTTCGATACGCCCCACCGGAAGAACCTCCGGGGGCAGGTTGGCTTGACGTACGCCTGCGAGCTCGGCGGCTACTTCAGAGAGCTCGAGGGGGAGATCCTCGAGTGGTCCTTCAGCGCTGCCGGCGGCCGCCACGCCTTGATGAGTTCATAGCAGGCACGCTCGCACCGGGTACACTTGCTTGGCCAATGCAAGGGGAGTGGTGGCGGGCGCGCGGCAGACGCCAGCTCGGAGGGCCGACGGTGGAGATCTACAGAGGGTTTGCCGAAATATACGCTAATGGTCCGTATCTTGTGTACAGCAAGCGGGTTGCCGATCTCCTGCCTGGTATGCTGAAGGCGTCTAGCACAAAGCCTGAGAGCTTGCTTGACCTCGCCTGTGGCGAGGGGACGTTCGCGATTATCCAGGCTCAGCAAGGTATGCGGGTCACGGGTGTCGATGCCTCGCCTGAGCTCCTCCGCTTCGCCCGGACACGCGCGAGCCAGGCCGGCGTTGAAGTCATGTTCTTGGAGCAGGACATGCGCTCGCTGCGCCTGGAAGCCAGCTTCGACCTCGTCACCTGTTGGTACGATAGTCTGAACTACATCCTGGATTACGTTGACCTTGTCAGGGTGTTCAGAAACGTAGCTCAGGTACTCAACCCCGGAGGCCTGTTCATCTTCGACATGAACACGATCCACGGGTTAGCCGTCGAATGGCAGCACCAGAGCCCCGCCCATGTGCAGCAGGATACAGACACGGTATTCGAGATCCATCGGCCGCGATACGACAGCAAACAGAGTATCGCCACGCTGCGGATCACTGCGTTCGTCCGGAAGGACAGCCATTGGCGCCGGATCGACGAGGAGCATCGGGAACGGGGATATGCCCTTACGGACATCAAGCGGGCCCTCGATGAAGCCGGTCTGCGACAGCTTGCCTGCTGGGGCAACCCATGGGAGATGAGTCCTCCCCGACCGGACAGCGGGAGGGTCTTTGTCATCGCACAGCGGTAGCGCCCTGGTCTGGAAACGGACGTCCTCCGCCTGCAGACCCGCGCTAACCAGGACGGGAAAGCGGGGAGGATCAACCAGGCATTACCGGTGGCAGCGACGAGAAAGCCCCCGCAGGGCTCTGGTGCGGCGGGACCGGGGGGCCTACTGGGCTGAGCGGAGCTCGAAGTCGAGCAATCTATCTCCGTCGAAGGTGAACCGGCCTGCGAACGGCTCCCCGCGGAGCATATAAGCGAACCAGTGGCGGTCGTCCTCCCACATGCGCTCGAAAGGGACTTGGTCGATGGGTACCCACAGCGGCGTGGCCTCGGACGTCTCCTGCGGCTCCCCTCGGCAGTCCCGCGCTCGAAACACATGGACCAGGAGGGCGAGACCGTCTGTGAACTGAAAGCGCAGCTCGCCGCAAGCCTCGACGCCGACCGCTGTCACTCGGAGTTCCTCTTCCACCTCGCGCACGGCGCACTCCGCCGGGGACTCGCCGTCATCGATGTGGCCACCGGGCCCGTTAATCTTCCCTGCTCCCAGCCCTCGCTTCTTGTGGATGAGGAGTACATGCCCATCGCGCACAATGAACAGCAGCGTGGCACGCCGTTTGGGCTGCCAGGTGGTCCAGTCGATCTCACCTGTCCTCATCGCGTTGTGTTCCCCTCCAAGCGGCCCCATTGCTGGTCGGACCGTCACGGAATTCGCGTGTATGGAGTCCGCACACGTTCCAGAACTATGATGGCCAATAGTGTGCCTCCGCCACGGTTCTGGTTGCCACTACTTTACACTGGGTGCTGTCTTCGCTGCCAACGTACCGACTCGGGCGAGGACCCTCGCCTGTTGAACCCAGCACAAACACGCCCGGCGAACTTCTCTTCTCGTTCCCTGTC
>CAZEYM010000027.1:0-11894 GCA_964516385.1 uncultured Thermotogaceae bacterium
ATCGGGTGGGACGTTGGCGGCTGGAACTGCGACCGGAACACCCGCAGCCGCGATGCGATTGTCATCCTGGACGCCGGGCTCGAGGTGGTAGGGAACCCCTGGCGGGGCAACCTGCGGCGGACGATCAACGGAGCGGCGACTGCTGATGCCTGGGTCCAGGCGCTGCTTGAGCTGTGTGGTGCCAGTGCCGGCAGAAAAGAGTCTCACGTGACCTTGGCCATTGATACGCCTCTGGGATTCTCCGGGGCGTTCGTTGAGCTCGTGAAGCGAGGGCGGGTGGCCGAGATTATCCCCGCACAAGCGAGCGCGAACCCCTATTTGCATCGTCACACGGAGCTTTTCCTCTTTCGGCATGGGTTGGCGCCCTTGTCGCCGGTCAAGGACATGCTGGGAAGCCAGGCCAGCAAAGGCATGCACGTTCTGGGCAAGTTCGCGCCGCATGTTCGCAGTTGCGGCGTGTGGACGGACAAAGAGGGTCCGATGAACGCGATCGAGACCTATCCAGCGGCCTGCAGGCGATCGATGATCCTGAGCCATCTGCGGGTGGGTTATGCTGCGCTGGGCCACGTGGACATTGAGGACGCACTCACCTGTGCGCTGGTCGCTTACTTGTTCCGAGTCAGACCAGAGTCTTTGGGGCATCCTGATCCGAGCATTCCTGAAGACGAAGGGTGGATTTGGGTTCCCCTCGACGCCCTTGAGTTCAATGCTGGGTCGGTAAGGGACAAGCGCTGATTATCTGGACAAGCTGAAGGGCGACCGTGCTGGGCAGTACGTGATACGGATCAACGATCAGCGGCGGGTGTGTTTCTCCTGGAGGGAGGGGGACGCGCACGTGCCGACACCGAAGCACCGTTCTTGACGAAACCGTGCGTCAGCACGATGGTCCGCCGCTTCCAGAAGAGGTACAGCCTCCGGCAACGCATGGTTGAGATCCGTACGCTTAGCTCGTAGAACCCCTCCTCCAAGGGTGCGGCAAATGGCTGGCCGAGACTGCTGCGCTCTTCTTCCAGGAGGGTCACCGATGCCAGCACCTTGGCCCTGTCTTTGGTGGGCAGGTGCGCATGAACTCCTCCGCTGGACGACTTCCTCTATGGTCGACGTGGAAGGCCGCCTGTCACGCAGTTTACGAGCCGACGATACATCGATAAAGATGTGCCAGCAATCGAACGCCCAGGTCGCGGTGATCGTCCCGTGGTCGGCGGCGACCCCCACCTCCTGGTCCTCGGAAGCCACCAGGGTATCAGGATCGTCAGGCCCCAGGAGTTCCTGGCCCTCGTCCAGTGAAGGGCGCCCTGCACAGCCAGCAGAAAGGCTGCGCGGGGGCTGCCGACTCGTGCGTGCAGGCACCGATGGTGGGAGAGGCTAAGATAGGATATGGCTTTGAGGCAGACGTACCTCAGCATGAAGAAGAAGCTTCCGGCCGATGCGGAGGCGGTGCTCGTGATGCGTGGCCGGGGCAACGACCAGCTTGCGCCGTCCAGGGAGCTGTTGGACGAGTTCACAAGGCTGAAAGCCGAATACTCCCCTGAATCGGGCCATCCATCGGCCGTGCACTACGCGTGGGACAAATGCAACTACGAAAAACGGTTCCTCGCACAGATCAGGGGCAGCAAGCGATCAATGGACAGACTGCGGGAGCTCTCCGAGAAGGCCAAGAGCAAGGACATCGTCCTGATCTGTTACGAAGGTGAGGACAAACCCTGCCACCGCAGGCTCCTCCTCCAGATCGCCAGCCAGGACCTCGGCGCTGTGCTCGATCCCACACCGTATGTGCCGCTTTGCTCTTGCAGTACGCAAGACGAGAACGCCGAATAGCAGGCGGTTCTGTTCTAGGCAGCCCTGACCGGTCACCTTCTGCCTGATATCCAGGCTGCGTCCTCGATGCACCGGGAGGGAGTATGCGCGTGCGGGGTGCGCCCCTCCCGCGGACCCACCGGGAGCGCTGACCCATAGGGGGATCATCTGGCGTGACCGGCCACAAGTCACTCAGTAACTAGGGAGAGCGCACCAGCTGGCTCCCTTTCTCGACAACGGCCCAGAACTCCTCGTTGATGTACCGGCCGAACTCGGTGATGGAATAGAAGCAATAACGAGGGTCCGGATTACGAATCCGCTCCTCGAGCCGTACTGTACGTCTCACAAGGTCGGCCATCTGCAGCACTCTCAGGTGATGCGCCAACGACCCATTGTGAATTCCGGGGAGCATCGCTTTGAGTTCCGAAAAGGACACCTCCCGCTCGGGTTCCCGGGACAGCACACCCAGAATCTGTCTACGGGTATCGTTCTTCATGGCATCGAGCACTTTGGAAAGTAGATACTTTGTCTGCCGCCTGCTTACCTTGGGGACACGCCCGCCGTTCATCACTACCTCCATGAAAAGCGTCCTCCTTTTGGACGGGCCGCAAGCCCACACATGGCTTTTGACCCTGACAACCCTTATCGCTTTCTCACCTCCCGCAACCCTGCTCAGGTTTGGCCTTGTGGTATGGCTATGCTATGGCATGGCGCGCTGGACTGTCAAGTACAGGCGACCTGGACAAATATGCTTGACCCACCATCCCCCAAGCTGCTAACATTCCTTGACGGTGAGCTGAAACGAGGGAGAATAATGTAAGAGAATGCCAGACTACAAGGTAACTAACCGGAAATGGCCGCCTCTCATTGCGGTCTGTGGGTGTTACGCTGGCGAAGGAATACGCCTTCTCGAGGAATTGGCAGCGTTTCTGACTGGCCTCGATATCAATGCCGCCACAGCCAGCCAAAGGTTCCCACTACCATCAGCAGCAGGTTCTCATGAGAAGCGCGAATCGAGTAGGCTCCTGCTGGAGCGAGCCTCAGGCGTCCTGTTCGTGGTGCTCTCTCGCGGGACCCTTGGAGTAGGGCCGGAAGCCGATACTACGGGAGGATGGGCCTACGAGGTGGGGCTGATAGACGGGTGGAGTGAGCACGGACAAGTCGTCTGGCCGGCAGTCTTGTACGACGGTGAGGTCACCCTGCACAGGGTCTCTGGCATGCTCCAGGACCTCCAGCTGGGGGCCCTTAAGGACGTTGGTGTCTACGAGGCGGTCGCCGAGGAGGCAAACCTCGAGCAGCTCAACGCGCTGGCGCTGCACCTTGCAAGACGCCTTCTGCTGGAACGGATCCTTCCAGGGTACCGACCTCCTCCATAAAGCGGATCCTCTTCGGCTTTTCCCCCGGCCTTGTGCGCGCTGCACCCGAGCTAACGTGAAACGGAAGGCCCCACACCGAAGTGCCTTCTGGGGGGGAGGGTTGAGCTTCCTTGCATTTCTGGAGCTCAGCTCCATATTTGCAAGGATGATCTCGCGGCGGTTGCTCCTCGCGCTCACAAACGACTACCCTCAGGCCCTCGCCTGGGCCCGGGATTTGATGGTTAGGGGTACCGGCCGCACGCATGCGCCACACGTCGGAGTGCGGCTTCGCGAGAGGATTGCGCGTAACAGCACTTCGCCGGGCAGCGAACCTTGCATATTGCCGAAGGCATGCCTTTACAACAGCCGACCATAAAGGTTGCAAACAGCCGCTCTGAAACGTTGCGATTAGCCGATGAACGCTGACCTATATCCTCGGTTCGCCGAGCAACGGCTCAAGGCTGCCCTCGCCGACTCGCCCGTCGTCCTGGTCCATGGCCCTCGCCAGTGTGGTAAGACGACGCTCACGCGAATGGTCGGCGAGCCTGCGGGATACGCCTACGTCAGCTTTGACGACGACGCGAACCGCGCGGCAGCCGAGGCCGACCCGATCGGTTTCGTAGACGACCTCCCGGCGCAGGTCATCCTGGACGAGGTTCAACACGTTCCTCGTTCGTTCTCGGCTATCAAGAGCGCGGTGGACCGCAACCGCACGCCCGGGCGCTTCCTCCTCATCGGCTCCGCCAACGTGCTTCTCGTCCCTACGCTGTCGGATTCGCTTGCGGGCCGCATGGAGATTGTCCACCTACATCCACCTGCGCAGGTCGAAATCGAGCGCAGGCGACCCCGGTTTCTCGAGAACCTGTTCGAGGATGGCTTCAAGTTTGCCCAGATCGAGCGACTGGCCCGCGACCTTGGCCGGCGCATGGTGACAGGCGGGTATCCGCCGGCACCGGCGCGCAAGACCGAAGCTCGCGGGAAGAGCGTGAGCGGCTGGCCTTTCTTCCAGGCGATGCTCTCCGAGGTGCCTGAGGGGCTCCCGGTCGGTTAGAGTCCAGGGTCTGTTGTGCGGGGCTGGGGGCCATAATGTAAGCCAGCCAGGTGGACCGCTTGCTTGGTGGGATGAGGTGCCGCCCCTGCTGCGCTCCCTGAGAATCGATTGCGTACTGCTGCACCCGCAAGGAGGCAGGCGATGGCGAGGCCCAGTGTTGTAGTGCTGATGTCGGCGTCCCTGGACGGCCGGACGGCCCTTGGCCCCGGGCGCTCCCAATGGGAGGAGATGGACGATCCCCGCGGGGCGATGTCCGAGGGTGCAGGGGATGCGTGGAAACTCGTGGAGAAGAAGCTCATCGAACTCCACAAGCCGCAGGCGATGATGCTCGGCAGCGCATCGATCCAGAAGGAGACAGACTCCCTGCGACCTCTCGATCCTGTGGTCGGGGACGTTCCCGACCTTCGCCGAAGCTACCTCCTCGGGGAAGTTGTGCACGGGATGGGGGTCCGAATGTGGCTGGTGACCCCGGACAGCGGTGGCCGGCTCCGGAGCGGGTACAAGGGTACCGAGACCCCGGGGCATCATGTGCTGCACCTGGTGAGCGAGACGACGCCAATCGAGTACCTGGCGTTCCTCCGGGAGCAGAGGATTCCCTATCTCGTCTCCGGCAGTCACAGGGTCGATCTTCCGCTTGCGTTCGAACGGCTCTTTTCTGAACTGGAAGTCACGTGCGTTCTCGTTATCGGAGGGGGACGGTTGAACGGAGCCCTCCTGCGCGCTGGGCTGGTGGACGAGGTCAACGTGATCGTCCGGCCTGAGTTGATCGGGGGTACGGCGACGCCGACGCTATTCGACTGCCGCGAACTGGACCCACACGAGTGGCCCACGCGGTTGGAACGAATCAGCGTCGAATCCGTACTGGAGCGCTTCCTCTGGCTGCGCTACCGCGTGGCTCGGTAGGGTGATCAATGCGGCGGCCCTGGGGTGGCGTCAGAGGTTCGAGTGCAGCGATCGCGAGGGCAGGATGGGAAGCTGTGTGAACGGCAACTGAGGTGATAACCATGTCCGTCGGGATACGCGTTGCAGGGGTGGATGGATGCAGGGGCGGATGGGTGGTCGTAGGGGCGCACGAGGGCCGGGTTGAGGCGGTGCTCTTGCCGGATGGGCATGCGCTGGGCGCCTTGGCGCTGGAGGTCGATGTCTTGGCGATCGATATCCCCATTGGCCTCTCCGACACCGGTCTGAGGCGCTGTGACCTTGAGGCCCGCCGACTTCTCGGCCGGCCCCGTGCCAGCAGCGTGTTCCCGGCGCCGGCACGGGCTCTAGTGGAGGCCGGAGAGCTTGGCTACCCGGAAGCGTGCACCATGGCACGAAAGCTCACCGGCAAGGCGATCTCCCGGCAGGCATACGGGCTTCTTCCGAAGATCCGCGAGGTGGATGCCCTTGTGCGCGCTAATCCCGAGCTTGTCGGCCTTATCCGCGAGGTACACCCTGAGGTCTCGTTTTGTGTCTGGAACGGCATGAGGGCTATGGAGTGCAACAAGAAGCGCCCCGAGGGGCGCCAGGAGCGTCTTGCCCTTGTGGAACGAGACTTTCCGGGGGCGTACGAGCGCGTGCGCGGGGAGCACCCGCGGTCAAGGGTCGCAAGCGACGATATCCTCGACGCGTTCGCTTCTTGTTGGTCGGCCAGCAGGATCGCAGCAGGAGAGCACGTGGCCATGCCGGTGCCGGCCGAGCACGATCGCCGCGGCCTCCCCATGGAGATTGTGGCCTAGAAACCCGGTTCCGAGGACAACTGGCCCCCGTCCGAGGCGATGCGCACCTCCGCGTTCTGAGTGCTTGCCCTGGGGGTTGCCTCGATTGCCATGCTCAGCACGGGACATGCTGGGCGGCTATGATCTGGTGTTGCTTGTCTGTGCCGCGTTGCCACTGGAGCTCGCCGTGGCACTGCTGTTTGTGAGGCAGCCAGAGCGTGCCGGAGTGTTCCCCTCGTAGCCCGCAGGTCGCGCGGCGCTCTCCCCCTTTACTCGGGCCTAGACAACCGTTCGTCCTCGAGGGCGATATGCCAGCTCTCCCGCCCAAGGAATGCGTCAAGGCTACCGCGACGTCGACGATGAGCTTCCCTACGTGCGAGGGCGGATCGACATCGGTGCCCTGCGGCCCGGGAGGGAGAAGCCTTGCCAGGTACCGTGCCGATTCTCCGGCTCTGTGGTCGATACGCTCGAGAACCCCATCGTGCGCGAGACGATGGAGCTTCTGGCCACGGCCGCGTTGTGCGCCTCCGTCCGGCGCCGACTGCGCGATACGCTGAGCGCGTTCGTGCAGGTAAGCCTTGTGCGGCTGACCGCCCAGATGTTCGATCGAGTGCACCACGACAGGCTGAACGCGTTCGCCTCTGCTCTGATTGTCCAAGGAGCCTACTGTCCTCTGGTCTCCTCCGTGGACGGATGTGGCCGCAGTGCCGTACGCAGACAGCGGGGAAGCTCACAACGTGCTGGAGGTCATAGTGCTTGACGCCTAGCGCTATGCCAATACACCACGTTGACGGGCGCGACCCTGATGGCCTCTTCTAGACCGAGGTGCAGGTCAGTGGAGATTGCCGTCCATAGCGGCTTCCAGATAGTCTGCCGCCCTCCGCAGCAACTCAGGAGATTCTCTCATATAACCCAATGCTAGGTTGCACTCCTGGCACAGCAATCCCCGCACATTTCCTGTATTGTGGCAATGGTCCACCGCAAGGAAACGTCCTGCGTCTTCCCTTGTCCTACCACAGACAGCGCACTGTCCCTTCTGTCTCTCCAGTAGCTCATCATACTCAGCTACGGTCAGGCCGTACTTCTTGGCATAGGTGTGCTTGCGCTGGCGTTCTAGGAAACACTCCCGGCAGTATGGGGCAAGGCCATCCTTGTTCCCCGCATCCCTGTTGAATGCGTTGACTGGAAGACTCCGTCCACACTTGGAACACTGCTTGTTTGACGGGAACTCCCAATCCGTGCTCCGGCGCAGCTCCTTCTCTCTTTCGCGCTGTAGACGCTTTGCGGCCTCTCTCTTCTCGCGCATTTGGGCACGCCTCTCTGCGGTTGCTCTGTGGTATTCCCGCCGACAATCCTTGCAGTGCCATTGCAGTCCGTCCTTCTTCGAGGAATCCTTGCTGAACATCTCCACAGGCAACGTGCGCTCACACTTGGTACAGTGCTTCTCCCTCTTATTCATTGAATGGAGTTTACGGCACTGAGGCATGTGTTGTGAACCAGCCAGATGGGTCAGCGGGCGCTAGCACCTCGTACTCGCCTGAGCCGGTGCTGACACCGATCTTCAGGCCCGGTCGAGTGCGTTCGCTTCAAAGGAGGGCCCTCGCAGCTTCTCTGTGAAGCCAGACAGCCGGCTTTGGAACGAACAGCGGAGCCTCGTTCGTCGAGGTCGGCGAAGACCTCGTCGGCGTCGACCTCCAGGTCAGCGAACAGCGCGGCAGCGCCGGACCAGGCCGAGCTCGAACTTCAACGGGGCGGCAACGTTGGCCAGGGCGCGGTCCCCAGCCGTGAGATCATCGGTCGGATAACGACTGCCCCTGGGCCCGGGCAAGGTCCCCCGTGGGGAGCCCATGAGCTCATGTCTCTGGCGACCGTCGCTTGGAGTAGTAGGCGATGTCCGGATGTTGGACGTAGCCGAGACGCGCGAAGAACGCCATCGATCGCGATCGTACGCCCGGGCGGTTCGTGCTCACCGGCTCGATCAACGTTCTCCTCCTTCCCACCGTGGCCGACTCCCTTGCGGGGCGCCGATGATATCAGCTAGGTGTACGCGAGCGTCGCGACCCATGGAGGATACGCTTGGGGTGGTCGATATCTGCGGCTACGTCGCCACTGTTCGCAGCATCGGCCATCACGAGATCGACGGATGCGCCCAGCGCAGGGTAGGGAGACGCACACGAACTAGAGTTCACTGGTTGTCACTGACCAAGAGGAAGCAAGGAGGCGATGGGTGCATGCAGGCTACAACCGTTGCATCTGGGTGAAGTGGTAGGGTTCTGGCTCGGGCTGCAGGCGCAGCACGACCTTGATTTGGAAGAGGATCTGAGGGGCGTGCGGATTAAAGACGAGGACAGCCTTCGGGAGTAACGGTTGGTCTCGGTGTGGACGACCCTGACGAGTTGTATTGTCGTATTGCTCTGTCTGGACTAGATCGCTACCATCCTGCTGGACGGTTTCTCTGGGCTGCCGGGCAACCGTGTCAAGCTACGCGACGGGGCCGTGGAGGTGATGGGATGATCCGTGAACTGGAAACTCATCGGCCCGAGCTTGAGGAGCTCTGCCGCCGTTTTGGGGTGCGGCGTCTGGAGATCTTTGGGTCGGCCGTCAGGGGGGAATCCCTTGCCCACAGCGGTGACCTTGACTTCCTGGTCGAGTTCGCGTGTCCAAACGCCTCCGGCTACGCCGACCGCTATTTCGGGTTGCTGGAGTCTCTGGAAGCCTTGTTCGATCGTCCTGTAGATCTCGTTGTCGACTCCGCCATCAGGAACCCCTATTTCCGGGAGTCGGTCGACAAGACCAAGGCACTCATCTATGCGAGTTGAGGACAAGAAGTACCTGTACGACATCCAGCAGGCGGCCGAGCTCATTGCTGATTTCACGGCCGGCAAGAGCCTGACAGACTATGAGAGCGACGCCATGCTGCGCTCTGCCGTGGAGCGCCAGTTTGAGATCATCGGCGAGGCGCTGGCGAAGCTGGCGCGGGTGAACCAGCCGCTGGCCAAGAGGATCTCCGATCACCGGCGCATCATCGGTTTCCGCAACGTGCTCATCCACGGGTACGCGGAAGTCGACAACCGGATGGTGTGGGACATTGTCCGGACGAAACTACCGAATCTGCTGAGCGAAGCGTCGACACTGCTGGAAGAACGTAGAGAATGAACACTGCTTAGCACTGGCAGCGTTAATCCCTGTTCGAACTCGATGTGGAACAGGGGCTGAGGAGCGCAGGGATCAGAAAGGAAGTGCGTACTCGGGCGTAGAGGCTGGGCGGAAGGGTCGGGAGGTGTAAGGTGTCTCAGTACTTGGTGGTGATCGAACGAGCAGACGGGAACTACTCAGCGTATGTTCCCGACCTTCCAGGTTGCGTGGCCACGGGAGAGACCTTCGCCCAGGTGAAGGCGCGGATTCGCGAAGCTATCGCGATGCACGTCTGCGGCCTGCGGGAGGATGGGCTTCCCGTACCTCCTCCTGTATCGCGTTCCGACTATGTTGCCGTACAGGTTTGAGACCTCCGTTTCCTTCAGATGAATCATGCGGCTCTCGGAGTTTGCAGGGTGCCCCGATTCTTACGTCTTAGATTGTATTTCTATGAGCACGTCCTCGCTGCGTTAGCGTTGGAGAAGGAACACGATGACCGAGATGGAGTTGCGGGAAGGCTGGAAGCAGGATGCGAACCTGCGCTGTGGCGCACCGCCTGGGCGGAGCTATGACTGCACTTGAACTGTGCCATCGCCACTACATCCTGCGGGGCACGGTGGGGTCAGAATAATCCGGACCACTCGGCTCTCACGCACGGCCTGGGGAGTTCATCTCCCCTGACCCCGATGTGGAAGAGGAGCTGGCAGGAGACCGAATAGGAAAGTCGGTGGGGCCGTCGTACCGTCTGCGTGTGCGGGTGTGCGCTGGGGGAGAGGAGGGCCAGCGACAGCCGGACGAAGTGACCATGAAAAACAGGCGCTAGACGCGGGTCTTTCGTGTTATACTTGGGCCATGATGATCCCTCGCACCACGCTCGTGAAACAGATCCAGGCCGCCACCAAGCGGAGCCCGGTCACCGTCCTGACCGGACCTCGCCAGTGCGGCAAGACCACACTCGCACGGGTGTTTCTCCCCGAGGACTCGGTCAACTACTTCGACCTGGAGGACCCTGTCAGCCTGGCCCGTCTGGAAGAGCCTCGGACCGCCCTCGAGCCGCTTCAGGGGCTTGTCGTAATCGATGAGATCCAGCGACGGCCCGACCTGTTCCCGATCCTGCGCGTGCTGGCCGATCGTCGGAGACAGCCGGCGCGGTTCCTGATCCTGGGCAGCGCCTCGGGAGACCTCCTGCGGCAGAGTGCAGAGAGCCTGGCGGGGCGCATGGAACGCATCACGCTCGGCGGCTTCACGCTTGCCGAGCTCGGCCCGGACGCGGCAGCGAGGCTCTGGCGTCGAGGCGGCTTCCCGCTCGCCTATCTGGCGCGCAGCGAACGAGATAGCTGCGCCTGGCGCAGGCAGTTCATCCACACCCTGCTGGAGCGCGACCTGCCGCAGTGGGGCGTGCGGGTTCCTGCTGTGGCACTCCTGCGGTTCTGGACAATGGTCGCGCACTACCACGGTCAGGTCTGGAACGCCGCGGAGCCTGCTCGGGCCCTCGGGGTCAACCCGTCAACCACGCGGCGCTATCTCGACCTGTTGACCGATGCTCTCGTACTCCGCCAGCTCCAGCCTTGGCACGCCAATCTCGGCAAGCGCCAGGTCAAGTCGCCCAAGGTCTACGTGCGAGACAGCGGCATCCTGCATCAGCTCCTCGGGCTCGACAGCGAGAAGGCGCTTCTCTCCCATCCCAAGCTGGGCACATCGTGGGAAGGATTTGTCATTGAGCAAGTACTGGCAAGCGAGCCCCACGATGAGGCATGGTTCTGGGCCACCCATCAGGGGGCGGAGATTGACCTGCTCCTGCGCCGCGGAGACCGGCTGCTCGGAGTCGAATGCAAGCGGGCCGACGCCCCGAAGCTCACTCCCTCGATCCGGATCGCCCTCAAGGATCTACAGCTCGCGCGGGTAGCCATCGTCTATCCCGGCACGATGCGCTACGCGCTGGCCGACGGTGTGGAGGCGGTACCGCTCGCCACGCTGGCCCGGCCCGGCCAGCTCTTTGGCGAGGAGGCGTCATAGCTGCACTGTGCCCAGGGCAATGGTCGGGAGATGCCGTGAACCCGGGCGGGCGTTCTTCCCTGCCTGCTTGGTGCACGGCCTTGGCGCAAGGGGTATCCTTCGTTGCTGCCGTGGCGGGAACTGCTGTGCGGGAACCTGCGGGGAGGAGGACTGGAGGATGGCGGATATGACTGAGGCGAAGTTCTACGAGTCGGTCGAACGGTTCTTCGCGCGGATGATGGAGGAGATGCCGCTTGCGGCAACCCACTTCGGCGACCACCGATACGATCACCGGCTCGGGGACCACAGCGCCGAAGCCCGCGCACGCCACGAGGAGCTCCTGCGGGATGCCCTCGCGCAGTTCGAGGCGGCGAACCCGAGCGAGTGGTCCGCTGATGCACGCGTCGATCACACCCTGATGGTGCAGATCGCCAAATCCTTCCTCCGTTCGCTGGAGAAGGTCCGCAGCCACGAACGGAGCCCGGGGACGTACCTTAACGAGTGTCTCGGAGGGGTGTTCCTCCTTTTGGTGAGAGACTTCGCGCCATTCCGGGTACGGATGAAGAGTGCCCTCGGCCGCCTACAGGAGGTCCCGCGCGTCCTAGCCCAGGGGAAGGAAAACCTCGTCCCGGAGGAGGTTCCTTCTGTGTGGGCCGAGATCGCGCTGGAAGGCGCCCGGCGGGGATCGATTCTGTTTCGGCTCGTCGTGCCGCTGATGAGCCTGCGGACCCCGCTTCTTTTCGCGCGGGTGCTCCAGGCGAGCCGCAAGGCCGCGCGGGCCTTGAAGGACTACGTGGCCTTCCTGGAGAAGGAGGTCCTCCCGAGCGCGCGGGGAGATTTCGCTGCGGGTAAGGAGCTCTTCGA
>CAZEYM010000028.1:0-11325 GCA_964516385.1 uncultured Thermotogaceae bacterium
GTACCAGCTCCTGGAGCGTTATTCCTATTACCGTTCTCTGTCAACGACAGTCAGAGGAGACGGGTTGTCCCTCAACGGCAGGGCCAGGTTGAATGCAGATATGGGAACAACATCCATGGGAAGACCGGGCGACCGCTCTCTTTGGTAGGGGGGGGTAGCGCGGGCTTCAGACAGACAGCTCAACCCCGGATCAAGGGTGGCTCAGCGTACGGGTCACTCATCCCACAGGATGCTCACGTTGACCACCTGGCGTACGCGGCGCAGTTCCTCGGGCACGGGAGCGCTGTCGTCCCACACGAACCACAGTGGGCCCCCGTCTTCCTCACTGATGAACCTCCCCTCGTGTTTGAGAGCGATGAGGAATCGGTCGTCGCGGGCCACTAGTTGAGAAGACACCGTTTGCGTGTAACCGTCTGCAGCGTGGATCTCCACGGTGTAGCCATCTGCAGCAAGCTCGTCATTGAAGTGTCGATCTTCATAGTGGATGCCTTTCTCGGGGGGAGGGAACAACGCGTCGTCGACGTAGGCGAGAAGCCTCCACAGGGGGATCCCCGAGTACTCCGAGGTCTCGCCCCGGCGGCTCACGGTCACAGTGGACGTGTGGCAGGGGCAAGCTACCCCCGCCTCCAGTTCTGCTCGGTCGAAGATACGCTCCCGCTCTCCGGCCAGGGTAAGGGTATAGGGCAGGTACGTTCCCTCGACCTCAACGCCCACCACCATCTTCGCTGACAGGGCTCCTTCGAACCGAGGAGCCTGCGGGCCCACCTTCACCAACCGCAGGGGTCCCTGATCGGGAGGAAGGAACTCCCCATCCGCCCTGAAGGCGAGGATCCACTGGCCTTCCTCATCTGCCAGGTCTCCGTACTTGTAGCGCATGCGGTAGCCATCGGCAGCCACGATCTCCACCATGGCGTCGTCAGCCCAGGATCCGAGCAGATCGTGGAGGGGGATGCCTTCGTAGCTCCGTTCGACCAAGCGCTCGGTTGTCGTGATGTACTCGCCCTGACCGTTGGCGGCGACGAACGTGGCCATAAGCTCGGGTATGGTGTACGTCCGCCGCTCCTCTCCCACGACTGCAAGTTCGGTGTCCGGGTTCGGCCACAACTCAGGATGCTCGGGGAGTGCGTCTAGCCGACCATCCCATTCTGTTGTCAGCCAAGACACCCCCCTGATGCGTAGTCCTGAGGCCGACGGCCTTCCATCGAATGTGTGAGCTAGGGGTCCCAGGGCTTCTACCATGCGCTCGTTGGACACATCGCCGTCTTCGGGAAGGAAGACGAGCACTGGAAGCGGCGGCCACTCGGGGTTCGTCTCTCCGTCGACTATCCAGGCCAAGATAGGTGTGCCCAGAGGGGACTCGCCCATCGCTACATCTGGGGGGAGTTTCTTGGCAAACCCATCCCCGGCCACCACGTGTAGGTGCTGTCCTTCGGGGATGCCTCCCAGCGCGCGGAGCACAGCGGGAATGGCCACACCTTCGTAGGTTTCGGCCTCCTGCCAGTTAGGGTCCTCTTCTGAGAATACTGGACCCTGGTAGCGAACTGTGCCCTCGATTGTTGGCCAGAGGTCATAGGCCGGATCCACCACGATGGACCGATCCTCGACGCCTACCCACACTACATTTCCCGTCGTCACCGCCGATGCTGCGATGACACCTGCCAATACGACAATGCATGCCCTCATCCTGGCCATCTTATGCATCTCCTTTCCCACCGTTGCCTCCCGGGCCCAGAGCCTTGCGGTGAACCGATCGCCCTCAGCCGGGACTCCGCGACCCGGGGGGGCAATCTGTCTGAACTAGTGTGGTCCATGATAGTTGGCCGTTGTCAAATGTCAACGGGCGGGCGTGTCCGCCCCACAGATGGCCGGAGCGCTCCCTCTGTATGAGCCGTTCAACTGCCCAGTTCTAACTGGAGGCAATAGGGGTGCCCGCGGTGCTTGGCCGCGTCAGCCTACGGCTCTACTCGTACAGACCAAGCACGGCTTCCCCAGTGCGCTTCCGTAGCTCACCTTGCGACTCGACCCGGCGCCCCGTACGGTGTAGCTGACCGAGGAGTTGATCATGGCCGATTTCTTCGATCGTCTGCTTGACCCCGAGGGGCAAAAAGAAAGAAACCGTGAGCAAGGGCCGCCACGGCGGCCCCAGCTCCCCGCGTTCCGGGCAGGGTTTGCCTGGATCATCATCCTCATCGTTATCGGGATCTACTTGGCGACCGGCATCTACACGGTCGGTCCCTCTGAAGTCGGACTGGTCATGCGTTTCGGGCGCCACGTGGCCACCGTGGATCCAGGGCTACACTACCGCCTGCCCTCGCCGATCGATAGGGTTGTCATCGTCAATATCCTGGAGATTCGCACAACAGAGGTCGGCTTCCGCACCGTCTCGCCCCCGCCGAACCCGCGCTACACGACTGTGGAGAGTGAGGCGTTGATGCTTACCGGGGACGGCAACATCACCCACGTGGAGATCGTTGTGCAGTACCGGGTGAAGGAGCCTGAGCCGTACGCGTTCAACGTGATCGACCCGGCCAGCATGGTGAAGCAAGCGGCCGAGGCCGTCTTGCGCGAGCAGGTAGCTACACGCACGCTCGACGAAACGCTGACCGAGGAGCGTGACCTGATTGGGGCGGACACGCTGTCCTCGCTCCAAGCGCTGCTCGATACCTACGGGGCGGGCATCACCATCAGCAACGTCCAGCTGCAGGACGTCAAGCCGCCGGCCGACGTCGTTTCCGCTTTCGATGACGTAAACAGCGCACGCCAGGACAGGGAGAAACTGATCAACCAAGCCGAGGAATACGCCTTCGACATCCTGCCGCGGGCCCGTGGACAGGCGCGCGAGATCGCCAACCAAGCGGAAGGCTACAAGCAGACGCGGATCAAGGGGGCCGAGGGCGATGTGGCCCGGTTCGTGGAGATATTGGCGCGCTACGAGCTCGGACCGGAAGTCACGCGCACGCGCTTGTACATCGAGGCGATGGAGGAGATCCTCCCAGGCATGGAAAAGACGATCCTGTCCGCTGGCACCGAAGGGGTGCTCAAGTTGCTGGACCTCGACGGTCCGGGAGGTGACGTACGATGAGGACGCTCATCACGTTTGCCGTCGTGGTGGTCGCCCTGATCGTCGCCTTCAACCTGTTCACGTTTACCGTCGACGAAACGCAGAAAGCGGCCGTGTTGCGGTTCGGTGAGATCGTGCGCATCGTGGAGGAGCCGGGTCTGGGCTTCAAGGTGCCGTTCGTCCAGAGAATCGTCTACGTGGAAGATCGCGTCCTCAGTTACGACATTCAGCCCCGCGACATCCTGACTTCGGATCAGGTGCGCCTGGTGATCGACAACTACGCCATCTGGCGCGTCGGCGATCCCCGACGGTTCATCGAGGCGACCGGCGGGCGAATGAGCAGTGCGCGGAGCCGGATCGATGACCTCGTCTACTCGGACCTGCGGAACCTCCTTGCCAAGCACACGCTCGAGGAGATCGTGTCGGAGATGCGGCGCGACTTCCTGGAACAAGTCACAGAGCTCACGCGCGCCAAGCTGCAGGAGTTCGGCATCCTGCTGATCGACGTGCGGATCAAGCGGGCCGACCTTCCCACCGAGATTGAGCGCGCCGTGTTTGCCCGGATGCGTTCCGACCGCGAGCGGATCGCCGCGCAGCTCCGCGCCGAGGGGGACGAGCAATCCCGGCAGATCCGCTCATCCGCCGACAGGGACGTTGAGATCCTCCTGGCCGAGGCGCGAAGGGAAGCCGAGCAAGTACGCGGCGAAGGCGACGCGCAGGCCCTGGAGATCTACGCTGAGGCGTACAACCAAGATCCCGAGTTCTACCGTTTCTGGCGCACCCTCGAGTCCTACAGGCGTGCGCTGCTAGAGGACACGCGGATCATCCTGACCACCGATTCAGACTACCTCGAGTTCCTCGAGCGGATGCCGGCACCGTAGCGGCTTCGTTGTCTGCCTGGGCCTACGGGCACGGCCCGGCGATCGAATGTAGCGGCGAGGGGCCGTGAGCGCGTTCTTCGCGCTCGGCGCCGGTGGGGAGTTGGTCGCTTGCTCAGGGCCCGTTTCTGGAGGCGCGTTTTGTCCTTTCGCGTTGTGATCTACTCTGATCCTACGAAGCGCGCTTGGACGGAGACCTACAGGGATCTCGATTCGGAAGGTTCTCAAGTCCTGCCGTGCTAGGTGTAGCAATGCCGGGAAGGCTGTTCTACGGAGCGTCTCCGGCCATACTGACGATGGCACGGTTGGCAGGTTCGGACCTCGTGGGTTGGCTCGCGCGTTCGGCCTCACAGGGCCTGGCGATGAACTCCTGCAGCCCGTGGTTTTTCCTCGCCATCCGACGCCCCCTTTCCTTCCCAATCCTAGCATTCAACCTGGACCTCTTTTCGGGGGCGGGTCAATAGCTGCTTGAGTATGCCGTTCCGATCATGGGATGGCTCGTTCTTCCTTAGCTCTTTTTCGCTCCGCGTCCCATCGGGCCTCAGCCTCTCGGAGCGCCTGACGCTGTTCTACCAGCACGGCTTCGGCTTTGGCTTTCACGGCGTAGGCTACCTCAAGCTTCGCTGGTATAGCCGCAAGCTCAGACTTGGCTGCGCGCTCGACATCGATCCTTCTGGGGATCCGGAACCCGCGTGCGACTTCGTGCGTCAGTTCTTCCCGTCTACGTTCCAGGCTTGCAGCTGCATTACCCGCACGGGTTACCTCTCCTTCACCCCTGCTAACAGCATGACGTGCTGCGTCGACGTACTCGGGCAGGTCCTCTGTTCTAATCGCCGCCTTAGCCATTGCCGTCCCCCCTTAGCCTGCCCGACCGTGTCCCGCGTGGCGCCTAGCGTGTAAGGCAGCAACCCGACCCAGCGCACGTTTACCCGCTGCCCGGACTGCTCACGACTCACAACAACTAGTGTAGTGGTGCTGCTCGATGGCTGCGACGAGGTCGGCGATCACTCTTCCGCAGACAGAAGGCTCCGGAACTTGCGCAGAACCTGCTGGCGCGAGGGGTTCTTCAGTTTGTCCAAGGCCCTTGCCTCGATCTGGCGCACGCGCTCCCGGCTGATACCGAACATGATACCCACCTCCTTTAGGGTGCAAGGATGGCCGTCTCGTAGGCCATAGCGGAGCTCGATGATTTCCCGCGCCCGCCTGTCCAGTCCCTGAAGCACTCGGCGGAGTTCCTCTTTCAGCATCGCTCGCAGCGCTTCTCTGGACGGGGAAGGGACCGATGTGTCGGCCAGGAAATCCCCCAGGGGAGCCTCATTGCCGTCCGAAAAAGGCTGATCCAGTGAAACCACACCCAAGGTGGCCTGGTCGATATTCTTCACCCTGTCAACGCTCGTGCCCAGGAGGCTGGCCAGCTCCTCGTACGTGGGAGTCACCCCGCTTTCTTGGATGTGTTCCTGCCGTAGGCGCCGCAGTTTCCTCAGTTCCTCCAGGGTTCCTATGGGGACGCGGATGGTGCGTGCTTGGTCGGCGATAGCACGGGTGATGGACTGCCGGATCCACCAAGTGGCATAGGTGGAGAACTTGTAGCCTTTCCGCCAGTCGAACTTCTGCACCGCCCGCATGAGACCCATGTTCCCTTCCTGGATCAAGTCCAAGAAGGACACCCCCCGATTCAGGTATCGCTTGGCGATGTACACGCCCAGCTGCAGGTTGGCGATGGTAAGCTGGTCCCGTGCTTCCTCCCCCCGGCGGATCTGGCGCCTGAGCTCTTCGGTCTCATCCGGGGATGCCTCGTCCCGTTTGAGATTCGCTTCGGCCTCCTGCCCTGCCTCAAAGGCCTGGGCCAGATCCACTTCCTGCTCTCGGGAGAGAAGCGGAGCGCGGCCGATATCTCGGAGGTAGATACATTCCAGGTCTCGTCCCCTCTCCTGAGGCTCATCATCTCTCCATTTGTGGGGCTCCGGATCGGTCGACTCGGCCAACTTCTCCATAAGGGGTAGGGTCTCGAACAGCTCTTCCGGGGACCCTCCGAGCTGCCCTACTTCAGGCGTTAGTTCCGTTATACGCTGTTTATCCGTTTTCGTCCGCATAACACCCCCTATACGCGTAGTTGCTTCTACCCAACCCTACTGCTGGGTGAGCATCGTTAAGCTTTGGGCTTCACAGGCGGACGATCCGGTTTGGCTGCAGGCCGACGGTTGAGGTTCGGCTGAGCACCATCCCGGGTTGCTCCCACGAACGCAAGGAACTGTGCGAACTTCCCCGCGACGAGTTCTCTGTTGAGGGAGTAGTAGCGCGCCGGATGCACGGGCCGGACCTTCACGATGCCCTGCTGGCCCAGGAGCTGCAGGTGCCGGGAAACGGTGGTCTCTTTGAGCCCAATGCGCCGTGCCAGTTCCTCAACTGAGAGCTCACCCTGTTTAGCCAACAGGCGCACGATCCGGTTGCGCGATGGCGTGCTGAAGCACTTGAAGAAAGCGGCGTAATGCTCTGGCATGTCCCCTCCTTATCCTCGAGCTCGAGCAACGCGTCCGTGCGAGACGCCGTCTACCACAGAGCTTCTTGACAAGCGATGGCTGACTCCGTATTATATGTGCAGATGGCTTACTGTGCAAGGGTACACAAAGGCAGCCAACAGGAGGGTACAATGACTGTACAGGCTAACAAGAAACGAGACTGGCGGAAGATCGGCAAGCTGAGCACCCTCGCCCTGGTGGCCGCTGGAGTGGCGTTCCTGGTAGGGCTGTACGCGATCTCCCCGTACTTCCAGCGAGGCGCCGAAACGTACGTGCCCGAGAGGCTGGCTACGATGCCTGCCTCGTTGATCACGATCACCAATCCTGACGACACATCTGTGGTGCTCCTGGTCCGCGTTGCAAGTACGGCGGACGCGCGCACCTGGGGGCTCCGCCAGGTGGGCCCTGCCGCCCTAGCCACCACCTTGTTGCTGTACGATCAGACACGTGAGCGCACCACGAGTACGACCTACAACATGCAGGGTTTGCGCGCCCCGTTGGAGCTGGCGGTCATCCAGGTCGATGGCACGGTGTCCTCCGTACAACGGGTGGCCCAGGATGCGGCCTCCGCAGTCGTGGAGGGCCGGCACCGCTGGGTGCTGGCAGCTCGCGAAGGGCTACTAGCAAGCATGGGTATTGTCGTGGACTCGCAGCTTCACGTCGAACAGATCCGGCAACTGTAAGCTGGGCTGTCGTGGGCGACTCCGGCTAGGCCCGGGGTTGTCCGCGTTGAGAGCTGCCAGTATGCCGTCCGCCGCAGGCTGGAAGCGAGCGATGAGCAGGAGGCAAAGGAATGAACGTGCTGGTGTTTCTGGTAGCGGGTATTGCCGTACTCGTCCTTTGGCTGTTCTTCTACTTCGTGCCGGTGGCACTTTGGATCTCAGCGCTTGCCGCTGGGGTCCCGGTGGGGCCGAGCACGCTGATCGGTATGCGTCTGAGAAAAGTGAGCCCGCACAAGGTGATCGGCCCGATGATCGCCGCGTGGAAAGCGGGGGTCCAGCCGTCCGCTTCGGGCCTGGAGGCACACTACTTGGCGGGTGGCAGCGTGGACCGCGTGGTGCGGGCGCTGATCTCGGCCGACAAGGCCAACATCGCCCTCGACTTCCAGAAGGCGGCGGCCATCGACCTGGCGGGGCGCGATGTGTTCGATGCGGTGGCGATGTCGGTCAACCCGCGTGTGATCGAGACGCCGCGCATTGGTGCGGTGGCCAAGGACGGGATTCAGCTGTTTGCGCTGGCCCGCGTGACCGTGCGGGCGAACATCGAGCGACTGATCGGTGGTGCCACTGAGGAGACGGTCATCGCCCGTGTGGGCGAAGGCATCGTCTCCGCAATTGGCTCGGCGCTCAACCACAATGAGGTCCTCCAGAACCCCGACTCGATCTCCAAGCGTGTGCTGGACCGCGGGCTGGATGCAGGGACAGCGTTTGAGATCCTCTCCATCGACATCGCAGACATCGATGTGGGGCGGAACATCGGGGCGCAGCTCCAGACCGACCAGGCTGACGCGGACCTTCAGGTGGCTCGGGCCAAGGCCGAGGAACGGAGGGCGATGGCTGTGGCCCAGGAACAGGAGATGAGCGCGCTGGTGCAAGAGCGCCGTGCGGCGGTGGTCCAAGCTGAGGCCGAGGTGCCACGGGCCATGGCGGAGGCGTTCCGCAAGGGACAACTGGGCACCATGGACTACCACCGGATGAAAAACACTCAGGCCGACACATAGATGCTTGAGGGGACTGTTGAACAGAAGTCGTCATCCTAACAGAGCCGGAGGCTCAAGAGAAAGGCTCCTTCGCGGGGAACTCAAGGGTTAACGGGAGTAAACGAAGCGCGAAAGACGCGGAGGGCCAGGCTGTCACCTATATGGCGGTCACCAGCGCGAGGAGCTGCTTTGCAGTTGGCCGCGATATAGTTCCAAGATTGTCCACTCTGGTGTACCAACGTGATCCCCTTGCCAGTCGCTCGTGTACGACGCTCAACACCACCCACTACCCGCCCCCTCCCTCCGCATGGCCGCACTCGCCCGACGAGTGGTTCTCAGCCCTCTTCGCCTTGTACATCTGCGTATCGGCGGCGTTGAGTAGATCACGTATGGCCAGGCCACAGCCTGGGTTCCAGGTGGCCCAGCCCATGTCCACAGAGATGCTGATGTTGGGCAAGTGCTCCCGGCTCCATTCCTCGACCGCCGACTGCAGCCTTTCGAGCACTACGTCCACCGGGGAAGCAGTCTCCGGAAGGACTGCCAAGAACTCGTCGCCGCCGTAGCGCACCAGCCAGTCGCTGTCTCTCATGGAGGCCTTGAGCACGCTGGCTATCGACTGTAGGACTTCGTCGCCCTTGGCATGCCCCAGGACATCGTTTACCCGCTTGAAGCCTCTCAAGTCCGCCACTACCAAGGTGAACGAACGCCCATAGCGCTGAGCCCTCTTCAGCTCAGCCCGGATGGTTTCGTCGAAATAGTGCCGGTTGAACAACCCGGTGAGGGGATCGCGCAGTGCTTTCTGCTTCAGTGCCCCCTCGATCTCCACCTGTTCGCTGATGTCCCACAGATCGACGAGGTGTGCCTGCTGGCCACCGAGTTCCATGGTGTAGCTTCGCACCAACACCCACACCGAGGAGCCATCCTTGCGCACTGCGCGCGCCCGCACGCCCTTCCGCTTGGTCTCCCCTTGGGAAAGCTGGTGCCTGTCCTCGGGATGAATCAGCTGCCACCAGGGGCGCATGTCCCGCAGCTCTTCCTTGCTGTACCCGAACAGGTCCACCACGCGTTGGTTGACGTACTCCACGCTTTGGCCCCGAGTGACTAGCAGCCCCGCCATGCAGTGCTCGGCCAACACGGCAAAGAGCGCGTCTCTGTCGTTGCCCGTCTTTGACCCTGTTGTTCCGGCCTTGGCCACTGATGTCTCGCCCAGTCGGGCCAGTCGCTCCAGCGCGCTCAGGGACGTTTCATCGGGGAGCTTCCCGTCCCGCGGGTCGTCCACGGAGATGGTGCCGATGTACCCCTCCGCACTCCGCAGGGGCGTGAGCAAGATGTCGTGGCGGTGCCACCCGTTTGGGCGCAGGAACCTCCTGCGGCTGACCACCCGGGGTGCGAGGCCCTTGCAGCCGTGCCCCTGGGGGATGAAGTAGGACTTCCCACGCAGCGACTCCTTGCCGAATCTTGCTCCACTGATCTCCCAACCTTGTTGCAGGAGGGTGCGAACTAGACTCTCCTCTGCTTGGCACAGACCCCGGGTCGCGCAGGCCATCACCTGAGTGCGTGCCTCCGCAGATGGACCTATGGGTTCGCGGTACAGGGACACTAGTGCGCGGCGAAAGGGGGTCTGGACTACTGCTGCCTCTGCCAACTCCTCCAAGACGGCCTGCACAGCCGGCCTTGCCCTGGCAGACCCTGTCGCAACCTGGTTCTCCTGCAGGTCATCTGGAGATACAGCGTACATAGGAGAGTGCTCCACCCCAAATCATTCTATGCGGGGAGCAACGCAGCGGGCAAATCAATGGCCGGGACGCATGTCCTGTCCGGCCGCCGCCAGCTTCCTTGCCCGGCGTCTTGGCACTGCCTAGCGTGTGGACGGAGTCTATCAAGTACGGGTGGGGGGATCGTACGGTGGAACTGCAGGAGCTGTTGGCCGTGTACCAAGCGTCGTCTGCCACTGCGGCAGCCAGGGAACGGGCGTACTGGTGGGTAGTCGGAGCCAGCCTGATCGGAAGTGCAATTCTTCTTGCTGTTGGTGCGTACTTCGTCTCGGCCTCGTGGCTGGAGGGATGGAAAAGGCTCACCTCAGCAGCCGCTGGGCTCGGCTTTGTGTTGACTCTCCACTGGGGCGCAATGCAGTACCGTCTGGGCAGGGAGATCGCACTGTGGCAAGGTCTCCTGCGGCAGCTAGAGGGAGAGTTCGCCGGCATGGAGTTCCAACGGGCGGCTTTCCGCTTCCAATCAGGTCAAGCCGTGCGTGTGCCGGCCACCTCGCTGCGCTGCGACGAGTGGTACCCGGAGATCGTCCATGTGGGACGAGTCTGCCGGACCACAACGCGTGTGCTCAAGCTGCTACTTCCCGGGTCGTTTCTTGTTGCCTGGGTGCTGTTGGGTCTATTTCCCTGGTTCTTCGCCTAGGAGGCCCTGCGCTGGTAGCGCGCTGGCCAAGCCGCTGCCCAAAGGTGTAGGGTCCGGCGGAGGTGAACGGGGATGAAGGCTAGGTGGTTGCAGTCGTCGGTATTGGTGGCAGTGGTAGTCTTCCTTTCGAGCTGTGGCTTACTCGGCCCCTTGGATCCCGGGCACCAGGAGAGGGTGTACTCGCTCGCCTTCAGTCCTGACGGAGATGTCATTGCCTCCGGCTCGATGGATGGCTCCATTCGGCTGTGGGATGTGGGAAGCAAGCAACGCGTGGCCACGTTGGCCGGCCATGAAGGACGTGTCTGGACTGTGGCGTTCAGTCCTGATGGGCGCTATCTGGCCTCTGCTTCCTCCGACGGCACAGTACGTGTATGGGAAGTGGCAACTGAGCGCGAAGCGCGGGTCTTCCACGGGCACACGGACATTGTGCGCGGGGTGGCATTCAACCACGACGGGACGCGCCTCGCATCGGCTTCCTGGGATGGGACTGTGCTCGTCTGGGAACGGGCCACTGGAGACGTACAACTCACTCTGTCCCACGATCACCGTGTGCGTGCTGTGACCTTCAGCTCCGACGGCCATCGCATTGCCTCTGGTACTGGCGATGGGGGGAGGATACTCATCTGGCACGCGCAGACCGGCGAGCTTCTGGGCAGCATCACCGACCATACGGGCCCGGTCAACGCCCTAGCCTATAGTCCCGATGGCGCCTACTTGGTCTCGGGCAGTGAGGACGGAAGCGTTCGCCTTTGGGAC
>CAZEYM010000029.1:0-10872 GCA_964516385.1 uncultured Thermotogaceae bacterium
GTGCCTGGCAAGGTGCGCCACGTTGGCCTCGTCCCACTCGCAACCGACGATCCTGCGCATAGCTATCGTGTGGCTACATTATAGCTACACAGCAGGACCGCGCCAAGAGAGCAGCTGGCCTGCCACAGCGGGCCGAACTCAGATCGTGCCCGACCCCACGCTCATGCGCGTAGCTCAGCATGGGCACTCTGCAAAAAAGCATTGCCCAGGCCAGGCAGGACTGGCACGAAGGACGCGTGAAAACGGCCTATAGCTCGTGCCTCGTGGGCACACCCCTCTCGGCGGTGGCGGCGGGGCTCGTCTGTGCTGGACGCATCGGGGACAAGCTCGTCCAGCTCAGCACACCGCCCACCAAGGCACCGCGAGTACATCGTGGGTGAGCCATTCGATCTCTTCCCCCGCGTACAGAAGAAGGCCAGCTCGTGCCGTGTCCCGATATTCGGCACGGAAAGCCCTCAGTCCAGCGGTATCCTGTGCTCGTGCCCGGGATGAGGTCTTGACCTCAAGGGGAAGGAGCTGCCCGCCTGCCTCGATGACGAAGTCCACCTCCTGACCAGCCGACGTCCGCCAGAAGAGGATCTCGGCTCGTCCCTCTCGAGCATCGCGCCAAGCCAGGAGATCCTGCAGCACAAGGTTCTCCAGGTGTGTTCCGTCCGGTTCCGGCTCTCCTGCCAAGTGCAGGGCCAGTCCCACGTCTCCCCAGTAAAGCTTGGGGGACTTGACCAGCCGCTTTGTCCGGTTCACTGCATACGGAGGGACACGAACGAGTAGGTAGGACGTCTCCAACAGATTCAGGTAACGGCGGACGGTGGGCTGAGGAAGGCCAACGTCTCGGCCCAGTTCCGTTTGGTTCGTAAGCCCGCCCAGACGGAGCGCGGCTGCCCGCATCAAGCGTCGGAAGTCAGGAAGTGATGCCACCGATGAAAGCTCCCGGAGGTCCCGCTCAAGGTAGGTTCGCACGTACCCCTCGAACCAGACCGCACGGTCCTCGGCGCGGTTCATGTACACCGCGGGCACCGGGAAGCCACCGGTCCGCACCCGCTCGTGCCAGTCCTCCGGCTCCGGATCCTGGGCGCCGAGCACGTTGATCCATGCCTTCTCCTCGGCGGCAAGAAGCTCCTCCCACAGGCCACAGCGGCCACGTCCCCGCTGCTCATGGCGGGTCATGGGCCAGAGCGTTAGGTAGCTCGCCCGTCCCGCCAGCGACTCCGAGACCTTGCGCATCAGCAGGAGGTTGGCCGAACCTGTGAGCAGGAATTGCCCGCTGCGCCGCTGGCGATCCACAACCCTCTTGATGGCAGACAGAAGGCCCGGCTCCCGCTGCACCTCGTCGAGCGTCACCGGCTGGGCACCGCCGACAAGCGCTTGTGGATCGCGTTGGGCAAGATCCAGAACATCGAGGTCATCGAGGGAGTGAAAGCGGCGTTCGCCAGTGTTCATCGTCCGGGCGAGGGTTGTCTTTCCCGTCTGTCTGGCGCCAGTCAACACCACCACCGGCATCAGGGACAGACGCTTTGCCAACAAAGCGTATGCGTAGCGCGGTACTTGCACATCATTCATGTCCTGTATGTTATCCATTCACGGATTGCATAGCAAGAGCCAGGCCCCAGACTACACTGGGGTGCGTCCACGTGGTCGCATGATCCATGTGTGCTTGTGTCCTGCGATGAACCGTGGGAGGGCTGCCGTGGGAGGTGCTGTGACCGCGAGAGGACAGGCCCGGTAGAATCGGAGTGGCTGCTTATGGAGGTGGATGGCGATGGAGACAGCTATCATCGATGACATCGCGGGATCGGAACGTCGCGGACAGCTCCGATCGAGGCTGGTTTGACCCCCCGGGTGGGGTCGAGGCACAAGTGGTAACGGGCGGCCCTACTTAGAGAGACACCAATCCTAGGCTGATCTTGAGCGCCTCATCGACCTTGTTGATCGTCTGGGGCGTGAGCTCGCCCCAGCGTTCGATCAGCCGCCGCTTGTCAATGGTGCGGATCTGGTTCAGGAGGATCACCGAATCATTCCTACATCCACCCTCCGGCGCGTTCACGCACACCTCCGTAGGGTATTCTTCCGGCCCCACGGCGGTAGTGATCGCTGCCACGATCACCACCGGGCTGTACGCATTGGCCACATCGTTTTGGACAATCACCACAGGCCGGGTCTTGCCCTGCTCTGAGCCAATGACCGGATCCAAGTTGGCCAGCCACACATCGCCCCGCTTGTATGTAGGCACAGTGTTCTCCTCTCGAGCCTACGGCTCAATGCGCTCTGAGGCTTCCTGCTCCGCGGCAAAAAACTCCTCTGCCAATTCGCGGTCCCGAGCCGCACGGGCCAGATACTGCTCCTTTACCCGCTCCCGAAGTGCAGCACGCTCCTCCTCGGCCAGGCGGGCCGCGGTCGCCTCCGCGACATAGTGGCTGATCTTGCGCTCCGGGACGCGGTCCCGCAGCTTGGCCCAGAGCTCCTCGGGCAGGGTGAGATTCACCTTGCGCTTGGCCATGTTCGTGCCTCCTTGTGGCAGTATACATTATGCATCCCCCAAGGCGCACCGATCCTGTAGTTGGCAGGAACGGCCGATGTCGAGTCTCGGTCCAAGGCTACTCCCGCCTGTTGTGGGCGGTCCGAGCACCCACTACGATGGGTATAGCGACTACTCGTAAGGGGTGAGAAGATGGACCTAAGTAGCGAAGCGCAAGCGCTTAGCCAGCTCCCACAGCGGGCTGAGGACACGTGGCAATTGGCCGTCGTGCAGTTTCCGCCGCTCGACGGCACAGAGGAGGAAACGGCGGAAGGCCCGCTTCTAGGATTGTGCGGGAGCATAGAGTCGGGGCGCGTGCGGTCAAGCGAGATACCGGAACACACAGAGATCTCGCCGGTAACACTGCTGCTTGGGGCGCTAGTAGGCTTCGCCAACGACGATGACGTAGGCTACCGGCCCGGGAAACTGCAGGTCCACGATGAGAGGTTGGCTGAATGGTTGAGCGAGCAACTGGCTCCAACTGCCATTCAGGTTGAGGCTCTGGCCCAGCTGGAACTCATCGAGAAGTGCCTAGAACAGTTGATGGAGCAGCTAATCTCCCCTGATGGCCCAGCCGGTGATCAAGGGGAGGAAGCAGCCTAACCCACTCCCCAGGCCCGTATGGCGTGGCAACTTCCTTACCACGTGTGCGCCGCGGCACGCAGGAGGACACGGCCACCGTTGGAGAATCGATGTGGTCCTCAGGGGAGACAGCAGTTGCCCACGGAGTGCAGATGGCTGGGCGACCAGTTGGCTGACGCAAGGCTACAGGTAGAGGAAGTCCCGGGCTTGAACTGATCGAGGAGCACTTGGAACACCTGATGGATCAACTGCGCGCAGACAAAGCATCCGGGCACATGGACAAACAGGTTGCGGTAGTAGTCTTCTACTTGGCGGTACTTGATGCCTGTCGACTTATGCTGTAGCATGGTGCAGTGTTCGTCCTATGAGTGCGTGTGTTTACGGTGTGGCGGTGCTTGTATCTGCGGTGCGGCGCTGGGGCGCCCTACTTGCGGTATTGGTGATCGCTGCTCTGGGCAGTGCGCGCGCCTTCCCCATGGGAAATCTCCTCACGAACCCTGAGTTCGAGGATGGGCTTGTAGGCTGGGGAAAGGAGGGGACGGCCACGGCTATCGGTATATCCGATGAGCTCGTCCGCTCGGGGGAAGGTGCCGGCGTGTTTTACGACGTCACCACCTCCTACGGCGGTAGGGGGCTGGTTTCAGACTCCGTCCCGGTCGTTCCCGGGGAGGTGTACTCCTTCGGCATGTGGAGCTTCGTACAGGCCACCGATGCCCCTCCGGAAGGTTACTGGCGCTTCGTGCAGCTCTTGTGGGTGGATACGGACGGGCAGGTGCTGGGCTCCCATCCGGCTGTGGGAAGCCGCTACGAGGAGGCAGGGGAGTGGACACTGTCTTGCCTCACAGCCCTCGCCCCGGAGGAGGCAACAGGGGCGCGCCTGCGGTTGAGGGCTCGCAGAGCCGGGGCGCAGGTTCCCCTGGCGGACATCTTGTTGGACGATGCATTCGTCGTACGCGGCGAGCGACACGTGGTGACGGCGACGGCCGCCGCGGGCGGTGAGATCAGCCCCGCGGGCGACAGCTTTGTCGAGCAGGGCGGGGAAGCAGTGTTCAACATCGTCCCGGAGGAAGGCTTCGAGATCGCCGACGTGTTGCTGGATGGCGCGTCAGTGTTCGAGGAGGTTGTGATTTGTGAAGGTGTGAGCACCTTCACCTTGGAGAACGTGCGCGAACCCCACGCGGTGCACGCTGCGTTCTCCCCGGCGCGACAGGTGACCGTGTCCTTGGCTGTGGTGGGGAAGGGACGGGTCGAGGTGGACGGCACAGCGTACGACGGCCCGGTGAATGTCGACCCGGGCACCCAGGTCCATCTCGTGGCCGTTCCCGCCGCTGGGGCACGGTTTTGCAGGTGGGAGGATGGTTCTTCCGAGTCGACGAGGACCATCACGGTCGTCGAGGACACCCACCTTGCGGCCGAGTTTCAGCCTGTCCCCGATTGTGTTGTCATCGGCCCTCACCCTGTGCCACGGGAGGGGTGTGTGTTCTGGCTGAGTCTGCCGGAGGACGCTGTCAAGACCACGCTCACCGTGTTCGCGGCAGACGGGGTCCCCCTGGCGACCGTTCGCGTCGATCCCTCTGCACAGCGCCACCCGCGGGCGGGCCGGTGGGAACCCCGCGATGATCGAGGGCGCCTTCTGGGGGCCGGGTTGTACCTCCTCTCCGTCGAGATCCACCGCCGGGACGGTGGTGTAACCTTCTGCCCGCCGATGCGGATGGTGATCGCCCAGTGAGCCGGCGCCTGTTGCCAGCGGTCCTGCTGGCGCTCCTTTCTGCCTCCGCGCCCTGCGGCGCAGCCTCCGAGGGCTACACCAACACCGCCTCCCTGTTCCACGTGGAGTCTTCGGTGAGGGCCATGGGAATGGGCGGGGCGTTCCTGGCAGTTGCCGACGCCTACATCGCGGCGTCTTCCAACCCCGCCGCCCTCCCAGAGCTCGACCGAAGGGTGCTTTCTTCCACGGTCACGCGCCCGTTCCAGGCGTATGCCTACGGGGCCTTGGGCCTGGCTGATACCGGTTGGGGAGCCCAGGTTGTGGTCCTCGACTCCGGACGCCTGACCAAGCGGGACCCACTGGGGAATCCCGAAGGGACCTTCCGGCACACGGAGGCTGGGAGCGTCGTGGCCGGAGGCGTGGCCTTCGGCGATGAGCTCTCACTCGGCCTGCAAGTCAAGCTGCACCTCCCGGGGCACCCCCAGAGGCCGCTCTGCGCCTCGGTCAGCCCCGCCCTCCTCCTGGAGGACGGCCCCCGGTCGTACGGAATCGTCTGGCGCGACGTTCTCGCGGCACCCCTCGGCGTCGGCGCGGGCAACGCCGAACCACGGATTCCCAATCTGGCAGTAGGCTTCGCCTGGCGATCAACGCCAGTGCTCCTTGCGATCGACTTCACCGAGCAGCTCTTTACCCGGGGCGACATCTCCAGCGTCCGGGCCGGTGTGGAGACCGCCCAGTTTCACCCCTTGATCCTGCGCGCCGGCACCCACTGGGAAGGCACCAGCTTCGGTGCCTCTCTCCACTGGAACGAACTCCGCCTCGACATCGCCTACGTTCTCCACTACAGCCTGCCGCACAGCTACTATCTCTCCCTCTCCCACATCTGGTAGAGGGACTGTCCCCCTTTTTGACATATCCATAAACGGGGACAGCCCCCCTCAGCAGGTCAAATGAAGGGCGCAGGCCACGCGCTTTTGGTCCAGGAGCTCGTTGTACACGTCGCAGGCCTGTGGGGTGGGGTGGACGCGAGGCTCGATGCCGCGATCACGGAGGTTGTTCAGCGTCTCCTCGGGAACCTCGACCAGACCGGGCTGGCCGGTGCCGATCACCAGCACTTCTGGGCCGGGCTGCTGGCCGAGGAGCCAGGTCAGGTCGTCGGGCTCCACGCGGTGTCCCTCACTTCGCCACCAGTCGGCCACCCGGCCCTGGTAGACCATGATGTCGTGTTTGTGCTTCTTTCCGTCCACGACCAGTTCTCCGAACCGGTAGGATTCGATCCTCACATGGCTCACCTCGCTACGGCTTCCTTCGGGTCGACTTGTAGCCGCTTTCCCCGGGCTGGGCAAGGGGGCTAACATACACACGGGATGATCGAGCGAACAGTTGCTTCAGGCCCCCAGCGGCAGGCCTTCCTGAACCTCATGTGGGAGGAGAGCGGGGAGGTGTTGGAGCGGGGGCTAGGCTTTCTCGGGCTCACGCCTGAGGCGTTCGAGCGCTTGGTGCACACGCAGGGCAACGTATTCGTGCTTAGCCAAGCACAGGTCGAAGTTGGCTACGTGTGGCTCGAGCAGCGCGAGCGGGTCCTTCACATCCACGCCATCGTCATCCGTAGGCCCTTCCAGCGCCGCGGGATAGGTACAGCGGTGCTCAGCGAACTGGAGAACGAATACCGAGGTTCCGTCGATGCCATCGAGCTGGGGGTCGAGCGTGGCAACCAAGCGGCGCGAGCGCTGTACGAGAAACTGGGCTACGAGGTCGTCAGGCACATCGACGAGGTTTGCTTCGACGTCTTGCAGAAGCACATCTAGGCGGTCGCGTACCCGAGGTGCGATGCCAGAGAGACCTGCCACCAAACAGTCCCCCTAGCGGCGGCGCAGTTTGTAGCGTTCGTACAGGAGCTCCACCTGAGAACCTCGGCGGCAAAAGAGGACGGGCATCCGACGATCTCCGAGGTGCGCTTGGCAACGGATCTCCTCTCTGCCTATGTCCTCCAGAGTGAGGAACACCGTCTGGGGAGCCTCGCGGTCCTCGACAGTGAGTTCCAGCACACTCCCTCGCGGGCGAACTGAGATCCGCATGGTATCACGGTAGGTGGCGTAGGTCCCCCCAAGCAGCTCCCCGATTTCCTCCACCTTCAGACATGAGGGCTCCGACAGCGAAACGCCCATCGCCCAGGCGAGCGCCGTCTGGGCTACTTGCCCGCAGGGATAGCCAGAGCCGTTGGCCAAGACGGCAACCCCGAGCTTCTGCTGGGGAAGAAAGCCGAAATAGGCGGTGTACACGAGGACGCTCCCCCCGTGGCCGATCAGCGTGGTGCCGAAGAAAGGCTGCACCATCAGCCCGTACCCGTACGAACCCTGGCTGGCGTCGGAGAACGGGGCGGGCACGTGGGGCAGGCTCACCCGCGGAGCCACCATCTCCTCGAACGTCTCCGGCCCAACAAGAGGGCTCCCCCGACGCAGAAAAAGCCCCAAGTACTTGCCCATGTCCAGGGCGCTGCGGGTCAAGCTGTCTCTCCATCGCTCGCCCCCTCTCCCAGGCGATAGGTCCGCACCGGGATCATCCGCTCGTCGCGCAGACCGCCCAGACCCAGCCCCGGCGCCTGTGGATCTACGAGGAGCTGGTAGCCGTCTTTGATCTGCGAGCCGCCCTCCACGGCCAGCTTGGCCTCAGGCCGCTCGGCCATGTCCAGATCGGCAAACGTCACGTTTCTTTCGGCGATGGCAAAGCAGACGGCTGCCGTGGCCGAGATGTTGGACTCCACCATCCCCCCGATCATGTTGGGCAGGCCGGCGGCGCGGCAGATGGCGGCGATCTCACGTGCGCGCCACAACCCGCCGGCTTTCATCAGCTTTATGTTGACGTAGTCGGCAGCCACAGCCCGGATCACCCGGAGCGCATCCTGGGGGGAGTGCACAGCCTCGTCGGCCATCACCGGAATCGGTGAGTGCACCCGTACACGGGCCATCCCCTCTATGTCGGCTGCTGCCACCGGCTGCTCAGCGAACTGCACGTCGAAGTCGGCCATCGCCGCGAGGGCCCATATTGCTTGCGCAGGCACACGATGATCTCTTCCTTCTCGTCGGTGGCGCCCAGTGCTATGCGGAACGCCTTGGCAAGCTTAAACCGAAACCGATAAACGTCTGCCTGTACAACTCTCACTTCCCCCATAGGACGATGGTAGCCCGCGGAAGGCGCAACCCCAATTCTCCGGGGACCAAGGGGACACATCTTCCCTTTCTCCCCAGGGGACCCTTTTGTTATGGTGAGATGTGGAGGTGAGAAGTATGAAGACACTCCTGGCTTGCATTGCGAGTTTGCTTGTCCTCTCGGCTTTCGCCATTGGAGACGAAGCTGGCGACGTGACCATCGACATCGTCCCCCCCAACCCGATGGCTAGCGAGGAGGTGACCCTTTCGCTGCACGGCACGTGGCCGGACACCTGTGTGCCTAGCGGGCACCAGCTCCTCCATTTGGGCAGTTTCATTGCTGTCAACCTGGTCACGCCAGGCGAAGGTTGCGATCCGCAGCCCAATCCCTGGCAGATGGACATCTCGCTGGGGGAGCTATCGGCGGGGACGTATTTCGTGACGGTGTCCCACGAGGGGGACACCATCGGGCAGCGATCCTTCACCGTGGGCGAAGAGGCACCCCCCTGGGTTGAGCCCGTGGAGCCAGCGATGTGTGAGAACCCATATTTTCCACCGCTGATCCTGCTGTCGGCCACGGTGGAGGAGATCCCCTGGGGGGCATCCCTGCCCGTGGCGATGATTGTGACCGTGACTGCCTACGAGCAGTCGTTTTTGTTCAACTCCGGACAACGCTACGACTTCACCATCTACAGGGACGGCGAGGAAGTGTGGCGCTGGTCCGCCGACCAGGCGTTCACCATGGCCATAGGCGAGGAAACCTACGGCATGGACGCCGTGCTTTACTTCGAGCGTGTGGATACTGGAGAGCTCCCCGGACCGGGCACGTACACGCTGCGCGGTACGCTGACCACTGAGGGCATGGTCGAGGACGACGGCCTGATACCGCGCGGCCCGGCCCACTTCTGCGTTACGTTCGAAGTCGTGGAGTGAGTGGGGGAGAGATAGTCCCCGGCTTTGGTATCCTCAACGCTCATACTAGCGTAGCAAAGTCGGGGACAGCTCCCTCATCTTCATCCGAACATGCGACGAAGGATCTCCTCCCGAAACTCCTCCAACAGCTCGATGAGTTCCTCGTCGGGATCCACAAGCTCTCGCCCCACCTCGGCCGAGATCAGCGATGCCTCCATCACCGGGGTCTCCCCGCTGAGGTCCACTTCCACCTTGCCCAGGTACTTGCCGTACTCGTGCGCTTGGACGATCAGCGTGTTGCCCACCCACTCCCCTTGCAACAGGAGGCTGTGACTGTGACCGTCGACGAACAGATCTATCCCCTCTACTTGCGCCGCCACCTCGCTGGAGTAGTTCAGGCCAACGTGCCCCAGCGCAATCACCAGGTCCACATTGTGGTCATCCCGCAGTGCGGAGACACACCTCGTGGCAGCCTCGGTGATGTCGCCGAACTCGAGGCCCTCGATGTTCCGCGGGTGAGTGGCGATCTGTGAGGTGACCAGGCCGAATATGCCGACTGTGAAGTCCCCCACCTCCTTGATCACGTAGGGGGTGAACAGAAGCTCGCCTTCTTTGAACACGTTGGCCCCCACGAGGTCGAACTCCATGTACTCCTCCTCCAGCTCGAGCAGTCGCTGGTAGCCGAAGTTGAAGTCGTGGTTGCCGGGAACCATGACGTCGTACCCCACGATGTTCATAGAGACGACCGCACTCTCACCCTCGAGCACGGTGGTTATCGGTTGCCCGTGCAGTGCGTCCCCAGCGTCCAAGACCAGCACGTGTTCGTACTGAGCACGATAGTACTGAACCAAGGAACTGATATAGGGAAACCCCAATATGTCTTCGTCCACCTCGATGCGGCCGTGGATGTCGTTGGTGTGAAGGACTATCAGGTCCGCTTGCCCCGCGTAGCCTGCTATCCCCCCTACCAGGAGCACAAACACGAAGCTCAACAACGCAAGGTGCTTTCTCTGTTTCATCCGCACTCCCCTCCTTGTGTTCCGTCTAGCTGTCGACCTGCTCTTGTCAGCCGCCAAACCAGACCTCGACTCCCACCATAGTACGCCGGGGGCCAGCCTCGGGACCGGTCACTTCGCCACGGCTCAAGGAACGCCGCCCACCGGGATTAGACTCCTCCCCGGCGGGCGGCTGTCCAGACCACACTGCACGCTGTACTAGAGAACGACTATCCGCCCCTCGACCCGGGGGAATACGGGACTGTGCTCTCGCAGGTAGGCGATGAACATCTCTTGATCGGTCATCTCAGCCACCGCGATCTGCTCGGCGTCCACCAGCATGTCGTAGCCGTCGCCACCTGCAGCCAGGTAGTCGTTTGTGGCAACAGTGTACACGCCCTCGAGGTCAATGGGCTCGCCGTGGATGAACACGTCGACAACCCGCTCGCCGGCAGGGTTCGCAGGGTCGATGTAGAACCTGAGCCCGCTCACCTGGAGGAACTTCCCCGACACCTGTCCGAAGGAGCCAACGCCGTGCTCCAGCATGGCCACGATCTCCTCGCCCGTCAGCTTCAGCGTGACGACCTCGTTGTTGAAGGCCAGGATCTCCATCGCCTTCTCCAGGGTGATCTCCCCCAGGTCGGCCGAGGCCCTTATTCCGCCTCCGTTGTACACAGCCACATCGGCTTCCGTGTAGTGACGCAGCACATCACACACCAGGTTCCCGAGGTTCGTCTCCTGGGTTCGCAGATGCTCCCTCTCGCCGTTGAGACTGATCTCGGTCTCGCCGATGACCATGTCCAGACCCAGTGCCGGCCCTGTAAACAGCGCACAGACCAGCAATCCGACTGCTGCTCCAACGATCTTCTTCCTCATACGCGTCCTCCTTCTCCCCTAGGCCCGCCGTGGGGCGGCCCTGCCTCTTGTCGCCTACCCGGCCCTTTTCCCAAAGGTCAACGATGGCGACAAAGCTGTCCTGAATTATATATCCCGCGTCGCGGTCGGTCAAGT
>CAZEYM010000030.1:0-10690 GCA_964516385.1 uncultured Thermotogaceae bacterium
CGCCTCCCCCCCGATCGCCACCATGCTTAATAGAAGGCGATTTCCAGCGCTGGCTGGTGAGCTCGCGGCTCTCGATGTCGATCAGGCGTCGCAGCACGGTTCGGGCGAACCACTCTCCTATCTTGGCCTTGCTCCCAGGATCCACGCACCGGTTGATGATGGCGACCAGGAGGTAGCTGCCCACCGACGGGCCGGGCCCGCGCTTGTTGACGTGCCAGTCGATGATCGAGACAAGATCCAACCGCCGTGCCAGACCGTACAACGCGGCAACGGCCCCCAACTCCGTCACGATCCCTTCCTTCTGCGGTCGGGGGATCAGGCGCCCTTCGCGCCGCTCCGTCACCGCGGTGAGGATGTCCTCGAGACGCCCGAGGTACTTCTGCCACACAGTCTTGGGCTTGCCATTCACCCGTTTGCACTCGCGGGCGTAGTAGTAGGTCCGTCCATGGATCGCCTTTTTGATGAGGCTCGTCATCTCTTAGCTCATACATTGTCGACGTTACAACGTCAAGTGGACGGAAACGTTCTCCCTCTCAAGCGCATCTTCCTCAGGGCAGGCGGGAGCCCCCGCGGAAAGCCAGCAGGAAGATGGCTTCGGAGCCTGAGTGGCAGCAGTGCTAGTACTTGGGTGAGACGCTATTGTCTACCGTAGCCATCGATGATTCGGGGAGGGCGGTGCGATCCCCCAAAGTCGTAAGCTCTAGCGTCCACTGACACGTGTCGTATTTCAGCACAAGCTCCAGCGTCTTGTCCCGCCGCTGGCGCTCACGCCTTTCCATCGGGAAGTGGGCCAAGTTGACCTTCAGATCGGTGTACGCCGCGAGCACCCGGGCCCACTTGCCGACGTCGCAGTTCAGAAAACAAGAATTGCACATGTTCGAGCGCGCCCGTCAGTCAACCGCTAGGCACGCCGCAACAGATGGCTCATCCGGAGGATGGCGGACCTGCTCCCCCGCTTCCGCGGTGCGTCAGAGGGAAGTATCAGAGGCAGGAGTCTCGTGCTGGTGCCAGACAACCCAGACAACTACGCTTGGCCAGTCCTGCCGTAACCAACAACAAAGCAGAGCGGCTCTCACGACACATCGCTTAGGGTACGCATACCCCGACCACTCTGCATAAGAAGTATAGCACTGGTCAGTCTCGCGATCTCCCCGGCCGCAGAGTCGCAGCACCCCTGCGACGCCCGCGTCAGGGACAGACCCCGACTTTACACGCGGGAATCTCCTCGGGGCATGCTCGACGGTGCGGGCGAATAGGATAACGGTGGATCGCCCCTTGCATAGCCCGATGGGACGGGTAACATCCTTCCATGCACGATATCCGCGTTCCATTCGGCGATATCCTGAAGAGGCAACTGGAGTTGGCCGAGCGCAATTACCACCTCCTCGCCGACAGCAAGACCCGCGCCGTTGGGGTGATGGGTGCCGTAGGCTCCGGGAAGACAACGCTGATTCTCGCGCTGGCCCAGCGGCTACAGCAAAGGGGCGTCCGCATTGGGGCGATCGCCGGCGACGTGGCCGGCGACGACGACCACCGGCGGTTCACCCAGTCCGGCTTGGCAGCGGCCAATCTGAACACAGGTGACGATTGCCATCTCGATGCCCACAGGGTCTCCCACGTCCTGGAGAGCTTCCCTTTAGAGGATGTGGATCTCCTGTTCATAGAGAACGTAGGGAACCTCGTGTGCCCAGCCGACTTCCCCCTGGGGACGGAGCTCGACCTGGTCGTGATCTCCGTGACCGAGGGTGACGACATGGTCCGCAAGCATCCCAAGATCTTCTTGCAGACAGATGTGATCGCCATCAACAAGGTAGATCTAGCAGAAGCCGTCGGCGTCGATCCCCAGCGGCTAGTGGAAGACTATCGCCGACTGAACCCGCATGGCAGGGCGGTGCTCACCGATGCCAAAAGCGGCCGCGGCGTGGAAGAGCTCCTGTCAGCACTCGGCTTGCACAAGAGCTGACTGACCCCATCGGGGCCAAGTCCCGTCAGCGTCGGAGACAAGCCCCGACGGCTACCACCGCGTCCGTAGCGTCGCAGCTTGTCTGCGACGTTGCACGCACCTCGTATGCAAGGCTTCGCACCGCGCGCCCCACACGCACGCCAAAGGAAGAGGAGCGGTTGCCCGCCCCCCCTTCCTTAGAGTCGTACGCTAAGCTACTTACCTCTGGGCTTCTTCGGGTCCTTGGGCCTCTTCGGGTCACCCATCCCTGGTCCCCTCCCTGCCGGCGCATTCTCTGCGCAGCGCGCGGATCATAGGGCGCGGCAACCCCCCTGACAATAGCCCCCAAGAGGACATTCGTCCCACAGGGTCTGTGCCCCTCTTCGTCTATGCCAAGTGCGGGGACAGTCCCCCTCGGCGGGCGGCCACGAGCTGGCCGAACGCAAGGCCACCGTCGCCTGGAGGGATCTTGCGATGCGACAGGAACTGTAGGCCAGCCCGCTCTACTTCCTGCCGCACCGCCCAGGCCACCGCATCGTTTACGGCAACGCCCCCGGTGAGGCCAACACATCCGATCCCCTCTCGCCGGGCAATGTCCATAGCCAGGCGCGCAAGCCCCCGGGCCAGCACGTCCTGAGCAGTAGCAGCCAAGTCCGCCACGCTGGCACCTTGTCCCGCCAGCCCCACCAGTCTGCGAAACACCTCCACCGTATCCAGCACCTTCCTGCCACCGGCGTCCTTCACAGGAAGACCCACATCGGCGGCTTTGCCTACCACAGCGGCCGACTCTAGGCGCATCGCCGGCTCCCCTTCATAGGTGCGCTCACGGCACAGGCCCAACCATGCTGCTACCGCATCCAAGAACCTGCCAGCGCTGGTGGTAGGAGGGCAGTTCACCCCGTTTTTTATCTGGAACTGAACTGCCTCCAGCTCTCTGGGGCTCAACCCCGCGCCTTTCGGATCCATCTCCGCAGACAGAAGGTACGCAGCGGCCATGCGCCCGGGGCGAACCGCCGCCAGGTCTCCCCCGGGAAGCGGAACCTCGACCAGAGAGCCTGCCCGCTCCCAAGTGCCCCCCCGCCAAAGTAGCACTTCCCCTCCCCAGGCTGTCCCGTCCACTCCGTATCCGTACCCATCCACGGCCACTCCCACCAGCTCGCTCCTGCCCCACTCGGCAGCCAAACCGGCCACGTGCGCCAAGTGGTGCTGGACGGGGACTGCTTGGCCCAACTCCCCAGCCAGCTTGCTCGTGGCAAACCCTGGATGGAGGTCGCACATGACCTGACCCGGCTTGGGCGCACCCGTGATGCGTTGCAGCTGTTCTATGGCTTGCTGGAGGTACTCCAACGTCTCCAGGTGCTCTGTGTCCCCGATGTGCTGGGAGAGGTGCACCTTGCCCTTGTAGTACAAGGCGAACACTACGTTCAGTTCGCCTCCCAGGGCCAAAAGAGGCTCGTCGCCCAGCGCCAAGCCAATCGGCTCAGGCACCCAGCCCCGCGATCGACGAAGAAAGACCGGAGTTCCCCCTGCCATGCGGATCACCGAATCATCACAGCGAGACACGATGCGCCTGTTGTGAAGGAGAAAGCCGTCGGCCACCCCCGCCAAGCCTCCCGTGATCTCCTCCTCGGCGATGGCCATGGGACGCCCCGGATGATTGCCGCTGGTCATGACAAGCGGCCTCCTCATTCCCTTGAGGAGAAGATAGTGAAGCCCCGAGTACGGCAGCATCACCCCCACCGTGTGCAGCCCCGGGGCCAGGAGTTCAGGGAGCACACCCGGCTTCGCCCTCACCGCCACGATGGGCCGCCTGGCCGAACGCAGCAACGCCCACTCCTCCTCTGTGGGTGTGGCAAAGGACTCTATTGCCTCAGCTTGCGCCATGATCGCCATGGGCTGACCTGGTCGGCCCAGGCGTCGCCGCAGTTCCCCCACCGCCTCCGCCCGGCTCGCATCGCAAGCCAGGTGAGTGCCGCCAATGCCCTTGACAGCCACGATCTTCCCTGCGCGCAACGCTTCAATCGCACGGTTCAACGGATCGCCTTCCTCTTGCTTGCCCTGCTCCAGATAGGCAAGTCGTGGTCCGCAGGTCGGACAGGCAATGGTCTGGGCATGGTAGCGGCGGTCCAGAGGATCCGTGTACTCACGCCGACAAGCCTCACACATGGGAAAGTCGCGCATGGAGGACGTCGGGCGGTCGTAGGGCAGTTCCTCGATGACTGTGAACCGCGGCCCACAATCTGTGCAGCTCGTCGCCCAATAGCGGTAATAACGGCTGTTGGGATCCTCCATGTCCTGCAAACATGGGGCACACGTGGAGACATCCGGGGGCAGGACCCCGCCCGCCCCGGCCCCCTTGGCCGACGACACTATGCGGAATTCCTGTTCCCCCTTGGGAGTCAACGGCTCGGCCTTGATCTCTTCGATGTCAGCCAGCGGCGGCGCTTCCTCCCTCAGCGCTTGCAGAAATTCGTCCACCGCCTCGGCCGGCCCCTCCACCTCGATCTCCACTCCCGCGTCCCCCAGGTTCCGCACCTGGCCGGAGAGACCCCTCCCCACAGCAACGCGGTACACGAACGGCCGAAAGCCAACTCCCTGTACAGTGCCGCTTATTCTGATCCACAGGCGCTTTCTCATCGCGTCACCGGATTATACTATCCTTGCGACTCGTGGCTCGCCTGCCATCGTCCCCTACGCTGGGTCCACGCCGATTCCTTCTCCACATCGGAAGGCCGAGCGCTGACACTCGACTGGTGGCGGAGTCAGGTTTCTACGGATCGATGTCCCCGCCCTCGGTGACCGTAGTGTTTGCCGCGCGTGCGCTGGAAGGCCCCAATGGGGGGACATGGTCCGTGCCGAGATCGACATCAGTGCCCTTCGCCGAAATCTAGAGCTGTTGCGCGCCCGGTTGCCGCGCACGTCGGCCGTAATGGCCGTCGTGAAGGAGGACGCTTATGGGCATGGCCTCCTCAAGGCTGCCTGGGCCGGCGCCGACATCGTTGACTGGTTCGGTGTGGCCAGCGTGGCCGAGGGCAAAGTTCTGCGCCGGGCCGGCCTGAAGCAGGAGGTGTTCGTCATGCTTCCTCCTGTGCGCCAAGCTCTTGCTGAGGCCATAAAGGAAGGCTTCCACATCCCCGTCGGCGACCTCCCCATTCTCGAGGACCTCCCCCGGGCGGCCCGCACAGCCCGCAGGCCCGCACGCGTGCACCTCGAGGTGGATACAGGAATGGGAAGGTTCGGACTTCTCCCACGGGAGGCAGAGGAGGCGTTGACCAGGTTGAAAAACGAGCCCTGGGTACAGCTTTCGGGCATCTACTCCCATCTTTCCTCAGCACACTCCCCCGGACGGGACGACATCGCCTTCACCCGCGCCCAAGTGTGGCGATTCCGCCAACTCCTCCAAGACTGGGCCGTCGACGAAGAGACTGTTCCCTGGAGGCATCTGGCCAATTCCGCAGCAGCTCTCGCCTTTCACGAAGGCACTGCGCCCCCGCTGAACATGGTGCGTGCAGGGATTGCCATCTACGGTTACCCAGATGTCGCCTGCGATCCACCGCTGGGAGTGGTGCCCGCCGCTCGGGTGTGGACCTACGTAGCCGCGGTGCGCTCCCTTCCCCAGGGGTGGCCTGTAGGCTACGACCGCACGTACGTGACCAAGGCCTCAGGTCGCGTGGCCATCCTCACCACAGGCTACGGAGACGGGCTACAACCTGGCCTCAGACGGGTTTCAATTCGTGATCGTGCGGCCCCCCTCCTGGGCAAGCTGGGGATGGACACTGTGGCCGCCGACGTCTCTGGGCTGGCCAACGTGAAGCGGGGGGACCGGGCGCTGCTGTTCGGTCCTGAGGTCAACGGGCTGGGCCCGCGGGTGTGTCCGCTCCTGGTGCCGGTGTTGCTTTCGGCCCGTCGTCGGTGGGCAGAGCGGGACCTCCCTCCCGTGCGTCGTCGACGCTGAGAGACACAGCGACCAGCTCCTTTCCCTCCACCACTTCCACGCGCGCCCCACAACGAGGACAGGAGAGGAGCGGGAACTGAGCATGCCAAGCCTCGTCCGGACAGAGTCTTCCCGCAGGCCCTTCGTACTCACAAGCCGCACAGCGAACCTTCGTAGAGACAGTCTCCAATTCGAGCTGCGAGCCCGCCAGAGCAGTTCCCTCACTGAGAATCTTCCACGCCTCGCCGAGCGCCTCCGCCGAGAGAATCACGAGCTCCCCCTTGCGCACGTGGACAACGCGCACATGTCCTCCCACAGGGTGGGCGTGCAAGTGCGCAAGCAGTGCCTCAAGCAGGCCGTGAGCAACTGAGTACTCATGCATGGGACCACAGTGTCGGGGAGCTACTCCAGCTACGCAACCGACGCGAAACCCTGCACCCCAGCGCTGTGTAGGATACGATAGACGAACTTGTGGCTATTGAGGAGGTCGATGGGAGTGCGAACAGCTGCCCTTGTTGCCGTCCTTGCAGCCGGGCTGGCGCCCCTCAGCGCCGCAGCACCGGAGTTGACAGTCGATCGGGACACAGTTGAGTTCGGAGAGGTGACCGAAGGAGTGTACGTGGAACACTCGTTCACTCTCACCAACACCGGGGATTCCACCCTCCAGCTCTCGTCCCAGCCCCCAGGGAGAATAGAGGGCGAATCGGGTCTGTGCCCCTGCATGACTACGTTCGTCAAACACACATCCCTGCAGCCTGGAGCGTCGACGGAACTCAAGGTTACGTTCGAAACTTGGGGATACGCCGGACGGACCTTGGTACTGCTGGTGGAGATCGAAAGCAATGATCCACAGCAGAGGGCGAAGCTGGTCAGGCTCCACGGCAAGGTACTCCCCCGCCAGGAGGAACACCTCGGAGCGGCCAAGGAGCTTTATATGTCCTTCCGGATGTTGGTGGACCTGCGAGATGCGGAGGCGTTCTCCCGTGGTCACCTGCTCGGAGCGGTCAACATCCCCTTCGAGCAGCTGGGGGAGAGACTTGACCAGCTGGCCGCTGACGCCGCCTACTACCTGTACGACGAGGATGGCTCGCAAGCAGCAGAGGCCAGTCAGCAAATGCGTAACGCCGGTCTCAGGGCGAGCTTCGCTGTCTCCGGAGGGCTCGCAGGGTGGAGGATCGACCTGGGAGAGCTGCTCATTCACAGACCTGAGGGAGCGCTCCCTGAGCCGCTGGCAGAACCACAACCGGCCGGCCGCTACGCGGTGGCGCCATCACGCTTGGCACGCAACTACGTTGTCGTGGTAGACGTACGCTCGAGCGATGCGTTCGCAGAAGGACACATCCCCGGCGCGCTCAACATGCCGCCGCAAGAGATCTCCGCCTGGGCTTCCAGCCTTCTCCCCCCGGCCGCGGAAGTGGCCCCACAGGTAGGACTGAACATCTGGCTGGTGGGCGAGGGCGATGGGCAGGCGTGCCAGCTGGCAGCAGAACTGAGAGCTTCCGGACACGCGGAGGCCTTCTGCTTGCTGGGAGGCTTCGGCGAGTGGCAAGTCCGCTATCAGAGCCACAAGCTTGTGTGGTCAAATCAAGAGAATGAATAAGCATCGAGGAGGAAGGAATGAGGAAGTTACTGGCAGTGTTGGCGATACTGGCGGGCGCCGCATCCTTGACCACGGCAATGCCTCAGCTAACGGCAGACAAAGAACTTCACCAGTTCGGCGAAGTGGTGGACGGAGCGGTAGTAGAACACACATACCAGATCACCAACTCCGGGAGCTCCGATGCACGGATCAACTACGTCACCTACAACTGCAGCTGCACCAGCGTGAGTCCTAGCTTGAGAGGGGCCGTTTTGTCCCCGGGGGAATCAACGCAGCTCACCGTGACCTTCCGAACAGCAAACTACAGCCTCCGCAGCCAACCGGTGAGGATAACAGTCACGGTGAAGAGCAACGCCCCCGACCTTGCCTTGGCCCTCGAGGGGTACGTGCGGGCCACAGCTGCCGACATTCGACACACACCGCCGCCGACTGAGGAGAATCTCGGCCGGAGCGTGGCCGAGCTCTCCGATGCCTTGTACCTTCTCATCGACGTCCGCGACGCCCGTGACTTCCGGCGCAACCACCTGCTCGGAGCAGTGAGCATCCCGGGAAGCGCCCTTCTCTCCCACATCGATGACCTCCCCCGCGGGAGGATGATCTACGTATACGACGACACCGGCACCTGGGCCACCCACGCGGTGAGAACGCTGCGAGACCATGGGTACCTCACCGCGCGCACCCTCGCCGGTGGCCTTATCCGCTGGCACAGCGAAGTCGGCGATGTCCTGTTCGACTGGACTGCATCTTCCCCCGGAGCCGTTATTTCCGGGACTCCATACGCCGGGGACTACTCCGTTCCCCCCACGCAGCTCCTCCGCCTGTACAACGTCCTCGTCGACGTCCGCCCACGAGAGGCGTACACGCAGAGTCACCTTCCAGGATCGCTAAACCTTCGACCAGAGGAAGTGAACACATGGGGGCCGAACCTCCCCAGGACAGAAGATCTCCCCAGCGGGGCCACGGTCACAATCTGGGTGGTCGACCAAGATGGCACGCAGGCGTGCACAGTGGCCCAAGAACTGAAGAGCTTGGGTTACGAAAACGCGTTCTGTCTGAGCGGCGGGCTGGACGAGTGGCGATCACGGTACGGCACCTCGCTGCTGTGGTCCCCGTGACCCCCCCACCCGTAGCGTCGCATCTTGTATGCGACGTTAGTTCTGTATTCGGCTTTCGGCGGAGGCAAGCTCCGCCGCTACCGTGATAAGGGAGCGCTAGAATGAAGAAGGTGCTGTTTGTGTGCGTAGGGAACTCCGCCCGTTCGCAGATGGCCGAGGGGCTGACCAAGGCCTTGGCCGACTTCCCCGTGGAGGTATCCTCTGCGGGAACCCAACCGGCCGCACAGGTCGACCCCACAGCGGTCGAGGTCATGCGCGAGATCGGCATCGACATCTCCGGCCACCGACCCAAGGGGATAGACCCCGAGGACATGATGCGCTCCGACTACGTAATCACCATGGGCTGTGGGGCCGAGGGAGCCTGTCCGGCAGCGTTCGGGGGGACCGTCGCCGACTGGGGCCTTCCCGACCCCACAGGGGCTGACCTAGAGCAGTATCGCCAGATAAGGGACACGATCCGCGAGCACGTCCTCGCCCTGCTCGAGGACATCAACAAGTAAGGAGAGAGAATAACCACGGGGGTTGTCCCCAACGCAAGTGATCAGGGAGGGACTGTGAAACGATTGATGTCAATTGCTTTCCTAGCGGCGCTTTTGCTTGTTGCCGCACCGGCATTCGCCGAGGACGCGGATCCGGTTGAGGTCATCTACTTCTACGAGGTGGGCTGCCCCCACTGCGCTCACGTAGAGAGCGTGCTCGAGGATCTCAAGGAGCTGTACCCTGGATTCGTCGTCCGCAAGTACGACATCCACTCCCTCGGCGACCGTGGCCTTCTGCAGCGGCTCCTGGCGGCCTACGATGCCGACATAGGGCCTGTGCCCATAGTGTTCGTGGGCAACGTGGCCATGGTCGGGGGGAGGTTCTACGGCCTCGACCCCGAGCCCACCCAGTACTCGGGCCCTGCACAGGATTTCGCCCTGGAAGAGGCCATCCTGCTGGCAATGGAAAAGAACGCACTCTCCCCCCTCAAGCGCCTGCCCGACACAGTGGCCGAGCTCGTGCTGTTCACCCGTGAAGGTCATCCCGCCGGCGTCAAGATTGAGGAGCTTGCCTTCCAGCTGGCCAACACGTTCCCTCGGTTGGCAGTGCGCGTGTACGACACAGAGGAACCGGAGAACGCACGCCTCCTGGAGCGCCTCCTCCGACTGTACGATGTCCGCGGTGAGGCGCCGGCGCTCATCGTGGGTGATCTGGCGCTCACCGCCGACACTGCCTACGTCCGGCGGCAGGACCCGCGTCCGTTTTCCTTCACCTCCGAGGACCGAGCGTACGTGGAGCAGCAAGCTGCGCTGGCGGTAGAGCGTGAGGCCGGCTCCCCCATCAGTCGGCTACGGCTGCGGGAGCAGCTCACTCTGTGGGCGGTCGTGGGGGCCGCCGCTTTGGACTCGGTGAACCCCTGTGACTTCGCCGTACTGGTGCTCCTCCTGGGGACCCTACTGGTCATCGGAAAGCGAGCCAAGGTCATCTGGGCCGGACTTGCGTTCACCGCGGGGATCTTCATCGCCTACTACCTGATGGGATTTCTCCTCTACTCCATCCTGGGGATCACCGTGGGCACGCGCGGCTTCCGCGTGCCGTTCATCTACGCCGTCTCCGCGTTGGCTATCCTGGTCGGACTGTGGGAGATGAAAGACCTCCTTTGGTACGGCAAGTGGTTCTCCATCGAGGTGCCCGAACGCTGGAAGCCCAAAGTCAAGGCGCTCACCTCGTCGGCCGTCACCATCCCCGGAGCGTTTGCCGTCGGCGTTCTGGACTCGTTGTTTTTGGCCCCGTGCACCTCGGGGCCGTACCTCGCCATCCTCACGCTCCTCTCCCAAACTACGGAGCGCCTGCAGGGAGCAATGCTCCTCCTCCTCTATAACCTGATCTTCATCGTCCCCATGATCGGCATCACGCTCCTGGTCCACTTCGGGTTCACCACCACCGCCCGCGCCGAACGCTGGCGCACAGCCAAACTAGGCAAACTCCACTTCATCACCGGGCTGGTCATGCTGCTCCTGGGAGCGGGGATGATCGCCGGCGTTCGCCTCGGCCTGTTGTAGGGGGTCAGATCTTGAATGTGGGTGACAGCAACCCCCCAATTGTCGCATGAGTATTCT
>CAZEYM010000031.1:0-10043 GCA_964516385.1 uncultured Thermotogaceae bacterium
GGCTTTGAACACGTTGCCTGCGACGCCCTTGAGGGGCGGCCGCAGGACGTAGCGCGTCTGGGCATGGCGGACCTCCACTTCCCGCACCTCCGCAAGGTCCCGTAGGACATCGCCCCACTCGAGCTTGAGTGCCTTCCTCTGGAGCCTGCGATCCAGCTCGTGAAGGAGCACAAGCGCCAGGAAGCTGACGAAGATGTGCCCGGTGATCGTCGCCTGGTACTTGTGGAAGATGGACCGCGTCTTTAGGAGATCCTTCGCTGCGTAGAAGAACTCCTCCACAGTGAGGGGGCGCTTGTACTGAAGGGCCACCTCGGCCGCCGAGAGGTCCGTGTTGGTCCTGAGGACCCACTTCCCATCGAACCGGGCCTCGGCCTCCACCTTCCGTAGGTCGATCCTGACCGCGTCCTTCTCCACCCTGAGGTAGCGCCGGAAACCACGGTTCCCCACCAGCGCCTTCGCGCCCTGGGAGAGCTTCTCCTTGAGCGCCTCCAGGATCAGCGCGCGGTCTCTCTTGTCCTTGGCTGCTTCCTCGGGGTTCAGGCACACGATGTACCAGCGGCCCTCGACCCACACCTCCTTCACCTGGAGGTTGTCTGCGACCTCCTGGTACCGGCCAGGGTGAGACAGCACCTGCTCTCGTACCTCCTTTGCCCGCCGAAGGCGCATCCCCATGATGTACCCAAGACCGCGCTCCTCCAACCCCTCGATCACGGAGCTGGTGACCATCCCTCGGGCGGCGACGAAGCACAAGTGTCAAGGGACACCATCTTTTGCGACCTTGGGGGATCCCCTGACACCGGTTCTACCACCTGCCGCTACATCCTTAACGCACGCTTGTTCCTTGGTGCCGATGCACAGCGGCGCGGAAAGCGTGGACGGGCGGGGAGTTGGAGTGGCGGCAGTGAGCTAGTGGCCGAGATGAGAAGGCTTACCCTTTCGCGCAACTGGTCGGAAGCTGGGCCCGCTCCCAGAAGCGCCGGATTAAGCGCATCTGCTCCTTCATGGGCTCTTCGCCAAGGGGCTTGCTGAAATGGGCTGCTGCGCGGGCTCGGTAAGCGGCATAAATCTCCTCGGAGTCGGTACCGACGGACCACATCACGAAGGGGATAACCTGGAACGGGTGTACCTTCTTGGCCTCAGCCAACACCTCGAGGCCACTAAACTTAGGGATGCGGAGGTTGAGGATTACGAGATCGGGTGTTTTCGCGCCAGCGAACCTGCCGACTTTCTTTATGTACTCAAGGGCCTTGGCTCCATCATCTACCCATGTGACCTCCCACGCAAGTGGCTCCTCGAACGCCTGAAGCGCCGGTATGGCGTCTGGCTACTCGTCCTCAACGATCAGGACCGCGAGATTCTGCAAGGGCGTGTTTCCTTCTGTACCGTACATGCTGTTACCCTCCCCTCGATTGAATGATAAAAGGGAATTGTACAACCTGGTGCGGCGCAAGCCAGGATGTTGCTTGGCTTTCGGCAAGGTGTCAGCGTTGGTTCTTGCCGCGTGTGAAACGATTGCGGGTCGACCAGCAAGCATTTCAGAGTGACAAAGAGGCTCTTAGACTGCGCGTTGCCGTAGCAGTTGCCCTCTTCCAGAGTGCGACCGGTGGATTGCGTGGGGTCAACACTTTTGTCAGGGGGGCCGGCCAGTTGGCCTGCCCCCGCTTCGGGACAGTAAGGTGATGCCTGCGTGGGTGACCACACAGGGTCGCCTGGTGAGACAAGTAGGCGAGGGGGGGAACGATGTATCTGTCTCGGTTGATCTTTGCAATTGTGGCTCTCTCCGTTCTTTCGGTCGGGTTCTTACTGCGCGCTCCAGGGGAGGGTGATGCGCAGACGTCGACGGAATCGGGCAGCCATTCCGCGACACTTGCCGCGGAGGACTGTGAGCTTCTGAACGATGGGCTCGCGTACTCTGTGGGGGCTAGGGAGGGAGCACTTTGGCCTGAGGGCATCCCTAAGGGCACCTGGATCGTCACCATCCGTACAAAACCAGACAGCCAGATGGAGGAGCTGCTTGGTTACGGTGCGCACACCTACTGGGTGCAAGAGCCGGTCTCTTGTAGCAAGTTGCAGTTGATGGAGTACGATTTCTTGATACGCCTCACGCTGGAGGAGCTGCTGATTCCAGTCGACTTCCTCAACTGGTTGAACAGTGAAGCTATCCTGGCAATAGGGGAGAAGCTGCATCACGGCTGGCACTATCTGCGCACCTTGAGCTTTCCTGACTCTGTTTCCGATGTACACGCGGATTACCTGGAGGCCACAGAACCTGCTGGTTGGTATCTCGGCGGGAATCTGCCGCCGACAACGACGACCATGGTCTACCGAGCCCTGTCTGAGGTTGGGGTAGGGGGAGCGCGAGCGTTTGGCTATCACTGTTTCCATAGCCGCCGGCTGATGTCCCAGGCAGGACTCGCGCTGGCTGAGCTTCTTGAGCAAGCAGGTATCAGTCCGTACTGAGAGTGGAGCAGCGATGCAGAGTCTGATTGTCGCCTGGAAGGTCCAGCTGCAACACTGGGACTTGGGAGGCCGCCCCTGGATCGCCAGGCAGACGATTGCTCTTGCTGCTACTGGCACGGGTGGATGAAACGTTGTTGAGCGTTTCGTACCCCACAGTGTCGAGCCCGTTGGCCAGGAGTTGGATGACGCAAAGGACCTTCCCACGGTCAGGGAGGTCAGCTCGCGCGTGGGCCGGGTAATCCTCGCGCGTTACAGGACGAGCATGGCGTCGTGCGTGTATCCATCAGACTCAGGAGGTGGATCTAACCACGGGACTGGTCACCTTCGCCGTGCATGATGAAGGCACATACACCCAGACTGGGTGGCTCAAGTGGACGATTTTTGAACTTGCCCGTGGCCGAGGGCCGAAGAGCTACAGGCGCTACTGGGCAATCGGTGAGCATACGCCCAGGCGCGGGCGAACAGGGTGCCGGGCGCGTACGGCCGAGCTGATCGGGATCCCCCCGCCGGTGCGCTGGTGCCAGCCCCGGAACTCTTTCCCACTCTGCGTGGGCATCTCAGGTACTACTGCTGACCTCCGGCGTGGCGATAGGGGAGGTTGCTGAGCAGGCCCTGCGATGTATACTTCGGATGTATGGGAGCGATCATGGTGCGAACTCAGATCTACTTGACCGAGGAGCAGAAGCGTGCACTCGAGAGAGTTAGCGCGCGGGCGGGGAAGCCGGCGGCGGCTCTCATCCGCGAGGCGATCGACACCTATCTGCGCGAGCGCGGTGATGATGACAAGGCCAAGGCGCTGGAAGCATCATTCGGTCTGTGGAGCGATTGCCGCCTGACCGGGGATAGCTACGCGCGGGGCCTTCGCCAGGAGTGGGACGCGCGGACCTCCGCGATCAGCGAGTCTCCTTGATGGCCACGTGGCTCGTGGACACAGATGTTCTTGTCGATCACCTGCGCGGTCATCGCGAGGCGAGGGATTTCCTGGCCGGCCGTATTGAGGCAGGTGAGCGGCTGTGCTGTTCGGTGATCACTACAGCGGAGCTGCATGCCGGGCTGCGCACAGGGGAGGAGAAGGCTTTGCGTGCGCTCCTCTCCTGCCTTGAGCAGCTACCTGTCGATCGCGGGGTCGCCGAGGCTGCCGGCGAGTACAGGCGGCAGTACGGGCCAACCCACGGAGTCTTGCTCCCCGACGCCATCATCGCTGCCACTGCGAGGGCTGAGCGTGCAACCCTTGTCACCTCCAACAGACGACACTTCCCCATGGAGGATCTTCAGGTTGCGTCTCCGGAGGACAGCTGAGCTTGACGGACGTATCCTCGGGCAACGGGTGGTCCTGAGCACATAGACTTGTGAGAGTGCCCACCAAGGAGATCCACCAACCTGCTGAAGGGCCGCAAATGAAGATGAGTTCATCGTTACCGGCGCTGGCTGGCTGAAGTGGACGAACTTCGAGCAGCACCGTGGCCGAAGGCTGAGGACGTGGAGTTCATCCTGGCCGCTGCGTGAGTTGCTGCGCCCGCTTGGGAAAAGGCACCCACAATGGCTGCCCTCAGGTTCCCTGGGAAGGAGCAGGATACCTCGGAGGCTGGCACTCAAACCCTCGTTAGGTCAGACTGGGCTCTAGCTCCTCCATTTTTCTCGCCAGTGCATCATCGACGATGAGTGTCGAGACACAGCCGTTCTTGAGGGCGCTGAGCGTGGCCGCGGCTTTGTCTGCCGAGTGAGCCACCAGGATCACGCCCGGTGTGTTCTCAAGATGTGCCTTCTCGGCACACCGCTGGAAGTCCATGGGGTGAGGGCCGATCAGCCGCTGGTTTAGCTCGTCAAGAACGCTAGCGCTGCCAGACCCTTCCATCTGACCTTCCGTGATGAAGTGGCCGCAGAAGTCCCCCACGGCACCAGCCTCGATGAGCGCGTCGATTTCCTTGCTGTCGAAGACTACGTCTTCCTTGCTGTACCAGCCTGTCTCGCGTTGATCGCCAACCCTGGCAGGAGGGCCTCCGACGCTGGTGATCGCCACATTCATCTGGCTTATGCGGCTATCCGGGTCACGGTGACGATGGTCCCCAACACCGAAGATCGCTCGGTACTCCGGGATTGACCTGACAAACGCCATCGCCCCGGCCAGGGTACCGCCGTCCTCCAAGTACTGCCGAGGGCAGAACGCAGGTGTCGGCAGCTGCAACTGACCGGAGGATTCCCCACGGAAGGCATGGGCAAGCTGAAGTGCAATCTCGGCCGCGGAGTAGCGGAAAGCATCGCGACGGTCCTCCGGGCGACTCGCTCGGGGGTCGATGAGAGCCAGCAGCCCGCCCACAAGGGGGAAGAAGTCGACCTTGACTCGGTTCTTGCCTGTGCCGACCAGGGCGAGAGCCGCTTCGGATACGGTTCGGAGTGTGCGTCCGTAGCTCACACCCACGACGTGCCCGCCGGCGATGACCGAGGCCAGGTGTCCTGCGGCTGCACGGCCAACATAGGCCCGCGCTTTCGCCCTTCTCTCAGCTGCCGCAGCGTGACCCCCCGCGGCGTCCCGGCCTGCCTGAGCCCCAAGCACAGGTACGATGATCGCCTTCCTCAGAATGCGCCTTCCGAAGTACTCCTCGAAAGCCTTTGCACGAGTCTTGTCTGATACACGCTCGACAACAGCTGCTAGCAGCTGATCGGGGACGTTGAGGGCAGTGACCTCTCGCAGGTAGCCTCGCGCGTGAGCTTCGGCGAGCCTTCGGGTGACAGTGGCAACGGACTTGCGCAGCGCTCCTGCGATCTCCTCCTGCGTCATCCCAAGAGACCGGTAGTACGCCGCTTCGACGATTTCAAGCTCGAGGGACTGCTGTGTCAATCCGACCCCTCCTTCTGTTCAGGCCCGCAGCCAGCCTGCCATAGCTATCGTACCTCGACCGACCCAGGGAAGGCCACCCTTGACATACGCTCATCGCCATACTATGATAAAGCTCCTCACAGTAGAGTAACGGAAGACGATATAGATAGCAAAAGGATCGTGTGGAAAAGGTTTACAAGGATGATAGGAAGGCATCAGGAATACGTGAGAGCGCTGCTAACAAGACGTCGAGCGTGCTCAACATGGGAGAGGCGGCGCTCCTGTCAGCACAGTGCCGAGGTTCCTACTCCCATCGGTGAGAGCTCAGCGCAACCGAAGAGAAGAGCTCGGCGAGACGAGGGGGTGATCGAGTAGCCGAGAAGGTTGGCATGGGATGGGGTGGCAAGCCTAGATGTGGCAGCTGGAGTGGCCACTGGACGGACAGGCTTTGGTACTTCAGTGCAGCCCCTCAATCGGGGGAAGGAGGTCGGCTGTGAAGCTCAACGAGATGAAGTATGTTCGTACGCCGCAAGGAGCGGCGATCGCAGAGTCCATAGCGCATCGTGCGCGGATTCCTTTGACCTTGGTGCATGGGCCACCAGGCACCGGGAAGTCCCATGGTGTCCATAGCGAACTGCTGTTGGCAGATGTCCCGTACTGGTGGATAACGGCCGCTGCAGGGCGCCTCGTGGACCACATTGGCCACTGGGAACTCGTAGGCGGGGAAACGGTTTTCGTGAGAGGGGCGCTCTATCAGGCGATCGAAGAAGCTAGGGCCACAGACGGGAGTGGAGTCATTGTGATCGACGACGCCCATCGACTGAAGGACCTTCAATACCTGAACTCGGCATGTGACCTGAACCCGATTCGCCAACTGTCCATCGATGAACAAGGGCTAGAACTTCCAGTTCCCGAAGGGCTTTCCTTCATCCTGATCGCAAACCCAGCCGATGAGCTCTCCCTTTGGCAGCAAGCCGACGCGATCCCGCCGCAGATCTGGTCGCGATCTCGCGTGATTAGCTTTCGGGAGGAGCTCCCCCTCCAGGTAGAGCTGGATATCGCACGAATGCATTTCCCGGAGCGATTGGATAGCGACGGGACGCTCATCGAGAAGACCGTCGACCTCTTGCGCTGTATCCGTGGTGCGGGGCTGACGAGCTACATGCCGAGCATTCGGGACTTGGCGCTCATGGGTCGCCTTCTGGAGATTGGTGTCGCCTACCTTGAGGCCTTCACCCAAGGGCTGGCACACAAGTTCAGTACCGAAGAGCAGATCAGTGTGTTCGCGGCCTACCACGCCGCATTTGGTGTGGATGAACACGAGGAGGTTCCACTTGACCGAGCGCACGTCTAGACCTGATCTGCGGATCTTCGCCGATCCGGGAGGAATGCTATCACGGCGCGTGTGGCCGATCCTGTCGAAGACGGCGTCCGCGCTGGTCGGCAGAAAGATCAAGGTACGCTCTGGCATTGCACCGAGCATTCAGGCCACCGAGGATCCCGCTTGTCTTGATCTCATCTATCTCCCGCCTTCGTTCGTGAAGCACCCGCTGCTGCTACGGGCCGTGCTCGAGCACGAATCGCTCCATGCGCGCTATACGGAGAACCTTGCGCTGCGTGGTGTCTCATACGCGGTTCACCTTTGTGCCAACGCGCTCGAGGACCCACGCCTTGAGCTTGGGCAGCGCGAGCGGTTCACGGGAACCGAGCAGGACACACGGCACGTGCTGCTTGCCCTTGGCGGCAGGTCGCCAATCAGGGATGTCCAACCGCTCCAAGCATGTCTCAAGCGGTTCGACGCATCCGGCGAACAGCACAGCGCGCTTGCATCCGTTGTGAAGGCTCTCTACGTTCTCCTTCGTATCGAGGATGCCTCCCAGTTAGCGCTGCGTGTTGTGGGCCAGCAAGAGGCGGTCTCGCTGGCTGAGTACCTACTTCCAGAGGCAAGAAGGGCACTCACGATGAAGGAGACCAGCGAGGTGGTCGGACTGGCTGAACAGCTGCTGGAGCGCCTCAACCAGGAGATCCAGAAAAGAAGAGATCAAACGCAGGACCCTGAGGCCTCGCACTTTTACGCAACCGCCTCGCGGCAGTTGCGTCATGCCTCTTCCATCAAGGCTTCGGAGGTACTGACGATCCGTGAGCGCTGGATCGACGAGCAGGGCAACCGTTGGCGTGGCCCATGGTTCCGTGGGGGGCCGCACTCCTTTCCTCAACAGGCTTGGGATGTCGAAGAGGCCGATACGGGCAGGGAGCTCCAGTCTGCCCTCCCTTCGGCTTCAACCCTGATGCGGTGGTTGGTGCAGGCGGACCCCTGTGCCCGGGAAGACGAGCGCCACCGCTGTCATCAGCCGTATGGCCGGCTGATGCGTGATGTGGGGATGCTGATCCGCGCGACTACCGGCAAGCATCGGTATGTCTTCCGACAGAGGGACGATTCACCAAGGCTCATCCTGCCCGCTGTGCTCCGCCAGGCTGATTATCACGTTCTGATCGAATCCCACATGAAGCATCCCGAGGACCGCTTCGATTCCATCAAGTTGCTGGCAGCCTGCTTTGTCCGTCTGTTCAACCTGATGCGGCTACGGGTCGACGTGGCCGGCTGGTGCGCCACGATACCTGAGGTCATCGAGTTGAATGCTCGCGGCCGGGAGATACGCCGCGTGGCTGAGGAGGGCGCGGTACACGTGGCCGCGTTCGGGCAGGGCATGCCATGGGCCCAGGATGAAGCACGGTTTCTCTCGCTTCCCTCGATGGGGTTCAACTTGCCCATCGAGTTCCGTTACCCGACCTCAAGCGGGCAGAGTGGCTCAGGCAAACGCCGCCTTCGCATCGTCCTGAGCTTCGGCGATCTCGGATGGCTCAATGTCCGGCTTGGCGACTTAAAGGGTTTTCATGACCACTACCGCAAACGAGGTGCCCGGTTCACCTACTTCAACACGGGGGGGGCGCCGACCACCGATGTGGAAAGGCAGTATCGAGCCGAGGTGATTGCGCCCATCTTCGACGGGGTCGTCGACCTTGAGGATGAGCTGCGACCTGCCGTGATCGAAGGACTGCAGCGCCTGTTCCTGATCGTTATGGAACACACGCAGAAGGTGGAAGACGAGGACATGTGATGAGCACCAAGCAGCTGAGGGGGCTTCGTGCCCTGAAGGGGCTTCCAGTCCGCCGCGTGCGCAGGTGCAAGAGGAGCCATCCTATGGCCATGGGGAACCAGAATCGTACACAGGCTGGGGAGTGTGCATCGGTCGGCACATCACGTGTCGTCACAAAAAGGGATGCTCTGCTACACTGAGCGTACGTGCGGGATACTGTAGGTGGAGAGCCGGCTACGTCCGCTCTGCTCATGGCAAGAATGGGAAGGGAGGGTATGGCAAGCCGAAGATGAACGACTTCCGATGATAAGCACGTTGTTGCAGTGTGCCGGATGAGAGGGAAGGAAGATCTCGATGTGGACACGTGTGAGGAGGGCGCGGGATTCAGTTTTGATTTGGTATACGGAGATGTCGTACGCGGGCGCTATCGGTGGGTGACAGGCGGGTGACAGGGAAGAGGGGGGTTATATGGGCTATCAATGGAAACGCTGTGTATTATGCGGACTGGCTCTGGCGATGTGGGCGAGCACCATCGGCTTCGCTGACACGCAGGAGGCCTGCAACATGTTTGTGGAACCTGGTGAGTCGATCCAGGCGGCGATTGACGCGGCTCCCGAGGGTGCGGTGATCTGCCTCCCCGCAGGGAAGTGGCACGAGAACATCGTGATCTCAAGGAGCCTCGTCCTACGGGGAGAAGATGCAGACTCAGTGGTTCTTCGGTCTGCAGACCCTGACACTCCGCGTATCTCGGTCCGCGCACCAGACGAAGATGTGGAGGTGGTGATCGAGAATATCATGATTGTTGGGACAGAAGGAGATCAGGATGTGGGGATCTGGGTTCAGGATGGGTCCCACGTGGTCGTGGCGAACTGCGTGATCGCCGGGAACAGGTCCGCCGGCATCTGGCTGGCGGACGCGGCGGAGGCGATGATCTCCGGTTGCACCGTCAGGGGACAGGACTGGTATGGTGGCATTCGCCTAAGCGGCTCCTCGCAGGCGACGATCGAAGATTCGGTCATCACCGACAATGCTCTTGGCATCACACTTACCGGAGCATCCCGTGCCACAGTGCGTGACTCCGTCATCTCCTACAACCGATGGGTGGGCCTCTCCATCCGTGCGGCATCGTCTCTCTCCATCATAGACTGCGAAGTCGTCGGCAACGGCGCGTTCGGTGGCGTGTTCGTAAGAGACTCTGGCAACGCGCTGGTCAGTGACTGCACCATCGCAGCCAACTACGGACCGGGGCTCCAGCTTGCGGACAGCGCTCAAGCAACGATTGTGGAGAACACGATCTGGGAGAACGGCCGGTGCGGGGTGTCCCTGCGCCCCGAGCTCCTGCCCGGCATGAGTAAGGTGTTCACCGGCTGCGTCACCGGCTTTGGCAACGCCGTCCCCGGCCCGGACGAGGAAGACGGCAACAGAGAAGGCGCTGTCTGTCCTGAGGAGCTCCTGTTCCTCGTGACCGACAAGGGGGGAGAGCACGGCACTCCGTGCCTCGAACCTGCAGAAAGCTAAAACTGGGTGAATTTGTGTCCAACGTTGCATGTTGGGAGGGGCCGAGAGAATGTAACGGCCAGTCTAACCCTCTTTCCTCCTGGTTGGCAGCTGGGCGCCTTCCCAGAAGCGGCGGATGATGCGCATCTGTTCACGCTTGCGCTTCTCGC
>CAZEYM010000032.1:0-7119 GCA_964516385.1 uncultured Thermotogaceae bacterium
AGCGCGGAGGATACGAACGCCGTAGCTCGGCGATGACCTCGGGGAAGGAGAACCAGTCGGGGATCTCTTCTCCGGTCTGGAGGCGTCGTCTGAAGTCGGTGCCCGACAAAGCGAGTACCTCAGAGCCTTCGTAGACTTGGGAACGGGGAACGTAGACACCGTCTGCGTGAGGGGTGAGGGGTGAGGGGTGAGGGGTAGAGGCCTGGGGGACGGCGTAGACCATTTCCTCGAAGGGGAGGATGGAGATGCCGATCTCCTCCTGGTGTTTCTGGGTGAGTTCTTGGGCCGCGTAGGGTTCGTAATACGGCTCGCCTGTGCGTGGGTTGCGGGGGCCGGCGTGGTCGCGGCCGACGATGAAGTGGGTGGCCCCGTAGTTCTTGCGAATCAGAGCATGCCACAGGGCCTCCCGCGGCCCGGCCATGCGCATAGCCAGGGGGAGCAGGCTGAGCATGGCACTGCTTTCAGGGTACTGGTTGAGGACGGCCTTGTAGCAGCGGACCCGGCAGAAGTAGTCGATGTCCCCCGGGCTCGTGCGGCCGACCACCGGGTGTAAAAGCACGTTGGCGTCTGCCTGCTCGGCGGCGCGCTTGGTGAGCTCCACATGCGCCCGGTGCATGGGGTTTCGGGTCTGGAAGGCAACGACGCGCTCCCACCCGCGGCGGGCCAGCTCCTCACGCAGCTGGGCCGGCGTGTGGCGGTGTTCTTTGAACGTGTGGTGCGGGGGAAGCTCGACGCCCTCGAGCTCTCCTCCGACGTACACCGGGTTCGTCTCGTGTAGGAGGTGGAAGACGCCTGGGTGGCCTTCGTCAGCGGTGCCGAACACCGCCTCGGCCTCGGCCTTGCGGTCCGGCGTCCAGACGTCCTTCACGGTGAGGATGGCCAGCACCATGCCTTCGGGGTGGAGGAGAGCGACCCTACTTCCGGGGGCCAGCTTCTCGGCGAAACCCTCGGACACATCGAGGGTGATGGGGATCGGCCAAAGCTGGCCGTCGGCCAGGCGCATGCGCTGGCACACGCCTTCGTAGTCGGCCTTGGCGAGGAACCCTTTGAGGGGATGGAAGGCCCCGCTCAGAAGGAGCTCGATGTCCCAGAGCTGCCTATGAGTGAGGTCCCAGGAGCGAAGCTCCTGCACCTCACGCTTCAGTTCGGCGAGCCTATCGGCTTCGGCCAGTAGCCCCTGTGAGGTTACCCTCTGGCTGGCCAGGTCCGCCCTTACTCCGTCTGCGTCCATGTCAGCTCCTTGCCCGCTCCTTTCTCAAGCAGCCTAACCGCTCTAGGAGCACGGGTGATCTTATCACAGTTTGGATGGGGTGTGCTAACGCTGCGGGCAATCCACGCACGGGGTGATGGCGGCTGGCCTACCCATGTGGCCAGCGGAGAGTGGGAGACGATGCGGGGCTGAGCTGCTACACTGGCAGGGCGGGGGAGGACATCGGGCTTTAGCGCCTGGGGCCAGGGAGTGGGAGTCATATGCGCGACCGACAGAGCGAGGCACCGAGAATTCCCGAGCACGGGGTGTTGGGGGAGGACGCCCGAGCGAGCGTGGCCGGCGTCCTCCGCGGGTACCCGTTTATCAGTGCGGCCTACCAGTTCGGTTCAACGGTCAGGGGGAAGGCCGGCAGTTTGAGCGACCTGGACATCGCCTTGGTGGTGGACGACACCGCCCCTGCGGGCCCAGAGATGGCGCGCACAGAAGGGCTGCTCGCCTAAAGGTCCTCCACGAAGAGATTGACGATATCCGCGCTTTGTACAGCACGCTGCTTGAGATCATCGAACAGCACGAGGAGGAGTAGCCCCAGCGTCGCAGTCGAACCCGGCCTGCCGTAGGGCCTCCGCTATCTTGGGCGCAACGTCCTCGTCTAGGAAGAGCTTTGGGGAGGCCATTGGGCTTGGAGGTGGGCTAATTCGCTGCGCGCAGAGCGAGGTCGCTCCACCTGGGTGCCTCAGCCTCGGTCCGCCTTCTGCGGACGAAGGCAACGAAATCAAAAAGCTCCTCCTGCGTGAGCCAGCGGTCGATCTCGCCGACGTGGACTTCTTCTTCGCGGAGGAGGGAGAAGCTCCGGCCAGTAGAGTGTACGCTGTGAGGACCGATGAACCTTGTGCAGCCAGCTCTCGTTCGTTATACTTTTGGTATGAAAACTGCTGTGTCATTGCCGGATGAGCTGTTTGAGCGTGCGGATCGTTACGCCCGGCAAACGGGAAAGTCACGCAGCCAAGTGTTCAGGGAGGCGTTGCTCGAGTACCTCGCTCGCCACCCGTCCGACGCAATCGTAGACATGATGAACGCCGTCGTTCAAGAACTGGGCGATGCGACGAATAGCACCGACGCATTCGCGGCAACTGCCGCGCAGCACATCTTGGAGAACGTGGAGTGGTGATCGCGCAGGGTGATGTGCGATGGGCCGATGCCCCGGGGAACGTCCTTTTTCCAGCGCGGTGCACCGGCCTTCGCAAGGATTCCGTCGCCTTGGTGGCGCAGGTGGTCACGCTCGACAAGGCAGCCCTCGCCGAGCGGACCGGGAGTCTGGGCTCTAGCGAGTTGGAGCGGCTCCTCGACGGACTGGACTTGGTGTTGGATCGCTGAGCAGAGCCTGTTACCCTCCCCTGGATGAAGAAGCGGCGAGGCCGGCATAGACATTCTCACCGTTGTGATGCACCTTTTCGACGAAGCGAATATGCAAGCCTTGAGCGAAGATCTCGCGGTCAACGATTCGAGGCCCCCGATCGCCTCCGCCCAGCGCTCCACGAACTCTTCTCCGGTCACGCCGGCGCGCTTCGCCTGGTTGGCACGTCGTCTACAGCGCGATAGACTGTGTTCGAGCGGTACGGAGGTGATGGATGTGGGCAAGGCCCATCCGACGATCAAGCACACCGTCCAGGACTATCTCAACTTGCCCCAGTCCGAGACCGAGCGCTACGAGCTGCTGGAGGGGGAATTCGTGATGGTGCCGGCGCCTTCGTGGTTCCATCAGATCATCTCGAAGCGCCTGTTTCGCCCGATTGATGACTTCGTCCGGATGCACGAGCTCGGCGAGGTCCTGTATGCCCCACTCGACGTGGAGCTCTCTCAGCACGTAGTTGTACAGCCGGATCTTAATTTCCTCTCGAAGGATCGTCTTGACCTCATCCAGGAGGGTCGGCTGCGCGGGGCACCCGATCTCGTGATCGAGATCCTCTCCGAATCGACGGCCGGGCGCGACCGCACCACCAAGCGCACCCTCTATGCCCGCCACGGGGTGCGCGAGTACTGGCTCGTCGATCCGGACGCCGAAACAGTGGAAGTGCTCACGCTCGGCGAGGCCGGCTTCACCGGCACCCGGCTCTATCAGCGCGACGAGACGCTCACGTCGCCGCTGCTGGAAGGGCTCGCTATCGAGCTGGCCAACGTCTTTGGCAACCCGAGCTGACACCAATCGGACGGTGCCGGGGTCATCCGCGATACTGGCTCTCAAACGCCCTGCGGTTCAGGAAGGGGGGGGCGCCTTGGCATCCGCCAGCTCAAATCTCACCTTGTCGGCAGGTGAGGTCAGACCAGGCCGAGTTCTTTGAGGATGCTGACAACCGGTGGAAGCGGGTCCTGCCACAGCCACTGCACCTTCAGCCACAAGCCTGGAAGGAGTTCAGAGCAGTAGATGCCCTCGCGATCGGGCTCAGTCAGCCGATATCGGCCCCGCTCGTCCAGGCGGCTCTCGCGGACGGCCAGGAAGATCAGGTCCCGTCTTCATCTGAAAGGGAGCTCGATCATTTGGACGACCTGGGCTTGGACGTCCTGCAGAAGGCGCTGTAGGAGACCGCGCCCAACACGACTCCGCCCGCGCTGTACAGAAGATCGATTCCAGAGAAGCTCCGGGAGGGTACAGCAAGCTGGGCCACCTCAAGGACCAGCCCGTACACCACCGAGGCGGCCATCGCCATATGGGCCGGACTACAGGAGCATGCGCATGGGTTGGAGCTCACGGTTGAACGGGTTCAGGACGAGCCCGAGGATCTCGAGGGTCACGACGCCCAGCAAGGCTTCGTCTCCGGGCTCGCCGAGGACCACCGGCGTGTGCCCTTCTCCTTGCGGAAGGGAAATGTGGCACTCGGAGACCTTGCGACTGATGGTGGTGCCGTCCGCCAACGTGAAGGTGAGGCTCCGCTTGGGAGCGAGGCCGATGGTCTTCCAGGTTCGTTGAGGGAGCGATGTGTATGTAGCCCCGCTGTCGACGAGAAACTGCTCCGTCTCGCTCTTTCCCCGGGGGCCGGTGACGACGCCCTCAATGTAGGTAAGGCCCATATGCAACACCTCAGGCTCTGCTTCCCGCCAATCTACGTCATCTGAGCGAGGGCAGCAAGACGGCCTTGGGATTAGTCGGGTTCAGGGCTGCTTTGGGTTCGCTGGGCCCTGGCAGTGGGAGGCAGTTAGTTCGGAAGGATTCTGTGAATCAGCGCTGGAGCACTTCACTGACGTCGACTTCGAAGCCGGGCAGAAGCTCCGAGCGTGCTCGGAGTACTTCTCCCCGCGGTCGGTCTCCCCCGTTCCGGGAGAGGTAACCTCCATGATCAGATCTGGGACCCCGAAGTATTGCTCACCAGCCCGGTCTGCATGCTCCTTGGCCAAAAACAAGTGGTCAGGGGTAGTCCTCGGGGGCCAAGCGGTAGGTGCCGTGGACAGCTGAGATGCGAGACGGCGAGCGACCTTGGCCTGGGACGAGCAACGGATCTCACCCTTCTTGATCAAGCCCGAATGACGGGCCGCGAGCTCATCACACGAGTTAAGGACGTCGGCTCCCTCGAGCTGGGCTACTACCAGGGCAGGACGGCGCTTGGAGTCAATGAAGGATCAGAACACTTCCCTCAGGTCCACACTCAGTTCGGGCAGTATGGGGGAGGTGATCCGATCGGTGTACTTGGCCGAGCTGGCGAGCCGGAAACCTTGGTCGCCTAACGAGTAGATTTCTACAGTCTTCAGCTTGCTGTCGACGATCCAGTACTCCCTGACTCCGTGGCGAGCGTACAGAGTGCGCTTGTAGTGGCGGTCGCGCTCCTCGGTGGCCGGAGAGGTGACCTCGATCACCAGGTCCGGGGCCCCGCGAATCTCCTCGTCGGTGATGATTCGGATGCGCTCCTTGGACACAAAAACTAGGTCCGGCTGGACGACTTCCCTCTGGATCCCCTCTCCCAGGACAACGTCACAAGGGGCGTGCAGAAGCTCGCCAATGGCGCTGTCTCTCACGGACTGCCACACCAGATAGCCGAGGTTGCGGCAGATCCGTTGATGGTGTGTAGACGGCGATGGTACCATGATCAACTCCCCTCCCAGGAGCTCATAGCGCTTCGTGTCGGACTGCGGCAGGCTCCGGTAATCGTCGTAGGTGAACCTGATCTTGGTTGTCGGATCAGCCATCGGTCGTATCACCTCGCTAGATCCTACTCCGAGATGCCGAGTACGGCCAGACTGACCGAGTGGAGCTGGGGATTGGTCTGTGGGGCACACTTGGTCCGTTGGGTTCGCTTGGGGAGTGGGTTGTGGGGGAACCATCCTTCGGCGGTAGCGGGGCAGCTTGTCTGCGACGTCGGAGACGAGCTCCGAACAACGTCGGGGACGAGCCCCGACGCTACAGGTGGGAGGTGTAGCGTGGCAGCTTGTCTGCCACGTTCGATTGGATAGGTCATTCGTCTTTCTTCTTGAGCAGGCGTTCCATCCTATCTCTGATTCCGAGGATCGTCAGGCCTACGAGTTCCTTCTCAGCCTCGTTGTAACGTACGATGACCCCGTCGCCAAGGTCGATCCCCTCGGCTTGCCTTGGCTTTCCGAAGCTCAGATAGAGCACATCCGCCTCCCCGTCGTATTCCCAATCGAGTTGGGTTTTCTTGTCGAAGAGCTTCATCGACTCCATAGCACCTCCCTCCATTTGGCGGTGCCCGTCGCGAAGTAAGCGGTGAGGATGAACCCATCAGATGCGTTGAGCTCCTTGTAGACGACGACTAGATGCTTCTCCGTCAGCGGGGTCCGCGGGTAAAGCTTGACGGCCATCCTGGTGCCGAGATCTCCCTTTTGGACGCAGTCAGGGGCACTTACTGTCTCTATGAGTTTCGTGCGCTGCCCGTTCATCTCCGGATGCCGCCTCACAATATGTTGCCAGCGTTCGTCAGTCAACCTGATCGGGACGCCGTGCACCGAACTAGCGATTATCATTGACCTCAACCATGTGAATCATAACACGACAAGCGACAGATGTGTTGTTCGTGGCCCGCAGCTGTGGAGCCCAAGGGGTTCTTGAGTCCATCGGGCTGTCCGTGATTGCCCCGGTTAAAGGGGCAGATACTGCACTTGGCCTTCCCACTCTCCTGTCCGGCTGTACTCGGCGAGTAACAGGAGGTCTTCGATCGTATCTTTGATTCCCAGACCTCTCGGGATCTCGAAGACGCCGGGCATGGCGAGTTCCTGCCTAACCCGCTCATAGGCGTATCGGGTGATTGTGCTTACATCATGGGTGAGCAAGACGCGTTGTTCTCGGGCTGCCCATTCGAGAACGGTAGGATCGTCGCTGGGATTGCGGCGCAGTAGCGCACGAACGATGTCATTGTTGAAGTTCTCATCTGCTGCCAGCTTGATCATCTAGGCGTGGTGGCTGCGCCGTGACAACAGGCGCTCACGTATCCCGCTATCGGCAGAACGGGTTTCGTTCTCCCTGCGGGCTGCCTCAGCCTGCTTGCGGCGGCGGGCAAGGTACTCCTCCACCTCATCCCGATGGCGGAGGTAGAAGCTGATCGTGGCATAGACATCGCCCAGTTTCAGCGAAGGATACTGCTGAGCGATCTCCTCTGGAGTGGCCCCTTCGGCAAAAGCAGCCACCACGGTGTCCAAGGGGACTCGAGTATGTCCAACCCGAGCTACACCATCGCTGTCCATCTGCAGGGGCACGCTTTCGTGCTTGATCTTAAGGGACATACTGTTCACCTCTGAGATTATACCACGCCCCCGCCCCGCTCGAACGCCTGCTGCTCAAGGCAGGCGGCGGCGCAGGTGTCGAGGCAAGAGCGACGTTTGGAATGGCTGAGGTCGGAGAAGGGGGATGGGGCGTTCATGACGCACGTGCAGTCCCGGAGCCCGCTGTCTCCTTGCGTGCTTCCCTC
>CAZEYM010000033.1:0-7087 GCA_964516385.1 uncultured Thermotogaceae bacterium
CGGAGCTAATCCCAAAAAACGCCTCTCAGTCCGGATTGCAGGCTGCAACTCGCCTGCATGAAGTCGGAATCGCTAGTAATCGCAGATCAGCCACGCTGCGGTGAATGTGTTCCTGAGCCTTGTACACACCGCCCGTCAAGCCATGGAAGCTGGGACCTCCCGAAGTCCGCTTAGCTAACCCTTGTGGAGGCGGCGGCCGACGGAGAGCTCGGTGACTGGGGCTAAGTCGTAACAAGGTAGCCGTACGGGAACGTGCGGCTGGATCACCTCCTTTCTAGGGAGTAAGGCTTTACGCAGTTGCCAGCCTTCCTGAACGTTGGGTCCTCATCGCGACCTGTCCACAGTACCTGTGCGCGTCCGTCAAGGGACGCGTTTCTTTTTTGCATACCTCCGAGGCCACCGCGACGGCCGCCGTTATTCCTTCGTGAGCTGTGGTGGGCACGGTACTCTGTTTGAGCCATGCAGAGTACACGAGAGAAGTGGTTGCTGCCGGGGATTGGGCCATTGCTGGAGCAGGGGGATCGGGAGGAAGTTCCGGCCAGGGAGACGATCTACTACCCTGGAACCCCAAGCGACGCGGTCTACTTCGTTGAACACGGCAACGTGAAGGTATCCTATCTGGACCCGTCGGGAAAGCGGCTCACTATGGCGTTGCGGGGGCCGGGTGAGATGTTCGGCGAGATGGCCTTGGTAGGAGAACACAGGCGCCGGCACCAGGCGGTGGCTGTGGAGGATGGGGTGATCGTGCGGGTGGGCCGAGGGCAGTGTCTGGTTTGGCTCCGCGAGCGTCCGGATGTACTGCTCCAGCTGTTGGAACTGTTCGGCCTGTGGATTCGTGATCTGGAAGAGATCATCGAGGATCTTGCCTTTCGGGACATCCAGAGTCGCCTTTCGCGGCAGCTATTGCGATTGTCCCATGAGTACGGTGTGAAGACCAAGGAAGGGATCGTCATCAGCTTCCGCCTCACCCATCGGGATCTGGCGGAGATGATCGGTTCGGCGCGGGAGAACACCACCATGACGCTCAACCGCTTCGAGCGAGAAGGCATACTGGGCAAGCGGCGCTACCAGATCATCATCAAGGACTTGGAGGGCCTCAAAGACAAGTGCCGGTCTTGATCTCCTGACCCTGTTGTTCCTCCCGGCAGTGAGAGGGGGGCAGTGGGCGACAGTTTCCCAAGCGGGGGCTGGTCCCCTCTGCCCCCCTCGCTTGCGTTGAGATCCGCTGCAGATCGAGGCTATAATGCGAGTCATTTCTATCAAGGAGGGCGTTATGAAGGAGATACGTTGGCACGGGCGCGGAGGTCAGGGTGCCAAGACCGTGTCCCAGATCCTTGCCCAGATCAACTTGCGGGAAGGCAAGCACGTGCAGAGCTTCCCGGAGTACGGGCCGGAGCGATCCGGTGCCCCGGTGCGGGCGTTCAACCGCATAGATGATGGAGAAATACGCATTCACTCAGGGGTTTACAAGCCGAATATGGCTGTGGTCGTCGATGAGTCGCTGTTGGACACGGAGAACCCTGCAGAGGGGTTGAGCTCTGACGGGACGCTGATCGTGAACACAAAGTGCTCGGCGGAAGAGATTCACTCCCGCACGGGGTTCGGTGGCAACATTGTGGCGGTGGACGCCAACAAGATCGCCGATGACGCGAGCACTGGATTCCCAAATATCCCCATGCTGGGCGCTGTGGCGGCTGCCTTGGGCAGCGACCTCAAGGTTGTGGAGGACGAGGTGCGGCAGACCATGGGCGCTAAGCTGTCCGAGGAGATCCTGGAGAAGAATCTGGTGGCCCTGCGGGGAGGCTACGAAGCGGGGAAAGGGGTACAAGTTGGCGGCTAAGCTCAAGAGCTGGAAGGAACTCCCCATTGGCGGCGTGGTGCCCGGGGGAGCCAGACCGGAACTGAACAAGACCGGGAGCTGGCGCTCTCTTCGACCGATCTGGAACGAGGGGAAATGCATTCAGTGCCTGCAGTGCTGGCTGCATTGCCCGGACGATTCCATTGAAGTCAAGGACGAGGAAGTGACAGGAATGGACTATGTCCACTGCAAGGGATGCGGCGTCTGCGCTGAAATCTGCCCAGTGGACGCCATCGACATGGTCCCCGAAGGGGGTGCCGAATGCGCAAAGTGATGACCGGTCACAAGGCCGTGGCGGAGGCCATGCGCCAAATAGAGCCCAATGTGGTAGCTGTGTATCCGATTACGCCGCAGTCGGAGATTGCCGAGTACTACGCTGAGTACGTGCACAACGGGGTGGTGAAAACCGAGCTTGTGCCCGTGGAAAGCGAACACTCAGCGATGTCAGCGTGTGTGGGCGCGGCAGCGGCTGGGGCCCGAGTGATGACCGCGACAGCGTCTCAGGGACTGGCTCTGATGGTGGAAATACTGTACATCGCTGCCAGCATGCGGCTGCCCATCGTCATGCCTCTGGCCAACCGCGCACTGTCCGGTCCGATCAACATCCACTGCGACCACTCTGACGCGTACTTGGCCCGTGATGCAGGGGCGATTCAGATGTTCGCCGAGTCGGCGCAGGAGGCCTACGACTACACCCTCATCGCCCAGAAGTTGGCCGAGCGTGATGAGGTCAGACTCCCGGCGATCGTGAACCTGGACGGGTTCACCCTCACGCACTCCGTACAGGTCGTGGAGCCGCTCGAGGACGAGGTAGTCAAGAAGTTTGTGGGGTCGTACACGCCGGTTTACCCTTTGCTGGACGTCGATAACCCGTCCACCTGGGGCCCGTTCGCCATGCCCGACTACTACTTCGAACTGAAGCGGGCCCAGGTGGCAGCGATGGAGGCGGTGCCAAAGGCCTTCCTGGAGGTGCAAAAACAGTACGATCAGACAGCCCGCCGAGGCTACCAGGGGTACTTCGAGAGCTACAAGCTCGAGGACGCCGATCGGGCGCTAGTGGTCATGGGGTCAACGGCTGGCACAGCCAAGGTTGCTGTGGACGAGCTGCGGGCCGGTGGAGAGAAGGTCGGCTTGCTGAAGGTGTGGCTGTACAGGCCCTTTCCCTATGCTGAGGTTGCAGATGCGTTGGCCAACGTGAGGCAGGTGGCCGTGCTCGACCGGGCCATATCGTTTGGGGCGTACGGAGCTCTGTACTCCGATGTTGCCGCCGCCTTCATGCACCGGGAAAAACGTCCGGCTCTCCTCAACTACATCTACGGACTCGGCGGTCGGGACACCACCCCAGAGCAACTGTCCCACACGTTGCAGGAGATGAAGTCTGCCAAGGTAGACGAGGGGCTCAGGTACATTGGCCTACGGGAGTGAGGGAGACAGATGCCGAACATCAAGACGTTGGCAGCTCGTGAGGAGAAGCAAGTCCGGTTTTCGCCTGGCCATTCGCTTTGTGCTGGGTGCGCCGAACCGATGGTGGTGCGCACCATTCTGAACGCGATCGAGGATCCCATAGTGGTGGCGAACGCGACTGGCTGTCTGGAGGTGGCCACCAGCCGTTATCCGGGGACGGTGTGGAATCTACCCTGGATCCACTCAGCCTTCGAGAACGCGGCTGCGACCATCGCCGGAGTGGAGGCGGCATACAACGCACTGCGCCGAGTGGGAAAAGTAGAGCGGCGGATACGTTTTGTCGCCTTTGCCGGCGACGGTGGAACCTACGATATCGGCCTGCAGTCACTATCCGGGGCTTTGGAGCGGGGCCACGACTTCCTGTACGTTTGTTTGAACAACGAGGCTTATATGAACACCGGTGTGCAGCGTTCGAGTGCCACACCGGCGTGTGCCTCAGCTACCACCTCACCGGTGGGGGAGGCCATCCCGGGCAAGCCTCAGGACCGCAAGGACATGACCTCCATTGTGGCCGCCCACCACGTGCCGTACGTTGCCCAGGCATCGGTGTCAAACCTGATCGACCTGGCCAACAAGGTCGAGCGGGCGATGAGCTATGAGGGCCCCAAGTTCTTGAACGTGCTGGTAACGTGCCCGTTGGGTTGGCGGACGAAGCGGGACAGTGCCGTTCCCATGGCCAAGCTCGCCGTGGAGACCCGCTACTGGCCACTCTACGAGGTAATCGAAGGGCAGTACAAGATCAACTACAAGCCCAAGAAGCACGTCCCTGTGGAGGAGTGGCTGAAGGGCCAGGGGCGATTCCGGCACTTGTTCAAGAACCCCGCACTGAAGTCCAAGATCGAGGACTTCCAGGCAGCGGTGGATCGGAACTGGGACGAGCTTCTGAAGAAGGCGAAGTGGAGCGAAGAGGACGCCCCCGAGGCGGAGTGAGACGAACCGATGCCCCCCCCAGGCCCCTGTGGTGGGGCCTGGGCCGGGACCTTGTGGTCGGGGCAGCAGTGGGCGCGGCTATCGGCGCTTTCTTCTGCGACTTGGCCTTTGGCGCGGGGGTCGGCGTGGCAGTCGGCGGACTCCTGCACGTCTACTTCGGCCTCCGCTGAGTAGGAGCGTCAGTCCCTCGTTGTCTTCGCGCTGCCAAGAACGGGGACTGCCCCCTATGGAGAGGTGATCGGTTATGGATGTGCTCATCCGGATTGCTGGCGCGGCGGGACAAGGCGTTCAGACAGTGGGGGAAGTCCTGGCGCGAGCTGCCTTCAGAAGCGGCCTCAACCTTCACGGTGAACAGAGTTATCACTCCCGCATCCGCGGCGGGGAGAACGCATTTTCCCTCAGGCTCACCGACGAGCCCACGTGGGGAACCCGCGAGAACACGGATTTGCTGGTAGCGTTGAACCAGGAAATGCTGGACCGTTACTTGCCCACGTTGGCCGAGGGCGGGATGGTCGTCTGTGAACAGGAGCTGGAGGCGGCAGGCAGGGTGGTTCGCATTCCGGCGAAGCAGCTGGCCAAAGAGGAACTGAAACTTCCCATCGCCGCAAACATGGTGATGGTAGGCGCGGCGGCCAAGGTGGCGGGAATCAGCGAGGAGTCACTGGGCGCGGTGGTCCGGGAAGCGTTCGGCGATAAGGCCGATGTAAACCTGAAGGCGCTTGCCTTGGGGGCCCGGCATGCAGGCCAACCACAGCTGAAAGTGCCCGCACCAGCATACGGGAGCGGCGAGCGGATGCTCCTCACTGGGGGCGCTGCAGTGGGCGTGGGGGCGATCGTCGCCGGGTGCCGCTACGTGTCGTCCTACCCGATGACGCCGGGAACAGCAGTCCTGACGTACATGGCGGAGCGGGCCACCACGTGGGGACTGGTGGTGGAGCAGGCGGAGGACGAGATCGCTGCCATCAACATGGCCTTGGGCGCTTCCTACGCGGGGGCGCGATCTTTGGTGACGACCTCGGGCGGGGGCTTCGCCCTGATGGTGGAGGGCCTTTCCCTGGCGGGGATGATTGAAACTCCAGTGGTCATCCACATTGGCCAGCGGCCGGCGCCGGCGACCGGGCTCCCCACCCGCACGGGGCAGGAGGAGCTTCTGTTTGCGATCCACTCGGGCCACGGTGAGTTCCCCCGTTACGTGGTGGCCCCACGGACAGCCGAGGAGGCTTTCTACTTGACGGCTAAGGCGTTCGATCTGGCTGAGAAGTATCAAATCCCGGCGCTCATTCTCACCGACCAGTACCTGGTGGACAGCTACTCGATCTGCGAACCGCTTGACGCAAAGAGCATCGCTCCACGTTCTTACCTGTTGTCAGCGGAGGAACTTTCCTCGCTGGACAGTTACGACCGCTTTGCGGAGAGCGAGTCGGGAGTCTCGCCGCGGGCAGTACCTGGGACGTCAGAGAAGCTGGTGTTGGTCGATTCGGATGAGCACGACCACTACGGGCGGATAACCGAGGACTTGGAGATCCGAAAGAGGATGACCGAGAAACGGCTCCGCAAGGAAAAAGGGCTGCGAGCGGAGATCTCTCCTCCCTTCCTGTACCCTGGCGACTCGATGGAAGGGCGTACGTTGCTTTTGGGTTGGGGATCCACGTACGGAGCGATCCGCGAGGCGGTGGATATTCTGAACGCCGAAGGCGGACACTACGCCCTGATTCACTTTTCCGAGGTCTGGCCTCTGCGGAAGGAAGAGTTGCAACAGGCTTTTGATCAGGCAACTCGTGTTGTTGCGGTGGAAGGTAACGCCAGCGGCCAGCTGGCGGCTCTTGTTTCCCAGGAAGGGGGGCTTAGGGTCGATGGTTTCATCGGACGCTACGACGGTCGGCCGTTGACGGCCGGTGACATAGTGGAGGAGGTGCGCTGATGGACGCCAGAGAGTACTTGGCGCCAGTCGAGCTTGCCTGGTGCCCCGGCTGCGGCAACTTCGGTATCCGCCAAGCGATGGCGAAGGCTTTTGCCTTGCTGGAGCTCCCGCCACAGCGAACTGTGCTGGTCACCGGCATCGGCCAGGCAGCCAAGATGGCCCATTACGTATTCGTGAACGGGTTCAACGGGCTGCACGGCCGTACTGTGGCCGCGGCGGCGGGGATCAAGATGGCCCGGCACGACCTGACGGTGATTGCCGAGTCGGGCGATGGCGACCTGTACGGAGAGGGCGGAAATCACCTCGTGCATAATATCAGGCGCAACCTCGACATCACGGTGGTGGCCCACGACAACCGCGTGTACGGCCTGACCAAGGGACAGGCCTCGCCTACGGCTGCACAGGGCTACAGGACCAAGGCACAGCCGTTTGGCGCGCTGAGCTCGCCCTTCAATCCTGCCACCCTTGCTGTGGCGCTGGACGCACCGTTTGTGGGGCAGGCCTTTGCGGGCGACGTGGAGGGAACCGCCCAGCTCATCGCCAGCGCGGTGCGCCACAGAGGGTTCTCGTTGGTCAACGTTCTCCAACCCTGCCCGGTGTGGAACCGCGTGAACACGTTCGCCTGGTTCAAGGAGCGCGTGTTCAGCTTGGAGGAAGAAGGGCACGACCCCGCCGACCGTAGAGCTGCATTTGCGGTGGCGATCAGCGGCGAAGAGCGTTTGTTTACGGGTGTGTTGTACAGGCGACAGCCGCCGACTTATGAGGACCGGCATCCCGTTTTGCAGGAGGGAACGCTTGCCGGCAGGCCGCTTCCCACAGCTGAGGATCTCGTCCCCCTGCTTTCGGAGCTCTGTTAAGGTGCGGGAATCTTCCGCTAGAGAGCGGAAGGGGACAGGCCCCCACGGGGGCCTGTC
>CAZEYM010000034.1:0-7011 GCA_964516385.1 uncultured Thermotogaceae bacterium
CATAGGCCGGCTCAGGCGCCTGTCAGTGGCCTTCTACTTGCTGATGGGATGGCTGATTGTGGTTGCGGGGCGGGAGCTGTGGCTGGGCGTGCCACATGAGGCTTTGTTGTACGTTGCAGTGGGGGGGTTGCTGTACACAGTAGGCGTCGCGTTCTACTCATGGCGCAAGCCTTATACCCACGCTGTGTGGCACTTGTTCGTCTTGGGCGGCAGCGTCGCTCACTACCTAGCTGTGCTCCTCTATCTCTCCCCTGGGAGCTGATTCCTTGCTAGGGCACCGCGAACTTGGGGCGCACTCGGCAAGCGGGTAAGCTGTCTGACATGCTGCGCTACTTTCTGCCGCTGTTCTTGGCGGTAGCGGCGAGTATGACCGGGCTGGGCGTCGTGGCCCCCATCCTCCCTTTGTACGCCCGCTCCCTCGGTGCGGGGGGAGCCGCGCTAGGGATAATGTACGCTGCGTTTTCAGCATCTCGCATGCTCCTGGGTCCTGTGATGGGGCGCCTCTCAGATAGCGTGGGTCGCCGCCGGATGATCATGGTCGGCCTTTTTTCTTATGCCGTCGTTTCACTCCTGTACGTCATAGCGCATACCATCTGGCAACTAACTGCATTTCGTTTTTTGCACGGGATCGCCTCCGTTCTAGTCACCCCCATAGCCCAGGCATACGTGGCCGACCTTACCCCACCGGGCAAGGAAGGCCGGATAATGAACTTGTTCTACACCTCGCTGTTCATCGGAATGGCGCTTGGGCCACTGCTGGGCGGCAGCCTAGCCGAGAGGTGGGGGTTGGTCGCCCCCTTCTACGCCATGGGATCCCTCACGTTCCTTGCTTTGGTGGGTGTGTTCGCGCTCGTGCCCGAGGACAGGAGGACCAAAGACGTGCAAACTTCCCGCCCTCCGCTCAGGCAAATGTTCCGCTCGCCGGTGGTGTGGGGGATCGTCATCTACTACGCCACGCGTGGGCTATGGAGGCAAGGGTTCAACGCGTTTTGGCCGTTGCTGGGGGCGAGCTACGGCCACGGGGAGACCTCCATCGGAATGGTGCTCACCGCGTACCTGTTTGCGCAAGCCATCACTCAGATCCCTTGCGGTCACCTTGCCGACAGATTCCCCCGTGTGCGGCAGATAGCCGCGGGCGGCCTGCTTGCTCCAGCGGTGATGTTCGCGGTGCCTTCGATCGCGGGCTCTATGCAATGGATGCTGGCAACAGCGATCCTGATGGGAATGGCGAGCGCATTGGGAAGAGCCTCGGTGGTAGCCATTCGCACCCAAAGCGGGCGTCTGCATGGAATGGGCATTCTGATCGGTACACAGAGTTCGGGGTTCGCCGCCGGCCAGGCATTGGGGCCGGTGTTGGCGGGCATTGCCTTCGACATGGGCGGCCTGTCCGCCCCCATGTACTTGGGGGGTGCTCTAGGACTCCTGGGCGCGATCGCCGCATCCATCGTGCTCTTCCGCGGGGTGCGCTCAGAGTTCGCCTCCCAGACGGACCAGGCCCCCCAAGTCCCCCAACACTGACCCGCAGCACTCCTTGGTTGCCCCGCCTACAGCTGCTCAGGCACGGTGAACCCTGCGTGGTCAGCCTTGCGGTAGTAGTCGTCGATGTCAGCGGGGATGGCTTTCACATCATCCAACACCTTGAACAGCTGTAGATCAGCGGGCGATATCGTACCACGGGAAATCAGCTGCGAGCGCATCCAACCCAGCAAGCCTTCCCAGAAGCTGCTTCCGACCAGGTACACAGGGAACGGAAGTATCTTCTTCGTCTGAATGAGGGTCAAGGACTCAAACAACTCGTCCATGGTCCCCAGTCCACCCGGAAAGACCACGAACGCACTCGAGTACTTGACCAGCATTACCTTGCGCACGAAGAAATACCGAAAGGACAGCTCGTCCGTCTGGTAGGGGTTCGGAACCTGCTCGTGCGGAAGATCGATGTTCAACCCTACACTGCGCCCCCCTGCGTCGAACGCTCCCTTGTTGGCCGCCCACATGATCCCGGGTCCGCCCCCCGTGAGCACCGCATACCCAGCCTGGGCAAGGTCCGCAGCCAGAGCTTCCGCTGCCCGGCAGTACTCGTCGTCAGGGGCAAGCCGCGCTGAGCCGAATATAGTCACCGCACGCTTCACATCGGAGAGCTCTTCAAACCCTGCGGCAAACTCCCCGATGATGCGGAACATCCGCCAGGCATCCTCCGCCAAGGCGTCCACCACATACTGCCGTTCCTGCACGCTGCTTGTGTGTTCCATGATGCAGTATCCTACACCAGAGCTGCACTCTCGGTTTGACTCGCAGGCCTAGACAGCGCATCCTTCCACAGGCTACGATCGGCAGGGCAAGTGCAGTTCGACGCTCTAGAAGGGGGGCGCACCTAGCAGAGGGTACACGGCTGACGGGGAAACACTTATGGACGCTCTTCTGGTGTGAGAAAGCAGCCGGGCTAGTGAAATGGTGTCTGCGGACACGTGTTGGGGGGGGCAATGAGCAGGAAGCTTGTACTGCTGGATATGGATGGCACGCTCCTTATGGGGCGTTCACTGAGGGTGCTGACGGTGGCGTTCGGGTTCGAGGGGGATCTTCAGTCGATCAGACAAGAGAAAGGCGCGCAAGGCCTGACTGAACGGGAAGTCTCGGAGAGAGTTGCCCGCTTGTTCGCCGGACAGCGAATTGACGACATCGCAGCCGTGTTCGACGGAGTACCGCTCACACCCGGGGCATCGGCCTGGGTACGGGCACTGCGGGACGCAGGGCACGCCGTGTACATCGTCTCCGATTCGTGGCAACCCTTGGTCGAGCGCTTGGCCCGGAGGCTGAACATAACGGGGGTATGGGCCAACGGGCTAGAGATCCGCGGCCGCAGGCTGACTGGGAAGCTCCTGCCTCCACCACCTCCTCCTCAGCACGTGCCCGATGCTTGCCACCGCCATTCAGTGTGCAAGGCCCACGCTCTACACACTCTTGCCCAACGCGAGAACGTCGAGCTCGATGACACCATCGCTGTCGGGGACGGGCCGGTAGATGTGTGCATGCTCCAGCGGGCGGGGATCGGCGTGGCGCTTAATCCCAAGTCAGACCCGGTAACCCAAGCAGCCGATATCGTCATCTATGGGGACTTCTATGATCTGGGGGACAAGTTGACTCCCTACCTCACAGAAGCGTGCCGGGTCTAGCGCCAGCGGATGTGACTGAGGAGTTTGCACAGCTCGGCAAGTAGCCGGCCCAAGTCTGCCCGCAAGGCGATCCTGCCCTTGGCGGTCACCCCGATTGACAGTTCGGGCAGTAGTTGATCATCCTCTCGTCGAACCTGACCTCTGCGATCCTGGTTCCACACTGAGGACATGGGGAACCGCCATGGCCATGAACCTGGAGGAAGTCGCGTATCTCCTTCTCGAACAACGCGCCTTTCAGCCGAGCGCCCAGTACACCGATCGCCCACGCGAGCGTTGAAGGCACACACTCGTACAGGCGGCTCACCTGCTCACTGGACAAAGTATGAGCATAACGGATAGGAGATAGGCGCGATGCGAACAGGATTTCGTCCGCGTATGCATCGCCGACTCCCGGCACAGTGCCTCGTTCCATGAGCAGGTTCTTCAGCATCCGTCGCCGCCCATCCACCCGCGTCTGGAATACCTTCCGTGTGAACTCCGCTCCCATGGGATCGGGACCCAGCTGGCGAACGGGCTCCACCTCCTCTGGGCGGTCTGCCACCCAAGCGCTGGCGAGCATCCGCGGCCCAGGGAGGATGATCCGCAGCTCCATACCGTCGTCGAGAATCATCCTGAGCCCCGTGGTTCGGGTGGGCGCATAGGTGGAACTCCCATGCCACACCCACGCCCAAGGGGCTAGATCCAACACCAGCTGTGGCCCATCCTTAAATGTGAGGAACACATAGGTCCCCCGACGTCCCGCAGGTCCTACGCTCAACCCTTCCAACTCGTCTGGGGACCGGGGAGAGCCGAGGAACAGACGCTCATTCAACACCTCGACCCCCCGGACTGTCCGATCCACCATCCGGGGGGTGAGGTTCTCCTTCAGTACCTCCGCGTCAGGAAGCTCCAGCACAACCTAAGGGCAGCAAGGGCTCACTGTGCAGGGGCTCGGGAAGCAGGGAAAGCAACACGAACAGGGCTGGGGGGGCGGGATGTAGCGGGTCAGCGTCACCTCCGGCCCGCACGCACTGTAGCAACACCCTGACCCAATGCGCAGCAGGGGGAAGAAGAACTGACATCTGTCGAGGATCTTGACGTACTTCTCGAACTCCCCCTCGTCAGTCGTCACGATCACATTGTAGAATCCCGGCGCCACAAGCTCCCCGACACCGTTCCTCTGGTCCCAAACCGCGGAGAACGAACCGGCTGGGACTGGGTGCTGCAGGCGCTGCTGGTAGACCAATGATCCATCCCGCGCCTCCACACGCCACCCGGTCACGCTGGGCTCCGGAGGGGGGCAACACGGATTACAGCAGAAGAAGAAACCAAAGCCCTGGGAGACCTGCAGACCGATCTCGATCTGCTGGCACTGCTGAAACGCTACATAGCAGGAAGGTTCATAAGGTTGGGGGGAAGGCGGACAGCCACATTGCGCCAGAGCCCAACCGCCTAGTGCCAACGAAAGCATCACCGAAAGCAAGAGCCCACGCTTCACTTGGATCACCTCAGTAGCATTATACATCGCCGAGCACCGCGTCAGCCCAATCAGGTCGTCTAGAGCGCAACGGACCTGTTCACCAGGTTGGGAGGACGTCGTCCCTCCACCACAGCTACCACACCATCGACCGCCAGAAGCGCCATCTTCTGCCTTGTCTTCTCGGTCGCCGAGCCTATGTGCGGTGTCAAGACCACGTTGCGAAGCTCAAGAAGCCCCGGGTGAACATCGGGCTCGCGCTCGAACACGTCTAGCCCTGCAGCCCTGGGCCTACCCGCGCGCAAACCATCCACCAGGGCAGCTTCATCCACCACCGGCCCCCGGGCGATGTTCACCAAAACAGCCGTATCCTTCATGAGGGAGAGCTCTTGCCGTCCGATAAGCTGCTGCGTTTCTTCCGTCAGGGGAACGCACAGAACCACAAAATCGCTCCGGGCAAGGAGCTCCTGCAAAGAGGATCTGGTGGCGCCCAGCTCCTCTTCCAGGTTGGGCTTCGGCGAGCGGGCGTGGTAAACGACGTCCATAGAGAACCCGGCTGCACGGCGCGCCACCGCGCTCCCAATCCTTCCAGGACCCACAACTCCCAGAGTGGTCCCGTATACGTCAACTCCCATGTGCGGGGGCATGAACGTCCACCCGGGGAAGCCGTAACGACGCAGATGGTTGTCCGCCTCCACTATCCTACGGGCAGCGGCCATCATCAGCGCCCACCCCAGATCGGCAGTGGTCTCGGTCAACACGTCCGGAGTGTTGGTCACAGCTACGCCATGCGCAGTAGCCGCCTCCACATCGATGTTGTCCACCCCCACGCCGAGGTTGGCCACTACCTTGAGCTTGGAAGCCCGCTGGAAGATCTCCTCATCTATCCTATCGGCGAGGAGGCAGATCACCGCGTCAGCATCCTGTACCCCCGCCAGCAGTTCTCGCCGAGACAGGGCTCCCTTATCGGTAGTGCGTACAGCGTATCCGGCGTCTGTCAGCCTCTTTATTGCCTCAGGAAAAGCCTGCGTGGTGATGAACACCTTGGCCATAGGACACCTCCTTCGGACCATCCTACCAACGCACCCAACCGAGTCCACACACCTACCCGGCTAGAAAGTGCAGCACAAGCGAGAGCGTGACTATTGACATTGCAGTTGACAGGAGCAAAACAGAGGCTGCAAGATCAGGTCGACGTTTGTACTGAAGCGACAGGATCAAGCTGTTTACAGCAGTGGGGACGCTCCCCTCTACGATCAAAGCTCCCCGCACCACCCCGGCAAGGCCGAAGGCCGCCGCCAACCCCCACGCCACAAGCGTCCCCAGGAGAAGCCGCAGAGCGGCAATGGTCGTCGCCTCTTTGGCCACCTGCCGTGGCTGGACGTCAGCCAGCTGCATCCCCATGAGCAGCACCATAACAGGTATGGCCCCGCCAGCGAGCAGCTCAGTGGCATTTGCAAACCAGACGGGAATCTCTCCGACTGCACGCGCGGCGATGGCAGCAGCAACAGCGTACACCCAGGGGACCCGCATTACAGTGCGCAGCATCCGCCCCCAGGCTGGCCGTCCCTCCCAAGTGATGGTGGCAATCCCCAACGTCGAGATCAAAACTGAGTTCGCAGCCACGAAGATCACGCCAACCTCGAACCCCGTCCTCCCCAACGCCAGAAGCAAAACGGGAAGCCCCAGGTTCCCGCAGTTTCCGAACATCATAGTGAGGGAAGCTACAGCCTGGCCGGCTCTGTCCTCGGGCAGCAGAGCACGGCGCACGGGCAGCGAGAGAATGAGCATGATCACGTGGTAGACCACAGCAAACGCCGCCACTAGCCAAACTGTGCTCAGAGGGAGCTCAGCCGTTCGCAAAGAATCGAAGATCAACGCCGGAGACAGACACCAAAACGTCAGTTGAGCAAGTGGCGCGGAGTTCAACCGCAGAGTCCTCCGCAGCAACCACCCCACCCCTGTGACAAGAAACACCGGCAACAACGCGTTCGCCAGCACGGGACCCCTAAGATTACTGAACCAAGGCTCTTTCTGCACAGCTTGTCGCTTCGTGCTCCGCGATGGTAGGCTGAGAGGTGGCCGAGTTGACGACTGGCGGACGAGGGCAGAAGACACGTTCTTCAATCCTGGAAGGAGCCTTGCGGCTCTTCTCCCGCCATGGATATGAGCAGGTCAGCGTGACAGCCATCGCCCGGGAGGCAGGCGTCTCGCGAGCCACTGTGTACCGCCACTTTCAGGACAAGCGGGCCATTCTCCTGGCGCTGCTGGGTACATGGCTAGACCTCATGGAGTGGATACGCCGCACGGGCGAACCGCGGGGCAGGTCTCCTTGGGATCTACTGAACGAGGGGGGAGCACAAGCGATCCGAGGAGTGTTGTCGG
>CAZEYM010000035.1:0-5802 GCA_964516385.1 uncultured Thermotogaceae bacterium
CGCCTCCCCCCCGATCGCCACCATGCTTAATAGAAGGCGATTTCCAGCGCTGGCTAGGGCGAGTGGACGATCTTGGAACTCCCCCTTGGCCGCGGGGGGAGGATGTGCAGTCGGTCCTGATTCATGCCCACTGATGAGTAGATTGCGCCAAGGGGGGGGCGAGCGACGTCATCACCCCGGAAGGCCCGACTGAACTGCCCCAGGTTCCCCGGGGCGGCTGTTCACTTGAGTCCGGCGATTACTCATGCTACGCTGCCTTCCAGACGCCTGAAAGGTGCACGAGTCGTGGCACTAGACCCCAAGCGAGGGGGTCGGCTTGTGAGAAGCATTCTGTTTGTCTGCATGAGCAACGCTGCCCGCTCCCAGATGGCGGAGGGGTTTGGGCGAACGCTTGCTCCCTTTCCATACATGTGGCTTCAGCAGGAACACATCCCGCGGGCCGCGTGGATCCGACTGCATTGGAGGTGATGAACGAGGTCGGTATAGACATCTCCTCTCAACGTCCGAAGTCCATCATCCCTGACGAGATGCTGCGCTACGATTACGTCATCACCATGGCTTGTGGTGTGGAAGTCGCCTGTCCGGCCGCATTTGGCGGGATAACGGCCGACTGGGGGTTGTCCGACCCGAAAGGGACAACCGCTTCACGAATACCGAGCGATCAGATGTAATCGGACTGCCCGCGGACCATATACAGCGTTCGGGCAGCGATGTTCACTGCGTGATCGGCAGCTCGCTCCAGATCGCGGATTGCCAGGATCATGCCTACCGTGCCGCTCGCGGTGTCCTCGGGCAACTCGACAGCCAGACCACAGCGGTGCATGAGCGCCGAGATCAGACCATGGGTCAACGCCCAGAACGCCCGATCCGCCTCCGCGTCGGCATGGATGACCGATAGGGCAGCGTCCGCATCGCCACGATCATAGGCCCTAAGCGCATCCTCCAGCATCCGGTGTGCGTGGCTCCCCAGCTCAAAAAGGTCCTCCGGATCAGGCAGCGATCCCAGCTGCACGTGGAGGTCCTGGGCGTACTGAGCCAGGTTGAGCGCCAAGTCGGCCACGCGCTCGATGTCCGTGGAGATCTTGAACGAGGCGGCGATCAGCCTCAGATCGGCGGCCACCGGTTGTTGCAGGGCAAACAGATCAAGACACCTGCGCTCGATCTCTAGGTACTGGCTGTCGATCGCATCATCGCCTTCCACCAGCCGACGGATGGACGCTTCGTCCGGACGTCGCAAGAGGGCAACCGCATCGGCGAGACGTTGGGCCGTATCGTTCCCCATGGCGACTGTTGCCGCTTGGAGTTCAACGAGCTGCTGTCGGTACTTCTCGCGTACCATCCCGCTCACCCGAACTTCCCGGTCACGTAGTCCTCAACTCTCTTGTCCGTTGGAGTCTCGAAGATCTTCTTGGTCTCGTCGTACTCGACCATCTCTCCTCCTGTGAGGAACACCGCGGCCAGGTCGCTGACCCGGGCCGCCTGCTGCATGTTGTGCGTCACGATGATCACAGTGTAACTGTCCTTGAGAAGGGTGATCAGGTCCTCGATCTTCGCCGTGGCCGTCGGGTCAAGCGCACTTGTCGGCTCATCCATCAAGATGACCTTCGGCTCCATGGCCAGTGCACGGGCGATGCACAGTCTCTGTTGTTGCCCTCCGGAGAGCTCGAACGCGTTCCCTTTGAGCCGAGTGCTCACCTCATTCCACAGTGCGGCCTGGTCCAGGGCCCGGGCCACGATGCCGTCCAGGACGCGACGTCTTCGGATGCCGTGGATGCGCGGGCTGTAAGCCACGTTCTCGTATATGGACTTGGGAAACGGGTTTGGCTTCTGAAACACCATCCCCACATGGCGACGCAGTTCAACGACATCCGTGCCCCGCTCTAGGATGTCCTGCCCGTCAAACCACACGTGCCCGGTAGCCCTGGCTCCCGGTACAACCTCGTACAGTCGGTTCAGGACCCGAAGAAACGTGGACTTGCCGCAGCCCGAGGGGCCGACGATCGACGTGATCCGGTGCTGGGGGATGTCCAGGGTTACGTCGGTGAGCACGCGCTCCTTTCCGTAGAAGAAGGAGAGATCGCGGACCTGAAAGGCCGTGTCCCGTCCGAATGCGTCATTGGGGGTCAATGGATTCGTCACCATCTCTTCTTTCTCCGTATCCGGGCGCGCCAGATGGCTGCCCACAGGTAGAGGACCAGCACCAGTCCGAGCAGGACCAGTGCTGTGCCGAACTGAAGGTGACGGGTCTTCCAGAACGCGGTGCTCTCCGTGGCCATGACGTAGAGGTGATAGGGCAGCGCCATGACTTCATCCAGAGGAGACCGGGGAAGGCGCGGCGTGTAGAACGCGGCTGCGGTGAACATGATCGGCGCAGTCTCCCCCGCCGCCCTGCCCACAGCGAGGATCGCCCCGGTGAGGATGCCCGGGACGGCTACAGGCAGGACGACCGAGCGGATTGCCTGCCATCGTGTGGCCCCGAGCGCCAGCGCGCCTTCTCTGAACTCCCTCGGGACCGCATGGAGCGCCTCCTCGGCCGACCGGATGAAGAGAGGCAAGACCACCACCCCCAGGGTGAGGGCGCCCGATAGGATGGAGACACCCAGGCCCAGGGCCTTGACGAAGAAGGCCAGCCCGAACAGCCCGAACACGATCGACGGAACCGCGGCCAGGTTGTTGACCCCGATGCGCACGACCCGTGTCCACGTACGCCGCTCCGCGTACTCGGCAAGGTAGATCGCCGCTCCGACCCCGAGCGGAAAGGAGACGATCACCGTGCCCAGCACGAGGTAGAAGGTCCCCAGCAAGGCAGGGAAGATGCCCCCTTCGGTCATGCCCCGGCGCGGGAAGGCAGTGAGAAACTCCCAGGAAATAGCTGGTGCTCCTTGCACAGCCACGAATGCCAGCACGAGCACCAGAACCGCGAACACCAGAAGCGCTGTCAGCCCCAACAGGGCGAACGCTGTGCGTTGGGTCCACAACCGGTTCAAGCTTGCCTCCCGATCCGGTTGCCCACGAGTTCCCCGACGACGTTCAACAAGAGGGTGAACAGGAAGAGCACCGCGCCGACGGCGAACAGAGCGTGGTAGTGAGGGCTGCCCACGGAGGTCTCGCCCATCTCAAGGGCGATCGTGGCGGTCAGTGTGCGTACGGGCCATCCCAGCATAGGCGGAAGCATCGGGGAGTTACCGGAGACCATCAGCACAGTCATCGTCTCACCCACCGCCCGGCCCATCCCCAAGAGCATGCCCGCTAAGAGGCCTGAGCGGGCCGCCGGCACGACCACGGTGCGCAGCGTCTGCCACCTCGTGGCGCCCAAGGCCAGGGAGGCCTCGCGCCAGGTGTCGGGAACAGCGGCGACGGCATCCTCGGCGATGCTGGCCACGGTGGGTACCGCCATGATGCCCAAGATGAGCGAGGCGGTCAGCGCGGTCTGTCCGGTCGGGAGCCCCAAGGCTTGCTGGATCCACGGCACGACGATCATGAGGCCGAAGAATCCGTACACCACCGAGGGGATACCAGCCAGCATCTCCACCGCCACCTTCAGCGGGTTCCGGATGACCGCAGGGGCAACCTCACCCACGAACAAGGCCGTTCCAATGCCGAGCGGGACGGCCACGAGGAGGGCGCATCCGGTCACGAGCCCTGAGCCGAGGATCATCGCGAGAATTCCAAGCGACGGCGGCTCGCTGGTGGGGAACCAGAAACGTCCCCCGAGGAAATCCCCGAGACTGACCGTTCGGAACACGGGCATCCCTTCGCGGAACAAGAACAGCACGATCAAACCGAGCGCGAGGAGGGAGGCCGCTGCGCACGCCCCCAGGAGCCAGCGCACGGAATGCTCGCTGATCCATCTGCCCCTCTTGCTCCTAAGCAACCTTCACCCCCTGCCCTTGCACGTGATGATTGGTTCCCGGACTCCAGTCGCCGCGGATCGAGGAATGCTCCTTGCCGGCTCGGCCCGGCGGGGGCCGGCCGCTGCTGTCCACAGCAGCGGCCGGCTGTCGTTGGGGAGTTGGGGAGGCTCAGCCGTCGATCGCCCGGACGGATACGTACCCCGCCTCCAGCACCAGCCTCTGTCCAGCGTCCGACAGAACGAAGTTGATGTAGTCAAGAACAGCCCCTGTGGGGAAGCCGTTTGTGATCATGAACAAGGGCCGGGAGATGGGGTACTGCCCGGCCACGACGTTGTCGATCGATGGGGAGACGAACGGACCTACCTCGGTGGGTGCCACGGCCACCGCCTGGACCCGGGGGTTCAGGTAACCTAGGCCGATGTAGCCGATCGCGCCGGGGGTCTCAGCTACAGCGCCTTCAACAGCAGCAGTGGACGATTGAAACAGGGCACCCGGAGCGGTCACCTCAGCACCCTCCAGGACGAGATCCTTGAACGAACCGAACGTGCCCGAGGCCGTATCGCGGGAGACGACCACCACCCGCAGGTCCGGACCGCCCACCTGGCTCCAGTTGGTGATCGTCCCGGCGTACATCTCCTGAATCTGGGTGAACGTCAGTTCTTGGATTGGATTAGAAGTGTGGACGACGACAGCGATCCCGTCATTGGCGATGTGCCAGTTGTAGGGGAGAACGCCATTTTCAACGGCATCGCTCCACTCGGTAGCCCGCATCGGCCTTGAGGAGTTGCCGATGTCGGCGGTCCCGTCGATGATGGCGGCGATCCCCGTGCCCGAGCCGCCACCCTGAACAGAGATGACGATATCGGGGCGGATCTCGTTGAACTCCTCGGCGGTGAGCTGAGCGATCGGAAGGTTGGTCGTGGAACCCTTCACGGTGATCGTGTCGGCGAGTACGGGTAACGCGAGCGTACTCACCACGAGGACCAGAGTTGCCAGCTTGCGGATGGTGCCTTGCATGTGTTGCCTCCTTGGGCTGCTCTGTGGCAGCGGTATGTATTTACGGCCTGAAGTATATAGCTTTCTCCCCCGGCTGTCAAGGCCTGAGTCCACGTATATGCGCATTGCTTTTCTACACACGATAAACGACCATCGCCAAGGAGGTCCTGCCGTGCTGGCATTCTCGCCTATATACTTCGGCCACGGAGGTGTTTGGCATGCAACGATGGGGGTTGCGGTGATCAAGTTCCTACTGCATCACAATGTGTACGAGTGTTTGGTGCAGTTCGAAGAGCGCGCAGAGCTACGGGGAGGCTGGTAAAGTCATGGGAGATCTCCGAAGACGGGCTTGAGTACAGGTTCCACGACGGGACGGCTTGCGACGCGGATGCGGTGCGTTTGAGCTTCCTCAGGACGCTTGACCCTGGCTAGAGTCCACGGACGTGGTGTTCGGAGTTTTGGTAGCGGAAGGAGCCATGCACGCTCCGATCAACGGCGGGAGTTCGAATCCTCTCGACCCCCCCGATCGCCACGATGCTTAATGAAAGGCGATTTCCAGCGCTGGCTAGGGAGAGTGGACGATCTTGGAACTCCCCCTTGGCCGAGGGCGGAGGCACTCCAGCCCCTTTGGATGACAGTTGAAAGTCTCCACCCATACGGTGTTGCCCACTGAGACGGGCAGCTCTCAGTCTTGCCTTTCATCGAGGTAAGGCGTATCATCCTTACCACGAGGTGACGCGCATGCCCAAGGCCAAGGTGACCAGCAAGGGCCAGATTACGATTCCAAAGGAGATCAGGGCGAAGCTGGGGCTCGAACCTGGAGAGGCGGTGGAGTTCATCGAGGAGAAGGGCGAATTCCGACTACGACGGCACGTTGGGCCCTCTCCCTTTGCTAAGTACCGGGGATACCTGGCCAGGCTACAAGGGAAGGATCCAGACCGGATTCTTGACG
>CAZEYM010000036.1:0-3902 GCA_964516385.1 uncultured Thermotogaceae bacterium
TTGGTGGTCCCGACGGGATTTGAACCCGTGTCGCCGGGATGAGAGCCCGGTATCCTAGGCCACTAGACGACGGGACCGCGTATCTGCTCATTATAGCTGCCCGCTCTAGTTGAGCTCAAGCTCTCGAGTGGTTCACGCCAAGCTGAGCGTGTGGTCCTTGTGGACACTGGCTCTATTCGTGGCAGCCGACACCCTGAGCTATCATCTTGTGGTCAGGAGACGAAAGGGGGAACTGTGCGTCTTGCCTTGATCTCGGTCTGCGGTTTCTTCGTCCTGGGGACGGCAGGGGTGGCTGCGACAGCGGATGACCTGATTGCCGAAGCCAGTGGGCTCCTTGCCCAACGAGATGACTTGTCGATCATGGAGCAGTGCATCGCGCTGTACGAGGAGGCACTGTCGGCACGGTCTGAAGACCAGGAGCTCCTTGTCGCATTGGCCCAGCTGTGGCACGAGCACGCGGCTCTGCTTGAGCGAGCGGGGCGGACAAGATCAGAGTGGATAGCTTCACTGAAGAACGCCGCGGACTATGCCTGCCAGGCGATGGCGCTCGAGTCGTACATCGACCTCGAGCGCATGTCCGTCGCGCAGCTGCGGGATCACATAGCGGACGTGGAGTCGGCAGGCGCGCTTCTGTGGGCAGCTGACTCTTGGGGCAAGATACTGGACACCAACCGAGGGCATGCCCTGAGGGTTAACGGCGAGAGCAAGATGCGAGCCCTCTATCAGCGATTGGTGCAGGTTGACGAGCGCTACTTCGGCGCTGCAGGCTACCGCGGCCTCGGGGCCTTGGAGGCTGAGCTGGCGACGTTCCCTCTCTTTGGAGGCTGGCTTGGCTCGGTGGATCAGGCCCGAGCGCACTTCGAACGAGCTATGGCACTTGCACCTGACTATCTCATGAACTATGTGGAATACGCCGACAAATTGGCCGTGCCACTTCGCCAGTGGGACCTGCTGGAGGACCTTCTCTACCATGTGCTGGAAGCGCCGTTGGACCCTGAACCATTCTGGAACGGGATTGCCAAACGTGATGCCCGCGAGATCCTGCAGCGCTCAGGGAGGGTTCTTCCCCCCGAGTCCTGAGGCCACGGGACCTGCTGCTGTAAGTCGACGAGTTTGAGGTGTGTTTGAGGAGTTGCCTCCGGCAGCTCCTGGTACTGAGCCCACGAGTGAAAGGTATTTCAGTCTCCATTTAGCAGTCACTCCCGGTCTGTCTAGCCGCGTCACCACCAAGGCATAAAGTAGGTGTAACTAGTGCTACATGGTGGTGACAGCTATGAAAAGGTTGTCCTGGGTGGTCGCAACGCTGGTGGTCCTTGTGCTATCTGTGGGTGTTGGCAATGGTCCACAGGTGGCTGGGGGGGCGGCAGGCTTCATACTGCCGGTCGGTGTGCAGCCGAGCTGGGGATTGACAGCGGTCCGCGCACCGGAAGCTTGGGAGATCACCCAAGGGACGGAGGAGATAGTCGTTGCAGTGATTGACTCGGGTGTGGATCGCAGCGTGCCGGCGCTGGCCGACCGCATGTGGACCAACTCTGGCGAGAAGACAGACAGCGGACGTGATGAAGATGGAAATGGCTACGTGGATGACGTGTATGGGTGGGATTTCAGAGATGGGAACGCGGACCCGATGGAGGGAACGCCGCTGAATTGGCACGGGACTTTTGTCGCCGGCCTTATCTCGGCAGCGTTCGACGCCGAGTCCGGTGCAGGCGGGGTGGCCCCCGAAATCAGGATCATGGACCTGCGCTTCTTGGACTCACGCGGGCTGTTCTTCGCGTCCGACTGGCCAAGACTGGCTCAAGCGATTGACTACGCTGTCGACAACGGCGCTCGTATCATCAACCTGTCCATCTACGCCAAGGTCGAACCTCCGGCCATCGTCCGGCACGCTCTGCAAAGAGCTGCCCGTGAGGGGGTCTTCATCGTGGGGATCGCTGGGAACGATGGCACCAGGGTTGGGTACTTCGGCCGCTACTCCGAGGTGTTCACTGTGAGCGCGGTGGATCAGAACGGTGACCCGGCGTCTTTCTCCAATTGGGGTCCTGAGGTCGACCTGGCAGCGCCTGGAGTGAATGTGCTCTCTAGCTACCCGGGAGGCAGCATTCGCACGGGGTCGGGGACATCCTTTGCCGCCCCCCACGTCACTGGAACAGCGGCCCTGGTACTGTCCATCAACCCAGACCTCAGCGCACGGGAGCTTGCCTTGCTGCTTCAGTCCACGGCAGCAGGTGTCGGTAACAGCCAGGAAAGAGATTATGTTGGAGCAGGTTTGGTGGACACTGCGGCTGCAATACACTCTGCAGTGGAGCAGCCCTGATGTGCCTTCCGAACTGCTCTATATGCTCGCGGCCTCGAGGCACCTGGGTTCCGTTGGGTGCGTTTGTTACAGACAGGTGTCCTCTTGACCGCTCGCCGCTGTCATCATATGATGCATTGTAGGGTATAGAGGTCCTGTAAAGGGCAAACTCACTGGAAGGTGAGGGCGCAAAGCCACGGGCCCAGGACGGGTTGCCGGGCTGCCGGGACGAAACCGGTGGTCCGGTTTTTTGTTGTACAGCCGGCCGCCCTGAGAGAAGCTGGGGGAGAACATGCAGGTAACCTTGTACTATAGCGATGAGGATCAATACCTGATGGATTTGGTTGACCACAAGGCGTTGCGTGAACGCAAGTCGCGCTCTTCCGTCGTCCTGTCCATCCTCGAAGAGCACTTCGAGCAAGGAAAGCGCATCGGCGAGATCCTGGTGGACCGGGGGACTCTGCGCCCGCGGGAGCTGGAGGCGGCGCTGGAGCGACAGCGCTCGAGAGATGCGAACCGTCAGTTGGGCGAGATCCTCGTCGAGCAAGGACTGGTCGAGAAGGAAGAAGTTGAGCGTGCCCTGACGATCCAGGGCAGGTTCCGCAAGGACAGCTGACAGACAGCTGGCAGGGGAGTACGCCGAAAACGGCGAACCGTTCGCGAGGACGGGGCGCAAAACTGAGGGCCTCCTGGAGGCCGCCCGGTTGCCGAAGCGTACCTAGAGGAGGAAAAGATGGCCTCGAGCTTCGGCAGCAGGGCAGTGTGTTCAAAAGAGAAGAGGGAACAGAACCTAACTACCAGTACCTCGTGTGTGGCGTATCGCCGCTGGGCGGCGATCGTACTCGTCTTGTTGGTATCGTCTGCTCTGTGGGCGGGCGGTGCCAGCGGTGCGAGTGTTGAGCCTCGCGAGGATACGCGCCCAGGGAACGTAGAGTGCGATGATCTGTGCTCAGGCTGCTACTATGAACTGAAGGTTGACCCTCCGCAGGAGGGAACGTTCGAGTCCGAGGACGGCCTCTTTTCAGTGACCATATACGACGCAACCTACAAGGACGCGGGGGAGATGATGAGTTTCTCCTGGTACGCCAATGCCCCTGTGCACGCCGTCATCGTCAAGTCGCAGACCTCAAATATCTACGAGTATGACCCGCCGGTCACCTCGGACGAGGATTTGGCGCCGCCTGGCCAACAGGCGATTAGCCACATCGCCTTCTGCTACACCCTTGCCGTGCCTGGAGTTTCGTTGGAGAAGCTGACGAACGGGCAGGACGCGGACGTACCCCCAGGGCCATACGTATTGGTGGGCGACCCTGTGACGTGGACGTATGAAGTGACCAACACGGGGAGCGTCGAACTCACCGACATCGAAGTGACGGACGATGAGCAGGGCTATATCGGCACGATCCTCAGCCTGGGTGTTGGGGAGACGGTCAGCCTGACGAGCACTGGAACGGCAGAGGCAGGGCAGTATGAGAACACTGGAACAGCGTCGGTTGTCTACGATGGTGACACGTACAGCGACACCGATATGTCGCACTACTTCGGTGCTAACCCGGCCATCGAGGTAGACAAGACGGCGACTGACCTGAGCGGGCTGACCTCGCCG
>CAZEYM010000037.1:0-3680 GCA_964516385.1 uncultured Thermotogaceae bacterium
CTAGTGTGTACACGGTGGTGAAAACGCATGCCCAAGCGAATCAGTGTCAGTACCCTTCGAGCGCGACTTTCCCAGGTCCTAAAGGAGCTCGAATGCGAACCTAGCCGCGTGTACGAGATCACCGTCAGCGGACGCGTGGTCGGGGAGCTTCGTGCCTCTGAGCGGAACCGAGTGCGAGCTGAGCCTGGCTCCGCTTTGCTGGACGCGCTCGAGGCCATGGGTGAGCCCGAGGCAAACATACCTGCCGGAAGCGCCACGGCACGCGACCACGACCGCTTTCTGTACGGAAGCCCTCCTAAAGGACAACCGCGGAAGTCGACGTGAGGCAGCTTTTCTGTGATACCTCGTTTTTCTACGCTCTCCTTGACGCACGCGATCGCGACCACCCGACAGCAACGGCTCTCGCAAGGCGCATAGAACGCAACGGCACACCTCTCATGACCACCTGGGAGGTGGTCGTGGAGACGGTTACCCTCCTGCGCTATCGGTACAGCTATCGCGGCGCCCTGGTGTTCATAGATCGTGTGCTCCCCAATCTGAACGTGGTCTACATCGATGATACGGGTGAGGCCAAGGCCCTGGGGACCTTCAAGAGGTTCAGTCGGGAGCACAAGATCTCCCTGTGTGACGCTGTTTCATATGTTGTGGTGTCCGAACAGCTGGAGTTCACGCCGTGTCTGGCGTTTGACGATGATTTCCGGAAGATGGGCCTCACAGTACTGGATGAACTCAGGTGAACCAGGCCGATGAGCAGGTCGCTGCCATCTCCAGTCGCCGGACCCGTCGCACGTACCCGTTTCACGTAGCGATTACAGGGACAGAATGCGGGCTTCCACAGGATAGTATCATCAACTGTGAGCAGATTCAGACAATCGCACAGACGATCTTATCCCTGTCGACCACGCAGCCCTCGCTCCTTTACGTCAGCGAAGAAGGCCTCCTGAAGGGCTCGTCACTCGCGTAGAGCAACGCGCCGTCGGAGACCACACGCCCTCGGAATACCAGAGGGGCATCGTTGATGATCCGCACGTCGGCGTTGCGAATGCCACATCGCTCTGCCAACTCACGTTCGACGTCCAGCATCAGCTTGAGCCTCTCCCCAGGGGATACCTCTCCATCAATCACCAGCGCAATATCCACGTCGCTCTGGGGGGTGGGATGGGTAGCGGCGGGCCACCGCCGAACCACACCGCGCGGTCCTCAAGGCGGTTCATGTGCACCGCGGGCACGGGGAAGCCGCCGATCCGCACCCGAGTGGGTCGTGCACCAGCTCCGCCGCTACGACCGAAGGGGGAGGTTCCGCCCGCCCGGGGATCGCAGTAGAATAGGAAGCAGCGACGGAGGGCGATGGGACATGCCGGTGCGCACTGAGGAACAAGAAACTCTCCAGGAGATCATCCGCAGGATCGTGCGCGTTGCTGATCCGGACAAGATCATCTTGTTCGGCTCGGCGGCGCGCGGAGAGGCTCATGGAAGCAGCGATTACGATCTTCTGGTTGTCAAGTCCGACGTCCCTCATCGCGGACGGTTGACTGAGGAGATCTACATGGGTCTGATCGGTATGGGGACACCGGTGGACATCATTGTTGTCACCCCGGAAGACATCGAACGCCACCGCAATGCTCACGCAACGGTGATCAAGCCTGCGCTTCGTGAGGGAATGGTGATTTATGAACGCCAACCGGCGTCCTCCCGATGACCCTATCGAGTGGCTGAGCAGAGCCCAGAGCAACCTAATACAGGCTCGGGCCCGCCTTGAGGGTGTGTACTTGGAAGATCTGTGTTTCGCCGCCCAACAAGCGGCAGAGAAGGCCGTCAAGGCCGTGCTCCTGCACGAGGGAGTGGAGTTCCCGTACGTCCACCACCTTACGGCGCTTCTGGCGTATGCGGAACGGGCTGGGCTCGCGGTACCGGACGACGTTGCTCAGGCGGGACGCCTCACCCGATATGCCGTCGCGACGCGCTATCCAGGATTCCCGGAACCGGTCACCGAAGAGGAGTACGCGCAGGCCCTGTCCATCGCCGAGACAGTCGTGCAGTGGGCCCAACACGCGACGACCTCGAAGTGATCCGATGAACCCACGCGTCCCCAAGAACCGCCTTCCGTTCTTTGAGTTCGTTGGGTGCGGCCGCTTGTGGCCCGTGGCGTGTCGCGTGTTGGGACGCCACCCCTTCGGTGGTAGCGGCGCAGCTCGTCTACGCCGATTTCGTCGGGTGTAGTAACATGCGTGGGAGAGCGGGAGCGGCCGGGAGGTGTTCCGATGGAAGGGAGAACGATCACAGTCACAGCGGAGCTGATCGAGGAGGAAGTAGGCGGGTTTACGGTCTACTGCCCCGAGCTTGACATATACACGCAGGGGGAAGATCGGGATGAGGCATTGGCCAATTTGCGCGAAGCAGCACAGCTGCACATCGAAGAGCTTGGAGTTGGAAACCTCAAGCTCAGGAGAGTAGAGCGACGGGGACTGACACTGCACGTTCATGCCTAAGCTCCCTCAGATCACGGGCGAGGAATTGGTCAAGGCACTACAGAGGGCGGGATTTGAGGTAGCTCGGCAGCGGGGCAGCCACGTACAGATGAGAAAGTGGGTAGAAGGTGAGAAGGTGAGAAGGTCACCTTCCCAGTTCCAGTCCACCAAGGGAAGACGCTCAAGCCGGGCACGCTCAATGGCATACTGAGGAAAGCCGGGATCAGCGTTGAACAGCTGCGCGCACTGCTATAGCGGGCAGAGAGCTGACGCAAGGGGTGCTGCAGGGGCTCTCATCTGGGTTTCCCATGAGTGCTGAACCAGGGCTTATCCCCATGTCGGCGCCGGATACGTCCGAGGACGACGTGAGGGATCGCCTAGGAACGGGCGAGGGAGACCTTCCGGTGACCGAGGAAGCCGCCATGAGCTACGATGCAGCGTAGAGCAAGGAGGGGTACGATACCAGAGGGAGGTGATTCATATGGCTCGATTGGAGCAGTTCACCATAGTCATCCGCCCTGATGATAATGGCACCTTCGTCGCCTATGTGCCGGCGATTCCCAGCTGTCACGCATGGGGACGCACGCCCGATGAAGCACGTGCCGAGTTGACTCATGTGTTTGCGATGATCGAAGAGGAGTACACGCAAGAAGGTCGTTCTCTGCCCCGCGACGTCGAGCTAGCGGTCTCTCGTGGGAGCTAGGGCGCGGGAACTGGAGGCCGTTGCGCAGAAGCTTGGCTTCCACAAAGCACGTCAGAAAGGTTCCCACGGGCGCTGGAAGCACCCGGATGGTCGGGCGACCACGATTCCCATCCACGGCGAGGCGGAGATCGGTGGCTGGCTCTTTCGGGAGATCCTCAGGCAGCTGGGTATTACAGAAGATGAGTACAAGAGGCTCAAGTGAACATGAACCCGTTGCATCTAAGGTGATGTCTTTAGCACGTATGCGGTGATCATGGCGGGTGCGCGACGTGAGCGGTTGTGGCCGGCCTCCACGTAGAGCAGACCCAAACCGCTGCTTCCGTTGGCTCCGGGCGGCAGGAGTCTCATACGAGCGACATCCGACCGGGTCATGGCGGCCGAGGTCCACGCAGCCAGTGCCTCGTAGGGATTACGTGGTTCGCTTGGTGGTTCACACGGTTCTGTTGGTTCAAGCAGCGTGTGGCTTGTGGTCTCTGGGAACAGCAACCCCGTTGGTGGTAGCGGCGCAG
>CAZEYM010000038.1:0-2430 GCA_964516385.1 uncultured Thermotogaceae bacterium
TCGAAGCGACGAACGCATGGAAGTGCTACCTGGCAGACCGTGGGGCCCACCTAAGCTGCCCCACATGTGGCAACAAACAGAGGGTTCAGTGCTCGGGCTGTGGGACGCTGCTTTCTGTTCGCCAGCACATCCTGAGTGACTTTTCGATTGGCGGACACGCACTCGAGCGCGCAGATAGGCTTCTCACAAGGGATCGAGGGCTCTACAAAGGCTACTTCGCGGGGTTGAATCTCATGGTCCCTGGCTGAGCAAGCCCATATCGGTTTTCTCAGACGCCAAAGGCCGCAGCGGATCAAGACCCTATGCGCGCTACAGATCGGTCGAGTACTGGAAGCTCGCCGAGCGTTACATCTTCCGCCGAAAGCGTCTAACCACAGGCTCCACTTTGCCGCCTATCCCACGTGGGACAAGGCAAAGCTGACCCGCCATCAGCACCTGACAGCAGTACAGAAAGACCGCGGTGTGCGCGTCGTGCTGGATCGGTACGGCCCAGTGACTGAACGGTGCAAAACCACCTGTCGCGAGGAATACCGAACCCACAAAGAGAATAGGAAGGGCGTTTTAGGCGCTGGCTACCCACAGAGGACTATTTTCAAACTCGCCACGGCCTCGTGTATCCTGCTGAACTTGTCGAAGCCGGCTCCCTATAGGACTGGGACTTCGTTCTGTGCCAACCTGTATGGGACTCCACCATCCGCACCACCAGCTCCCACACCTCCGGTGAGTACCTCGTTGACTTCCCCATGCCCCATCCTCTCAGTCTGTCGAGCCTCCGACAACCCGGGCCGGTTCACTACCGGATCCTTCCGGAACTACCGACAAAGCGACCCGCTCAGGGTTGAGCCTCAGACAGCTCGGAGCCCTGTGGGAGACTACCACAGGCGTGTGAAACGGTCTCTCTCCTCAGCACCTGACCCATCGGCGGCGGCCACCGAATACGATTCGACCAGAACAACGCAGATGTGCTCTATGTTCGAGCAGATGCAGGGCACCGCCGTGGCCCATAACACTGGCGCAACCCGGTGAAGTCATTTCCGAAGTCCACCCCCCTTCTTCGGGATGGACAGCCCAAGGCAGATCTTGTAAGCCAGCTTGTCAGGGATCTCGCTATGGCGCGGAACAGCCTCAACCTCACCGGTTTCAGGGTTGATCCACAGGGAATGAGAACGTCCTTCCCGCTTCAGGCAGCAGCCGTGCCTTCGCAGATGTCGCAACAGGTCTCGGCGTTTCACTCGAGCGTGACCGTCTCACATTCAGCATCAGCCGGCACGCCCCGAAGCGCGTCTTCACGCCGATCTTCAAGGATCAGCGCGATGGCTTCGGCAAGGCTACGGCGGGCTTCTTCCTTCGTCTGCCCCTGCCCATTGGCCCCGGGGATCTCGGGGCAATAAGCGATGAACCAATCTCCGTCACGCTCGAATACCGCCGTGAACTCGTGCCTCATTGTCGCCCTCCCAGCACAGATGGTCAGCTTCCCATGCCCGAGTTTACCACAGCTGGGACCTGCCCAGCTCCCAGATATGACCCGACCCCCGAAACAGCCCCAACCTGATGGCTGGTATTTGGGGCAATGACCTGCACTCGGTAGAGTTCCAGGCGTGGCAAGTGGACGATCTTGGAACTTCGCCCTGGCCAAGAGCAGCGGATGTGGTGGCGGTTCTCCCGGCTGCATAAGGAGCCTTGATCAAGCAAGATGATCACAGGATGATCCCCCGGTGTAGCAGACGCTTCGCCGTCATGCAGCAAGCCCAGCCAGCAGACTGCTGTAGCGGCGTCGTTTGGGTATTGAGCCGGCCCTGGTCGGGCAGCTCGCTGCCAAATCAGATGGGCCGAGGGGGTGGCGATGGCCATACACTGCGTTGACGGGCGTACCCCGCATGAGGTGATCGACCTGATCAACGAGCAACGTGGAACAGCGTACAGCCTGTTGGACTGCTTCAGGACAGGGGAGCAGGGTGCCTACCGTATCGCCGAACCGGGAGGGGCTCCTGTTGTGCTAAAGTTCTTCACAGTCCTCCGGGACACGAACCTTTTTGACCCCGACCCGCTCCTCCCGGTGAGGATCACCGACCGCTTGCGCGCGCTGGGTTACCCTGTGCCCCGCTATCTCCTGGCGGGGCGGCTGCAGGAGGAGGGTCTGTACTGGGTCCAGGAGGAACTTCCCGGCGAGCCCTTGTGGGTCGACCCGACCGTGGAACAAATCGAAGAGCTGGTCGGCTTCCTGAAGCTGCAGAGAGGGCAAGCGGTTTCCGAGGACCAGAACCTGTCCGAACTCGTCAAGGCCGTGCTGTTCGAGGGCCACGGGGGCATGACCGACAAGCTCAGGCGCTATTCCAACGAGACCCGCGCGGTGCTGGATGACGCGATGGATCTCGCTGAAGGGGCGGAGGACCTCCCGCTTCCTGTCAGCGACATCGTGCACGGGGACTT
>CAZEYM010000039.1:0-2024 GCA_964516385.1 uncultured Thermotogaceae bacterium
GCGCCTTCCCAGAAGCGGCGGATGATGCGCATCTGTTCACGCTTGCGCTTCTCGCCCGAGGGTTTGCTGAAGTAAGCGGTCGCACCGTGCTCGTAGGCGAACCGAATGTGTTTCGGGTCGGTGCTCACCGACCACATGACGAAGGGGACGGGCACAAGCTCAGGCCGCTGCTTGAGCATCGTCAGGAGTTCCAGACCGTGCACCTTGGGCAAGAGGATGTTCAGGATGACGAGATCGGGCGTGCGTGCTCCGGCGTACTTCCCCTCTTGTCGCATGTAGGCAAGGGCTTCGCCCCCGTCCTTAAGGCGTAGCGTCTCCCAGGAGGGCGGCTCTTGGAACGCGTGAAGCGCCTCAGCTGCGTCCTCGTCTTCGTCCTCGACGATCACCACGAACCGTCTCCGTTCTTCTTGCGTGTCCATACCGGCCATTATCCCCGTTCCGTCGTCTCTGTTCATCGGGTCACCGACCGGTCCCCTGGTATGGGCACGCTCTCGGTTCGCTGGCTGCGCTGACGGTTACGGCGCGGCGTCCGCGCGGCGGGGGAAGAGCGGCGGGCCGCTCTCGAGCGCGTTGCCGAGCTCCAGGCCACCCCATTGCATCCAAGGGGCCAACTGCCCTGTTCCGGTCTCCGCGAGCGTGCTGGCCTGTGTTACGCAGCCCAGCCGTCGCAAGGCCGCGATCATCCGCTCGGGCATCATCGGCCAAAGCACCAGCGCCGCCAGCCGCAGCGCCTCGGCACACTGGTGCAGGATCGGCCCGACCTCGGCCGAGCGTGCCGGATCCTTGGCCAGCTTGAATGGCTCTGTCTCCTGAATGAAGAGGTCCACGGAGCGCACGAGGGCGAGTGCCTCAGCGGCCGCCTCGTCGAGCTCGAGGTTCTCGTAGGCAGCCACCGCCCGCGGCACACAGCCGTCTGCCGCCTCACGGCAGGGCCCACGCTCGGGAACGCATTGTGAAAACCGGCCTTCAAGATACCTCTCGGCCATGTTGGAGACGCGGCTCAGGCTGTTGCCGAAGGTGTTGGCGAGGTCGCCGTTGTACACCTCCACGAACCGCGAGCGGGCGAAGTCGCTGTCCGTGCTCCCCAGCGGTCCCCGCGTGGCCAGGAAGTACCGCAGCGCATCGAGGCCGAATACCTCAACGTACGCGTCCAGCTCCTCCAGGTCGACGAAGTTGCCCGAGGTCTTGGACATCTTCATCCCCTCGGCGATCCAGAAGCTGTGCGCGTACACGCAGCGTGGCAGCTCGAGCCACGCGAAGCCCGGGCGCTTGCGCAAGGCCATCAGCACCGCCGGCCACACCACCGCGTGGAACCAGAGGATGTCTTTCCCGATGAAGTGCACATCGCACGGCCAGTAGTGCCTGTGCTCGTCGGTGTCGACGGCCGTGAGGTAGTTGAACAGCGCGTCGATCCATACGTAGACCGTCTGCTCGGGATCGCCCGGGACGCCGATGCCCCAGCCGCCGCTTCCGCTCCGGCTGATCGGAACGTCGTTGAGCCCTGCGTCGATGCGTCCGAGCACTTCGTGCCGGCGGGCTTCCGGTTGCACAGCGCCAGGATTGTCCTCCAGCCAGCGGTGTAGGTCAGCAGAATAGGTACTCAAACGGAAGAAGTAGTTCTTCTCGCGCTTGCGCACGAGCGGCCTCCCGCTGATCGGACTCTGGTAGTCGGTCTCGCGCGCCCTGGTTTCCGGGACATACTCCTCCTGGCCGGCGTCGTACCAGCCCTCGTACGCCCCAGCGTAGACATCGCCACTTTCCAGTAGCTCCGCGATGTAACGGCTGACCCGCTGCGTGTGCCGCTCCTGGCTCGTGCGGATGAAGTCGTCGTGGCTCATGCCCAAGCGGGCGAAGGCCTCCTGGAAGCCCCTCGCGTACTCGTCGGCCCAGTCCTGCGGTGTACGTCCATGCTCGGCCGCAGCCTTCGCCACCTTGGCCGCGTGCTCATCGGTGCCTGTCAGAAAGAACGTCTCCACCCCACGCAACCTGTGGAAGCGGGCCACCACATCGGCGACGGCCGTCGT
>CAZEYM010000040.1:0-1960 GCA_964516385.1 uncultured Thermotogaceae bacterium
CAAATGCAGCATATCGCGGTTCCGGATGGTGCTCAAGCGGTTGGGCGATCAGCATGAGGTTGCGGTGCCGGCTACCTCCCGGATGGCCTGGTGGACTGCCGCCTCGGAGGGATGAGGAGTGGAATCACGCCTGTAGCTCGTGGCGTGTGGGGACACCATCCCCTCAATGGTAGCGGCGGGGCTGGTCCCCGCCGGTGGTTCGATGTCGGCAACCGGGACGTCGCACACGAGGTGCGACCAACGTCGGAGACAAGCTCCGACGCTACGGTTCGAGGAATGGTAGCGGCGGAGCTCGTCTGCGCCGATTTCGTCCGGTGCAGTAACATGCGTGGGAGAGAGGTATCTGCCGGGAGGTGTTCCGATGGAGAGTGACCTCCCTCAGATCACGGGCGAGGAATCGGTCAAGGGACTACAGAAGGAGGGCTTTGAGGTAGCTCGGCAGCGGGGCAACCCCAGTCTTCCCCCACCTACCCAAGCTTTCACGTGCTACAATCGATGCTGGAGGTGACGCGACCGTGGCGAAGGTCACCGTGGACTTGAACGTGAGACAGCTAGCCCGAGCTATTGCCGCACTTTCCGAGGAACAACGGCAAGAGCTTTGGAGTCTGTTGGCGACAATTGAGGAAGAGAGAGACCCCGACGCTATCGAAGCACTACGCGAGTCTGAAGCCGACGTCGAAGCAGGGCGCCTGTACTCGTTTGAGGATGTGTTCGGCTCTTCTGCGCGGTGACTGTTAGGTTCACGAACCGGGCGCGGAAGGACATCCGGAGACTGACCCCCGAGAACAAAGAGCGGGCACGAAGGGCGGTTGCCGCACTAGCTGGGGATCCCCTCCGCGGAGTTCCTCTGAAGGGTGCATGGGAGGGTTACCGGCGCTTTCGGTTCGGAGACTACCGCATCATCTACCGACTGTGTGATGACGTGCTCGTCGTGCACTATGTTCGATCGCGAGGCCACGCATACCAAGACCGGTGAAGCGGCTGTGGGATGTGGCCAGCGATCCAATGGTTGTCGTGCTGTTACCAACAAGGTAACATGATACGTGGCCATTGCCGGGTTCAAAGACAAGGGCCTCAGGGAGTTATTCGACACTGGGCAGAGTGCTAAGATAAACCCTGCACAGCACACCAGGATCCTGCTGATCCTAGACTTCCTCAACGCCATCGGCGATGTCTCAGACTGTTTCGGGCACCATGGATTTCACCGGCTGAAGGGGAAGCACAAGGAGGGGAACGATGATCCCGAGTCGCCGACGGCCGACGCATCCGGGGACACTCCTTAGGGAGTTGTACCTGGAGCCCCAGAATGTGTCGCTACGTACGCTCACCGAGGCGACGGGCGTCTCCCGCAAGCACCTAAGCCGGATCGTCAACGGGCACGCCCGGATCTCGGCCCAGGTGGCGATAAAGCTGGCCGCGGTGCTGGAAACGACGCCTGAACTGTGGATCAACGCACAGCGCAATGTCGATCTGTATGAGGCACGTCAGGGGCTGAAGGATTGGCAGCCGCAGAAGGTACTCTCAGCTCGCAACAGGTGAATGTTTGGGAGCAGTGGGATAGTCTACGTTTGTCGGGACAGACGGACTCATGAGAGCACGTAGGAGTTGCTTACCCCAGAGCTTGCCGTCTCACAGCCCTCTGGATAGCCTTGACAAGCCGGGAAAGAGGAGGTTCATGTGCCGAAGGTTGAAATAGGTCTGGAGCAGTTGGCAAAGGCGCTGGAAGAGCTGTCGCCGGGCGATTTGGAGACCTTGGAGATCATGCTCAGTCCGGAGCTCAGGTCAGCGTTGAAGGACCGGTGGGCGGAGGCCAAGAGAGAACTCAGGCAGGGCCAGACCCTGAACAAAGGGGATCTGCTTGACGAGTAGCTCGCGTCTCCAGATCTGCTCTCACCGCATCGTCGATTGTGAGGCCAAATACGGCATGGAGTTTGAGGAGTTCGCCCGCGCTTGGCAGGCG